>JAFZTS010000032.1 GCA_017618715.1 Bacteroidales bacterium
ACCTGTGCACTCGAGCACTACATCTACATTGAGTTCGCCCCAGGGAAGCTCAGCTGCATTTGGCTTGGCATAGATGGTGATCTCCTTGCCGTCAACAGTGATAGAACCAGGAGTAACAACGGTCTTGCCGTCCTCTGCCAATACAGCATCCTTATATGTAACAGTGTGCTTGCCCTCGCCGAACTTGCCAGCGAAACCACCCTGAGCGGTATCATACTTGAGAAGGTGTGCAAGCATCTTTGGGCTGGTGAGGTCGTTGATAGCAACTACTTCATAACCCTCTGCCTCAAACATCTGACGGAAAGCGAGACGGCCGATACGACCAAAACCGTTGATAGCTACATTTGTCATCTTTTTATCTTATTAATTTTAAAAGTTTGTGAATAATGAAATTAGAGGAACACACTTGTCTTAAACGACATTGCAAAGATATAGTTTTTTGCCTAATGTTGTGCAATTTAGGAGCAATATCTATGCAAAAAAGTTATTTAGGCCCAATGTTTGACAAATAGACTTTGCTTTTTAACTGTGCAACCTGCGCTAACGCTGCTTGAAAAGCAGGCTGGAATCGCCGTAACTAAGGAAACGGAAGTCATGAGCAAGGGCGTAGCGATAGATGCTGTGCCAATGCTCACCCACAAGACTGTCGCCATCGACAAATGCGCTTACAAGCAGCAATAAGGTGCTCTGAGGCATGTGGAAATTGGTGACCATGGCCTCCACCAGACGGAACTTGAAACCTGGGGCAATCAGGATCTGCGTAGCCGTAACCAACTGCTCCTGCCCCGTTGCATCGAGATAATCGAGGATAATGGACAAAGATTCCTCCAGGCTCAAGGTATGTTCCTCATCGTAGGGCTCCCATTGGTGAACGATGAGGTCTTCCGCATGAACGGCCTTGAAGTCGTCCATCGTCGATAGTTTCTCTCCAATATAGAACAAACTCTCCAGCGTACGCACGCTCGTAGTCCCTGTGGCCACCAGCAAAGCCCCTTCCGCATGATGCATTTCGAAGTCAAGGATGTCAGCGATGACCGACTTGGGCACCGAAATGAATTCGGTGTGCATGTCATGCCCCTCTATCGTCTCGCTCTTGACGGGCTTGAAGGTGCCGGCTCCCACGTGGAGCGTCAGATATTCCAACCCGATACCCTTCTGTCGCAAGGCATCAAGCACCTCCGGCGTATAGTGCAAACCAGCCGTCGGTGCAGCCACACTGCCCTTGATTCGCGAATAGACGGTTTGATAGGTCTCCTTGTCCTTCTCTTCGGTGGCACGATTGAGATACGGTGGGATGGGCAGCTCGCCCATTGCATCGAGAAGCTGCGCGAAACTGACTGCCGACTCGGCATCAGGCTGTTTCCAATAGAAACGTATCAATTGGCTTGGGCCAAGGCTACCAGCACGTTCGCAATATAAAGTTACCGTCTTGCCGTCGGACATGGTTACGCTCAACGAAAGAGCCCCCTCCTTCCACTTCTTGCTGTTTCCCACAAGACAAGTCCAGGTGCATTCCGATTCGCTGGCGAAGTTCTGCTGATAATCTTTCGGGGACTCAGGCTCCAGACAGAATACTTCGACGATGCCTCCCGTAGGCTTACGGAAGTGCAGACGTGCCTGTATCACCTTTGTATTGTTGAAGACAATCATCGAGCCGGCAGGAATCTGTGCAGGCAGGTCGCAGAAGTGATGCTCCTCAATCTCTCCGTTCCATACCAACAGCTTGCTTGAGTCGCGCTGAGCGAGAGGGTATTTCGCAATTCGTTCTTCGGGGAGGTTATAATCGTAATTTTTTATTTCAAGATTACGGGGATTAATCATTATATTTTAAAAATGTGTAACGTTCAACTGAATTTTCGGCTGCAAAGATAGAGCGAAAATAATAATTTCCCAAATTTATTTGGCAAATTGTGCAAAATCCCCTATCTTTGTGCCCAAATAAGATTGAAAATGAAAATCGGAGATAGAGTCAGATTCCTCGATGCCCAAGGCGGTGGCATCGTCAAGAGCTTCAACGATAATGGTCTTGTGATGGTGGAGGACGAAGATGGGTTTGAGATCCCGACTTTGGCTTCGCAGTGCGTCGTAGTCAGCCAAGAGGACGATGATCGTCAAGCTGGTCATGCTCCCGTTCATCAAGCCCCGCTGACACGTGCCCAAAAAGCGGCACGCGACGCGATGACCGAGGTCGATAAGCTCAAGGAGGAGAACAGCCAGCTCAAGGCGAAGATCCACGAGCTGGAGGCAGAGATGAGCAATCTCAAGCTGCAACTGCTCAAGGCACAGTACCAAAGTGCCGAACAGCAGAAACAGGGCAAGGGTGGCGTACACCAGGCCATCAAGACCAATCCTTACGAGGTGTTGCGCAACGGCATCATCGAGGTCGATTTGCACATCAACCAACTTGTCGATAGCACGGCCGGCATGAACAATGCCGACATGCTGCGTCACCAGCTCCACATCTTCCGTCAGACGATGGATTCCTATAAGCATGCCAAGGGGCAGAAGATCGTCTTCATCCATGGCAAGGGCGAAGGTGTTCTCCGCAAGGCCGTCATCGACGAACTCAAACTGCATTATCCCAAGTGTGACTACCAGGATGCATCCTTCCAGCAGTATGGCTTCGGTGCCACTATGGTCACTATCCACTAATAAAGCTATGTCCAAATTCGCAAAAATCATCCAGAAACGCCAGCTGAATCAGATGGCCAAAGACTACATCTTCATCTTCATCGGCATTTGTCTTTACAGCATTGGCTATTGTGCTTTTTTGTTACCTGAAAAGATTGTGATGGGAGGTGTGACCGGTATCTCCACCCTCTTCTACTATTCGTTGGGATGGAACCCCGCCATCATGCTGTGGGTCATCAACGCCATCCTGTTGGCCATCGCTTTTCGCTTCATCAGCAAGGAATTCACTTTCCGCACCATCATCGGCGTGACCTTGCTATCGCTCACCATCGGCGTGATGCAACCCATCTTCGAAGCGCATCCCATCATCACCGCAGGCGAAGACAAGTTCATGCACGTCCTGATTGCCGGACTATTGGGCGGCGCTGGTCTGGGATTGGCTTTCGTACACAATGGATCGACAGGTGGCACCGACATTGTCGTAGCCCTTATCAGCAAGTTCTCGCGCATGTCGCTCGGACGTGCCCTGCAGCTCACCGATATCTGCATCATCTCCAGCTCTTACTTCCTCTTCCACTCTGCCGAAATCATCGTCTATGGCGTCTGCTTCGTACTTGTCGCATCGTTCATGATCGATTATGTCGTCAAGGGCACGCATCAGACCGTGCAGTTCCTCATCATCTCCAAACGCTACGAGAAGATTGCCGATGCCATGAACAACAGCCTGCATCGCGGTGTGACCATCCTGCATGGCGAAGGCTGGTACTCGAAAACCGACGTGGAAGTCCTGATGGTGCTCTGTCGCAAATACGAGAGCCAGTATGTATTCAACCTTATCAAGGCCATCGATCCCAAGGCCATGGTCAGCCAATCGTTCTGCCAAGGCGTGTTCGGTGAGGGATTTGACAAAATAAAATAACATGAAAATCGGTTTCGACGCCAAACGCTATTACCACAACCACACTGGACTCGGTAACTACAGCCGATCCATCATCAAAGGATTGCAAGCACTCTATCCCGACGATGACTATCTCCTTTATGACGAGAAGACATTCTCGCGCACCTTCAAATTGGGAAGAAAGGCGGCTCGCGACGGTTGCACGTTGTTCCATGGTCTTTCCAACGAACTGCCTTCCGATATCCTGAAGAGCGGCGTCCGCTCCATACTTACCTTCCACGATGTCGCTTGGCGCACTTATCCGCAAATGTATCATTGGCTCGATCGCCAGATCTATGACTTCAAGTACGGACGCAGCTGCCACGTGGCCAATCATGTGATTGCCATATCCGAGAGCACCAAGAAGGATATCATCCGTTTCTACGACATTCCAGAAGTCAAGATTTCGGTCATCTATCAACCCGTTCAGGATCTTTTCTACAAGCCCCTCTCTCAAGAGGAAGCCGACAAGCTCATTGCCGACGCAGTGGCTTCGGGCATGATCTCGTCATCCCTTCCTCAAGACTTCATTCTCAATGTGGGCAGCATCAATAGCCGCAAGAACCTCCTGGGGCTCGTACAGGCACTCGAACTTATCCCTACCGAACAGCGCCCGCCGCTCCTTGTCGTCGGCAATGGCCGTGAATACAAGCAGGACGTATTGAACTACATCGCAAAGCATCATCTCGAGCAGTATGTCCGCATCGAGACTCGTGTCAGCGACAACAAAGTGCTGCAAGCCCTCTATTCCAAAGCGCTCCTCATGGCCTATCCCTCACATTACGAGGGGTTCGGTCTTCCCGTAGTCGAAGCCGCGCTCCAACAATGTCCCATCTTGACCAGCAACGTCAGTTCACTTCCCGAAGCTGCTGGACCCGGCGCATTGCTCTGCGATCCCGACGATGTCGAATCAATCCACAAGTATCTCACGGAATTGCTCGACGACAGCAGTATGGCCCAACGCCTAGCCGAAGTGGCCGAAGAATATGCGCGCAGCCATTTTGACCCACGCTCCCTCACCGAGCAGCTCCACGACCTCTACAACGAGATTGCCTTGGTTTGATTACGCCATCATTCGCCCCATTCGTTCTTTTGGCAGCCAAGTTTGGCTGCCATTATCGTTTATCCAGATCATCAAACAGCCGCTGCAGAAAAGCCCTGCCCCAGCGACATGCCTGTCCTTCGGGATCGTTGCTCCATTTGAGCGGCACATCCTTCTGTTTGTTGTCCTGCACATAACAGATTGACCGGACACCCGTCGTATCGCATACATCAGCCAGAAGTCCGAAGCCATCGGGATAGTCATAGAATGCATAACGAGGCGACATCGGGTCGAGCAAATCCTTGCTGAAGTTGAAATCCTCATGATGAATGCCCATCTGACCCAACAAGGTCGCGGCGAAGTCCGTCTGGTCGCCAAGCACGTCAATCGTATGTATCACGGTACTGTCGCTGTTCAAAGGCAGTTGCAAGGCGCCACCCGTCCACACCATCGGAATATGATATCTGTCGGGTTCCTGAAATTCCACACCCTCCGGATAATAACTGCAATGATCGGGCATGGCTACGACAAGCAGGTTGTTCCAAAGGGCTGTATCTGCCTTAAGTCTGTCGATGAAGTTGCCCAAACATGAATCTGCATAGGCAAACGAATTGGCAAACGGATGCTCCAGTCGTTGGAACGAAGGCACATCGAACGGCTCGTGGCTCGACAACGAAAGCACAACCTTGAAGAAGGGATTGTAGCCTTCTTCACCCTCTTTTTTACTTTCGTTACCCCGCTTCACTTCTTCTTCAATACTCTTGAAGACGCGGTCATACACCACATGATCAGGGGCTCCCCACTGCTGCATACGTTCGGCACGCGTGAAGTCATTCATGTTAATCACTTCCTCGACACCTCCCATACGAAGGAAGCCGAGCATATTGGTGAAGTTGACATCGCCGCCATAGACGAACTGCGGGCGATAGCCCACCTCCTTCAGTCGCTGGGGCAGATACTGCAAATGGTTACATTTCGATTGGTCCTTCATCACCGTCGTGGTGGGCTGGGCGGGATAACTGGCAAGGATCGATGCCAAGCCACGGTCGGTGCGCCACGAGGTGGCATAAAAGCGCGTCCAACCCAATCCCTCACGGTAGAGGCGCGTGAGCTCAGGCATCACACGCGGGTCAGCATCAGGATAGAGGGCATGACATGCCTTGCCGCTGAAACTCTCAAGGACGATGAGCAGGATGTTGGGGCGATTGGTCTTCAATAGCTTCGGACGAGTCATCTGTGCGGAATCCGTAGCCTGGACGGCCATCCGATTGAGTTCTTCCAATGCCGCATCACATTCCTCGTCGCTCATGAAACGATACATCTCGCCATAGTTCTTCTGCTTGCCCAACGAGTAGAAGAATGAGAACACAGGGTTGACCGCCGCTTGATTCAAATTCATCTCTGTCGAGAAATAGGCTCGACCAACATTCATCGTACTCTCGCTCACACCGCCACGGATACAAAGGAATGTAAGTCCTGCCAGCAGCAAACCGCCCAACGTATGGAGTACCCGCTTCCCGAGCGGTTCGGGACGATTGGCGGCTGCCTCACGCCACAAGTGACTATAGCTGCTCGGCGGTGGGGGCAATAGCTTATGCAAAAGTCGTTCGATGCCATAGACAATCAGGGCAATAATGCCGATGCCCACCACATACCACCACCACGGAGCCGATGCCAAAGCCTCGGCGGGATTGTCAATCAGGTAAATCATTGGTGTCGCATCAAGACGGAAGCCCCAATGGCCGAACAACATCAGATCGGTGGCCCACAATAGCAGAACCAGGAAGAACAGCACTCCAAACAGCCAGTACAGCACGTGACGATACCAGTCGCCGGGCACCCAGATGTGCACCAACTTCAAAACCAATGGAAGAGCCACTACATAACCCGCCGTGGTAAGGTCCTGCGGTATGCTGTGAATCATCACCTGCAGCCAGTCTTTTATGCTATACTGTCCGTAAATCCCAAAGTGATACAACATGAATATGAGCGTTCCCACCAGGAAAAAGCCCACTATTGAAACAAAGATTATTATCAGCTTCCTCATAACGATTATTATTTCTAGAGAATCTAGATTATCTAGAAAATCTAGAACCTCTAGAGCTTCTATCATATCCAGATTCCTGCAAAAACCGCCGCAAAGGTAACAAAAAGAAAAGAAAACTGCAAAACTTAGACCGCCAAATAATCAAATTCGCAAAATTTCAACGAAATTATGCGCAATTCATTTGGCATTTTGCGAAATAAAGGCTAACTTTGCAGCGTTTTTTTATATACAATGATGATTAAGACTCTCCGCCGCACGGCACCAGGCATTATTCTTGCCTATCTGTTCAATATGATTCTGGCCTACGTGGCCTTCATGATTTGCCGCATCGTCTATGTTGCCATCAACTGGACTGCCTTCCAGGAAGGGATAGCCCAGACTTCATTGGGTGACCTGCTGGCAGGATCCTTGATGTTTGACACATCGGCTCTGCTATACCTCAATGCGCTCTATCTGCTATTGATGTTCCTGCCTTTCCACAAGAAGGAGAACGCAAGCTATCATCGCATCGTACGTATCGTCTTCCTGGTGTTCAATGGCATCGGTATCATCGCCAACCTTGCTGATGCCGTCTATTTCCCCTTCACGGGTCGTCGTACCACAGCCACGGTCTTCAACGAGTTCTCCAACGAAGGCAATCTGGGCGACGTCGTTGGCACCGAACTCCTTCACAGCTGGTATCTCGTCCTCCTGTTTGTCTTGATGATTTGGGCGATGTACAAGCTGTACGTCCTGCCCTGCCGCCAAGAGGATGAAGGCAAGCCCATCCGTCTTCGCTCCTACTACCCCATCCTTATTGCCGCTCTCCTCATTATGGCGGGACTCACTGTGGGCGGTATGCGCGGAGGTTTTACCAAGGCTGTTCGACCCATTACCATCTCCAACGCCAACCAATACGTCAGCCGTCCTGCCGATGCTGCCATCGTGCTCAACACGCCATTCTCCATCATCCGCACCTTCGGCAAAAAGACCTTCGTTGATCCAGGCTATTTCGATTCTCAAGAGGAACTCGATGCTATCTTCACTCCCGAGCATTATCCTGCCGACACAGCCGCCTTCGTGCCGCGCAATGTTGTCGTCATCATCGTCGAGAGCTTGGGTCGCGAGTACATCGGCGAGCTCAACGACTTGGGCCAATGCGGCGACAATTATCAAGGCTATACGCCCTTTATCGACCAGATTTGTCGTCATTCGTTCACCACCGACTGGTCGTTTGCCAACGGACGTAAGTCCATCGATGCCATGCCCTCCATCCTCAGCGGTATTCCGATGTTCGTTGAACCCTTCTTCCTCACCTCCGCTTCACTCAACGAAGTGGGCGGTCTGGCACGCAGCCTCGGTGCCAAGGGATATCAAACGGCTTTCTTCCATGGTGCACAAAACGGGTCGATGGGCTTCCAGGCCTTCAGCCGCGCCACGGGCTTCGATGCCTATTATGGGCGCACCGAATTCGATGCCGACCCGAACTTCAACGGCGAGAATGACTTCGATGGCACTTGGGCCATCTGGGATGAGCCATTCCTCCAGTTCTATGGCAAGAAGATGTCCGAGATGAAGGAACCGTTCATGACTACGGTCTTCACCGCCTCGTCGCACCATCCCTTTGCCATACCCGAGCAATATCGCGACACCTTCCCCGAGGAAGGCATCGCCATGCACAAGTGCATCCGTTACCTTGACCATTCGCTGCGACGGTTCTTCGAGCGCATCGGCAGCGAACCCTGGTACGAACGCACCCTTTTTGTCATCGCCGGCGATCACACCAATCTCACCGACCAAGCCTATTACCAGACCGACCTCGGTTACTTCGGCTCTCCCTTCATTCTCTTCGACCCCACGGGCACCCTTGTACCTCCACAGCGTCGCCACGCCATAGCCCAGCAGATCGATGTGATGCCCACCGTACTATCGGCACTTCATTACGACGAGCCTTACGTGGCTTTCGGTTGCGACCTGCTCACTACGCCCGACCAACAAACGTGGGCCATCAACTACTCGGGAGGCATCTACCAATATGTCGAAGACGGATACCTACTGCAGTTCGACGGTCAGGAGCCTCGCGCTCTCTATGATATCCTGGGCGACTGGTACCAGACCCACAACCTCAAGGACGACCCTGCAGCACAGTCCATCCTCAATTCTCGCCTCCAGCGCACCAAAGCAATCATCCAAAGCTATATGCAGCGAATGGTCAACGATAGCCTGGTGATAAAGATCCCTCAACCCACATCGGAGTAATCCGAGTAATCAGAGTAATCCGAGTACTCCGACCACTCCGACAAATAATCTTACCAATGGCCAAAAAGAAAGACAACCTCTTCTACCGAGCACTATACTACATCATCCTCGTGCCGCTCTACGCCGTGTCACTGCTGCCGATGTGGTGGCACTACTTCTGGTCCGATGTGTTTTATCTGCTCATCTATCGCGTGGTGCGTTATCGTCGGCACGTCGTGCGTCATAACCTCACCGCCAGCTTCCCCGACAAGAGCGAAGCCGAACTCCGGAAGATTGAAAGGGAATTCTACCACTACTTCTGCGACCTGTTGGTCGAGGCTGTCAAGTTCATCTCCATCACGCCCGACGAGATGCGTCGACGCATGAAGTTCGAGCAGCTCGAACCCGTTATCGACTCGTGTCGGCGTGGCAAGAGCTGCGCCATCTATCTCGGCCACTATGGCAACTGGGAATGGATCAGCTCCATGCCACTCTGGTATGACCCATCGATAGGCATAGGTACCCAGCTTTACCATCCACTCGAAAATCCTACCATGGACCGCCTGATGGGATACATCCGCCAGCGCATGGGAAGTTTCAACATCCCCGTAGAGCAGTCGGTGCGCCACATTGTCCGCTATCGTCAGCAGGGCATACCCGTGCTCGTAGGTTTCATCGCCGACCAAGTTCCACATTGGCGCAACATACACTACTGGACGCCCTTCCTCAACCATCCCAAGACGCCCATCTTCACGGGTGCCGAACGCCTCACGCGCCAGTTCGACATGGATGCTTACTACGTTCACATCGAACGTCTGCGTCGTGGCTATTGGAAGGCGACCTGTAAGCTCATGGCACGCGACTGCAAGCAGACAAAAGAATTCGAGATCACCGAACTATATACCCGCATGCTCGAGAAGAACATCCTCGAAGCACCTCAGTATTGGTTGTGGACCCACAACCGCTGGAAGCGCACTTACGAGGAATGGCTCGCCAAGCAAGAATCCTGGCAAAAGAAGCCCGACCAAAACCACTCCGAGTAACCAGAACTCTCCGAGATATTCCGAGTAATCTGAGTAATCAGAGTAATCAGAGTACTCCGAATACTCCGATCACTCCGAGTCCTCCGAAAAAAGATGCAATACGAAGACTACACATCTAACCTCAACCACAGGCAACGTGAGGCAGTAGAGGCCACCGAGGGCAGAATCCGAGTGGTGGCCGGAGCGGGGTCAGGCAAGACCAAGGCGCTCACCTGTCGCTATGCCTATCTGGTCAACGTGCTGGGTGTCGATCCTGCCAACATCCTCTGCCTCACCTTCACCAACAAGGCTGCACAGGAGATGCGCCAACGCATCCATCGCTTGGTGGGCAGCGGTGATTACAACGACTTCGTCTGCACCATCCACGGTTTCTGCGTTAAGTTCCTGCGTCAAGAGATTCATCGTCTCGGTTATCCCAAGTCGTTCACCATACTCGATGATGACGACCAGAAGCAACTCGCCAAGCAGGTCATGGAGGAACTCGGCCTCAATCGAACGGTCGAAACCGTGGGGCAATTCCTCGACGCGACGGCAAACAAGAAGGTGGCTCTATTCCTGCAACAGCCCAACTACATCGACCGTATGATGCTCACCGAAGGGCTCAGCGAGAGCTTTGATGCATCAGCCCTCGACCCCGAGCAAGCCAACGACATGACCTTTGCCCGTTACTTGCAGTTGCAAAAGAAGACGCTTGGTCTCGACTTCCAGGACCTCATCTTCTTCACCATCCATATCCTCAAGCGCTTTCCCGATGCCTGCCAATACTGGCAGAACGAAATGGAGTATATCATGCTCGACGAAGCGCAAGACTGTAACAAAAGTGACTGGACAATCGTCGAGACGTTGCAGGGCATCCACCACAACCTCTTCATCGTGGGTGACCCCGATCAGGCCATTTACGAATGGCGTGGCGCCAAACCCAAGATGTTCATCGAATTCCAAAACGACAAGACCATTGTCCTCGACCAGAACTACCGCTCCACTTCATCCATCCTCGACGTGGCCAATTCGGTAATCAGGCGCAATCGCAACCGCGTGCCGAAGAATCTCTTTACCACACGCAGCGGCGGCACCAAGGTCACCCATTTCCACGGGCGCAGCGACGAGGAGGAGGCCCGCTGGATTGTCGCCAAGATCCGTGACCTCTGCCCTCTTTCCGACGCCAGCTCCGTTCCTTCCCCTGCCGTTCCCTCCTCTGTTGATGTTGGAGCCAAGCTTGGCTCCGAGCGGCAACAGACCCCCTCCCTCAGCGACTTCGCCATCCTCTATCGCGCCAGTTACCTGAGCCGAGGCATTGAACAGGCGCTGGTGCGCGCCGGCATCGACTACGTCATCTGGGGTAGCGTACGCTTTTTCGATCGCGCCGAAATCAAGGACGCCCTCTCCTACCTGCGCCTCATCGACCAAGGCGACGACCTATCCTTCCTGCGCATCTGCAACGTGCCTAGCCGCAAGGTGGGACGCGCCTATCTGAGCCGTCTCAAGGCTTTTGCCGACCAGGATGGCACCACGCTTTACGATGCCCTCAAGCGACACATCAGCGCACGCGAGCTGTACAAGGAATCGATGGTTCACTTCATCGACCTCATCGAACGATGCCGACAGCTCGTCGAAGAGCGTATGAACCTGCCCATTCTGCTCGACCAGCACGGCACAGTAGTCAGCACACAACGCCGCGACCATGTCATCAGCGATGTGCTCGACATGGTGCTCGAAGAGAGCGGCTACAAGAAATTGCTGCGCGAGGACGACGACACCGACCGCCTGGAAAACCTCACCGAGTTGCTTCAAAGCGTGCAGAGCTACGAGGAAGCGCATCAGCAGGACGAAGTACTCTCCATCAGCAGTTACCTGCAGGAGATTGCCCTTTATACCAACATGGACCTCGACGAAGTAAAGCAAGGCAACCCAAGGCAAACAGCCAACGGCCAACAGCCAACAGCTAACGGCCAACCCAAGAAAGCCACACCCAAGGTTCGCCTCATGACCATCCACCAGGCCAAGGGTCTCGAGTTCCCATACGTCTTCGTCACGGGACTCAGCGAAGGAATCTTCCCCAGCATGAAGACGCTGCGTGAACGCAAACGTGATGGCGAAGAGGAGGAACGACGACTGATGTACGTGGCTGTAACTCGAGCCGAGAAGGAGCTGTTCCTCACCGAAAGCGAAGGCTTCAGCGCCGCAGCACGCCTCTCGAAGTATCCCAGTCGTTTTCTTCGAGAGATACAGCGCAGCCTCTTCGTTACCGAGGGCGATATGGATGAATTACTCTGGCAGGAATCTTCCAAGATGGTCAAGACGCTGGGATTGGACTTCGACCAAGACGAAACTACGACCAATGGCTCCCTCCATTCTGGTGAAGATGTGTTCCCGCCAGGCACCCGTGTCAAGCACGAAATACTCGGCGAAGGCACCATTATAGACTTTAACGAAGTGCGAGGCTCCTACACCGTACAGTTCGGCAACGGCACTCGCAACATACGAGGAAACTTTTTGAAACCCATCTGATATGGCAAAACAACAATCGAATATACAGGAGCGCAGGCGACTTTCGCTTGACTATCCCTGCATGTACAACGTCATCATGCACAACGACGACTTCACCACCATGGAGTTCGTGGTCGAAGTGCTTAAGACGGTCTTCTTCAAGCCCGAAGGCGAAGCAAACCAACTCATGCTCAAGGTCCACAAGGAAGGGAAGGCCATCGTTGGCCTCTATACGCTCGATGTCGCCGTCAGCAAAAGCCAGAAGGCCATGCGTATGGCGCGTGACAAGGGTTTCCCCTTCAAGCTCACATGGGAACCCGAAGATAGAGGTATTCCTTTCTAATTAACAATGAATAATCAACAATTAGTTTTATAGGAGAAAATAAAAAGATGAACAAAACAAACAGGCTCAACAACGCCTACGAATTTGCATTCCGATATGCATGGAACAACCGCCACGAGTTCGTGACGCCCGAACACCTGCTCTACGGCATCGTCGAGCAGCCCGAGTTCGAGGCTTTATTCAAGAGCTATCAGGTCGATCCAACCATATTCAAGCAGAACCTGCAGCGAAATCTCGACACTTTCGTTGACAAGGTGCCCGAGGAGGCAGGCGATTATGAACTGCTTGCCTCGACACAACTCATCCAGGTCATAGCCGTCAGCGAACAGATGGCTGCCAGCTCCGGAAACGACGAGGTGGATATCCCTCACGTCCTCAATGCCATCATGCATCTCAACGAGTCGATGGCCCTTCATACCATCGCTCGCACCTTTACCGACGACCCAGGGGAATTCCTCCAATGCGTCACCATGGCCATGGACAACGAAGAACTGCCCATGCACGCCACATCGCATGAAGACTACGACTCCATCGATGACGATTTCGAACCGTTCAGCGACGACTACTCAACCGAGCACGAACGTGACCGCAAGGGCGAATGGCGGAACCTCGTCACCTGCATCAATGACCAGCTCGCCGATCATAACCCGCTCATCGGACGCGAAGCCGAACTTGACCGCACCATTCAGGTGCTCTGCCGTCGCGAGAAGAACAACCCGCTTCATGTGGGCGAGCCCGGTGTCGGCAAGACGGCATTGGTCTATGGCCTGGCCGAACGCATCGAACGCGGCGACGTGCCCCAGCGTCTGCAAGGCGCTGTCATCTACCAGATGGACATGGGCTCGATGGTGGCAGGCACCACCTATCGCGGCGACTTCGAGAAGCGCATCAAAGCCGTGATGGAAGGCGTCAAGAGCGAAGGCAACGCCATCGTCTATATCGACGAGATTCACACCCTCGTGGGGGCAGGTACAGGCGGTGACGGTTCGCTCGACGGCTCCAACATGCTCAAACCCTACCTCGAAGCCGGCGACATCCGTTTCATAGGCTCCACCACCTACCAAGAATACAACCGCTACTTCCAAAAGAGCAAGGGCATGGTACGCCGCTTCCAGCAAATCGACATCCCCGAGCCTTCGGTCGAAGAGACCATCCGCATCCTCGAAGGCCTGCAGTCCAAATACGAAGCCTTCCATGGCATCAAATATGCCAAAGGCGTGCTGCGCTATGCCGTCGAAGCTTCGGCCAAGCATATCAGCGACCGCTTCCTGCCCGACAAGGCCATCGATCTCATCGACGAAGCCGGAGCCTATCGCGAACTGCATCCATTGATGCGCAAGGTGAAGGGCAAGCAGGTGCCACAGAAGACCCAATGGGTCGATAAGGAGCTCATCAACGACGTGCTGGCGCGTGTCTGCAAGATCGACCCCAAGTCGCTCCACGACGAAGATACCCAGAACCTTGAAACCCTCTTCGAACGCATCACGGCACAGATTTATGGACAGGATCATGCCGTGCGCCAGGTGGTCGAAGCCGTGCAGATGGGCAAGGCGGGTCTGCTCGAAGACCAGAAGCCCATCGCCTCGCTCCTCTTCGTCGGTCCCACGGGCGTAGGCAAGACCGAAGTCTGCCGTGTGCTCGCACAGGAATTGGGCATCGGCCTCGTGCGCTTTGACATGTCGGAATACACCGAGAAGCACACCGTCGCCAAGCTCATCGGCTCGCCCGCAGGTTATGTGGGCTATGAGGACGGTGGACTGCTCACCGATGCTATCCGCAAGACACCCAACTGCGTGCTCTTGCTCGACGAAATCGAGAAGGCACACAGCGACATCTACAACATCCTGCTTCAGGTGATGGATTACGCAAAGCTCACCGACAACAAGGGACAGAAGGCCGATTTCCGCCACGTCATCCTCGTCATGACCTCCAATGCAGGTGCACAATATGCTCACCGCGCACAAGTAGGATTCGGCAGCACCGTCACGGCAGGACAAGCCATGCTCGGCACCGTCAAGAAGACATTCAAACCTGAGTTCATCAACCGACTTTCGGGCACCGTGGTCTTCAACGACATGGATCGTACCATGGCCGGGATGATCCTCGACAAGAAGTTGCGCCAACTCAGCCAGCGTCTTGCTTCGCGCAACGTCACCCTTGAACTCACCGATGCAGCACGCAACCTGCTGTTGGAAAAAGGCTATACCCGCGAGATGGGAGCCCGTGAGATGGATCGTCAGATCAACCAACTGCTCAGTCCCCTGCTGATGCGCGAAATCCTCTTCGGCAGCCTCAAGAAAGGAGGCAAGGCCACCGTAGATATTGATGGAGAAATACTGAAGTTGCTTTAATCCACCCTTATCTTCCACAATTCTTTTCTAAAAGTCATTCCGAACGAGGAATGACCTATTACAAACCACGGCATAACCTTTCTTAGCCAAGATTGGGTATGCCGTGATTGTATTATGACCATTCTTGGCCAAGATTGGGTATGGTCCAGTCGAAGAATGACCATTCTTGGCCAAGATTGGGTATGGTCCAGTTGAAGAATGACCATTCTTGGCCAAGATTGGGTATGGTCCAAGCGTAGAATAACCATTTTCGGCCAAAATTGGGTATGGTCCAACTGAAGAATGACCATTCTTGGCCAAGATTGGTTATAGTCCAATCGAAGAATGACCATTCTTGGCCAAGATTGGGTATGGTCCAACCGAAGAATGACCATTCTTGGCCAAGATTGGGTATGGTCCAACCGAAGAATGACCATTCTTGGCCAAGATTGGGTATAGTCCAATCGAAGAATAACCAATCTTGGCGCAAAAAGGTCATATTGGACTTTGACAAAGGTAATAAGCTATGAAGGCGCGACACCATACGATGTCGCGCCTTCAATTGAATAGTATGATTTACTGAATAATGACCTTCACAGCCGTGTCACCGATTCTAACAATGGCGCAGTTGCCACGTCGCAAACTTGTGGAGATGCTGGCTGAGCCGTTCCTGCTAATCCCTTGGCCTAAACATTTTCCATCTGTGCTGAAAATGGAGATTTGTTGGTTTTCCTCAGCACCAGTAATATTGACGACTCCATCTTGCACCTGAATCATTACGGGACGTACCGGCACTTGGGCAATGCCATCCTCGATGCCTTCTGTCTTCGGATCCACCTCTATCCAGCAGAGGGTGGCCATGGCTGGATCGGAATGATCGTATCCCGACTTCGTTGCCCAGACGGTGACCGAATAGGTTGCCAAGAGCGGAACCGTAGCGCCATAGTGATAGGTGATGTCCGGATCGGTGATCTGGGTCACAAACTCCACATCTTCGGTCTCGCAGCTGTACGACAGCTGGCCGTTTTGGTAGCGGATGGTCGGCGTGGCGCACTTGGGTGTCTCGGGTGTGCCTGGATCGACTGGAGTGCTTCCATCGAGGGTAACAATGTTCTTGAACCGCTTCCATGGATCATTCGCCTGATAGTCTTCGAGCGAATTGGCGGGCACATGAAGTGTAGCATATTCGATATAGGAATCCTGGAAGGCCCAATACGTTGCCGTAGGAACTTTCTCTGGAAGACAATAGACATCTGTCAGCTCAGGGCATGAGCCAAAGGCCAAATTTTCAACAGTCTTTACACTACTACCAATGGTGGCAGTGGTCAGCTTGCTGCAGTCGAAGAAGGCGTTATTTCCTATTGTTACCACGCTGTTGGGGATGGTGACCGAGGTCAGGCCACAGCCTTGGAAAACACTGTTTTCGATTTTATAGAAACCGTTGGGGAAAGTTACCGATGCCAGATTGCTACAACCATAGAATGCAAATGGTTCAATCGATGTAACGCTGTTTGGGAGGGTGAGCGAGGTCAGGCTGCTGCATTCATAGAAGGCCCTATCGCCAATCGACTGCAAGCCATCGGTTAGGTTGAGCGAAGTCAGGCCGCTACACTGATAGAAAGCGAATTTTTCGATCGATTTCACGCTATAGGGGATGGTGACCGAGGTGAGGCTGGTACAACCATTGAAAACAAATCCTCGAATCGTTGTTTCACCACTGGGAATAATCAGGTGCTTGACTTCATTGCCATTCAAATAGAGTTTGTGGGCATAATACAATGGGTTGCTTGAAACATCATCAAAACGCATATTCAACCATGTGGAAAGATCGGAAATCTTGACGGAGGTAAGGCCGGTACATTGATAGAAAGCAGAACTTCCAATCCACATTTCATCAGTATGTGGAAAGGAGACTGAGGTAAGACTAGTGCAATTGATGAACGCTATGTCTCCGATTTCTGTCACGCCGTCGGGTATTTCGAGTTCTGTTATCTCAACTCCATTCAGGAACAGATGTTTCGCCAAGAAGAGTGGGTTGGACGTGTAGTCGCGCTGATAGAATTTGTCTGCTTCCCAACTGAAGGATATTCCACACCAAGCGGCCAAATCGGTAATGTTTACCATTTTCAGTCCGCCACATCCTTTGAAGGCATAATGACCGATTCCTGTAAGACTTTTAGGGATGGTGATTGAGGTTAGGTTGTAACAATTCTGGAAAGCATATTCTCCAATATATTGCAGACCATCACCAAGCGAGATCGAAGTCAGGCCTGTACAACCGGAGAAGGCATTATAAGCGATCATTGTCACGTTGTCGGGGATGGTAACCGAGGTGAGACCTGTACAGCCAGAGAAAGAGTAACCATCAATCCCCGTCAAGCTGTTTGGTAAGGTGATAGAGGTTAGGCCGGTACAACCAGAGAAAGCAGAGGTGCTTATCGACGTCAAGCTATTAGGGATGGAGATGGATGTCAGGCCACTACAACCAGAGAAAGCATAAGAACCTAATGACGTCACGCTGTTGGGGATAGTGACCGAGGTGAGTTCGCTACATTCGTTGAAAGCATACTCATCAATGGATGTCACGCTGTAGTCTGCTCCTTCGTAGGCGACAGTAGTTGGAATATCCACATTTCCTGTGTATTTGTTTGGGTTCTTGGTCACTTTGGCCTCCTTGGCCTTGGGAATCAGGTTGTAGTAAATGCCGCCAATCTCAACGACATCGGCACTTGCTACCATTGGCAGCAAGATTGCGGTCAGGGTAAGTAATCTCGTCTTCATAATCATTGTAATGAATTAAACATATAATATGGTAATCACGTTGCAAAGATAAAGAATTATTTGGCTCTACAATCAAAACCACTTTATTTTTAAATATATTTTCATGTCAGGTCATAGAAAAATTACAAATACCTAATTCTTTTTTCCATCACTCTTGGCATCGGGCATTGGCTTTTCGGGGCGTCCTCGCACAAGATTGAAGCATTTCAAAAGGGATTGAATCTCTGGAGATGAAGAAGCGGCCTTCTGAAGTTTACGCTTAATCTGCGACTTCGTGGCACGAAAAGCCGCCTCACCCGTACTGCCTACATAAAACCACAGACTTTTAGGATCATGTCTATTTTCGTTGATGAGCAGACAGATGGCCTTGTGGCGAGAGGAAAGGGCAAGTTTGTCAAGTTCGTCGAGAAGACGGCAGCAATCCGGCGAAGATTTACGACAGAGTGCAAGCAGTTCATCAAATACCGACGAAGGTAAAGATGCGTTCATGTCAAGCAGGATGAAGCGTCGCAGCAAGGAGTCTATTTGGGTGTCCAAAGATTGATTGTCGATGACAGTCTCACTGAGCCTTTGTTTCAGTTCCTCCTCTCTGTCTTTGCTTTCCGCTACCTGTTTGTTATACATTGATATCAATTTTTATTAATAGTTTCGGGTGCAAAGTTACAAAAATATAAATGATGTGTCAAGAAATTGTTAACACAACATTTTGAACATATAGCTGATAATAAGAGAATTGGATAGAAGATTATTAGTTATTTTACCATTACTTTTAACAAGGCCAACAACGAAAGGCGCGACATCAAAAGATGCCGCGCCTACTGTCAACAGGAATAGAATGAGAAAAGGCTGACGTTAGTAATTGATTAATCCACCGTGTATTCCCCCTGATAAACCATTCCATTTTGGAGACGGAGATAGATGGTATAGTTGCCTGGTTTGGTAGGAAGTCTCAGTTTCATACTCTGACTACCCGCTGGTTTGTGAAACGTACTGACCACAAAGTTTCCATCACATATTATTGCATCTGCACTACCTACGGGATAGAGGAATGTAATAACCATGGTTCGATCATCATAGATAACTGCATAGAAAGGGATACCACGGGCACTTCCATCAAACGGAATGAAGACAAAAGGATCGTCTTCGTTCTCTTCGACATAGGTAAACTGAATGAGGCCTAATGGCGCATATGCGATTTTAGCCTTTATTGTTTGAGTGCCGCAAAACACAACTAAGGCTAACAGACTGACAAGAGGGATTTTTTTGATTGCTTTCATCTGAGTATTATTTAGTTTGATTTTGTGGTGCAAAGATATGAACAATTTATTACCGATACAATAATATGTTAAAGCATCTTAGCTTTTAACTTATTGGAAATAAATGTATTGAAAGAGTGGAAAAATTACTTTTTGCCATCACTTTTAACATTGGGCATCGGTTTTTCAGGGCATCCGCGTTCCAGATTGAAGCACTTCAAAAGCGATTGAATCTCAAGAGATGAGGGAGCCGCTGTCAGAAGCTTTTGCTTAATCTGTGACTTGGTGGCACGAAAAGCCGCTTCGTTGGAACAACCCGCATAGTACCACAATTGCTTGGGGTCATGCTTGTGTTCACTAATCAGCAGACAAATGGCTTTATGACGAGGAGTCAGAGATAGTTTGTTGAGTTCATCGATAAGATGGCGACGTTTTGCCGTTGACTCACGATAAATAGCTAACAACTCCTCAAAAATGGATGAAGGCCACGAAGCATTCAAGTCAAGGAGGATAAAACGACGCAACATATACTCTATCTGAACATGCAGAGATTGATTGGTTGTGACCGATTCCTTGAATTGCTGTTTCCATTTCTCTTCTTTGTCTTGGCTTTCAGCAATTTGCCGGTTCATCTTCGCTGTAATACCAGATATGCGTTGCTCAAGTTGTTTCACCCGCTGGATTCGACGCAGCCAAAGTATGAACATAATCAGGATAACAAGTAAAGCAATAGCAACAATGATGATGACGATATTTTCGTAATGCCGTTGCTGTTGTACTTTTTGATACCGGCCTTGTGCTTCAGCGAACTCCGTTCCCAACTTTGACTGACGTTCAATCTTTTGCTGTGCAGCCAACGACTTGCGATAAGTAAGGGCGGAATCAAGCATTCCCAGCTGTTCAAACTGATTGGAACGACGCAAATAGGCCAAGGAAAGAAGTTCAGGCTTATCATCAGAATGAGCAATTATCCAGTTCAACAGGCTGTCCGCCTCTGCAAAGCGTTTGTGCTCTTGATAATAGTCAACAATGATGGCATAGATGCGGCAACTGTCAGTACGCGTACATTCCTCAAATGGGATTTGGCTCAACAAAAAGTCACCGCCTTCTTCATCAAGCCCGAAGAAATGATGTAAATGCGCAGAATTGGCATATAATGCTGCGAGTTCTCTTTTGGGGAGATGTGGAGCCAGGAAAAGAGCCTTATCGGAATAATACAGCGCTGAATCACCATTCTCAAGCTTATAAAAGGAATAAGCCAGATGCATATAGGACAAAGCAATATCCGTGGTATCGCCAACTTGATAAGCATTTTGCAAAACCTTGCGGAAAAAAGTCGGCGCCAGATAATAATTCCCATTCCGCATATTGATAATAGCAATGCGGTCATTGACCACTCCCTTCAAATAAGGTCCAGGGAGCAGATCCACATTCCTCTCGACTTCCAAAAACAACCGATAGGCCTTTGTCATCTCTAAGGTGTAGGCATCCATATCTGGCTTCAGTTCTTGTGCCCTGTCATGGTGACGAATCCCTTCGAAGAGCATGCATTCGGCTTGTTGCGGTGAGGAGGTCAAGGATGATAGCGTTGTATCTCCTTTCGCCAGTTCGGGCAGATAATAGCTGGTTGCTACATCGAGGAGTGAATCGCATATTATCTTCTCGGAATGGTATTGTTCGTCCACGTTTTGCAGAGCCTCCTTTGCACGAAGTTCCGCTTGCCGATCCACGTGACAGGAAGCAAGCAGAATGCCCATAAGGACAATAACTGAAAATGGAAGCACGCAAAGATTGATCCTGGACATAATAAACTATGAGTATCCTATACGAAATATGGTTACATTGTCTTCTTTTATGACAATGGTATAAATACAACGAACAAATTCGTGTTTTATTGTCTGAAAAGGATGAAATAATTACCATCTTGCCCTTATGAGGTTTTTCGCTATATAAAACATCGAAGGCGTAACACCACACGATGCCGCGCCTTCGGGTTAAAATATAGGGGGAAGATTGACGTTTTCTATGATTTGATGTAGAAAGTGGTCAAGTTACTGCAAATCAAAGATAATGATAAAATGGACTATGATGGCAGTTGGTCGTGAGACATTCCACATCGGGACAGGCCTGCTTGATGATATCAGCAAGAAGGGCGGGAGCGATTTGTTCGGTCTCGAAATGACCGGCCTCGATGATAAGGATATCGGGATGACCGAACCAACTGTGGTAATGCATTTCTCCCGTGAGGAAGGCTTCGGCGCCTAATGCCTCGGCTTCAGCGATGAAGTCACTGCCTGACCCTCCGCAGAGGGCAAGACGATGGATGATGCCGACCTTGGAATCGCGGTTCCAACGCAGATGACATGCCTCGATAGCTTTGGCTTTAGCGGGGGTGAGCCGCTGACAAATAAACTGGAGCAGCTGGTTTGTCTCCATGGGACGAGGCAAGGTGCCGATGACTCCGCACTCCGACATCGGACGGATATCTTGTAGCTCGAGCAAGGCAGCCAGACGATGGTTGATGCCTCCCTCGGCCTTGTCGAGATTGGTATGAGCGCTGTAGATGCCGATACCATAACGGATGGCGGCCATGAGGATGCGGCTGATGTAGTCTTTCTCTGGATTGACGACCTTCAAACCATGGAAAAGCAGCGGATGATGGCTCACCACAAGCTGGCAACCGCGACGATGCGCCTCATCAATGACTTCCTCGGTGATGTCAAGACAAGTAAGGACGCGACTGACCTCCATGCGGGGGTCACCGCACTGGAGGCCAGCGTTGTCGTAGGATTCCTGCAGCTCTCGTGGCGCAATTGCCTCGATAGCGCAGGCGATATCGTGGAGATTCATTTACTTACCACTTATATGAGAGACCGAAGCTGAGGAGCTCGGTGAACTGGAAGTAACCCCAGCCTTCACCCTTCTTATCGCAAGGTACAGCGTCGTCGAAACGAAGGTGGGTGTAGAGCTTTGTCGAGAAGTACTTGTTAAGAGGCATGTCGAAGGTATTCTCCCAATCAACCTCGGTATAGACATTGTCCTTATACTTGCCGAAGTTCCAAAGAGGAGAATAGTAGGTGGCCTGGCTGGTCCAAGTCAGATACTTGCTGACCTTGTACTCGAGGGTAGCCTTGGCACCAACACCGAAGTCATACAGGTTGAAGTCGCCCGGGTGCAGACCGAACTGTGTACCATCAATGCGGCCCTCGTGCCAAACGCCATCGGAATCAAAGTGACGACGCGGATCGCTGACAAACTTGAGGTTGTAGCCGAAGGGCGACATGTAGAGCGAAGCCTTGACCTTCTCGGTCTCCTTCTTCCAGTCCATACCGACGGAAACGTTGACGGTTCCCGGGTTGAGGAACTTCGAAACCTCGACCACCTCTTCGCCTACCTCCTGCCAGCCGGTGCAGAACTGTGTCTGAGCAATACCCTGCAAGGTGTAGTACCAATGCTCAGTAGCCTGATAACCGAGTTTGGAGGTCCACTTGAGAATGTCGTTGTTGGTGATGAAGGTGCGGTACTGGCTGCTGGCGTTCACGAAACCGAGCTTGGCCTCGATGGCGTTGTCCCATGCGAACTTTTCGTACTTGTAGTTAAAGGTGTAGTCGGCTGTACCGAGCAAGGCAAAGCTTGACACACCACCCTTGTACCAGTTCTTCGAGATGTAGCCCTGGGTGAACTGCAGGCTGGCATTGCCCGACTTTGTCCAACGCTTGTTGGCATCTTCGGCAGCATCCTCTGCCATAACACTCGTTGCTGCCATCGACAAGGCGATGACTGAAAGGATTAGTTTTTTCATAATTTTATGGTTTTGAGTTATGAGTTTTTGAGTTTTGGGTCATGAGGTATTTTGTCAAATACCAAAGGCAAAATTATGAGATTTTTTCGTGAATTGCAAAAAAAACAAATAAAACGACAAAAAAATTTGCTTTTTCTCCATTTTTTGCCTATCTTTGCAACCGCTAAAAGGCAAAAGATGCTATATAAACGTCCGCCCAAGCGGTCTGATTCACTCGGCCGAATGGGAATGGTGACCAGAGGTTATGACAAAATCATGTCATGACCAATAGGTTAGACCAAAAAAGACGGGTATATGGCTTTTTTGTGTCCCAAAACAAAAATGTATATTATTAATTGTTCATTGTTAATTTCATATTATTATGCCAAAGATTGAAAAAGAACTTTCAGTAGAAGAGAAGCTTGCCAACCTTTACAAGTTGCAGCTTTATGTATCGGAAATCGACCGTATCAAGGGCCTGCGTGGCGAACTGCCCCAGGAAGTGGAGGACATGGAGCGCGAGGTGGAAGACCTGAATGCTCGCATCAACAAATTCCACGAGGACATCGATGCCTGCCATCACAAGATTGAAGAGATGCAGGAGAAGATCACCCAGGCCGAACAGTTGATCGATCAATATACCCACCAGCAGGATGACGTGCAGAACAACAAGCAGTACGAGTTCCTGACCAAGGAAATCGAGTACCAGGGTCTGGAGATTGAGCTTGCCAACAAGCGTATCCGCGAGAACATCGACCAAATTGCACTCCTCGAAGAGAAAGAGGCTGGCTGCCGCAAGGATGTGGAAGAGCGCCGTGGCGATCTGGAGACCAAGAAGGGTGAGCTCGACGAAATCATTGCCGAGACACGCAACGAAGAGGAAGTGATGCGTGAAAAAGCCAAGAAGATCGAGAACTCGATGACCGACAAGGGTCTAATGACCATGTTCACACGCATCCACCGCAAGGCACACAACGGCCTGGCCATCGTTCCCATCGAGCGTGAGTCATGCTCAGGATGCTTCAACAAGGTGACTCCACAGCGCCAGATCGAAGTGAGAATGCGCAAGAAGATCATCACCTGTGAGTACTGCGGTCGTATCCTCATCGACGAGGATCTGGCCAACCAGAACGAGATGCGTCGTCGCAAGAAAGGCTTGCTTGCATCCCTTTGATAAGCAATAATGCCTACCAACAACAACTTTAACGCGAACGGCGGCGCGCCTTCGTCCAACCGTCGTACATCCAGAACACAGGCGCCCCAACAGCCTGCGCTGGGCAAGGTGCAGCCTCAGGCCACAGATGTGGAAGAGGCTGTGCTGGGTGCCCTCATGCTCGAAAAAGACGCCTACTCGGTCATCTCGGATCTGCTTAAACCGGAATCGTTCTACGACCACAAGCACCAGCTCATCTTCACGGCCATCCAGGAACTAGCATTCAACCAGGAGCCTATCGACATGCTGACGGTGACCAACCGCCTGCAGCGCAATGGCGTAATCGACGAAGTGGGCGGCCCCTACTACATCGCCACCTTGACGAGCAAGGTGGGTTCGGCGGCCAACATCGAATACCATGCGCGAATCATTGCACAAAAGTCGTTGGCCCGCCAACTGATCAACTATGCCGGCAAGCTCGAAACCGCCGCGTTCGACGAGACCACCGACATCGAGGCTTTGATGCAATCGGCCGAGGGAGAGCTTTTCCACCTCGCGCAGCACAACATCAAGAAGGATGTGGTCCAGATAGACCCCATTATCCAAGATGCATTGAAGAAGATCGAGCAGGCTTCGAACCGCCAAGACGGCTTGTCGGGTCTGCCTTCGGGTTTCCACGACCTCGACAAGATCACCTCGGGTTGGCAGAACACCGACCTCGTGATCATCGCTGCACGTCCAGCCATGGGAAAAACGGCATTGGTGCTCTCGATGGTCAAGAACATGGCAGTGAACTACAACATCCCCGTGGGCATGTTCAGCTTGGAGATGAGTGACCTGCAGCTTGTCAATCGTCTGCTGCAGAATGTCTGCGAGATTTCGGGCGAAAAGGTGAAGAGCGGAAGGCTGTCCAGCGAAGAGTGGACCAAACTGACCACACGCATCACCCAGTTGCAAGGTGCACCCATCTACGTGGACGATACCCCGGGCCTTTCGGTGTTCGAACTGCGTACGAAGGCACGCCGACTGGTGCGCGAACATGGCGTCAAGGTCATCATGATCGACTACCTGCAGCTGATGACGGCTGCCGGTATGCAATTCGGCTCGCGTGAGCAGGAGGTCTCGACCATCTCGCGTTCGCTGAAGGGCCTGGCCAAGGAACTCAATATCCCTATCATCGCCCTCTCGCAGCTGAACCGTGGTGTGGAGACGCGTCAAGGAGAAGGCAAGCGTCCGCAGCTGGCCGACCTTCGCGAGTCGGGTGCCATCGAGCAGGACGCCGACATGGTGTGCTTCATCCACCGTCCGGAATACTACAAAATCTACGAGGATGAGAAGGGTAACGACCTGCGCGGCATTGCCGAAATCATCATTGCCAAGCATCGTAGTGGTTCGGTGGGCGACATCCGATTGAGATTCCGTGGCGAGTTTGTGCGTTTCCAGAACATGGACGAGGATACAAGCCTCACCTCTACCCTCACTGTATGGGGCGGTGAAGGGGAATTGTCCTCGCGCATGGATAAAGAATCACGACCCGACATGAGCCAGCAGCCGAACGGCTTCGACTCATCTTCGAGCGGCTTCAACGCCCCCGAACCGGGCGATGCACCGTTCTAACCCCTCTTAACCCTTTACAGAATGAATATTTCCAACAAGATAGGAGTAGCCGCCCTGCTGACACTCTGGGCTGCAACAGCAACAGCACAGGAGGTCGGTGCGCCCAACTATCGAGAGATACGCACGTCAATCCAGAACAGCAAGAGTGCAAACTACTACCCGCTCCTCATGCGTCGCTATCTGGAGAACGACACGACACTCACGCTCGAACAGTATCGATGCCTCTACTACGGCTACACCCTCCAAGAGGATTTCGTACCCTATCAGAAGGAAAGGGAGAAACTCTTCGAGGTACGCCGTGAACTGGTCACCACCAACGGCAGCATGGCCACGTGCGCCGAGGCTATCAAGGTGGCAGCTTCGGCACTCGAAGACGACCCCTTCGACCTGCTCGCAATTTCCACTCTCTCGTTCTCATACCTTCAGTTGAAGGACACAGTGAGCTACACGCTGTGGAACAACAAACAGGATGCCTTGCTTGACGCCATCGTGTCGAGTGGAGATGGCGATGATGTAGAAGATGCCATCCACGTCATCAATCTTGAGCATGAATACGAGGTGCTCAACCGACTGGGTTTGCAGATCGAGTCCGACTCGCTCTGCAACGACAACGTCGAATACCTGAAGGTTCAACCCAATGCCGAAGATGTGCGTGGTGTCTTCTTTAACTTCGGTGCTTGCCGCCAGGTCTATCTCAAGAAATATGAATAGGCGATAGTGACTATAATAACTATAGTGACTATAGGAACTATAATGACTTACGATTTAGGGGCGTATCACGCAATTGTGATACGCCCCTAAATCTATGAAAAAAATCACCTTACTTTGAAAGATCGACTGCGAAGTAGCCCACACGACCCTGGGCTGTAACTGCTGAGATGAACATCACAGGATCCTGGTCGGCCGAACGCTTGGTGGTGAGCTGGTTGAAGATGGTCTCAACGTCCTTGTCGCTCTTTATGGCCTGATCGTTGATCTTGATGATGACCATCTTCTCGCGTAAGCCAGCACGGTAGAAGAGGCCGTTGGTCTCAAGCTTATCAATCTGCACGCCTGTACGCACACCGTAACGGATGAGCTCCTGGGCAGAAAGGTTCTTGAAGGTAACACCCAGCTTGTCGATACCCTTGGGCTGAATCACGTCGGTATTGCCCTTGGGGTTCTTGAGTGTGACAGTGAAGTTCTTCTTTTCACCCTTGCGATCCACAACCACCTTGACCTTGTCGCCTGGACGGTAACGAGCAATCTCGCCCTGCAGCTGTGCCATCGTGTTGATGGTTGTACCGTTCACCGAAGTGATCACATCACCTGGCTTGATGCCAGCCTCGGCTGCACCACCTTCTTCCGAAACCTGATCGACATACACACCTTCGTTGACTCTCAAATCCTTCTGCTCAACTACATCAGCATTCACGTCGCCACCGATGATGCCGAGCAATGCGCGCTGAACCGTACCATATTGCTTGAGGTCGGTCACTACCTTGCTAACGATGCTCGAAGGCACGGCGAAAGAGTAGCCGGCATAGTTGCCTGTCTGTGAATAGATGGCCGTATTGATGCCTACAAGTTCGCCTGCAGTATTGACCAGCGCGCCACCCGAGTTGCCCGGGTTCACTGCTGCATCGGTCTGGATGAAACTCTCGATACCCAGCTTGCTGCTGCCTACGCTGATGCTGCGTGCCTTGGCGCTCACAATACCTGCGGTCACGGTGCTGGTGAGATTGAAGGGGTTGCCCACGGCAAGTACCCACTCGCCAACCTTCAAGGCGTCGCTCTGTCCCATAGGAATGGTAGGAAGATCCTTTGCATCAATCTTGAGCAAGGCGATATCGGTGGTGGGGTCGGTGCCTACGAGGGTCGCGGTGAACTGACGGCGGTCGTTGAGCGTCACGGTAAGCTCATCGGCACGATCAACCACGTGATTGTTGGTGACGATATATCCGTCGCTCGAAATGATGACACCCGAACCCGCGCCCACTGGCATAGGATCGTTCGACTGTGGTTCCTGCTGGCGCTGGCCGCGCTGGCCGAAGAAGAAGTCGAAGAAGGGGTCATTCATGCCGCCAAACGACTGCGCTTGACGAACCTGCTTATTGGTGATACCTACCACAGCGTTCACAGTCTTCTCAGCCGCACGCGTGAAGTCATTGTCGGTCACCGAAGCCGACGATGTGGTGAAGAATCCTGTGGGAGTGAGGGAAATTGAACTACCCTCTTGGGCAAGACTGCTAACCATCCTGCCCTCCATTACCTTAAATGTAGCGGCGGCTGTCACACCACTCACAACAACCATTGCTCCCAAGAGCTTTAAAATACTACTTGTTTTCATAATTATTCCTTTGTTATTTAAATACCTATATTAATTGTTATTTGCTAATAGAAAACTGAATTTCGTCATATTTGACGCTGCAAAGATAAGGAAGTTTAAGCGAATTAAGTTAAAATGGGATGAAATTTTAACATTTTCTATTAAAAAAGGCACAAAGTTTTAATTTTTTGATTTCCGTTTACATTCATTTTAAATAATTTTGCGTATATTTGCGCCCGCAGTAGGCCTGTCTGTCGCTCGCAACACTTTGCGTGAGGAAAGTCCGGGCTGCATAGGGCTCCATGCCGGTTAATGGCCGGTAGGCGGCGACGTTTAGGTAACGTAACAGAAAATAACCGCCCCGCAAGGGGTAAGGGTGAAAAGGCGAGGTAAGAGCTCACCGCACACTTGGCAACAAGGCGTGGCAGTACGTCCCATGGGTTGTAAGATCATATATACTGGTGTATGGCGCATGTCGTTCGCGATACTGCGTCAGGAAGGGCGGCCCGTCCGAGCCAGGGGGTAGATTGCTAAAGTGTGTCAGTAATGGCTCACTCAGATCAATGGCAGACACCTGTCACTACGGTGGCAGACACAGAACCCGGCTTATCGGCCTACTGCGTTTTTTATCAAGGCATCCAATGGCGGACAAGAACAAGCCCACTAAGACATACGACAAGGTAGTACGGCGGCTGATGAACGGACAACTGCAGAATGCGTTGACGTTGATCAGCAAGCGTTGCGTTTTGGAGCCTCGGCTTTACTCCATCGGTGAAGAAGCCGACGCACTTCAAAAGGACTACGATCGTATGCTCGGGTTCCTTGCCAATGGCTCTCACGACCCCAAGCTGTCCGAACAGCACGACATCCTGATGGAACGTGCGTGGAAACTTGCCGAACGGCTCTACGATTTCGAACGACCCGTTATCCTTCCCTTTGAAGAACCTGTTGTCCAACTTCTCGAGTCGCTACAGGCAGAACCCGACAGCGACACCAGCTTGGGTCGTGTCTTTGAGCAGGTGGTCGAAAGCCCCCACCTCACCAAGACCGAACGCAAGGCTCTTCATCAGGCCGTACTTGATGACAGCACCCCCGAATACGTACGCGCTACCCTTCTTTCGGCCATCACCCTCCACCTGACACAACATTTCGACGACCATATTGTCGAAGACCTTTACACATACACGCTCGATGACCAACCCGTGCAGTTGCAGATGCAAGCCTGGGTTACACTTGTCTTCGTCGCTCTGATCCATTCCCATCGCATCGAGCACCTCCCCCGCTTGCGGGAACAGTACCAGTTCATCTGTGAGAGCGCACCCGACCTGCTCTTCGACATCCAGATTGCCCTTTTGCAATGCCGCGAAGCATTTTCCTTCGACAAGAAGCTTCACAAGATCATCAACCAGGATGGCGAAGAGGAGGAGCTCAGCGAACAGGAACGCTTGAGGGAGTTCTTCGAGTTTATTACCGAAGGCATCGACACCACCCTCTCGTTGTTTTCTCACCTCAAGAAGATTTCCTTCTTCAGCGGCGAAGGCACACGACACCACTGGTTCGAACCATTCAGCCTCGAACAACCCGATGTACGTGCCATCCTCGAAGAGAACCCCAAAGCAGAACCGTGGTCGCGGATGCTTATGTCGTCGTTGGCTCAATGCAATACCGACAAGTATGGTTCGTTCTTCACCATGCAAGCCTACAACAAAGACCTCATGGCTACCATCAGCGAGAAGCTCGAGGAGAAAGGCATGCAGTTCGACCAGATTCTGCCGCCCAGCCCACTCTACGTCATGCGAAATTATCTGCACGACCTCTTCCGCTACTGCAATATGCACCCCAAGGGCGAGGCGATGCGCTATCCCCTCTTCGAACGTGACCTCGACATGAGCCAGTGCAAATGGCTCAGCACGGGCATCAGTCACCCCGACCAACTCAAGAAAACCGCCGAATTCCTCTTCCGCAAGGAACGTTTCGACGAGGCATGTGTGACCTACGGTACATTGCTCAAGCAAGAAGTCACCGAAGAGTCCATGCAGAAGCTCTACTACGCCATGTTGCACAGCGACAGTACGGCCGACAACCGTCGCGCCATGCAAACGCTCATCAAATGTAACATGCTCTTCCCGGGCAACAAGTGGACGTTGCGTCACCTTGCCGATGCCTTTCATGAGGCCAAGGAATATCAGTTCGAAGGACAAGTGCTCCACGAAGCCCTTGAGCATTATCCCGACGACCCGACACTTTTGATGCGAATGGGACGTTGTCTCACTTGCCAAGACCGTATCGACGAGGCCATCGAGATCCTCTACAAGGCCGACATCCAACGTGAGGGACAACTGCGCGTACATCGCGAACTCGCCAACGCCCTCTTCCTGACCAGCGACCATGCACGCGCCGAGAAGTTCATCCGCATGGTGCTCAGTCGCCCCGAACCCGAGGGCGATGACTGGATTCTCGGAGGGCACATAGCCTTGCAAGGCGACGATATTCCGTTGGCTGTCGAGCGCTATCGTCGTGTCGAGGACATCGCCTACACATACGGAAACATCCTAAGCGACAAGAGCAAACTCCTCCATGCCGGCATTGCCGAGCACATCATACAATTGGTCATGGAGCTTCTTTTGAGAGAAATGAGACAAGGATAATTATTCAAAAACTAACAATATATGGAATACAACTTCAGAGAAATCGAGCCGCGTTGGCAGGCTCAGTGGGTCAAGGACAAGACCTACCAGGTCGAGATTGACCACAAGAAGCCCAAGTACTATGTGCTGGACATGTTCCCCTATCCTTCAGGGGCTGGTCTTCACGTAGGTCATCCCCTGGGCTATATCGCTTCAGACATCTTCTCCCGCTACAAACGCCTCTGCGGCTTCAACGTGCTGCACCCGATGGGCTACGATGCTTACGGCCTGCCCGCCGAACAGTATGCCATCCAGACGGGCCAGCATCCCGCTATCACCACTGAAAAGAACATCGCTCGCTATCGTGAGCAGCTCGACCGTATCGGTTTCTGCTTTGACTGGAACCGCGAGGTGCGCACCTGCGACCCAGGCTACTACAAATGGACACAGTGGGCTTTCACCCAGATGTTCCAGGCTTATTATGACAACGATGTCCAGAAAGCCAAGCCTATTGCCGAACTTGTCGCTCGTTTCGAGGCCAATGGAAGCAAGGGCGTCAATGCGGCATGTTCCACAGAACTCGACTTCACCGCTGATGCTTGGAAGGCCATGAGCGAAATCGAGAAGCAGCAGACCTTGATGAACTACCGCATCGCTTATCTGGGCGAGACGATGGTGAACTGGTGCCCGGCATTGGGTACCGTGCTGGCCAACGACGAGGTGGTGAACGGCGTGAGCGAACGCGGCGGCTATCCCGTCGAACAAAAGCTCATGCGCCAGTGGTGCCTCCGTGTTTCTGCTTACGCACAGCGTCTGCTCGACGGTCTGGAGACCATCGACTGGACTTACGCTCTCAAAGAGACTCAACGCAATTGGATCGGACGCTCAGAAGGCACCGAGGCACAATTCAAGGTAGTACCGAACGATAACCCGCAGACCCTGACCGCCGATGGGAAACCCCTTGAGTTCACCATCTTCACCACACGTGCCGATACGATGTTCGGTGTCACCTTCATGGTACTTGCTCCAGAAAGCGAATATGTGCAAATGGTAACCACACCTGACCACAAGGCTGAGGTGGAGGCTTACCTCGACAAGTGCAAGCACAAGACTGAACTGGAGCGCCAGGCCGGACATGAAATTACGGGCGTCTTTAGTGGAGCCTATGCTGTCAACCCCATTACGGGTGATGAGATTCCCATCTGGATTGCCGAATATGTGCTCGCCGGCTATGGCACGGGTGCCATCATGGCCGTGCCAGCCCACGATTCGCGCGACTGGGCCTTTGCCAAGCACTTCAATCTGCCCATTATCCCACTTATTGAAGGTGATTACGACCTCAACGAGGGTTCTTTCGATGCCAAGGAAGGCATCATGAAGAACTCGTCGAACGCCGAGCTCAGCCTCGACGGCCTCTGCGTCAAGGACTCCATCGAGGCTATGAAGCAGTATGTCACCCGCAAGGGGCTGGGCCGCGTGAAGGTGAACTATCGCCTTCGCGACGCAATCTTCAGTCGCCAGCGTTATTGGGGGGAGCCCTTCCCTATCTACTATAAGGACGGCATGCCCTACGTGCTGCCCGAAGATTGTCTGCCACTCGAGCTGCCCGAGGTGAAGGACTTCAAACCTACCTCGACAGGTGAGCCGCCTCTTGGCAACGCTCAGATCTGGGCATGGGACGAGGCCAACAAGAAAGTAGTTGATAAGGCACTCATCGACAACAAGACCGTCTTCCCGCTTGAGCTTTGCACCATGCCAGGCTTTGCTGGTTCGTCGGCCTATTACACCCGTTACACCGACCCGCACAACGACGAGGCACTCGTCAGCCGCGAGGCCAACGAATACTGGGACAACGTCGATCTCTACCTCGGCGGTTCGGAGCACGCCACGGGACACCTCATCTACAGCCGCTTCTGGAACAAGTTCCTCAAGGACTGGGGTGTAGTGAAGAGCGAAGAGCCCTTCAAGAAACTCATCAACCAAGGCATGATACAGGGCAGCAGCCGTTTTGCTCTGCGCGTGAAGGGCACACAGAAGTACGTCAGCGCTGACATCGCAGCACAATATGGCGTGACCGACCCCATCCACGTGGATGTGAACTTCGTCAATGGTTTGGAGATGGATGTCGAGAAATTCCGCGCATGGACACCTGAGTTCAAGGACGTGGAAGTAATCTGCAATGCCGATGGCAAGTTCATTACCACCTCTGCCGTCGAGAAGATGTCGAAGTCGAAGTACAACGTGGTTAATCCCGATGATATCTGCGAGAAATACGGTGCCGACACGTTGCGCCTCTACGAGATGTTCCTCGGCCCCATCGAGCAGTCGAAGCCTTGGGATACTGCAGGTATTGACGGAGCATTCCGTTTCCTCAAGAAGTTCTGGAATCTCTTCCAGGATGTGAACGAGCAGGAGCCGACAGCCGACAACCTCAAGTCGCTGCACAAGCTGATCAAGAAGGTGACGGGCGACATCGAACAATTCTCGTACAACACCGCTATTTCGGCCTTCATGGTTGCCGTGAACGAACTCACCCAACAGAAGTGCGGCAGCAAGGCTATCCTCGAACAACTCGTAGTGCTCATCGCTCCATTCGCTCCACACATCGCCGAGGAACTCTGGCACCAGCTCGGCAACACCACCACCGTTTGTGATGCCCAGTGGCCCAAGTGCGAAGAGAAGTATCTCGTCGAGAGCACCATCAAGTACCCTGTACAGATTGGTGGTAAGATGCGCTTCACCATCGACCTTCCCGCCGACGCCAACGCCGACGAAGTGCAGGCCGCAGTCCTCGCCCACCCCGATGCCCAGAAGTGGATCGCCGGCAAGACCATCCGCAAGTTTATCTTCGTCCCCAAGAAGATCGTGAATGTGGTCGCCAATTAAGCGTTATACATTATATATAATAATACAGGCTGCGAGCGTTTTGCTTGCAGCCTGTATTGTTATTGTCTTGTCGGCTCTTTAGAACTCTGCCGACTTGGGAGTACGTGGGAACGGGATGACGTCGCGGATGTTCTGCATACCGGTGACGAAGAGGATGAGACGCTCGAAGCCGAGGCCGAAACCTGCATGTGGGCAGGAACCGAAACGACGGGTATCGAGATACCACCACATGTCCTTCATCGGGATGTGACGAGTTGTGATCTCGTTCATGAGCTTGTCGTAATTCTCCTCACGCACCGAACCTCCGATAATTTCGCCGATCTGCGGGAAGAGGACGTCGGTTCCCTGTACGGTTTCCTCCATCTCCTCACCATTGAAGATAGGACGTTTGTCATCAATCTTCATGTAGAACGACTTGATCTTCTTCGGATAGTTGGTCATGATGACGGGCTTCTTGAAGTACTCCTCTACAAGGAAACGCTCGTGCTCGGAAGCAAGGTCGTCGCCCCAGTTGCAGGGGAACTCGAACTTGCGACCATCCTTCATGGCCTGCTGGAGGATCTCGATGCCCTTGGTATAGGGCAAGTGTACGAAACTATCCTTCAACACACCTTCGAGACGTTCGATGAGCGTAGGATCGATGAGCTTGTTGAGGAACTCGAGCTCCTCGCGGCAGTTGTCGAGTGCCCAGCGCACGCAATGCTTGATGAAGTCCTCTTCGAGGGCCATCAGGTCATCCATGTCGTAGAAGGCAACTTCGGGCTCAATCATCCAGAACTCGGCCAAATGGCGTGGTGTGTTGGAGTTCTCGGCACGGAAGGTGGGACCAAAGGTGTAAATCTGGCCCAAAGCCGTAGCGCCCAACTCGCCTTCGAGCTGACCGGAAACAGTGAGCGAGGTCATCTTGCCGAAGAAGTCGTCATCGTAGATGATGGAGCCATTCTCGTCCTTCTTGAGGTCGTAGAGGTTCTTGGTGGTCACCTGGAACATCTGACCGGCACCTTCGCAGTCGCTGGCCGTGATAAGCGGCGAGTGGAAATAATAGAAGCCATGCTCATGGAAATACTGATGGATAGCAATGGCCATGTTATGACGAATGCGGAGGATGCAACCAAAGAGGTTGGTGCGTGGACGCAGATGTGCCTTCTCACGCAGGAACTCCATCGAATGACCCTTCTTCTGCAAAGGATATTCATTGGGATCGCAGTCACCGAGCACTTCGATGACGCTGGCCTGAATCTCGCACTTCTGGTTGCCTCCCTGACTGGCCACAAGCTGACCTACGACCTTAAGGCAGGCACCCGTGGTAATGCGCTTGAAGAGGGCATCGTCGAACTTGGCAACGTCAGCAACTACCTGCACACCCGACACGCATGAGCCGTCGTTGAGTGCAATGAACTTGACGACCTTATTGCCACGCATCGAACGAACCCATCCGCATACGGTGACTTCACGATCGAGGACCTCTGACTGAAGGAGGCCTTTTATGATTTCTCTTTTCATTGTTTTTTAAAAGTAGTAAAAGGGCACTTTTCAATGCCCTTCAGTAATAATTATTCGAAAGCACCCATCTTGAGCATGCTAACCTCCTGCTGGGTGAGGTGACGCCAACGGCCACGTGGCAGGTTCTTCTTGGTGAGGCCTGCGAAATAAACGCGGTCAAGCTTCACGACGCGATAACCGAGATGCTCGAAGACACGGCGAACGATACGGTTCTTTCCTGAGTGGATCTCGATGCCCACCTGGTTCTTGTCCTCTTCGTTGGCGTAAGCGATGGCATCGGCGTGGATCGGACCATCGTCGAGCTCAACACCAGCAGCGATGCGAGCGAGGTCGGTTTCGGCCACGTCCTTGTCAAGCCATACGTGATAGATCTTCTTCTTGATGTACTTGGGATGTGTGAGCTTCGAAGCGAGGTCGCCGTCATTGGTGAGAAGCAATACACCTGTGGTGTTGCGGTCAAGACGACCAACGGGATAGATGCGCTCGCGGCTTGCATTGCGCACGAGATCCATGACTGTCTGACGACCCTGTGGATCATCGCTGGTGGTAACGGTATCCTTCGGTTTGTTGAGAAGTACATAAACCTTACGCTCCAGGCTGACGGGCTGGTCGTTGAAGGTCACCTGATCCTTGCGGGTTACCTTGGTGCCAAGCTCGGTCACAACGACGCCATTTACCTTGACCATGCCTGCTGCGATGTGCTCGTCTGCTTCACGACGTGAGCAGACACCTGCATTGGCAAGGTACTTGTTGAGACGCAGTTCCTCATTCGGATCGACGATAGCCTCAACATATTCTACTGGGCGATGTGGATTGTAACCTTGTTTGCGATTGAACTTCTGCTTCTGGGGACGACCGTAGCCACCCTGCTGGGGACGGCCATATCCACCCTGCTGGGGACGACCGTAGCCACCCTGCTGGGGACGGCCATATCCACCCTGCTGGGGACGACCGTAGCCACCTTGCTGGGGACGACCGTAGCCACCCTGCTGAGGACGGCCGTAGCCACCCTGCTGGGGACGACTGTAGCCACGGGGCTGATAGCCACCACGAGGCTGGTAGCCGCCACGGGGCTGATAACCCTGCTGATAACCTTCCTGCGGCTGCTGTCCTTCCTGAGGTTTGCCTTCCTGAGTCTCGTTCTGCGGCTGCTGGAAGCCTTGATTCTCAGTGTAGCGCTGATAACCATTGTTGGGACGCTGTGGACGCTGATAACCCTGATAAGCGTTCGGGTCGCCATCCTGATTATAGCGACGATAGTTGTTCTGCGGACGCTGTGGACGCTGGTAACCGGGATAACCACCCTGGGGACGCTGATAACCGCCCTGCTGTGGGAAACCTTCCTCACCGGTTTGTGGACGCTGATAACCTTCGCCTTCTTGCATTGGACGCTGGTAGCCACCTCCACGGGGGTAGCCGCCACTACGAGGATAACCGCCTCCACGCGGATAATTGCCACGACCATAACCGCTATAGTCGTTAGCGCCGCCGCGTTGATAAGAATTGCGTGTTTGGGGATCGTAGGTAGCTGCATTACTGAAGCGGCTCTCGCCGATTCGGGGACGACGTTTTGGTGCCTGTGGTGCACCTTCGGGTGCTGCATTACCCTCTTGTGGGGTGTTTGCCTGTGGGTTTTGATTTTCTTCCATAATTAAATGCCTGTGTAGTTTGATGGAGCGAGCGCATGCAACTCTGCTTTCACTGACTCCGATACGTTTAATGATTCAATAAATTTAGATATAGTTTGTTCGTTCATACCAGTATTGACACGGGTCAAAGCCTTAAGTGTCTCGTAGGGTTTTGGATAACCTTCACGACGAAGGATAGTCTGAATGCCTTCTGCCACGACAGCCCAAGCGTTGTCGAGGTCACGACGGATGGCTGCCTCGTTGAGCAAGAGCTTGCCAAGACCCTTTCGGGTGGAAGCCAAGGCGATGAGGGTATGCCCCATGGGGACACCGACGTTACGCAGGACGGTAGAGTCGGTGAGGTCGCGTTGCAGACGGCTCACGGGCAACTTGGTAGCCAAATGTTCGAGAATGGCATTGGCGATGCCGAGGTTACCCTCGGAGTTTTCGTAATCGATGGGGTTGACCTTATGGGGCATGGCGCTGGAACCAACCTCACCGGCTTTGATCTGCTGTTTGAAATATTCCATTGAAATATACTGCCAGAAGTCGCGATCAAGGTCGAGCAACACAACGTTGATGCGACGCATGGCGTCGAAGAGGGCTGCAAGGTTGTCGTAGTTGGAGATCTGTGTGGTCCACTCTTCGCGCTCGATGCCAAGGCGTTCGCTGAGGAAACGGCTACCGAAGGCGCGCCAGTCGCGGTCGGGGTAGGCGATATGATGGGCATTGAAATTACCTGTAGCGCCACCGAACTTGCCGCTGATCTTGACCTGACGAAGGCTGTCGAGCTGCTGGTTGAGACGATAGACGAAGACCATCACCTCCTTGCCGAGACGGGTGGGTGAAGCCGGCTGGCCATGGGTGCGGGCAAGCATGGGGATATCCTTCCATTCCTCGGCATAGCGTGCCAAAATGTCGATGACTTCCTGAAGAGCTGGAATATAGACCTCGTAGATGGCCTCTTTGATTGACATGGGCACCGAGGTATTATTGATGTCCTGACTGGTGAGGCCGAAGTGAATGAACTCCTTGTAGCGCTGGAGACCAAGACGATCAAATTCCTCCTTGATGAGATACTCCACGGCCTTCACATCGTGGTTGGTCACTTTCTCGATGTCCTTGACACGCTGGGCTTCGGCTGGAGTGAAGTTGCGATAAATGGCACGAAGCTCGTCGAAAATATGGGCATCGACATCGGCCAATTGGGGTAAAGGAAGTTCACAAAGTGCAATAAAGTATTCGATTTCAACACGAACGCGATACTTGATAAGCGCGAACTCGGAGAAATAATTGCTCAGAACCTCCGTCTTGGAATGATAACGTCCATCAATAGGCGAAACGGTCGTGAGCGGACTAAAGGGAAAATCCATTATTTTGGGGGAATAATAAGACTGATGGGATTAATGGGAATTGATGGGAATAATGGGAATCAACGGGAGCAATAGGATGATTACTTCCAGAAATGGAATCCTACATTGAAGATGAGGGCACTAACTCTAGCTGTACTGCCTTCGATGACATCATACCAAACGCCCGGCATATAATCGACACCGAGAGATAAACGTTTCCAGTCGTATCCAATACCGACCACAGGGCCGAAATCCCAATTGTTGGCATCGTCGTAAGAGCCAACGATACGCGAAGCGAAGATGCCGGCATCGAGGGAGAGGCGGCTCTTGTAAGTCAAAGGAATGAAATAGCGATACTTACCTTGAACCATCACCTCGTTGAGGTGTATCTGTTCGGTCAAATCGTAGCGCTGCTGACGTCCGTAACCAAGACCAAGATCATAGTAATAAATCTTTTCCCCGCCAAACTGCGCATACCCTGCGGAGACACGAAAACCATGGTGCTTCTTCTTGTTATAATCCCATGCAAAGCTGAAAGCGTATGAATCGCGAGTGTTCTGATAGGCACCGGTTCGGCCAAAGGATGTTTCGGTGAAACGATCGCGTGTCAACCAACTATGAACGTAGCCGGACGAAAAGGTGAAGGAGTTTCCATAAAAGTAGTTAATGGCACGGGCTTCACGCTTGGCCTGTTCTTTTTTGGTAAATCGTTGAGCGAAAGATGGCATCGCAACAGCCAAAATAATGCAAATAAGTAATACTGCTCTCTTATTGATATGCATAAAAAATCTCTTGTAATGATAGACAACCTGCTGCTCTAATCAAAGAAATATAATAATTGAGGGCGCAAAGTTAATAATTTTCCAGACAGGTTGCAAATCGGAAGGGGGCTTTTAACTTACTATAACCCCATAAAAGGGATGAATGGCACGTTGTGTTTACAAAAACGCGCAAAGACTCACGCCTCTGCGCGTTCTGTGTGTTGTTCCAAGAAAATATTGAAGTGGTCCGATATCGGATTACTTGTCGCCACCAATCTTGTCGGCCGACTTGCCACCGAAGATGTTCAAAAGAACACCGGCAACAACGAGTACGAAGCAAACGCCAAGAATAACGGTATTAAGACGAGCATCCTGAAGTGCCTCAGTATAGAAACTGATAGCTAAAACCACGACAACGATAAGGATGAGGATTGAACCTCCATACTGTTTAAGAGCTCTCATAATGTATAGTTTTGTGTTTTTAAAATGTCTTTTCGACTTATATTTTGGGGCAAAGTAACAAAAAAAAACAATATGTCGGTCAAAAAAAACAAAAAAAATGCTTGTTTTAACGAAAAAAAGCATATCTTTGCCCCGAAAATACTAAAAATGGTGTGTTTTTCATCAATTAATTGACAAAAACTGACGGTTCCGACGCGGAACCAAAGACTATATGAAAGCTCTGTATTTCGTGTATCAATGGCTCATCTTTGTGCCACTACTCATTATCGTGTCCATTTTAGCCTCCCTTGCTACAATCGTTGGATGCTGGCTCGGCAACAAGAATTTCTGGGGCTACTGGCCGGGAGTTCTTTGGGCGCGATGCATCATTCGCTTATCGCTTTGCCCGGTGACAATAAAAGGGCGCGAGAACATCGACAAGAACACTGAATATGTCTTTGTCGCCAACCATCAGGGCGCGTTCGACATTTTCCTCCTCTTCGGTTTCCTGGGACATGACTTCCGCTGGATGCTCCGCAAGGGGCTCCGCAAGATAATCTTTGTGGGTGCAGCTTGCGAACGCGCAGGCCATATCTATGTAGATTCGCACGGATCTTCGGGCATGATGCACACCATTCGTCAGGCATTGGCCACACTGAAGGAAGGCCATTCGCTGATCATCTTCCCCGAGGGCACACGTTCGAACGACGGACATTTGGGAACGTTCAAGAAGGGAGCCTTTACGTTGGCCGCCATGCTCAAGGTTCCCGTGGTTCCCATCACCATCGAAGGTCCGTACAAGGTGATGCAGAAAGGCTCTTGGCTCATCCATCCGCATCATCTGTATCTCACCATCCACCAGCCGCTCGAACCCGTCAGCCGCAAGGAAGGCACTGATGCCGGCGTGGATCGTCTGCTCCACGAGTCGCAGCGTGTCATCGCCGAGTCGCTGGGCGAACCTGTGCAGAAATGACATTTTTTCTACGGCAACTCTCAAATGCCAATGAAGATCATTGAGCAATATACTGAAGGAAAGTCCGCCACTACCCCATCGGAAGATGCCGTAGTGGTGACTGCTTCTTATGCGGCAGTCATCGACGGAGCCACACCCAAAACCGACTTCCGCTATCCTGGAGGAGAGACACCAGGACACCTTGCTGCACGGTTGCTGAGTGATGCTGTGCGCTCCCTGCCAGCTGACATTGATGAAGAAGAATGTACTACAAGATTGACCAAGGCCCTGCACCAAGACAATGTGTCACCTTCCAATCGACCCATCGCTTCGCTGGTCATCTATTCCGAATCACGACGCGAAGTGTGGATGATTGGAGATTGCCAATTCGGATACCTCGACGCGAAGAACACCTTTCGCACGTTTACAAACGTCAAGTTCATCGACAAGGTGCTTTCGGAATGGCGGCGAGACATCATCCTAAGCTATCTGAGCCGAGGCTGCATGAATGCCGAAGAAATTGCTGCCAATGACCCAGGACGACGCATCATCCAGCCCATCATCACCCACCAGGTGCGCTATCAGAACGCCAAAACGCCGAATCGCTTCAACTACACCATGCTGGATGGCGAACCCATTCCAAAACACTACATCAAAGTATTCCATCTTCCTGTAGATGTGCACCAACTTGTCCTCGCCACCGACGGTTATCCTGTATTGATGCAGAACCTTGAGGAATCGGAGGAGAAACTCCATTGCATGCTGACAGAAGACCCACTCTGCATCGGACCCTTGCTTGCCACGAAAGGCGTGCGCCCCGGCAACAAGAGTAACGATGACCGCACATATTTGAGACTGGAGATATGAAAACCAAGAAAGAATCGACCGAGATGCCAGCCATCCTTGTCAGGTTACAGCAGTTCATGGAACACGAACAGCTTTCAGCCTATCAGGTCAACAAGGAGTCGGGGCTTTGCAAGGGCCTACTCATTAATGCCTTTGCCAACCAGCGGGGACTCACGACATCGACACTCGAAGCCATACTTAATGCATACCCCCGACTCAATGCCAACTGGCTCATCGTGGGGCGGGGTGAGATGCTCAATGCAGAACCAAACGCTGCCGTCCCGCCTTCGGTGACTGAAAAACATATCCAAAACCTGGATGAGCTGCAGAAGCAATGCGTCGAGATGATCAAGACGATACAACAGATGAAGCAGAGGGAACAAGAGGAGGCCGACAATCGCCTGATCGAAAGCCTGCTCAAAGGATAAAAAATGATTTCGGGGGCTTTCCACTTTTCTTGTGGAAAGCCCCCGAAACGTTTCGAAATAGACCCCTTTTTTACAAGATCTTCTTATAAAGGGCGACGATGTCGTCGCGAGTCACCTTGCGCGGGTTACCTGGTGTACAAACGTCGGCGATAGCCTGATCGGCCAATGCGTCGATGTCCTTCTCGAAGATACCAATCTCGCTGAGGTGCTGTGGGATACCCACTTCGATAGCCAGAGCACGTACGGCATCGCAAGCAGCCTGTGCAGCCTCGATCTGTGTCATGCCCTTCTTGTATGCGCCCATTGCCTTGGCAATCTCGACATACTTCTCGCGGCATACGGGAGCATTGAACTCCATAACGGTAGGCAGGAGGATAGCATTAGCTACGCCATGAGGAATGTTGTGGAGCGAGCCCATCGGATGGGCCATACCGTGAACGACGCCAAGACCTACATTCGAGAATGCCATGCCAGCTACATACTGTGCAAGTGCCATGCCTTCGCGTCCCTTGGGATTCTCTGGATCGAAGACGGCCAGACGCAGGTACTTGTTGATGAGACGAATTGCCTCGATCTCGAACATGTCACTAAGCTCCCAGGCAGCCTTGGTGATATAGCCTTCGATAGCGTGGGTCAAGGCATCGAGACCAGTGGCAGCGGTAGTGGCCTTAGGGAGAGAGTACATCAGCTCGGCATCGACGATAGAGCAGCAGGGGATATCGTTAGGATCGACACAAACCATCTTCTTGTGGGCCTCCTCGTCAATGATTACGTAGTTGATGGTGGTTTCAGCAGCCGTACCAGCTGTGGTGGGGAAACAGATCACTGGCACGCTCTTGTGCTTGGTGGGAGCCACACCTTCGAGGCTGATGACGTCATTGAACTCGGGATTGTTGGTAACAATACCGATACCCTTGGCAGTATCCATCGAAGAACCGCCGCCGATAGCTACCATGAAGTCGGCCTTGGCGTCGGCAAATGCCTTCACACCATTCTTCACGTTGGTTACAGTTGGATTGGGTACTACATCTGAAAAGATTTCGTAAGGAATGCCGGCTTCGTCCATGACGTCGGTTACCATTTTGCAGACACCGAACTTCACAAGTCCCTTGTCAGTAACAACAAGTGCTTTCTTGAAGCCAAGACGTGCAACTACAGCCGGCAACTCCTTGCGAGCACCAGCACCAAAATAGCTAAGTTCATTCAGAATAAAACGATTTACCATAAGATAGTTGTTTAAAAGATTGGATAGATATAACGGTTAGTACCTTAATTATAGGTTATATTTCTCATAGAAGTCGCGTTCGGAAATGATCTCCACGCCCAATTGACGCGCCTTGTCGAGCTTGTTCTGTCCCGGCGCATCGCCCGTCACCACATAATTTACCTTACCACTCACCGAGCCTACATACTTAGCGCCATGACCGGTAAAGAAAGCCTTGATATCGTCGCGCTTGAAGCGATAGCTTGTGCCCGTAAATATCACGGTCATCCCCTCCAACGCATTGCCAAGCTTCACGGCACCCTGGTAATCCTGCTGGAACTGATAGTCGGGCGAGTCGATGCAACTGTAATCGCTGAGATCAGCCTCGAGAATGTTTCTGGCCATGATTTCTCCAATTCCATCGATAAGGAGAAGCTCTTCGAACGTTGCAGCGCGGAACTTTGTCCAAGAGCCGAAATGTTCGGCAAGAAGTTTGCCGGTAATCTTACCCACGCCATCAATACCAAGGCCTCCGATGATGCGGTCGAGGGTCAATGTATGGATGCTTTGCGCTACGCCATCGAACATCAGCGCCACCGACTTCTCGGCATAACCCTCTCCCAACTGCTGCTGGATGTGCGTACGGTAATTGGGGCAGAAGACATCAGGCTCCCACGTGTGTTCTTCTTTTACAAAGACGCGATAGAGGTCATCAACCGATGCGATGTTCAGCTTGTCATAAAGGTCGGCCAAGACGTTTGGCCCAAGACCCTTGATGTTCGCGCAATCCTTGCCGCACCAATACTCCAGACGCTGAATGGCTTGCTCCCGGCAATGATGATTCGGACAGATCCAATATTCACCTTTCTTTTCGAGTGCTGTTGAGCAACAAGGGCAAGTTGTGGGGAACTGGATAGCCTTGAGCTGCACCTCCTCGGCCGCATTGCGCAGGGCATCTATGCCGGTCACCTGCGGTATCACTTCGCCTGCCTTCTGCACAAAGACATAAGAGCCGATGGCCAAGTGAAGGCTGCGGATATACGACTCGTTGTTCAACGTGGCACGTGCAACTACTGAGCCGGAAATGGTCGTCGGGTCAAGCTCGGCCACAGGAGTGATATGACCCGTCATACCGACTTGGAAAGTCACATCACGTATCACCGTGGATTGCGCCTCCTGCGGGAACTTGCGTGCCTTGCACCAGTTGGGGAACGTAGTGTTTAAGCCAAGGTATTCCTGGTGCCGCCGCTCATTGACCTTAACGACAACACCATCACAATCGTAGGGAAGCATACGACTGATGCGAACCTCGTTGAAGGCATTGATGGCATCGGTGAGCTGCTTCAGGTCGCTGAAAGCCTGTCGTCCAGGAGTCTTGTAGTAATCAAAACCCATTCGTCCAAGCAGTTCAAGCGTCTTCTCTTGACTGCTCAACACATCATGTTGGAACGCTTCGTCGGTTGAATAGGCAGCGTATGCATTCACGACAAGCCCACGTTTGGCGGTCACCTTCGGGTCGAGTTGTTTCAACGAGCCACTGGCTGCATTGCGCTTGTTGGCGAACGGACGTTCTCCGTTCTTCTCCTTTTCGGCATTGAGTCGATCGAAGGCACCTTGCGGCATCAGCACTTCGCCACGCACCTCGAAATAGGCAGGCAGCTGGAGCTGAATATCTGCATCGTCGGTTTCTTCGGCGAACAGATCATCAAACAGCGAAGGCTCTTTCGAAACAGCTTTTGGTGTTTTCTTCGTAGTCTCATCGACCGACAGTTTCAGCGGCACATTTCGAATAGTGCGCACATTTGCGATTACCGATTCGCCCTCGATCTGATTGCCGCGTGTCACCGCATCGACGAGCACTCCATCGCGATAGACCAGCGAAACCGACAGTCCATCGTACTTGGGCTCGTAAGTGAACGAAATCTCATCGTCGGGGAAGGCAGCCTTCAGCTTTTGGCTGGTCGAAAGCAACCATTCCTGCAGTTCTTCGTCACTATAGACATTCTCGATGCTCTGCATGGGGATGACATGACGATGCTTCTCGAAAGCACCTTGTATGTCCGAGCCGACACGTTGGGTGGGGCTATCGGGCAAGACTACCCCTGAAGCCGCCTCCAAAGCCTGCAATTGCTTGAACTCCATGTCGAACTCGAAGTCCGACATGGGAGGATCATTCTCAATATAATATTTATAGGAGGCCCAAGCCAAAGCCGCGGTCAAGCTGGCTTGATCGTTAATATCACGTTTATTGAATTCCTCAAGTGTCATCTGTCATTCGTCTTACAGGTAGTCAATCTTGATGACAATCTTTCTAGGGGTACACGGCTGCTTGCCGATGCCGGTTGCCTGATGAATATCGTTGGGGAAGAAGAGATAGAAATGCTTGGGGTCGGAATCAATGACCAGGCACTCTTCAGCAGTAGGAATCTTCTTCTTGTCCCAACCGAAGTTCTGGACATCCTTTTTCTCGTTGTATTCGTTGCGAGGCTCAAGGCATTCGGGCGAATGGGTCAAGTGATAGCGTTCCGAACCGGTCACATCCCACTGCAGGTCGATGGTGTGGCGATGCTGTTCCCACTGACAGTTCTCTGGCGTACGCAATGCCTGATTAAGCACTTTCACGTAGGCATGGCTCCACTGCATGGCATTGTTGCTTGGCTCCATCTTTACGGGATCAACACTGGCGAGCCAAGCGAAAATGGAATCCCACATGGCGGGAGCCTTCTGATACTGCTCATAGAACGTCTGCACATCAATATATTCATAGGGCTTCACCTTGAAACCATTCTTCCACTTGCCTTTTTTGAACCATGCTTGAGCCTCATCCGTTGCTACAGGTTTGGCGAATGCAGCTTCTTGTGCCATAACCACACAAAGGTTGGTCAGCAAGAGAATCAAGGTAAGGAAAATCTTTTTCATCGCATAAAATAGGGTTAAGAATTATTTTTCGGAGCAAAGATAAGCTTTTTTATTCAAAGTTGTATCGCCAAACTCAAAAAAAATGTGTGATTTTTTGTTTTGTTAGGAAAAACCCATTATCTTTGCAGCGAAAACCCACAAAAAACACCCCATAGCATGATCATCAAGCAAGTCAGCGTCCGCATCGAGGACCGTGTCGGTTCAACTTGGCAGGTTTTCCAAACCCTGGCCGACAACCGCATCAACATCTTGTCGTATAGTATTGAAGACACTCCGCCACAGGGCACTCTGCGCCTCATCGTCGATGATTCCACCAAGGCGGACGAAGTACTTCGCAATGTCGGCTTCATAACACAACTCACCAATGTCTATTCGATGAATGTCCCGAACCACGTCGGCTCGATGAGTCGTGTGCTGAAATACCTGACGGAAAATGAAGTGTCGATTGACTTCATGTATGTTTTCCAATACATGGGCATTTCGCAGACCGTTCTGCATTCGCGCAACATGAAGCAACTTGAGCAGGTGCTCACACGTTATGAGCAAGAGCAGCTCAATCTGACATCCAAATAAGACAACCGTACAGGTTTAGTAGTGGGGATTTAGGATTTTTTAAGATGTTATATTTTGGTCATAGGCAAAATATTCGTATATTTGCACCGAGTAATCACACACAATTGCCCCAACGTAAGATGGGGAAAGAGTTGACGAAACCATTTATTGTTCAAATTTTATAATAATTCTTTTTTGAACCACTATGAACAAGATCTACAGCGACCCTATCGAGAAAGCTCAGATGCTCATCGAAGGACTAAAGAAAAATCGTTCCTATCTTGAAACCAAAGGCTACGATCTCTCGATTATCGAGCGTCTTGAAAAAGCCTGTGAGGAAATGACCCGTGAAGGTGAGGCTGTTGCTGCTGAAGAGGAAGCCCTCTCGAAGCATCGTGTCAAGTGCCACACCATACTCAGCAGCCTGAAGCGGGATCTTTACTCTGGCAAAAATGCCATCAAGCTGATGTTCGACCAAGAGCAGTGGAATCAGTACGGCGTGCCTGACAAACGTTAATCACCATCGGTCTATGGCAATGGACGGGACCAAACAATCATAATATGAAGATATCGCCCATCGCTATTGCAATCATTATCCTCAACCTGACCTTCGCTAAGAGTTGGGCTGAGGATTTTCGTATTTATGTGTATGCTGCCGGCAATGACACTTGTTCGGGAACAATTAAGGAACCTGTTGCCACTCTCCAGCAAGCGCTTCACATAGCTCGACAAAAACGGCGAACAGGGTGGAATGAGGGGGCTATCGTCATCAGCCATCCCGACCTCAGCTTCCTCGGCGAACCAATCCGCATCCGGCCTGAAGACAGCGGCACGCCCGAAGCACCACTCATCATTAGTGGCCAAATGGGGGACGTATGGAACGAATTGAACGGTGCCATGCCTATTCTGAATTGGAAACGACAGGGAAAACTTCTTATAGCCGAAGTGCCGGAATGGAATGGCTATCCCATCGACTTCCGCCAGTTCTATAGCCCCATCAAGGCAGTGCGTGCCCAGGATGTTCCCGTGGAACTTGACCCCGAGAAGGATGGGTTCGAAAAGATGTCGCGCATCCTGAGTCTCGACAAAAGGCAACGCATCCTCTATGTTCCTGCCACACCAGCCATCCGTAAGATAGCACGTCAGGGCGTTGGTCATACCGAGATGGTGTTGCATACGATGTGGTGTACCAATAATCTGCGCATCAAGACAATAAAAATACTGGGAGACTCTGCTGCCATTCAGTTCCATGAGCCTGAGGCGGATGTTTTCTGGGAACATCCCTGGCCCTTCCCCTTCACCGGAGAACATGCCTCCCCATTCTATCTCACCAATCACATGGCCTTGCTGGATGAGCCTGGAGAATGGTTCCACGACATCGGTTTGCACAAGCTGTACTACTATCCACGCAATAAAGAAGAAGCAAGCTGGATGCTAGATCCCGAGTGGTTCTACCTTCTGCATCCTTATGTGCCTGCGCTCGAGAATATCCTTATCATCGAAGGCACGCCCGAACGTCCCGTTCACGACGTTCAAATAAAAAACATAACCTTCTCGGGGTCCACTTGGATGAGACCCTCAACTCACGGCCATGTGCCGTTACAGGCGGGCATGTATCTTACCGAAGGTTACAAGCTGCGTCCTGCCATCGTCAGACCCGACCGCAACCACAAGCTCGACAACCAAGCCTACTGCGGTCGTCCTGCTGCCGCAGTTCGCGTACACGATGCCCAACGAATCGTATTTGACCGATGCACGTTCTCGGAGACGGCATCCACGGGCCTCGACTTCGAAGAAGGCACGTTGGACTGCATCGTGGCAAATTGTTCTTTTTATAATATAGGAGGTGCTGCCATTGTGGCGGGCTCATTCAGTCCGGAATCCTTTGAGGGACATCTCCCCTATTTACCACAAGATTCCCGCCAGCTTTGCCGTGGCCTCATCATCGCCAATAACTGGATCGAGAATACGGGACTTGAAGATTGGGGCACTCCTGCCATCTCAGCCGGATGGGTCACCGATGCCACCCTTGCCTACAATACCATCCAAAATGTTCCCTACACGGGCATCTCGCTGGGCTGGGGTTGGACGCAATCGCTCAACTGCATGAGTGGTAACGAGATTTATCGAAACCGTATCACAAAATTTGCTCGACACATGTACGACGTAGCTGGCATCTACACCCTCAGCGCACAGCCTAAGACATTTATCACCGAAAACGTGATCGACAGCATCTGCCATCCCTCCTACGTGCATGACCCCAACCATTGGTTCTATCTTTATACCGACGAAGGATCTTCGTTCATCACCGTGCAGGACAACTGGTGCCCTACTGAAAAGTTTCTGCAGAACGCCAATGGACCCGGTAACACTTGGTTGAACAATGGGCCAATGGCTGGCGACTCTATTCTCGAAAATGCCGGTTGCAAATATTGGCTTTTCGAGGAAGACACTCCAATGCCATCGATGAGTCTCGATGAAATCAAAAGCATTCGTCCATGTATCCAAACTCGAAAACCCCGCAAAGAATAAAATGACATGGATTTGGTATCCCGCCGACTTTGAAATATGGCTCGGCAATCGCTTCAACAACCGACGCACAGAACGTGGCGCCATGTTTCCACCTTTCTGGAAACAGGACAGCCATTGGGCCACTGTCGAATTCAGTCGCGAATATGACTTGGAACGACCCGAAACCATACGCATCTATGCAGAAGGGCGCTACAACTTCATGTTCGATGGCAAGCTACAGTTCGGTGAACCCAAAGAGTGGCTGATACCCGCAGGGCGGCACAAACTCAACATCAAGGTTCACAACCAGACTACACCTCCTGCCCTCTTCATCGAAGGAGAAACAATCCACACCGACTCCAGCTGGCACGTCACCCACGAGGATAAGATATGGATTGACGAAGTTGGCGTCGCACATGGTTCAGGCATTTATCTGACCCCCGGTTTCTGGAATTTCAATACGCCTTCCGATCGTCCTTCACTCTTCCAACTGGCTCGCGAAGAGTGGCAAGCAGTCGCGACACATCTCTTGTCCCCCCAATCTTCCGATGAACAGTCGAGAGAAAAAAACACTTCTCTCCTCGTCGATTTCGGCAAGGAGACGATGGGCTTCATTGTCTTGAACGGTATCCATGGCCAAGGCATCGTTGAATTCTATTACGGTGAGAGCGAAGCCGAGGCACTCGACAAGGAATACTGCGAGACACTGGACAAGCTTGAGGTCGAAGAAGAGCCACGCTTCGTTGTTCCCGAGTCAAAGGCTTTTCGTTTCGTGCAAGTCGTACTTCCCAAAGGCATGACCGTCGAAAGCATCAGCATGGAGTATGAATATCTGCCGCAAGATCCTTCGCGCAGTGGTTCATTCGAATGCTCCGACGAAGAATTGAACCGCATCTGGCAAGTTGGTGCTTACACCATGGACCTCACTACTCGTGAGTTCATGATGGACGGTATCAAACGTGACCGCTGGACCTGGTCGGGTGATGCAATCCAGTCCTATCTGATGAACTATTATCTGCGTTTCGACAGCGAAACCGTAAAGCGCACCATCCACCAACTGCGCGGCAAAGATCCTATCACCTCACACGTCAACACCATCCTTGACTATACCTTCTACTGGTTCAAGTCGGTGTATGATTACTATCAATATACTGGTGACCGCGACTTCGTCGTCGAGATGTATCCGCGTATGCTCACCCTCATGGACTATTGTCTGGGACGACTACACGAAGGATGGGCCATCGGGCAACCCGATGACTGGGTCTTCATCGACTGGGTAGATTTCCCGATGCACAAGCGCGGCATCGTCTGCTTCGAACAAATACTATTCTGCAAGAGTCTCGAAACCATGCAGCGCTGCAAGGATCTCGTCGGTCCCCTCTCCGATATGCATATGAGCAACCTCCATCTCACCTATCCGGATGTGGACTATGGGGCTAAAGCCGCAGAGCTTCGTGAAAAGATTGACAAGACTTTTTGGAGTCCCGCCGCTCATGCCTATCTCCACGCATTGGAGCCCACCACTCCTAAATATTATCTAGAATCTCTAGGGAAACTGGAGAATTTGGAACTCAACACCCAAGTCAACAAGTTCGCCAGCATGTTTGCCATCCTTTATGGCTATGCTGACGAAACACGCCAGCAGGAAATACTGCACCATGTGCTTCAGAATCCCGACATTCCAGCCATCACCACACCATACATGCGCTTCTACGAACTTGCAGCCCTTTGTCAATTGGGCATGCATGACGACGTGCTCAAGGAAATCAGAGCTTATTGGGGTGGCATGCTCCACGAAGGAGCTACCTCGTTCTGGGAGAAATACAACCCGGAGATGCACGGTGACGAACATCTTACCATGTATGGGCGTCCTTATGGCAAATCTCTCTGTCATGCCTGGGGTGCCAGTCCAGTCTATTTGCTCGGACGCTATTACCTTGGTATCGAGCCCACAGCTCCAGGTTATGCTTCATGGCAAGCGAAACCTCATCTTTCCAATCTCGATTGGATGCGTGGTGCTGTTCCTACGCCATTCGGCCCAATCCGAATCGAAGTCACTCCCCACAAGGTCAGCATTACCACACCTAATGGCATAGGGAACGGAACGCTTTTCATTGCTGACAAGACGATAAAGATTGAGGCAGGTCAGACCACAACGATAGAATATTAAAAACAATGACGGCAAATCCATCGTCGGCACCAACTATGCAGAACTATTTTTGACAAACCACGACAAATGAATAAAGCGAATCGTCTTCACCTCATCCTTCTGATCTTTGTTCTCATCGTCTTCATTTGGTCAGTGATCAATGTGCAGGACACTTACCTTACCTGGGTGCTCGAGGCTGCGCCTGTCATCATCGCGCTACCTATCCTCATCTTTACCTATAAAAAGTTCAAATTCTCTAATCTTCTATATGTCTTCATAGCTATTCACATGGCTATACTACTCGTTGGTGCGCATTATTCTTATGCAGAAGTACCTCTTGGTGAATGGATGAAGGATTGGTTTGGCTTCGAGCGCAACAACTATGACAAGATCGGACATTTTATGCAGGGCTTCACTCCTGCTCTTGTTTCTGTTGAAATCATTCGACGATATACCCCTCTGACATCAATCCATTGGATAGGTTTCTTCTCATTCTGCGTCTCGATGACCGTTGCAGCAATTTACGAAATCATCGAGTGGCTCTCTTCACTCGGCAATCCAGAAGATACCGAAGCCTTTCTTGGCACACAAGGCTACATTTGGGACACCCAATCGGATATTTTCATGTGCTTATGTGGAGCCGTTTTTGCCCTCCTTATCTTTGGAAAAAAGAAATGAGATATTTCAAACCCGAATCGTAATAGACCCAGGCCATCCAATTGGATAGTCTGGGTCTATTAATCATTATTCAATGAGGAGGTTTATCCTTTTTATTATTTATTATTTTTTCTCATACCATTCCTTCAGCACATAAAATGCCTTTTTCTTTTCTCCCTGATCAGAGAAGAGGCCTTTCCTATTGTAGTAGTCTTGAACTCCATTAAGTACTCGACGAGGTGAGCGGAAATCCTTCAAGATCCACGGAGAGGTGCCTGCCAAACCATCAATCTTGTCGAGCATGGCAACATTTTCGCGATAGAGGTTCTCCTGGAACTCCTCCGTCCAACGTTGGTTCTTGGCACCATGAAGACCGAACTTGGCACCGCCACCGAACTCGCTGACGATGACAGGTTTGTCATATGGAATCTCCCAAGACATTTTCGCAGCATCGTTCACATCGCGATACCAACCGATATATTGGTTGAAGCTAACCACATCAACATATTCGTGCATATTGTCCTGCAGACGATTCTTGAAGTTGGAAGCCGATGTAACCTCCATCGCCATGGAGATGAGACGTGTGTTGTCGAGCGAACGGGCATGCTTGGCCAAGCGGCTCAAGAACTGGTCACGTTCAGGAGAATGAGGTGTCTCGTTTGCAATGCTCCAGATGATGACATTCGCACGGTTCTGGTCACGCCGAATCATGTCGGTCAACTGACGCTCTGCATTACTATAGGTGTTGGGATTGGTCCAAGCAATGGTCCAATAGACAGGTATCTCCGACCAAACGAGGATACCCATGCGCTCGGCTTCGCGCACAGCATATTCGTTATGAGGATAATGGGCAAGACGCACGAAGTTGCAGCCTAGTTCCTTTGCCCATGAAAGCAGCGTGTGGGCATCTTCAGTCGAATTGGCACGTCCTCCTCCATTGGGTTTCTCCTCATGGATACTTATTCCCTTGAGGAAGATCGGCTGACCATTGAGCAGTAACTGCTTGCCGCGTGTCTCGATGGTGCGGAAACCAATCTCATCCTTGATAACTTCTTCGCCCAAACGAATCTCAACCTGATAGAGTTTGGGATTCTCGGGTGACCAGAGTTGTAGTTTCTTGGCCTTCACGGTAACTGACGCTGTACCATCGCTGCCGGTCGTGACAACCTGATGCATCTTCAACTCGGGGATGTCGAGCGTTACCTGCTGGCCAGCCTCAGCCTTATTGAGCTTGACGCTGAAGGTGATAGGACGAGTGCCCCGCTTGTCAACCTCCTTGCCAGCAAGGTCTATTCGATAGTTTTCGACATATACAGGAGCCACATCAATAAGTAAAACGTCGCGGGTGATACCGCCATAGTTCCACCAGTCGAAAATCTGGGTTGGAACAGCTTCGGCATGACGTTTGTTATCGACCTTGAGGATAACAAAGTTTTCGCCTTCCTTCAGCAAATCGGTCACATCGAAATTAAATGGAGTGAAACCTCCCACATGGTGACCTGCAAGTTTGCCGTTCACATAGACATATGTATCATAGTTAACCGCTCCGAAATAGAGCAGCGTGCGATGGTCTCCATTGGGTTTCCAATTGAATGAACGCTTGAACCATACCGTACCCTCATAGAAGAATAGTCGTTCATCTTGAGTATTCCAATCGCCTGGCACCTGCATGGTCGGTGCCTTATCGAAGTCGTATTCGATGAGGTCTTCGGGTCGCTGCGGTTTTGCATTGATAAAAAATCCTCCACGCATGGGCTTCATACGATAATCGTAGTAGCCCTCTTCCTGCACATCGATGATATAATTCCACGTGCCATTCAGCGAGGTAATATTTCGAGCAAGTACATTGGTCACTTGTGGCACTTCATTGGCCACGACTGTCCCACTGGCAAAGCCAAAGAGACAGCATAAAGAAGTCATGAGACGTTTCATAGGGTTGTGAGTTATAAGATTATGCGGTTTTTATATCAATCCGTGGTAGCCGATTTGACTGCCACGGATTGTAAGAGATATTAGATAAAATCATCGGATGTTAAACAGGGCATACCAAGCGACACCGCAAGCAAGCACAGCTGCACCAAAAACGATAAGGAGCTGCCACCATGTCATCGGATTGTCAATGTACTTGAAATCCTTCCATTCCTTGCGTTGCCAGAGCTTGATATTTTCGCGCAGCCAGCCTGCAAACTGCTGCAAGTTGAGCGGCTCACCCTCATGGTCACGGGCCCAACTCTCAAGGGCGAGTTCCATCTGTGGTTCGTCCATCCAACTGAAAGCATTGCACCACTTGAGCACATACGGGTCTTCGACAATACTGTCAGACGAATCGCTCACCTTGGGACGTTCAACGCCAAGGCAGATGGTAAACTCGTTTTTGTTGCCTCCATGCCAATAAGCACGCTGCTTCTCAGCTATCGTCAATCCCTTGCTGGCATCATATATAAGGACAAAGAAATGCACTTGGCATGAACTACCCATCGTCGCATTAAGCAGTTGGAAAGCTCGCTGGTCAGCATCGGTAGCGATGTCAAGGCCGACAATGGGCTGCTGCTCATAGTTGTGTATGGCAGGATAGTCGTAAAGTCCCATTTCGTTTGCATCCTGCGCAGAAATCTCCTCATAGCGGAAGATGGAGTTCGAACGATCGAGCGGGTTGTCATAGCGATGGGGATAGGTCTGTGTCTGCATGTGCTCAATGTTCTGATCCCACACGCAAAGATCACCACCGCCACCTGCCACACAATTTGCATGGAAAGTGGAGAAGTAGGACGTATGCCCACCCCACAACCACACCAACTGCTGATAGACCGCTTGGGAAATGTTCTCCACATGTCCCGTGTTGAGTCCCCATTGCCAATAAGGCGGATGCTCGACAAAACGTACGCGCTGCACCTGACGCGTATTGCCTCTGCCATCGCTGATGGTCTCGATATAGACTACACGCTCGGTCCATGCACGATAGTACCGCACCTCGGTGACATATCCGCTCAAGAATTCGGTATCAAGTCCGGCACGTCGCGCCAGATAATGTGCCAGTCCCACAACGCCTTCAGCCGCAACAAATGCTACCGCGTAGATTTGATAATCCACGTGGTATGCACCGCCCCCTCCTTGGTTGACCCACAACCAATGGGCAAAGAGGGCGATAGGGGGAAGCAGATAGGCTATGCGATGCACTTTCTAAATCTTATTTCTTCTTGAAAAGCTCGACATCGTCATCAATGCCCGTTGTGGTAACGGTCTTCGAGCGAGTACTTGAGATAACGGTATAGTCGATCTTGCTCTTGTTCGAGATAAAGAACTTGGAAGGAATGGTCTCAAGCAACGTGTCACGCTGACGAATGATGTCGAGCATACGCGTCTGTGCCTGTGTAAAATAGGAACGTTGTACCTCGATGGCCTGCATCAAGTCCTTGTAGAGAGCTGTGTCGAAATCAGGATTGCTTTCCTGAATCCACTTCATGGCTGTGCTACCGTCTTGGCTATAACGTCCCGAAATAATTTCAGGGTAAACCTTCTCGAACGTCTCACGATACTCCTCGGTGACACCAGCCTTCTGCTGGATGATCTTCCACATCTGGTCGTGTACGCTCTCTACCTTTCCCTTCTGGGCATCTGCCTCCTTACGAAGGGCCACTTCCTTGTTGTTGTAAACGATATACATGCCGATGAGGATAATTGCCACAACGGCAATGATAGCGATTAAAATCAAAGTTGCCATGTTTTTACTTGTATTTTTATAGTTTATAATTGATATTGTACTCTATAATGAATGAATTGGTCTATTCAACGCCGCAAAGATAGAAACTAATTTGTGATTGTGCAAGTTTTTTTGCAAAAAAATTTAGAAACGACACAAAACACCTCCTATTTTTTGCAAACAAACGTTAACAAATGGCTAAAATGTCAATATTTTTGCAAAAATAACTTAAATAAAATATACTTTGCAATACAAGGTACTAAAATAATGCATATCTTTGCAGCGGCAAAACGAAATAGCCGAAAAACGAATAAAAAACAAAACAACAGAAGCAAAATGAATACAGAAAACGCCAAATCACAGATGCGGAAAGGTATGCTGGAATATTGCATCCTTCTCTTGCTCCACAAAGGGCCGGCCTACGCCTCTGATATCATCCAGCAACTCAAGGAGGCACAGCTCATCGTAGTGGAAGGCACGCTCTATCCCCTGCTGACACGTCTCAAGAACAATCGGTTACTACGATACGAATGGCAGGAATCGACCCAGGGACCTCCGCGCAAGTATTATGCGTTGACGCTCGACGGGGAGGAATTCCTCCGCCATCTTGATTCAGCCTGGAACGAATTGACCAACACCGTCAACATCCTTCGTAGCGGTAGTGTAGCTGAAGTCATTCTCACATAATTATTATAATGAGGAAATCAAATCATCAAACAACAAAACGTCATCAATATGAAAACAAGCATAAACATCAACCTCTTTGGCACGCTGTACGCCATTGACGAAGACGCACATCAGTTGCTGCAACAATATCTCGCCAGTATGAAGAGCTACTTCAGCAGGCAAGAAGGTGGCGATGAAATATCAGACGACATCGAGCATCGCGTGGCTGAGCTCTTTTGGGAGTTGAAACAAAATGGCTGCGAATCGATCAGCATCGAGCAAGTGAAAAGCATAATTCAGGAAATCGGCAATCCCGAGGAACTGGGTGAGCAACAGTCGGGTAATGAGTCGCGAAGCACTGACGGAAGACAACAAACGACCAACGACGGACAACAGTCCACCGACGACACACAGCGCTTCAGTCAGAAAGTGGAAGACACAGCCCGTGAAGCAGGCTCGAAGGCTAAGGTATGGTTGAGCAAGCGTCGTTACTATCGCGATCCTCAAGACAAACTCGTGGGCGGTGTGCTCTCAGGTCTGGCCCACTACTTCGGTGGCGGTGACCCCATCGTATGGCGTCTGCTCTTCGCTCTCCTGACTTTCTTCTCTGGTTTCTTTCCTGCCATCCTGATCTACATACTGATCTGGCTCTGTGCCCCCGAGGCAAGGACAGCCGAAGAACGCCTACGCATGCAGGGCAAGGAGGTGAATCCTGAAAATATCAAATCACAAGTTCTGAGCTATGGTGAAGACCCGACCATCGGTCAGCAGAATCGCAGCGGATGCTTGGGCAGCACTACAGGTTTCCTGGCCGTCTGCTTTAAGATACTGCTTGTACTCCTTGCCATCCCTGGCCTCTTCGTCATTGCAATTATAGTCTTTGCGCTCTTCGTCGCCCTCCTCGCTGTGATAGGTGCCTTGTTCGGAGCGGCTACAGGAATCTCCGTGGGTGGTGTCTCACTGGGTACGGCTCTTCTCGCTGGCGAAAAGTGGACGCTCATCGCCTGCATCCTTTCAGCCCTGGCATTCATTGCACTCGGCATCTACACGCTCTATCGCATTTTCCATCGCGACCGCACACCATTCAGCGGTCTTACGCTCACCATCTTGTTGGGCCTGATGCTCCTCTCGGCCCTCATCTGCTGGCAGGGTGGCCGTCGCATTTCTAACAAATTACATGATTTCGACTGGACTACCATCTCTCCGTTCGACGGCACAGATGACGACGAAGATTTCTCCAACTACCGCGATTCAGTTTACGTGGTTAGCCCATTCAATGAGGTGGATGTCCAAGGTATTGCCAGAGTCATTTATCGTCAAGCCGACAGCTGCTCGGTCAGTGTGAAAGGCAGCGAATGGCTTCACAAGCACACCATCATCGAGGAAAACGATGGACGTCTGACCATCTCCCAGGACGACCAGCTGGGAAAAGGCAAGAACAATATCAGCAGGAATGCTTATCGCATCTACGTCACCGCTCCCTATATCACCAACCTTAAAATGCGCGGCATCGGAAGCATCGAGTTTGAAGGCGATATGCAGCAAGAACAACCCATAAATGTAGAAATGGAGGGCATCGGAATGATCGACATCGACAAAGTGACCTGTCCCAAACTCAATGCAGTCAACAAGGGTGCCGGCATGGTAAAGATTGAAGCTTACGTCGATAGCCTCATTGTTCACAACAAGGGCATCGGTGCCATTGAAATCGAAGGACGTACCTTCAACTACCAGCGCAACAATGACGGTATCGGCAGCATCAATGACAACGAACTGAAAATCGGAATGTAAGATGATTACCGAACAGCAACTCATCGAGGTGGGATACATCGCCAAACTTCACGGGCTGAAGGGCGAGATGCAGGCACGAATCACTGACAGCGTCATCGACGATGTCGAACGATGCCCCTACCTGGTTTGCGAGATAGATGGCATCTATGTGCCTTTCTTCCTCGACAGCTTCCGTTTCCGCTCCTCCGAGAGTGCACTCCTGAAATTCGAGGATATCGACTCAGCGGAGAAAGCCGAACCTTTCTGCGGACTGAAACTATACTTCGATCGCAAGTGTTTCAGCCCCGAAGAGCAGAAGCAATATGATCAAAAGGCCGAAGACGACCTTGGCCTCATCGGCTACAAGATCATCGACAAAACCTTGGGGCCCATCGGCGAAATCACAGATATTAACGATCTGACCGAAAACGTGCTTTTCATCGTCGATCATGATGGGGACGAAATAATGATTCCCGCCGCCGATGACCTTATCCTTGCCATCGATGACGAGAATGCAACCATCCTCATGGACCTGCCTGAAGGATTGGTCAATATAGAGGATGCTGAAACAGAAGAATAACTAATACATTAATAGTATTTATTGAACCGAATCACCACCCAGTCGTGATGACTACGATGATGATGATATGTAAGGCCCAGCTGTTCGGCGCAAGTTCGGATGGCTGGGATATCTGTTTCATAGAAACCACTCATCAATAGGATGGAACCCGGACGCATGACACTGATGTAACGCTCCATGTCTTGAAGCAAGACGTTACGATTGATATTTGCGAGAACGAGGTCATAAGTGGGACCCTCGGTGAGAAGAGAGGCATCGCCACAATCAACCTTCATCTTGCCAGCCAATCCATTGTAAAGCACGTTGTCAATTGCATTGGATGCTACCCAATCGTCAATCTCAATGGCTCGCACATATTCTGCTCCAACGAGGGCGCAGAGAATGCCAAGCACTCCCGTACCAGTTCCCATATCAAGCACCTTGCCTGTCGGCTTGATTTCCAGAATCTCCTCAAGAAGTTGGCTCGTCGTCTCATGAGTGCCCGAACCGAACGACATGCGTGGGTCAATGATCACCTCGTATCGACACGATGGAATCTGACTGGCAGGCGTGAGAGGTGAATGCACACAACACTCCTCTCCTACTACAATAGGATCGAACTGGTGACTCTGCTCCCATTGTTGGTTCCAGTCTTGCATCTCGACAACCGTGGATTCCCATTTCACCTCGACATCAGGTAAGGGCAGGTTGTCAAGCACGGCAGTCAGTTGCTGTTCCGAGAACCCTTTCTCAGGGATATATGCCTTGAGACAAGCCGATTCTTCCGTTTCGACGGAAAATGAATCGTATCCCAGCGGAGCCAACAGCGCAGCAAGGACGTCACATGTGTCTTCTGAAAATGGGCTCGATGTCAATCTGACTTCTATATAATTCATAGATTTATTCGAAAACAACTGTTAAAAGTTAAATTATAACTGTTAAATGAAACCTTGTTTTGTTAAAACCAATTTCTATGCCGCAAAGATAGTGTATTTTTTGCTATCAAGGGTCAAAATAATCAAAGTTTTTTTAAACTTTTATTAGCTTTCCTCGTCCAAACACTGAAAATTAAAACCAACATAGCAATGATGAAACGTATGATTCTGGCTGCAATGGCAGTGTTAGTCACACTACCTGCAGCAATTTCGACTATGGCTCAGGACGACGTCTATTACAGCCGTAAGAACAGCCGCAAGCTGACTTACGAATCGACCTCGAACGACGTCTGGTCCACCAAGGCCAACGACGATTGGGATGTGGACGCCTACAACCGTCGATCGTCTTCGTTCAACACCACACCCGAAATAACTCTGCAAAGCGACAGTCTGATGCTTTCTGCACGACCCAAGACTGTGCCTGACACCATCTATGTGGTGGAACAGTATTATAACAGCAACCGTATCCGTCGCTTCCACAATCCTCGCTTCACATGGTGGATGTGGGATCCTTGGTATGACGTTGCTTATTGGGATCCCTACTTCTGGGATTACTGCTACTGGGATCCCTGGTGGTATGTTACTCCCGCCTTCGGTTTTCACTGGGGCAACTGGTGGTATGGCTGGAACTATGGCTATTACACTGGTTGGTATGGCGGATGGTATTCTCCATTCTATCGTCCTTATCCCCACTATTGGGGTCCCTACTGGTATGGCGGCGGTGGTTACCGTAGCAACACAGGCGGACACTATGCCCACTTCAATAGTCATGGACGTAGCAGTTTCCACAGCGGACGCAGCAGCACACGCACTCCGGGCATGACTTCCCAGCACGGCATTGCCAGCCGCAACGGCACCGGCATCCACAACAGCAACCTGCGCAGCCATGGCAATCGCGGACGTAATGGCAACAACGTGGCTACACGCGCTGGCAATAGCATTTCTCGTGGCGGCGGTTCACGCGGCACACTGGGCTCCAGCAGTAGGAACAGCTCACGCGGCTCTGCAATAGGATCCTCTCGCGTTGATGGCAGCACCCACAGCAGCCGCAGTCTCGACAACAGCGGTGCACGTCGCAGTGCAAATGGCATGCGCCAGTCCGACACCGGTCGCACAACATCGCGTCAATCTGGCGTTGGTGCCACCCGCAACGGTGCACGCACCAGTGCAGGTGTAAGCAGCAGAGGCACCGGTACGTATAGAAGTAATGGAAGTTACGTCGGCGGCGGCAGTCACAGCGGCGGTGGCGGCTACAGTGGCGGCAGCACACGCGGTGGCGGCTACAGTGGCGGCGGCGGTGGCGGCAGTCACAGCAGCGGCGGCGGTGGCGGAGGAAGCCATAGCGGCGGTGGCGGTGGTCACAGCGGCGGTGGTCGCCGATAAAGACTATGATAGCGGCAATCTGAAACTGGTTGCCGCTATCTTCAAGAATCTCAACGTGAACTACTATTCAATTTGTCTTTCATTGAATATCGTCATATATATGAAACGCAGTATATTTTTGGCAGTCACCGCTTTCATGGTTGCTGCTTCGACAAACGCACAGAATATTGTCAACGCTGTACATATCGGCACCGAAAGCATCAGTGGAACAGCACGCTATCGGTCGATGGCAGGAGCCTTCGGCGCTTTGGGCGGTGACCCATCGGTGATGACCGACAACCCTGCTGGCTTGGCAATTTACCGTGGCACCAATGTCTTGACCGTTACCCCACACTGGGGATTCACCGGCACAAAGTCAAAAGGAACGGAGGAAGCCACGAACAAGGACAACAACTTCGCTCTTTCGAACCTTTCGGCCATCTTCTCATACCGAACACCCAACAGCGACAACCTCGTGAACTTCACGTTCGGCCTCAGCATTGACCGACAGTACGAGAACAACTCGAAATACAACACCATCATCGATGGCGGAAGCAGCTTCGGCGAATACCTAACGAACCAGGCGAACAACTATCTGGGCGGCACATTGTCACCATCTACAGCCTTCGACTGGCACAACGAAGGTACAACCGCACCCTTCCTTACCATGCTGGCTTATGATCAATTCGCCGTTGTCGATGACCCCTTCAACCCGCATGCTGTTCTCAATCCCGTGAAAGTGTATAAAGAGAATAACAAAGAACCATATATTCCCTACAAGCGTCTCTATGTGAACGAGGAAACTCGTCTGGACCACTATAACATCTCGGGTGCCTTCAATATCAACGACATCTTCTATTTGGGTGCAACAATGAGCATCTCCGACTATCGTTCCATCCAAAGGACGGAGTTCTGCGAAGACTACGACTACGACTATATGGGCAGTTTCGTTGACTATAACAACGATGTGGAGTTCAAGGGTTCGGGCATCGGCTTCCAAGCAGGTGTAATCTGGTCGCCTTTTGACAGCTGGCGTATCGGTGCATCGGTGCACACTCCTACTTGGACCACCATTGACGAATATTACATAGGATCCATGCTCACCGATGACGAACGTGTGGATGATTGGACCGACTTCTCCGACAGTTGGAGGTATGAGTTCAGCACACCGTGGGAATACCAGTTCTCGGCAGCCTATATCTTCGGCACACGTGGTTTGTTGAGCTTTGAGTATGACATGCGCGACTTCACAACGATGGAGTATTCGCACAACCGCAGCTATGGTCTGACCGACAACTTCTTCAATGGCGCCAACGATTGTATCGACCGCTATCTCCAGGCACAACACACCTTCAAGGTGGGCAGCGAATATCGTATCACTCCTAATCTAAGTGCGCGACTGGGATATGCTTTTTCCACTTCTCCCTATACTGATGAAGCACTCTATGGCAACATCGCTGCGAGTGACATCAACCAGTGCTATTACGAAACCACCAAGATCAACTACCAGACGCTCGGCAACCAGTACTACATCACCGGCGGTCTGGGATGGACAGGCACCAACTGGTATGTCGATGCTGCGTTCATGTACCATCATTCAAAGTATCATGCTGCCGCCTATCCCGGCGACTTCGCTCCAACCGAGCCTATCGACGTGAACTTTGGCGAGAAGAACTTTGATGTGACCATCGGATACAGATTCTAAAATAGTGGAGAATTACCTATCATCCCTCAATGAGAGCCAACGGGCCGCCGTAGAATACTGCGACGGCCCTCAACTTGTAATTGCCGGTGCCGGATCGGGCAAAACGCGAGTGCTGACCATGAAGATTGCCTATCTGCTGACGCATGGATACCATCCTCAAGACATCATCGCACTGACCTTTACCAAGAAGGCGGCGACTGAGATGCAGCAACGCATCCAGCAGATCGTTGGTCCAGCGCCAGCCCGTCGTCTCTGGATGGGCACCTTCCACTCTCTCTTTTGCCGTATCCTGCGGCGCGAAGCGAGTCGTCTTGGCTTTCGTTCAGACTTCACCATCTACGACCAGTCTGACTCACGTTCCTTGATCAAGACCATCATCAAGGAGATGGAACTCGACGACAAGATATACAAGCCCAACTCCGTGCAGGCGCAAATCTCGAATGCAAAGAACAACCTGATCACGCCAGGCATGTACAGTGCAAACAAGGAACTCCTCTCCTACGACATCCGCTCCAAGCGACCCAAGCTGCACATAATCTATCAAAACTACTGGAACCGCTGCTTCCAAGCAGGAGCAATGGATTTCGACGACCTGCTGGTCTATACCAACATCCTCTTCCGCGACCACCCCGATGTTCTCGAATTCTACCAGCAGTATTTCAGCTATGTGCTCGTCGATGAGTATCAGGATACCAACCGCGCCCAACATCTTATCGTCGAACAACTGGCCGCCAAGCATTGTCATCTCTGCGTAGTGGGTGACGATGCTCAATCAATCTATTCATTCCGTGGCGCAAATATCCACAACATCCTGGATATGCAGCACAAGATACCCGATACCAAGCTCTTCAAGTTGGAGCAGAACTACCGTTCAACTCAAAACATCGTGGATGCCGCCAACTCTCTCATCGCCAAAAACAAGGATCAGATCCACAAAACAATCTTCAGTGAGAAGGACCGAGGTTCAAAACTCATCCTCACCGGCACCTATTCCGACTTGGAGGAATCCTATCAGGTAGCGGGACGCGTACAGACGCTTCACGACGACCAAGGGTATAGATATCGGGACATCGCCATACTTTACCGCACAAACGCTCAGAGCCGAACGTTGGAAGAGGCGCTCCGCAAACGCAATATCCTCTATCGTATCTATGGAGGTCTGTCATTCTATCAGCGCAAGGAAATCAAGGATATCATCAGCTATCTGCGACTCATCACCAACCCTGCCGACGAAGAGGCCTTCAAACGCGTCATCAACTATCCAGCCCGCGGCATCGGACAGACCACCGTCAACAAAGTGGCAAGTATCGTTGCGACCGGAAAGACCTTCTTTGAAGTTTGCGCCGACCCCGAAGCGTACCAACTGGATGTCAATAAGGGAACGTCAGCCAAACTGCGTGGTTTCACGGCCCTCATCCAGCATTTCCAGGAGTTGAATGCAGAACTCAATGCCTATCAGCTTTGCGAACGCGTCATCACCGAGAGCGGCATTAAGGCCGACTTGGCACAAGATATTACGGTTGAAGCCATTAGCCGAAGGGAAAACGTTCAGGAACTTCTATCTGCCATTCAAACCTTTACGTTGGGTGCTGTCGAAGAAGGCCGCGAAGTCAAGCTTGTCGATTTCCTGGCCGACGTTTCATTAAGTGGCGACATGGAACCGGAAGTTCACAATGCCGATGATGACATCAAGAATTCCGATTACGTCTCATTAATGACTATCCATTCGGCCAAGGGTCTGGAGTTCAAGAACGTTTTCATCGTGGGCATCGAGGAGAATCTCCTGCCTTCCGAAATGTCGTTGAACGAACCGGGCGGTTTGGAAGAAGAACGTCGCTTGCTCTACGTGGCCCTCACCCGTGCCGAAGAGAATTGTTATCTGAGCTATGCCAAGTCCCGCTTCCGCAATGGAAAGAGCGAAGCGTGCAAACCCAGCCGTTTCCTGTAGGATATCGATAGGCAGTTTATCCAGCAGACAGGCGCAAGTAATTCAAGCACCGACTACGGCAGCGCAGGAGGCGGAAGGTTCGGCTATGATTATGGCGGACATGGCGGCTTTGGATCGGGATATGGCGAAGAAAAGAAGATAGACAAGCGAAATATCGTATGGGAACATCCGGCAGAGCGGCCGAGAACACAAAACAAGCCAGAACAAAAAGCTTCACCCCTCGATCTGTCTGGTCCTATCCGAAAGACCATCCGTCCCAATGGAGCATATTCAGAGGGCATGAAGCCTCAAACACCCCCCACTCCGTCCGAATCGGCTACCATCACCTACAATGGCCAACTTTTGAAGGCCGGCTTACGCATAGCCCATGACCGATTCGGCGAAGGCACCATCACTTCCGTTGATGGCAGCAACGACAATGCCCGCATCTCCGTCCATTTCGACCATGTAGGAAACAAGACCCTGCTTCTGAAATACGCAAAAATCAAAGTGCTGTAGGCACAAGGGTTCATCAACCGACAAGCGCGTCAAGGCAAATTGCCTTGACGCGCTTGTCGTAATTATTTAGTAGTTATTATCTTCTATAGTTACTATGAATACTATAGTATCTATATCAATTAAGCCAGCAGCTTCTGGAACTCGTCGATGGTAACCTCCTTCTGTTCAAGGGTGATGGCATTACCCAGGAAGTTCATAATCTTGCGAGTGATGGCGCTGTCACGAAGCTGACCACGCTGCTTCTCATCCTTGAGCATATCCTCGGCGTACTGCTTCATGTACTCTTCTGGGATGTTCGTGAATCCATACTGGGCCATCTGTGCCTGTACGCGGCCCTGAGCCTCAGCCTTGATGTCGTCATCGGTGATATTGATTTCGTTGGCGGCTACGATCTTCTCCTCAATGAGCTGCCATGTCAAATCCTCCAGCATCTTGGGGAAGTCCTCATCGAGCTTTTTTGCATCGCGTTTCTCGTCCTTCGAAAGAAGCCACTTCTTGAGGCTTGCCTCAGGGAACTTGAGCTGCCCCACCTGGTCAATGAGCGTCTTGCGCGTATCCATGCTGAACTTGTAGTCGCTGTTGCTCTTGTACTGAAGTGCAATCTGAGTGGCTACGGTTTTACGGAACTGCTCCTCGGTGGTGCACTCGTCACCAAATACCTTCTTGAAGAACTCCTCGTTGAGTTCTGCGGGTTCGTGGTGATTGATCTCGGTGATGGTGAAGCGGAAATTGGAAGTGAGACCTGCGACCTCCTCCTTGGTCTTGCCAAGCAACGATGAGAGTTCGCTTGCATTGTTGTTGTAGGCAGCAGCGGGATTGAAATCTACGCTTGAGAATTTCTTTGCTCCCTCAAACTTGGCCTTCTCCTCCTCGCTATTCATGTAGCGAGGATAAACCGTTGTGCCTTCGTACAAGATGCCACCTTCCTTGATGCTGCCGTCGGCATCAAGCTCGGCGATATCACCCTTGATGACATCATCCTGGGTAGCCGTGTCAGTGTTGACATATTCGCCATACTGAGCCTGGTAGGTCTTCACTTGAGTGTCAATCATCTCATCGGTCACCTTGATGTTATAGTAAGGCACCTTCACGCTCTTGTCAACGGTAAGGTTGAACTCGGGAGCAATGGCAATATCGAAACTTACGGTGAAATTCTCCTCGTTAGCAAAATCGACAGGTTTCTGATCCTGTGCCACCATAGGTTCGCCGAGGACATTGAGCTTGTTGTCTGCGATATACTTGTACATCGAATCGTTGATCAACTTATTGACCTCATCGATAATGATCTGCGTGCCATACATCCTCTTCACGAGGCTTGCAGGAACCATACCCTTACGGAAACCGGGCATCTGTACCTTCTTACGGGTCTCCTTGATCTGCTTCTCAACAGCTTCTGCGTAGTCAGCCTTCTCAATATCGAGGCTGAGGACGATATTCACGTCATCTACGACTTTCTTAGTAATATTCATTTTTGTTTGTATTAAATATAATGATTTCTATTTCTTACGATGATTAAGCGTCAATCTCGGCGTATGTAGCGTTCTGCTCAATGAAATCACGACGTGGAGCCACCTCTTCACCCATAAGGAGCGAGAAGGTCTGATCAGCCTGAATGGCATCTTCAATATTGACCTGCTTCAAGCGACGACGAGCAGGATCCATGGTGGTATCCCACAGCTGTTCGGCATTCATCTCACCGAGACCCTTGTATCGCTGGATCTTGACCTTGTCTTCCTTGCCCTGACCATAGTTCTGGAGGAAGGCATCACGCTCGCTATCGTCCCAACAATACTCATCGTACTTGCCGATGGTGCAACGATAAAGGGGTGCCTGTGCGATATATACATATCCACCATCGATGAGCGGACGCATATAACGGAAGAAAAGGGTAAGGATGAGGGTTGCGATATGGGCACCATCGACATCGGCATCGGTCATGATGATGACCTTGTGGTAACGGAGGTTGTCAATGTCGAGAGTCTTGTCCTCGCGGAGGTTTACGCGGAAGGCGCGGAACATGTTCTGTATCGCCTCCGAATCGAGCATCTTGTGGATAAGCACCTTCTCGACGTTCAGGATCTTGCCACGCAGGGGAAGAATGGCCTGATACAAGCGGTTGCGTCCCGACTTGGCCGTGCCGCCTGCCGAGTCACCCTCGACGATGAAGATCTCGCACTCCTCGGGGTTCTTGCTTGAGCAGTCCGACAACTTGCCGGGGAGACCGCCACCTGTAAGCTTGGACTTCTTCTGCACGTTCTCACGAGCCTGACGGGCTGCTATACGGGCCTGTGCTGCAAGGACGACCTTCTCGATGATGATATGAGCCTGCTCGGGATGTTCCTCAAGGTAATTGTCCATCGCCTTGCGGACAGCCTTCTGTACGGCAGGTCGCACCTCCACATTACCCAACTTCGTCTTGGTCTGGCCTTCGAATTGAGGTTCAGCGACCTTGACGCTGACAACGGCTGTAAGTCCTTCCTTGAAGTCCTCGGCCTTGATGTCGTTGGCGAGCTTGGCCTTCTCAAACATCTTCCCTCTGGTTCCGTATTCCTTCAAGGCGCCACCCAAGGCAGCGCGGAAGCCATCGAGGTGTGTACCACCCTCGTAGGTGTTAATGTTATTGACAAAGCTGTGGATGGTCTCTGAATAGCCGGTGTTGTAGGTCAGTGCCACTTCGACAGGGACACTGTCGCTTTCGGTAATGAGGTGGATGATATCAGGGATAAGGGGTGTGCGGCTCTCGTCCATCCACTTCACGAATTCCTTCAGTCCTTCGGTGCTGTAGAACATCTGATATCGAGGCTTGCCATCGGCCTGTAAGGCCTCAGCACGCAAATCGGTCAGCGAGAGGCGGATGCCCGTATTCAGGTAGCAAAGGTCACGCAGACGCTCAGCAAGGCGATCCCACTCGAATTCCGTTTCAGTAAAGATGGAATCATCCGGATGGAAAGTGATAGTAGTTCCCGTGTTATCAGCATCGCCAATGACTTCGACTCCAGTGACTGGCTTTCCGAAAGCATACTCCTGGCGATAGATATGGCCCTGGCGATGAACCTCGGCAACAAATTTGTCCGACAATGCATTGACGCAGCTCACACCCACGCCATGCAGACCACCGGAAACCTTGTAAGTATTCTTGTCGAACTTACCGCCAGCATGCAGCACGGTCATCACGACCTCGAGAGCCGAACGCTGCTCCTTCTGATGCATGTCCACAGGAATGCCTCGCCCGTCATCGACCACCTTGATGGAGTTTCCCGGGAGGATATATACCTCGATATTGTGGCAATAGCCGGCAAGAGCCTCATCGATACAGTTATCGACAACCTCGCTCACGAGGTGATGCAAACCCTTCACACTGGTATCGCCAATATACATGGCCGGGCGCTTACGTACGGCTTCAAGACCCTCAAGGACCTGAATATGACTGGCGTCGTAGTTGTTCTCAATCTGTGACATGGTAAATTTATGTGTTTTTGTAGTTTTCTCCTGATTATTCAGAAGAAGTCTTACACGTGCGTACGCGCGCGTAATATAATAATGTCCGCAAGGTCCAATATGGGCACACTACGGGCATTATCGAGGTCTGATGACCCCAATTCAAGCTTAAAGCTTGTTGACGTACTTGGCGAGCTTGGACTTGAGGTTACCAGCCTTGTTAGCGTGGATAACGTTCTTCTTAGCCAGCTTGTCGAGCATTGCAGACACCTTTGGGAGTGCTGCCGTTGCCTCTGCCTTATCGGTAGTGGCGCGGAGCTTGCGAACGGCGTTACGAGCAGTCTTGGCATAGTAACGGTTTGCGGTGTTGCGGGTGATGGTCTGCTTAATGCGCTTCTTTGATGACTTATGATTTGCCATTGTTTTGTAATTGTTTTTGCGGCATTGGAGTTACAAGCGGCCGCGTTTTGATTGTTGATTTTTTATATGTGAATTGCCTTCCCCTTCTCCTCCAATGTCTTCGTCATAACGAAAAACCCATAGAACTCTCCAGCCAAGCACCGCCATGTCGCTCCCGCTGGTATTGCCCGATCACGAAGCCGGGACTTTTCGTGCACCTCTGTGCACTTTTTGAAGGAAAAGCTCAAAAGCGGGTGCAAAGGTAGTTAAATTTTCTCATATATACAAACTTTTTTGAAGAAAAATGGAATAAATCTTTGTTTTTAAATCAAAACACGCTATATTTGCACACAAATTTGGCAATCGAGATTAACAAACTTTGCATCAAGCACTCCGATAATGGCATCTGAAACCGATAAGACACAAGCCATTGTACTCGGCACAGTACCCATCAACGACCATTCGCAATTCGTGCACCTCTACACGGAAGGATTTGGTCGAATGACGTGCCGCATCCCTTTGTATTCAAAAGGGAAACGAGCCAATCAACTGCGCACGATGATGACTCCCATGACGGTGCTCGACCTGGTGCTCAAGGGACATCCTTCGCAGGAGATACGGCAAATCGGGGAAGCACGAATCGTTCAATCTCCCTACATGCTCACCTTGAGTCATCCCGACAAATCGGCACAATGTCTCTACATGGCCGAAATCATCGCGCACACGGTACGTGAAGAAGAAGCCAATCCCCAACTTTGGGAGTATTTCATGAGCAGTTTGGAAATCCTCGAACAATGTGAAGCGGGATGGGCCAACTTTCACCTCGTCTTCACCTGCGGCTTGATCAGCCAGCTCGGATTCAGCGTCGATACAGGCAAGTACGTGCAGGGATGCCGTTTCGACCTCGTCGAAGGCATCTTCACCATGAACAATATCGTCCATCCATATTACCTGAACGAGGAATCCTCGCGATGGTTCTGCAAACTCTTCGACACGCGTTTCGATGCCCTTGACCAGCTCGTGTTGAACCGTGCAGGACGTTCTTACCTGCTCGATACCCTGCTGACTTTCTTGGGTCAACACATCCCCGAAATGGGGCATCTGAAAAGTGTGGATGTGCTCAAAACCCTTTTTGAATAAATTTTTTGCTTCTTCTCTTGACAATCTCAGAATAAATATGTATCTTTGCGCCAAAATAAACAGAATAATTCTCTACCACTATGCATAAGCTTCTCAGTTTCCTTTTCGCATGCTCCATCTTCTTCAGCGCATGCTCCATCGGCCATCAGAATTCAGATGCGCCCGTCATCACGATTATTCATACCAACGATACCCACTCACAGATTGAGCCGGGCAAGACTCGCCAAGGTGCTCTGCTGGGCGGCGTTGTGGAACGTGCAGCCATGCTTCAATACCAGCGTCAGCAGGACCCCGACCTCCTCTATTTTGATGCCGGAGATATGTTCCAAGGCTCACCCTACTTCAATATCTTCAAAGGCGAACTCGAGATACTGTGCATGAACCAGCAGAAACTCGTGGCCGGCACGTTGGGCAACCATGAGTTCGACAATGGTCTGGAATTCTTGAGCGAAATGCTGAAGAAAGCCGACTTCCCCCTGGTGAGCTGCAACTATCACTGTGAAGGCACTTCGCTCGAAAGCCTGATCCTGCCCCATCTCATCATCGAGCGTCATGGCGTGAAGATAGGCATCACCGGTGTCACCGTGTCGCCCGAAGGACTCATCGCCAACCGCAATTGGAAGGGTATCACCTTCGAAGATCCCCGCACTGCCGTCAATCGCGAAGCCGACTACCTGCGCAACGAGGGTTGCGATCTCGTCATCGTGCTGAGCCATCTGGGCTATCTTCCCGAACCCGAGCCCGACCGTACCAATGTTTATGACAATGACCTTGTTCCGGCCATCCATGGTGTCGATATCATCATCGGCAGTCACACCCATTACAACATCGAGCAGGGTGTCTATTTCAACGATGCCGACGAACAGCCCGTGCTCGTCACACAGACTGGCGGAAAGATGTTGCCTATGGGTTATCTGAAGATCACCATGCAGAAAGGCAGCCGTTATCCGAAATGCAAATACAGCGTAGCAACCATCGAATGCAAGAAGCTCCATCCCGACGACTTTGACCTCAGCGCATACGGCAAGGAGATGCGCGATGCCATCAAGCCCTATCAAGAAGCGCTTGTCGATCAGATGAATGTGCGTCTGGGCACCGCCCCCGAGCCATTGGTCAAGGGCAAGCCGCAAAGCACCCTGGGCAACTTCGTAGCCGATGCCTACATACAGATAGGTCAGAAGAAGACCGGCAAGAAGGTGGACTTCGCCATCGCCAACCTCGGAGGATTGCGTTCCGAAATCGATGCCGGCGACGTGACCATCGGCACGATGTTCAACATCTTCCCCTTCGAGAACAAGATTGTAGTTCTCGGCCTCAAGGGCAGCGACTTGAAACAGCTCATCGAGAGCAACGCAGGCCGTAAGCTCGATGCCACGGGTGGCGCCGTCATCACACTCGAGATGGATGGCGACCGCTGCATTGCTTCCAGCATCCTGATTGACGGCAAGCCCATCAATCCCGACAAGATCTATTATGTCAGCACCCTCGACTTCCTCGCCGAAGGCAACAGCGGCATGTCTGCCCTGACCCGTGCTGTCGAAACCTACGATCCGAATATCTCGGCCCGTGACGCAATGATCGAATACGTCAAGGAGCTCGATGCGGCCGGTAAGCCTGTCAGCGCCAAGATCGATGGTCGTGTCATTGACAAAACCAAACCATAATTTCTGAATATTGGTACCCAAGAAACTGTATGTTCAATCTTAATATTTTTGACTCTTTTTGCCATCGCCTCGCACGGCGATGGCTCATCCTTATTGGTTTATTATCCTTCTGCCCGACAACTACTGTCGGACAGGAGATGCTTCGAAAAGTGGATCAGGAAAAGATGAAGGAGTGGGTTGATGAACAGATGGAGAAACTCACCCCGGAGCAACGTCTGGGTCAGCTCATCATGCCGATCTACTATATGCCCGAGGCCACCACAGCCAATCTCAACAGCATCACCCGCGACATCCAGGAGTATTCGTTCGGCGGTGCCACGCTGAGCAAAGGTTCGATGGCCACCCACGCCAAGCTCGTCAACCACATCCAAGAGGTGGCGCAAGAAGCCGGTTTGCCGAACCTGATGATCTGCATGGACGTCGAATGGGGTCTTGCCATGCGTCTGAAGGATGCCATCAAGTATCCGCGAAATGGTGCCCTCGGGAAAATCAACGACGACGTGCGCGACACGCTTTGCTATATGTATGGCTTCGAAGTGGGACGACAGTGCCGCGAACTTGGCATTCAGGTGGACTTCGCTCCCGTGCTCGATGTGAACACCAATCCCAAGAATCCCGTCATCGGCACCCGATCGTTTGGCAATGATCCCGAACTCGTCAGCCTCGCTGCCACAAGCTTTGCGCACGGACTTGAGGATGCAGGTGTGCTGGCCGTTGGCAAGCACTTCCCCGGGCATGGCGACACCCAGACCGATTCGCACAAGGATCTGCCGACGCTGAACCATTCCGTCAAGCGGCTCAACGAGGTGGAACTGCCGCCGTTCCAGCACTATATCAACCAAGGCTTGGGCGGCATCATGACAGCTCATCTCGACGTCCCGGCCCTCGCCGAAAAGAAAGGAATGCCGGCCACTGTCAGCAAGCGCATCATCACCAACATCCTGCGCAATACGATGCACTTCGAAGGACTGGTTTTTACCGACGGATTGGGCATGGTGGGAGCAAAATACAAGGATGTAAGCATCAATGCGCTCCTCGCCGGCAACGACATCCTGCTCCAACCCACACCCATGAAAACCCAAATGACAGCTCTCCGCAACGCTTTGAAGAAAGGCTACAAGGGCAACGGATACAAGCTCACGGCCCAGGAATTCCAACAGATAGTGGACGAGAAATGCCGGCGCGTGCTCGAATGGAAATATGCCTTGGGGCTCGACCAGCCGCAGATGGTCGAGGTAGAAGGTCTTGCCGAGCGTGTCAACACCGAATTCGCCATGCACTTGAAGGATGAACTCGAACGCATGAGCGGCAATCCCAAGCTCGACGAATACGATCCGACATTGCAGAACCAGTTCAACGACATCGCCATCAGGGAGGCTGAGGACCTTGAGACAAAACCGGCAGTTGAAGAAGAGGTCCTGGAAAACTTTGTGCCGCCCGTTCCGCTTATCGCTTTGCCCACAGCCACACCTTCGCAGGTCGGCATGGACGCAGCCAAACTGGGAGAAGTCTCGCGCATCGCCAACGAGGCAGTCTCTTCCGGGGCAGTGCCGGGTTGCCAGATAATCGTGATGCGAAAGGGGCAAATTGTCTATGACCAGACGTTCGGACTGGTAGGCGGCACCAGGCAACAGAACCCATACGCAGGACGTCTGGTCACTGCCGAAACCATGTACGACCTTGCTTCGGTCAGCAAAACCCTCGGCACTGTTCCTGCCGTGATGCTATTGCTTGACGATCGCAAAATCCGACTGAGAGACCGCATCACCAAATGGTTGCCCGAACTCAAGGGCACGCATTATGCAAAAGTCACCATCCAAGACCTCCTCTACCACGAGTCAGGACTTGCGGCAAGCTACTCGTTCTACAAACTCACCGAAACTCCCGATTCGCTCTTCCGCTACAAGACCATGCTGCAGACCATAGCAACACTTCCGCCCAAGCGGAAACAAGGTCGTTTCCTCTATTCCGACCTCAGCTTTGTTTTGCTACGCTATATCATCGAGCGTCAGACCGGCGAGCGTCTCGACCATTTCCTCGAACATCGTCTGCCCGACTTCTACGGTCCCTGGCTCTGTTACAATCCATTGGAACACGGCGTTCATCGGGGAGCCATCGCCCCCACCGAACAGGACGACAAGATCAGGCATCGCTTCATCCACGGCACCGTTCATGACGAGACGAGCGCCTGGGCCTCGGGTGTCGAGGGAAACGCAGGTCTCTTTGGCTCTGCCGAAGCCCTTGCCCCGCTGATTCAGATGATTTATAACGGAGGTGAACTCAACGGTAAGCGCTATCTGACAAAGGAGACCTGCCGATTGTTCACCACCCAACGTTCGTCCAACAGTCGCCGTGGTCTTGGATTCGACCGTCAGAGCCAGGAACACGACAATCCGAACCTTCCCGAGGAGTGCAGTCCCCAGACATGGGGTCACACAGGATTCACAGGCACCTGTTTCTGGGTTGATCCGAAACGCGACCTGATCTATATCTTCCTGTCCAACAGAGTATGTCCTACACGCGAGAATGCGGTCTGGAACGATAGCCATGTACGACCACGCATCCAGCAAGCAATCTACGACGCACTAAAAAAATAAGTAGAGAAAGCAAAATAGAGAAAAAAGCCGCGAAAAGCTTAGGAATTATCCGTTTTTCGCTGTTTTTCTTGTATTTTCCTCTTTGATTGATTAACTTTGCACACTGAGATTATACCAGCGTTTTCAAAACATATTCAAACAATATTTTCTATATGGAAGGATTACAGCCAATGGAAACCGCCCTACTGCTAATGATTGTCGGTATGGGCACTGTGTTCATTATTCTGTTCCTTATCATCACCCTGTCCAGGCTGATGATCAAGGCCGTCAACAAGTTCGCTCCTGAAGAAGAGACAGCGCCCAAGCGTGCTGCGACTCCTGCTCCAGCAGCCGTTCCTGCTAACATTGAGGCCGCCATCAAGGCCGCCATTGCCCAAGTGGCTCCTAAAGCAATGGTTACAAAGATTACAAAGGGCTAATTAAAAACTTCTAAAAAGAAATCGCATTTACTAAAAAATTATGGCAAAAGAAGTTAAGTTTTCGCTTGTCTTTCGTGACATGTGGCAGAGTGCTGGCAAGTACCAGCCTCGCGTTGACCAGCTCGTTAAGGTAGCCCCCAAAATCATTGAAATGGGCTGCTGGGACCGTGTAGAGACCAATGGTGGTGGTTTCGAGCAAGTGAACCTTCTCTATGGTGAGAATCCCAACAAGTCGGTTCGCGAATGGACCAAGCCTTTCCATGAGGCTGGCATCCAGACCCACATGCTCGATCGCGCGCTCAATGCCCTCCGCATGTTCCCATGTGCGAAGGACCTTCGCAAATTGTTCTACGTCGTCAAGAAGAAGCAGGGAACCGACATCACCCGCATCTTCTGCGGCTTGAACGACCCACGCAACGTCATCCCATCTATCGGATATGCCAAGGAGGCAGGTATGATTGCTCAGGCTGCTCTCTGCATCACCTTCTCGCCCATCCATACCGTCGAATACTATGTCAACCTCGCCAAGAAGTTCATCGAGGCAGGCGCCGACGAGATCTGTCTGAAGGACATGGCCGGCATCGGTCGTCCCGATAGCCTCGGCAAGATTGTAGCTGGCATCAAGGCATATAAGAAGGACATCGTCATCCAGTACCACTCGCACGCAGGCCCTGGCTTCAACACCGCCTCTATCCTTGAGGTATGCAAGGCCGGTTGCGACTACATCGACTGTGGCATGTCGCCCCTCGCTTGGGGCACTGGCCACGCCGACATCATCACCGTGCAGGAGATGCTCAATGACGCTGGCTTCAAGGTGAAGGACATCAACATGAAGGCTTACATGGAAGTTCGCACACAGATCAAGGAGATGATGGACGACTTCCTCGGCTACTATATCCCACCGCTCAATCACCTCAACAACTCGCTACTCGTCAAGCCCGGTCTCCCCGGCGGCATGATGGGTTCGCTGATGACCGACCTTGAGGAGAACCTCGAAGGCCTCAACCGCTGGAAGGAGAAGAACAACCAGCCCAAGCTCTCGACCGACGACCTGCTCATCAAGCTGTTCGACGAGGTGGCTTATGTTTGGCCACGCGTGGGTTATCCCTGTCTCGTCACCCCATTCAGCCAGTATGTCAAGAACCTCTCGCTCATGAATGTCATGCAGATGGAGAAGGGCAAGGAGCGTTGGAGCCTCATCGCCGACAACATCTGGGATATGATTCTCGGCAAGTCGGGCCAGCTCCCCGGCCCCGTGGCTCCCGAACTCGTAGAGCTTGCCAAGAGCCAGGGTCGAAAGTTCGAGACCGAAGACCCGCAGACCTATGCTCCCGACTGCCTCGACGAATTCCGTGCCAAGATGAAGGCCAACGGCTGGGAACTTGGTCAGGACGACGAGGAGCTCTTCGAGTATGCTATGCACCCATCGCAGTACGAAGCCTACAAGAGCGGCAAGGCAAAGGCCGACTTCGAGGAAGACCTTGCCAAGCGTAAGGCTGCCAAGAATGCTCCTAAGGGTGAGATCAAGGCACAGGATCTCAAGGTTACCGTCAATGGTGAGGTTTACACCGTGAGCATTGCGCCCAACGACGGCTCTGCTCCTGCCGGTGCTCCCGCCGCTGGTGCAGCTCCCGTTGCTGCCGGCGAAGGTGCCGATGTCCTCGCTCCTCTTGAGGGCAAGTTCTTCCTTGTAAAGAACGCCAACGAGGCTCCTGTCAAGGTGGGCGACATGGTGAAGAAGGGTCAGACCATCGGCTACATTGAGGCCATGAAGACCTACAATGCCGTAGCTGCCGACTGCGATGGCCAAATCACCGCCATCCTTGTCAATCCCGGCGACAAGGTTTTCGAGGACGACCCGATCTTCAAGATCAAGTGATCCCCATCCAATTGTTAATTGTTAATTGTTAATTGATAATGGATTTCATCAATACTATATTCACCAAACTGTATGAGATGACGGCGTTCAGCAACATTGCTGCCGAGCCCACCTTCCTCATCATGTATGCGCTTGGCCTCCTGTTCCTCTATCTGGGCATCGCCAAGCACTACGAGCCATTGTTGCTCGTCCCGATTGCGATGGGTATCCTTCTGGCCAACTTCCCCGGCGGTGAGATGGGTGTCTTTGGTGCTGCTGATTGGATCGATGAAGCGACAGGCATCGTTTATCACAATGCAATCACGCTTGCCGACGGCACAATCTGGCGCGATGCTAATGGTGTGCCTTACGACATCTACCACTGCTCACTCCCTATGATAGCCCATGACCTCGGTCTAATGAACATGATCTACTACTGGCTCATCAAGACAGGCTTCATCCCACCGGTAATCTTCATGGGTGTAGGTGCCATGACCGATTTCGGCCCTATGCTCCGCAACCTGAAGCTTGCCATCTTCGGTGCTGCTGCCCAGCTCGGCATCTTCGGCGTGATCCTCTTTGCTGTTGGTTCGGGTCAGTTCACTCCTAAAGAGGCTGGAGCTCTCGGTATCATCGGTGGTGCCGATGGTCCTACCGCCATCTATACAACCATCAAGCTGGCGCCTCACCTCCTTGGTCCTATCGCCATCGCTGCATACTCTTACATGGCGTTGGTTCCGGTTATCATCCCATTGGTAGTGAAGCTTTGCACCACCCAGAAGGAGCGCGAAATCAACATGAAGGAGATGGACAAGCTCTATCCCGACACGCTTAAGATCAAGAATATGCGTGTGGCAAAGATTGTCTTTCCCATCTTCGTCACCATTCTTGTGGCCATCATCGTTCCTTCGGCCGTCAGCCTCATCGGTATGCTGATGTTCGGCAACCTCATCAAGGAGATCGGCTCCGACACTGCCCGTATCGCCGACACCGCATCTAACGCCCTGATGAACATTGCTACCATCTTCCTCGGTCTTTCAGTGGGTGCTACCATGACCGTCCAGTCATTCCTCAACTGGCAGACCATCGGTATCGTATTTGGAGGCTTCTGCGCATTTGCAGTTTCCATCGCCGGTGGCATTTTCCTCGTGAAGCTCTTCAACTGCTTCTCAAAGAAGAAGATCAACCCGCTCGTAGGTGCCTGTGGTCTTTCAGCCGTGCCTATGGCCAGCCGTGTAGCCAACAATATCGCTACCAGCATCAACCCCAAGAACAACATCCTCAATTACTGTATGTCGGCCAACATCTCCGGCGTCATCGGTTCGGCTGTTGCAGCGGGTGTATTGATCCAATTCCTGCGTTATTGATCCAGTTCCTTTGATAATCGTATCACCAAATAGAAAAGGGAGCAAACCGGACGATTGTCCCGTGGTTCCCTTTTTTCTTACCGAATTAAACCTTTTCGGCGTCTTCACGTCAAAAGTGCGAATTTAACCATCAACCATAATCAACAAGAAATGTCAAGAGTATTGCTTATCGGCTGCGGAGGTGTAGGTACCGTAGCAGCACACAAGTTGGCACAAAACGCCGACGTGTTTACCGACATCTGTATTGCCAGCCGCACCAAGAGTAAGTGCGACGCTACCGCCGAGGCCATCCGTGCCAAGGGCTACAGCAAGAACGGTGTGGTGGCCAACATCACCACAGCGCAGGTCGATGCCGACAATGTCCCCGAGCTCGTGGCACTCATGAAGGATTTCAAGCCCGAACTCTGCATCAACCTCGCCCTCCCCTATCAGGACCTCACCATCATGGATGCCTGTCTCGAAGCCGGTGTGAACTACATGGACACCGCCAACTACGAACCCAAGGATGAGGCGCACTTCGAATATAGCTGGCAATGGGCTTACCGCGAGCGTTTCGAGAAGGCCGGTCTTTGCGCCATCCTCGGTTGTGGTTTCGACCCGGGTGTGACTTCCATCTTCACCGCCTATGCCGCCAAGCACTATTTCAAGGAGATACAGTATCTCGACATCGTCGATTGCAATGCCGGCAATCACCACAAGGCATTTGCCACCAACTTCAACCCCGAGATCAACATCCGCGAGATTACTCAAAAGGGTCTCTACTGGGAAGATGGCAAATATATCGAGACCGAGCCGATGGAAATCCACAAGCCACTTACCTACCCGGGTATCGGCCCCAAGGAATCCTATCTGCTCCATCACGAGGAGATCGAGTCGCTCGTCATCAACTATCCTACCATCAAGCGTGCTCGTTTCTGGATGACCTTCGGACAGCAATACCTCACCTACCTCGACGTAATCCAGAACATCGGCATGGCTCGCATCGACGAGATCGAATACAAGGCACCTCTGGCCGACGGTTCAGGCGACGCTGTGGTCAAGATCGTTCCCTTGCAGTTCCTCAAGGCCGTGCTGCCCAACCCCAAGGAGCTCGGCGAGAATTACGACGGCGAGACCTCCATCGGCTGCCGCATCCGTGGCATCGGCAACGACGGCAAGGAGCACACCTACTACGTATGGAACAATTGCAGCCACCGCGAGGCATACCTCGAAACAGGTATGCAGGGTGTAAGCTACACCACTGGCGTTCCCGCCATGATCGGTGCCATGCTCTTCCTCAAGGGCATCTGGAGCAAGCCGGGCGTCCACAACGTCGAGGAGTTCGACCCCGATCCGTTCATGGCCGAACTCAACATCCAGGGCCTGCCCTGGCATGAGGAGCACGACGGCGATCTCGAATTATAATTAATTCTCTAATTCTTGACAAAAGAGATAAAAAGCCCTCGGAACCACGTGGTTCCGAGGGCTAATTCGTATCCAGTCCTAAGTTTAGCGGAGGCGTTCAGAATCCCTGATCAGCACAATGTCAAAAATCACACCACGAACAGCCATAATCAAAGCGAAGATGCTGACAACTGGCATGATGAGCATCATGATGTTGTAACGTACATCAACGACACCACTCTGTGAGAGCGAAGCCACATAATCCTTGAAGCGGTAACACTCCCAGAAGAAGAGACCGAAATAGAGCACGTTGAGCACTATTGTGAAGATGAGGATACGCAGCTGCAGCTTGCGATTCCTGTAGAGGAAGATGTTCACAAGCGGCAGAGCCACCATCAGGAGCAGGACAATAAAGAGCTCCCACACCATGCGGTCGGTCTCAAATCCCTTCGTTGCACACACCAGGCCCAACGAATTCAGTTCGAAAGTGGCCTCTGGTATTGCAAAAGATGCCAGCCAGAAGAAGTGCATCGTCAGGATGGCAATCACGCTGGCCAGCATGTAAATGGTTTGAACGCGCTGGATCATAGATTAGAAACGCTGCGAGCCGGTCTGCTCATCCTTGTTCTGGTTCAAACGCCAATAGACGTTGCCGTCCGAATACTCCTGAGTAGCGATGAGTGATGGTTTGGGCAACTTCTCATAGTAGCGGCTGATCTCGATCTGCTCGCGGTTCTCAAACACCTCGTCAAGATTATCGTTGTTGGTGGCAAACTCCTGAAGCTTCTTGTCAAGATCATGCTTCATTTCACTGGCGATCTGGTTGGCACGACGAGCGATAATCTCGACGGTCTCGTAGATGTTACCGGTATCTTCGCACAGGGCGATGATGTCGCGCGTCACAGTATTGCTTGGCGCATTGGTCTTCTTATAATCCATTATTCCGTTTTATATTAATTTGTTTCAAATAATGCTTCTTTTCAAATTCTCAATCAAAATCCCGAAAAAGCGAATAATCGAATAAAGGCGTATTAAAAAATCTCTAATTCTCTAATTCGTGATAAAAAGAATAAATTCCTGATAAAGAAAATCAGTCAATATAAGCAGCGAGTTTCTTCTGGATTCGCTCGTTCAGCCTGTTCACTTCCTTCGAATATTTCCCCTCGGGATAACCATTGATGAAGGTATAGTACTCGTCCGAAGCCTCTCTCAGTCGGTCCTCAGCCTTCTCGTCGATCGAGTTCATAGCCGCCTCGTAACGGGCACGGAAGATGATGTAGGCCAAATCCTCGCGGTACTTGCTGTAAGGGAACTCGTTCTGGGCATTGCGGGCAGTGATTACCGCCGATTCGTAGTTGTTGCCCATATAGCTTCCGAGGTTCAGATAAAGCTTCGCGCTCAAGTACTCCTTGTAGCAAAGCTTGTCGGTCAGTTCCAGACGCATGATGGCAGCACTGTCGGCCAAAGAACTGTGCGGATAGATATCGACGAACGAGTCAATCTCCTTGATAGCTCGACGGGTAATCTCCTGATCCAAGCGTGCATCGGGTGAATCCTTATAGTCACCGTAGGCCACATTGAAACGCGACTCCATAGCATGCTCTCCCCTTGGGTAGTTGTTGGCATAGCGAACGAAGTACTCGCCGGCCGACAGGTAATCCTTCTGCTTGAAATAGCTCATGGCCAGCAGCCAAAGTGCATTCTCGGCCTCTTCGGTGCCTCGGTATATCGGAACTACATCTGACAGCAATGTCGCGGCCTTCGCATATTTGCCCTGCTCGTAATAGATCTTGGCGTAGTCGTATTTCTCGTCAGGGTCATTGCTCTTCAGCAGCTTGTTGTATTCTCCGCATGAGGAAAGAACAACCATGCTGAACATCAGATATAATGCTATATTCTTGATTCTCATTTTGCGATATTTATCGAATTTGGGCGCAAATATACTCATTTTCCACCACATCACCAAATATTTTAACCAATACTTGACATTTCGCACAGGTTTTTTGAGTAATTTAATAATCGACATGGCATTTTACAACGATAGAGCACCCCGTGACGTCGGGATGCTCTATTCATTTTGTATGCTTGTGAAATATCAGAAAATCAGCTGCGCGAAATTGTAGAGGCCGTACTTCCAAACCACAAAGTCATGCTTGCCTTCGGGATACTCGATGCAGGTGCAGGGGATGTCGTTCTTGTCGCAGAAGGCCTTCAGTCGGGCGCTACTGAACATGAGCATATCTTCGCTGCCGCATACCATCCACAGCAGTTTGTTGGCATTCTTCATCGCCTCGATGTCGGGGATGAGCTGTTCGGGCATCTTGGTGTTGGGAGCCGACGAGAAACCGCCCACGTATGCAAACTTGTCGAGGTTGGCGAGGCCGAAATTGAGCGACTGACCACCACCCATCGAGAGGCCGGCAATAGCGCGGTGGGCTTGGTCGGTATAGGTGCTGTAGTTACTCTGGACAAAGGGGATGAGGTCGTCTATGAGGTCATGCTCGAAGATCTCGAAGCCTTTCACCATCTCCGGGCCATAGATGTTTCCTTCGGGTTTGTCGTTGGGCAATGCACGTCCGTTAGGCATCACGATGATCATAGGTTTGGCCAAACCCTTGGCATACAGGTTATCCATGATGACGTTGGGCACGCCCTGCATCCATTCCTTGTGGTCGCCGCCGATACCATGAAGCAGGTAGAGCACAGGATACTGCTTGGTATTGTCATACTTAGGCGGCAAATAAATCGTCACCTTGCGCGTGGTCCCTACAGTCTTCGAAGGATATTCGGTCTCCACGATCGTACCACAGTCGATACCCTCAGTCACCTGATCGAAACCATCAGGTGCAGCCACATACTCATTGAAAGTCGCTTCGATTTTTGGCATACCGCCAAACATTCCGCCACCAGGTTGTGCATAACCCATTGTGATGGCAAGCACGAAAAGTGCTACAAGACAAAATTTCTTCATCTTACTTGTTTTTGATTAGATTTGTGTAATATAGTTATATGATTATTGCTTCGGCGAGATAAGTCCAGCCTTTTCGAGGATAGGGAGGATATGTGAAGCCAGCAAACGCTTTGATTCACTTTTCTCAGACCAGTACTCGAAATGAAGCTCTTCGTTATCCTTCACTATCTCATGCATCACTTTATCGTCAATGAGCCGTATGGCAATACGTCCTTTGGCATTGGCACCGTTCGAAACGATATAGCAGTACTGCTGTTTTACCAAGTTGGCTGCAACCATAGCACCACCGATGGCACCACCGATGGCACCGACAAAGAAGCCTGACACCGCTGCCTCTTTTTGTGCTTCACGACCAATCTTCCTGTTTACAAAAAGCAGTCCTCCATCATGCATGGGTGTTGCTATCGTATAACCGTTGCCGAAGCGAGTCTTTTCAAATCGCAAATTGCGACAGTTCACAAACAACGTATCATCTTTCATAATAGCGAAAGCTTCCTTCTTTATTACTTTATCCATTGCCTTATCGCCAGTATGAATAGTGTAGTCATTTCCGCCCAACCATACTTGACGTTTTTTACTATGACTTTTGTAATAGAAGATGTCCAATGATTCCCATCGTCCATCAAGATAGTCTTCGTAGGATTTACAGTAACGGCTTTGCGCATTGGCCGTGATGAAACTCAGCGTGCAAAACGCCAACAATGAGAGCAGAATAATCTTTTTCATTTCCTTCAAATAAATGAATGTAATAATTTTTGACGAGTGCAAAGATACAGATTATAAATCATCTTAACAAGAAATACACCTATTTTTTACACATTAATAAGAAAAACCAATGAAAAATACAACCAGAAAGGCTTTTTTCATACTTATTCTGTATGTTTTTGAGTGCAATACCCACCCCATGAAGGGGAAAACCTATCTATTTTGATGCAAGCATTCTGTCGGCCGACATAGTGCTTTCTACGAATGGAAAGAGCACTCTGACGCGCGACATAGTGCTTGCTACGACGGAAGTAGCACTCTGACGCGCGAAATAATGCTTGCTACGGCGGAAGTAGCACTCTGACGCGCGACATAATGCTTGCTACGACGGAAGTAGCACTCTAACGCGCGACATAATGCTTGCTACGGCAGAAGTAGCACTCTGACGCGCGACATGATGCTTGCTACTATGGAAGTAGCACTCTGACGCGCGACATAATGCTTGCTACGGCGGAAGTAGCACTCTGACGCGCGACATAGTGCTTGCTACGACGGAAGTAGCACTCTGACGCGCGACATAGTGCTTGCTACGACGGAAGAAGCACTCTGACGCGCGACATAATGCTTACTACGATTTAGGAAGCAAATTTAGAATCGAAACCGGGTTTTCTACGCTTCGATGAATATAAATACACCGCTGCACTACTTGCATACAAATAGTACCATCTTGCCGCAAGATTGTATTACTTGAGGACAGATAGTACCACGACTCTCGCAATATGGTACTACTTGCGTACACTTGATACCATCTCGCCGCAATATTGCACTACTTCCGCACACTTGATACCATCCTCGCGGCAATATGGTATTACTTGTTACCAAGTAGTACAATCTCACAACAATATTGCATTACTTGTTACCAAGTGATACAGTCT
>JAFZTS010000033.1 GCA_017618715.1 Bacteroidales bacterium
AATACTCAATACCATTATATGTTATGGTAGATGGTATTACTATATCGCCTTTGTAAAGGATGCTTGATGCCACCTCGGCCTCGTGAGCCTTGGTTATCAAATTATAATAGATGCCATTGATTTCTACATCATACGCATTGGTGAGTGATGGCATGAGAGCCAAAAGGAATAACAGTGTTGTTTTTTTCATAATAAAAAGTGTTTTATCATTTTGCCTAATGCAAAATCTAAGGTGAGTTATTTATGGTAGGTTTTCATTATTTAAACGGATAATTGAGCTTTTTATTGCATAACATCCCAACTATTTTGAGAATAATTTCTAACATAATTCCTTGCTAAGTCGTTTGTCATACAACAACTCCAGCCGAATTAACCCAGATCGGAGTTCCTATAACTCAACGGAAAGCAATGTGGCAATGATTGTCAAAACTAAAATGGTAATCTTTTTCATACTTGTGTAGTTTAAATGAATAATTTGTATTTTGCACTGCAAAGTTATATATATATTTTTTATTATGATTAGACATACATTAAAAAAATGGCGCGTCTAAAAAACGCGCCATATAATTAATAATTAACAGAAAATAACTAAAAAAATCAAGCTAAAACAAAAATGCAAACAAACGTTAAATTAGACAATGCTATTTGGAGCCTGATTTATAAGACAAATACGCAATAATATCTTTGGCAATGACACATTCTGAGGATTTAATTTTCTGTTTCAAACGGTCTTTACGTTTGTTTAAAGCAGCCCTATTGTCATCATTAAGCAAATATAAAATTGTATCATTCGATAAATTCATCAGCATGTAACGCAAGAGCTCAATATCTTTTTCATTTAGATTCATTTCTTTCTTCTTCGCCTTAGTCATTGCGCCATCTGTATATTCGTCAATGAGTAAGTCAATTCCTTTAATGGTCTTGTTGTCTGATTGCAGATCATTCACCTCCTCCTTGATAGTATCAAAGATAGCATGTTTTAATTCATAATCTACTTTCGTTGAGAAGAAGACAATACCTATCCTGTCGATTAACTTAAACCGTTTGGCTAATAGTTTGCTTAGTTTGCTGGAAATGGTTACTGTTTTGTCGGACATAAGGCTTAGTTGCAATGTCTCTATCTGTGACCTCAACTCACTAACTGTAGTCTCTTGATTTTCAAGTTGCATGCACTGTTCGACATTTCGCATTATTGCTTCGTCGAGTAACAAACTTCTTTTCTTGAACAAATGATATAAATAGGAGAACAATATAACAGCTAACAACAGACAGAATGCTGCAACAAGAGCAGACTGCCGTTTGTATTCTGCATTACGATATTCTGCATGTTCCTTTTGTTGGAGTTCGAAATCACGTTGATAGTCGGAAACAGATTTAGAAAAAATTGAAGTAGTTACATCGCTTTGGACTTCAATTCGTTTATGTTTCATGTCGAATGCTTCCTCAAAGTTGCCCCGTTTTTTGTCAATCCAACTTTGTTTTTCATAAAAGAAAACCCATTGTTCCTGTGTCTTTATACCAAGTTTCGCAAGATTCATATAATAATCTGCACTATCATTGAGCCCCTTAATCTGGAATAAACAAGCCTTGTTCATGAGGTCAACAGGTTGTCGAACTGGGTTTAATAACGACAAGAGGCTGTCGGCCTGATGATACCGTTCAGTAATCATGCATTGTTCGATATAGCTGGTTAAGCATCTTTGAACAATTCGGTCAGTAGCAGGAAGCGAATCAAGAACCTGACTAAACCATAATTCAGCTGTGTCATATTTTTGCTGAGTTGAATAGATTTTTGCCAAATCTGACATAGCCAGGAATGATTCACGCCTATTGTGTGACTTCAGCGCATAAACAAGATTCTTATGGGCATACATGACAGCATCCTTGCTGTAGGTTTTATAACTAAGCGAAGATAGATTACCATAGATTAGACCAAGATAATGATCATCATCCAACTTCAAAGCATGTTGTTCCGCTTGACGATAGGCGACGAAGGCAGCGCCATAGTCCTTGGCATTACGAAAGATGGCGCCATGATAGAAATGCGCAAGCATCCGCTCCCGTTTACTGCCATGGTCATCATAGTAGCGAACGGCATGGAGGATAAGGCTGTCGTTGGTGTCGTCGATGTAGTTCTTGTCATGCGTCTGCGTCTTGAGCAGGGCATAGCGGGCTTGTTGACGGTCGCCTTTGATACGCACAGTGCCCACGTCGAGAAGGCTATCGAGTATCATAAGCTCGTGGAGAGCCGAGTCGGGATGCTGCTGAACTACTGCCTCGATATAGTCGAGCGAGGCGTTGACTTCGCGATTGCCCCGGCTGCATGACGAGAGGATCAAGCACACGACAAGTGCCAGCTGCATGACATAGGAATGCCAACAAGGGGAAACAATTTTCATAACAGAAGGCCACTTTCCAGACTAACAACATCTATTGAAATTGCCCGATCACGTTCTTGAGGGCACTCAACTGCAATGCTCCGCTCTGTCGCCACAACATCTCTCCCTTACGGAAGAGCATGAGTGTAGGGACCGATTGTACACGATAGTTCATCGCAAGGTTGTTATTCTTGTCCACATCAATCTTAATGATGCGAATACCGTCGCCCAACTCGTCCTTGAGTTGTTCAAGTACGGGATGCATCATCTTGCAAGGGCCACACCACGTAGCAAAGAAATCAACCAGTGTAAGCCATTCACCATTGATTATTTCGTTGTAGTTTTCCATCAATTTTCCTTAATTTCGCAATTAAAACCTCCTACATCTACATAACCGCCCTTGCGACGGGTAGCATAGCAGAAGATGGCGTAGCGTGTACCCATAAAGAAACGTTGATAATCAAATCGCATCTGGTAGTCAGGTCCGATACGGTGCCATTGTTGTCCACCGTCGAAGCTGTAATAAAACTGGGCTATGTCGCGATTCAAAGTGAAGTCACCATCGATACGCAACCAAATTGTGCCCTGTTTGAATTCCACACGTTCGCGTTCGGTCACCTCCACATTCGTTACTTGCTTCTCTTGTCCATCCATGTTGATGACCTCTTCAGTCATGGTAAGTATATATTTTTTTCCTTTCTTGGTTACAGTCAGTACGCCACTGTGTCCATTGAAAGCACAGAAGCCTGCACGATCGCCCTCCTTTATATGAGATACATCAAGTTCTACCTCAGCACTACAATAGGGGCCCATCATACGTTGGGAAATAGTATTGGGTGCCAGATAGAGATTATCTGCCATACGACTTGTCTTTAGGCGCAAGTAACCGGGACGTTCAGTAAGTGACCAAGCAGCATCAACGGGATTGTGATTCCACTGCCATTGCAAGCCTAATGTCGAACTATCGAAGTTATCGCTTATCATCAGCGGTGTCACAGGTTGTCCCTTAACTACGGGACGCATATTCTCGGGCACCTTTCCGTATTCGTCACCAAGCATAGGCCAACCATCAAGCCATCGGCAAGGCATCACTGTGATAACACGTCCAACGGCACCGTGATCCTGGAAGATGACACCGTACCAGTCACCATCCTTGGAATCTACGATGGTACCTTGCCCAACGTATGGGAATCCACCAAGATCGGATTGCAGAATGACATTTTTCTCGTATGGACCGTGAATATCATCGGCACGATAGCATACCTCGCGACGATGACGACCAGGACCCCAAACCTGTGAGATCATAAGAAGGTAATATTTGCCATTATGTTTCACCATACGTGAACCTTCGAGAAGTCCCTTTTCATCCTCTTCACGTTCAAAAATCTTCATATGACTACCTTCAATGATTCCAGAAAGATCTGGTTTCAGTTCACATAACTCTCCTGTGCCATAAACAACATAAACGCGACCGTCATCATCGAAAAGCAATGAACAGTCATGGAAGTGCGGCAGACGCGATACAAGTTCCCAAGGACCTGCAGGATCCACAGCAGAGTAAATGTATGAACGTCCCATGTCACCCATCTCATTAGGAGCAAAGAGTACATAGAATTTCCCATTATGATACTTGAGTGAAGTGGCCCATTGACCGCGTCCATAGATTGTGCCACCTTGCATATCATAGCGTGGCGAGTCAGTTAATTTATCAACTACATAACCTATGGTTTCCCAATTGATAAGGTCTTTAGAACGCATGATAGGCACACCTGGGAACTGATGCATCGTTGTAGTAACCAAATAGAAGTTTCCATCGACGCAAATCACATCGGGATCAGGCACGTCAGTCCAAAGGACGGGATTAGGATAAGTTGGATAAGGATCCATCTGTGCCATGACGCTCAGCGACATGCAGCAAGCGATAAAGAATAACAGAAATTTTTGTCTCATAAGATTATTATTTTTCTATTTTGTTTTGATTTGACAATCTACATCGAATTTGATAAGAGCTGCTACGGATTCTAGACGAAGGTCTGTAAGTTTTTCTTTCATAAATGGCATTATGTCATCGCCATAGACCCTATGACTATAGAATAACAACTGCAAAGCAGGGAAGCCATCAACGTCAATCATACGATAGCGATGAACATCGAACTCTACAATGTCCAGCTTTTCCGCATTTCCTTGGCAACAAATAAAATCGACAATCCATTCTGAACCATCCTCATTATGAGAGACTGCCCAGTTCCAAACGTCTTTTTGTGTCTCCTTTCGCTGTGCCAACTCTGCGACCTTAGCTTCGCAAGCGGTCTTCGCAATCATATTCGGAGCGAGAGTGACCGAAATAGTGAACATGTCTGTATATGACTCAGGCACCTGTCCCTTTGGGAAATATTCTTGCATATATTGCAATGAATTGTGTGCACTCCAACCTAATTGATACTTGGTGCCATTGAACTTCAGCTTACTCACCCCTAAAACGTCTTCAACCTCTTGAGCCCCCACCGTTGCTGTTGCAAATATTAACAACGAGAATAATATACAAAAAATTCTTTTCATAATCACTGTTTTATAAGTATGTAGGCAACTATTATATTATTATCCTTGTCCCCATGTGCTTCGGTCGAGGTTTCTATAACTTATGGCCTCGGCGATGTGGGTGGAAGTGATGTTGGGCTCTCCTTCGTAATCGGCAATGGTACGTGATACCTTGAGAATTCGATCGTAGGCACGCGCAGAGAGGTCGAGCTTGGTCATAGCCCGTTGGATCATCGCAAGTGCTTTGTCATCGAGCTGACAATATTGTCGAAGCATTGCTGGGGTCATTTGTGCATTGCAGTGTATTCCAGGCTCTTCACGGAAACGATTCTCTTGAATCTGACGCGCCTTGATGACACGTTCGCGAATAGATGAACTGCTTTCTGCAACACTTGTTCGGCTTACCTCGGCAAAGCTTAAAGGAAGAATTTCGATCTGCAGGTCGATTCGATCTAGTAAAGGACCTGATACTCGTCCAAGATATTTACGCACTTGCGTTTCACTGCAAATACAAGGATGCGTGGGATGGTTATAGTAACCACATGGACAGGGATTCATACTGGCCACGAGCATGAGGGAAGCAGGGTAGGTTACCGTGTTCTTTGCACGAGCAATAGTGATTTGACGATCTTCAAGCGGTTGGCGCAGCACTTCAAGCACCGATTTCGAAAATTCAGGCAACTCATCGAGATAAAGTACCCCATTATGAGCCAAACTCACCTCACCTGGCATTGGATTCGTGCCTCCACCAATAAGGGCTACGCTCGAAATCGTATGATGGGGGGAACGGAAAGGTCGCTGGGTAACAAGACCTGTTTCTGCTCGCAATCCTGCCACCGAATGTATCTTGGTAGTTTCAAGGGCTTCGCTGAGAGAAAGTGGTGGTAGGATGGAGGGTAAACACTTCGCCATCATCGACTTGCCTGCACCTGGTGGCCCAACCATAATCATGTTGTGACCGCCGGCTGCTGCGATGGCAAAGGCACGCTTCACTGTTTCCTGTCCCTTGACGTCCTTGAAATCATGCGGATATGTACGCTCTGCCTTCTCAAACATTTCGCGTGTGTTCATCACTTTCTGCTCCATTTCGGATTCTCCAGCCATGAAACCCATGACATCCTTTAACGTGTCGGCACAAAATACGTCGAGATTATTGACCACGGCAGCCTCGCATGCATTTTCACGTGGAACGATGATTCCCTTAAGGTGCATCTGACGCGCCAGGATGGCAAAAGGAAGACAGCCCTTGACAGGCTTGACGGCACCATCGAGCGACAGTTCACCCACCATCATATATTGTTCGAGCTTGTCAGTTGGTATCTTCCCGTCGGCAGCCATTACGGCTACGGCAATGGGTACATCGTAAAGAGAACCTTCCTTTCGTACATCAGCAGGGGCAAGGTTGATGGTGACTGCACGACGTGGAAAACGCATTCCAGCTTCGCGCAATGCACTTTCTATACGGTCACGACTCTCCTTGACTGCCGTGTCTGGCAGTCCGATCATGATTGTACGTATGCCCTGCGTCGTTACTGTCTCACAATAGACAGGTGTGGCATCTATGCCCTGCAAAGCGGCTGTAATAGTTCTAACGACCACGGTTTGCTTTGGGTTTTGGTTGAGAAATGTTAGGAAAACTGCTACGGTTGGGAATGCGGCCTAAGGTAGCGCGAAGTTTTTGTCCCCACTCATTGCGTAATTGCTGGTTATTATACATGTCGCAAACAATGACTGTGGGCACGTCTTTGATGTTCCACTTACGCATACGTTCGTCGCTGAAACCCGCGGGCAACCACGTGTGCAAGCCATCAATGTCTTGGGTCTGCTGTTTCCACCAAGTGCTGTCGGGTGAGGCAAGACAAAGGGTTACGAGTTGCAGACGCTTCATGTCATATTCTTCGTTAACCAGATGTGCTACTACCTTCAAACTGTCGATGGAAGACTGTGAATAATCGCTCCAAATGTAAACAAGCAAATAATCACTACGCGACGCGCTGAAGTCGAAGGTGGTGCTGTCGGTTTGAATGGTGCAGGGCGAAAGGCGACGATTGTTATTAGGTTTTCGAGAACTGTCGTCAAGAATTTGATCGATACTCTTGATAAGCCAGTCAGGTACAGTTTCGCTACCGAAGGCTCCTAGACAACGACGTACGAAAATGGAGTCGTTGAGAACCTCGATGTGGTCGCGCAGCAGCAGAGCGGGTCTTACTTCGGTAGGATACAGATGACAGAGGCTGTCGATAGTACGCTTTTTCTCGGGTCCTAAGAGCTGGGCAAGGTTTTCGGTCTGCTCTTGTAGCCATGGGTTGATGCTGTCGCCTTGTGAAGGGTCAAAAGTAGCTTTCAATATTTCGTCCTGTACGCTAAGTTTCAACAAAACTCTGCAATTACCTGTTGCATAAAAACGGCACAACTCACCACCATCGGAACATAGGAAAAGCTCGTTCAGACCATGCGTCGTTCCTTGATGCTCGAACGTATGTTGGGGAGTAAGTTCGATGCTGTCAAAATCGAGAGCAACGTGCCTGTCGGTATAGAGCACAAGACGGTCAAGTATAACGGTACTATCGACACTGAGCGTGCCTTCGACGGTATAGGCACGCTCTGTATGACCTCCCTCCCGATCCTTGCAGCTGACAAGGATCAGGAGAAGAAAGATTGGATAGAAGGGAAGTATTTTTTTCAAAATTCAAACAATTTTGGGGACTCTAAATAATCTGAGTATTCCGAATAATCCGAGAACTCCGAATTCTCATCACTTCACATAGTGAATAAGCTGCGTCATCAGCTGGATGAAGTCGCGCGTGCTGTAGCCAAGGACGGGTTCTTCGGGTGTAAAGGGCGAAGTGTCGTACTCGTCCCCCACGAAAGTGGTGGCATATTCGGTGCTGTTCGATGGAGCCAATCCCTCGGGCAGGGGCTTATAGACATTGGAGATCTGGCTTAATGGGGTGAGCCAACCACCGCCAGGTTGCTGTGCCTTCAGGATATCCTGCACAGAACCGAAACCTCGATTTGAACCAACTCCCAGCATGGGAGCAGGCTTGAAATAATAAACGGGTACGGCGATATTCTGCTTGGGATAGAGCAGAGGCGACGAAGCGGTAACATCCTTCACATCTGCTTGTTTCAAAGCATTGTATTCACGCTCCAAACCATCGGGATTGATGAAAGCACACGAGCCATAGTGTGCAATGGTACGGCTGATTTCCTGGTCGGTGTAATATTCGCCATTGCCTACGTTACTGCCGCGACGATGCACATACATTGGTGTGCCATCTTCAGGAAGAAGGAAACGTGCCACAAGGAAACCTTCGCCGCCTCGACGACCAGCTCTGCCGCCAGTGCCGCCGCCGCCACCATAGCGTGCCGCCTCCTCGTCGGGCAGTCGCTGTTCACGCAAGAACTGTAAAGCGGCGGGAATGCCCTTGAGATACTTCTTTTCTCCCGTAAGGCGGTAATAATCCATCATGGCGCGAATCATGCGCACCGTAGTGCCCGTATTGACCGAACGAGGCTCATAGCTGCGTGCATGGGCTGGCTTGAGAGTCTTCACAAAGTACTGGTCACCCCAACCTGCAAGTGGGGCGGGCTGTTGCAGCTTGACAGAAAGGTCGAGCGCCTTGCGGATAGGCTTAAGAAGGTCTTTGCGCCCAAGCTCCTGATAGCACTGGATGAGGAATTCGATATTGGCGGGCATCACGTCGTCGTTGAGGGTGATGAACGACGAATAATCCTCCATTCCACGGAATACGTGGTTATACATCAAAGGATAGCGTTGTGGCCAGCCACCATTGGGGTACTGGCTGTCCAACATGAATCCAATGACTTTGTCGAGCGACTGACGAACCTCGGCATCCTTTTTCTCCAAATAGACGCGTAGCAGGAAGGTGGCGCACTCGGAGGTGGCTTCATCGTCGAACGTACAGTTGCCGTAATAGTGCTGGAACTCTTCCAGACGCCAAGCCTGACGACCTATGGTGGCATAGAACTGCTTCAGCTCGTCCTCGCCAGCCAAATCTTCGACATAGTTCCAACCGCCCTCGGGATGTTGCACGCGCATCAGCACACCAGCAATCTTACGAGCCTGTTCGTAATAGTATTCATCGCCTGTGGCATGATAGGCATCGATCAAAAGATGTCCTACAGACGGTGTACTGGGGGATTGCAGCCAAACCATCGTACGATAAGGTGCTTCCAACTCGCCCCATTGGCGACTGCGGTCGGGCAAATAGCTCCAAACGAAGGCTCCTTCGTAGCTGATGCTGTCCATCATGAACGTGACAGCGCGACGCATGGCTGCTTTGGCATCCTCAATGTCGAGATTGCGATAAGTGAAATGTGTGAATGTGGCAGAACCTTTTCCCGTGCAGAAGATGCCGGGGAGGACGGACTGGAACTGATAGAGTGTATTGTGGTTGTAACCAGAGCAGTCCATGCCCCAGGTTTCGCGCTGCCAATTGATGCCATCGTAGCTGTAGCTGCCTGTGACGACGTGGTTGTCGTTGCGCAAACGAAGCCATAGATGACGTGTGCCCAGAGCGGGATGCATGCCGCCTCCACTCTGACCACCCTTACGGTAACGGTAGCGACGATTGGCATCAAAGCCTGTGCCCATATAGAACACGCTGTCGTAGTAGAGCACCAGGCCGGCTCGCGTCTCGTCATCGCTAAGTTCCACTTCGGCCTCGATCTCATAGCGATGATCACCTGCCACAAACATCAGCGGAGACGAATTGCCGGGCATATTGCCCTTGGCCGTAAGACGTATGCCATCAGCAATGTGCTCGATGCGTTCCGGTTCAAAGGCGCGATAGCTCTTCCATTCGAGGCCGACGCGGAAATCACCGAGTTGTTTACGCGATGAGGATGTCACTGGCGAAGTCTCCAATGGTGCAGGAATAGCACCCACAGGGTCGGCGCTGAGTCCCTGTTTGTCACGAACGATGGGACGGAACCAGCCATCCTTGGTCAGTTCCAAAGGCTCCAACAAGGTTTGACGACCCAAATCGGTGAAACCATTTTCGTAGGCATGATAGACACAGTACCAACGTCCGTCAGGCGTATCGATGAGCGAACCATGTCCGCGGCTCCACCAGCGATTCGTGTTTGCGTAGTTATGGATGAGCGGATTGTAGGGACTGTCTTCCCATGGGCCGTCGATGCTCTTCGAACGTGCCACCACTACCATGTGACTGGTGGGAGGACCGGCCGTACCGCCTTCAGCATTCAGATAGTAATAATAGTCGCCTATCTTGCGGAGCTTCGGCCCTTCGAGGCAAAGCCCTTCGGTAGCCCATTCCTCGGGATACAGCCAACCGGGATAAACCTTTTCAAGGGTTCCTGGCACAACATGCAACCCGTCATCTGTAAGTTTCGCACGCTGGCCACCACTCAAGAAAAGCCATCGTTGTCCGTTCTCGCCCACCACATGGCAGGGGTCAATGTTAGCCACGCCCAGATCAACAGGTTCGCTCCATGGACCGTAGGGCGAATCGGCCGATACGACGAAGTTCATGCGGCTGCCGGGCTTCAGGTCACGTCCAGCCTTGGCGCGAACAGCATCTGATGGATAAGCCACGGTGAAATAGATGTAGTACTTGCCATTGTATTTGCAGATGTCGGGTGCCCAAACCGAACCCAGGAAGGTATTGAGTGCCGAACAGATTGGCTCCCAATGCACCAGGTCACGACTATGAAAGACCACCAGGCCGGGTACATAATCGAAGGCGCTGTGCGTCATGTAGTAATCCTCACCATCACGCATGATGGTTGGGTCGGGATAATCACCACCGAGTATCGGATTGGTGAAGGTTCCATTCTGCGCTTGTGCAGCGAAATGACCACCACACAGGGTCATTAGACAAAGAAATAATGGAAACAGACGTGTTTTCATATTGTTCGGATTTAAAAACAGCGCAAATATACATTTTTTTTCAATATCTTGGTACTTTTTCAAGAAAAAACGTTATCTTTGCACCGATATTTATCAATTAACAATTAATAATTAACAAATAACAATTGATTTTTTATGAAAAAGATTCTTTTCGCAGCCGCTCTTGCCACTTTGCTCGTAGGATGCAAGTGCAACCAGCCGGAGCAAGCCACTTGTGACAAACCCTGCTGCACCGACAGCACCCTTACCGCAGCGCCTCATGGCGTGATTACCGTCACTGATGACGGGCAGACCGTCTATACACGCGACATCACTACAAAGAGCGCCCAGTTTGTGTTCGATGCCGACCGCGAATGGGAACGCACCGCTGATCCGGGTGAGGTCTATCGCAAGGTGATGGGCTACAACGACAACCTCATGATGGTAAAGGTGAAGTTCAAGAAGGGCTCTGAGGGTAAGCTTCACAGCCATCCGCACGTGCAGGTAACCTACGTAGAAAGCGGCGAATTTGAATTCACCATTGGCGACGAGACCAAGATCGTCAAGGCCGGTGACGTACTGATGAAGGTTCCGAACGTCGTACACGGCTGCAAGTGCCTCAAGGACGGCGTGCTCATCGACACCTTCACACCCATGCGCTCCACGTTCATCCAGCAGTAAGGCCTTCCCCTTATTCAATCCTCTATCCTTACCCGGCCTCCAGAAAGCTTCACGAGGTCGGGTAAGTCGTAGTATTGCAGCACGCCATGGACGACGTTTGTCATCATATCGTGCTGTAGTGGATGCTCCAGATATTCCTTCCAGGTCTTGAGCGTACGCGTCAAAGTGACCTTCTCGATGCGCTGATCGAGCACGGCGGCATGCATCAGCACAGGGCCGAACAGTCCGTCGCCCACCACGTGCAACGACCTGCCTTTGAGCAGTGGATGATTCGTGCAGAAGTCGGTCAGCGTAAGCACATCCACGACGCGCTGGCCCACCAACGGACGACCTTCGTGCAAAGCCACCACGGCGCAACGCCATTCGCGGTTCCAATACTTGGTGAGGTTATAGGTGTAGGGATCCTCCAACTCACCCACGCCACGCACGTCTGCAGCCACGATGATATTGCCGTTCGACGTCATGTCCTCCCTGTCCATGTCGCCCAGGAACCATACCTTGCCCCGCTCATGCAAGTGCAGCTCAATGGGCGAAGCGGGTGTGGCGCAATCGGGGATGCGTACCAACACAGCCACGGGCATCTCACCCTCGCGGTTCAGCTGGAAACGGTATTCCTCGTAATCCCTGCCGTGGGTTCGTCCCGAAGCGACAACGGTGCCGGCCAACATCGAGCCAGGAAGCGAAGCGGGAAGAGGTTCGCTGCTGAGCACCGATTCGTCCAAACCTAACAACTGACAAATCTGCCGCTTGATCTTCTCAATCGGCTGGGCGCAGAAGGCCGCTCGTTGCTCGGCCAACTCGTCGAAGCAGCGCACGGCTTCCTGCATGGTGCTCTCAGCATCGGCGAACTCCAGGTTCACCTGTCCCGATGTGGTGCAAAGCATGTCCTTGCCCCGGAAGAAAACTTCATCGATTACGGCTGGTGAAGCATCGTCTGCCAACCAACGCTTGAACCAGGATACCAAATGCTCCATCACGTCGGGCGGACACGCATGACCATCGGCGCAATAGTACTGCTCCACGCGGTCCGAAGCACCTAGCAAGTCATAGGCACGCTGCACTTCTTTCATACCTTTAAGTGCGCCATAGTGGTCCACAAAGTCGTACAGGCCGTCGAGCACTTGGAATGGACGCGGAGCCATGCACAATGCCATGTCGGCATGATTGATGCCCAGTGCTCCCTCGCCCGCCATCCATTGGCAACCGTCACTCGGTCCCTGGAGCTCCAAGGTGCGCGTGCGATCGCTGAAAAACAGACCTACACTGGCTGCCTGGATACGGTCGTCGAGGGCTGCAAGGTACGAGGTTTGTGTCCCGCCTCCCGAAAAACCATAACAACCAATATGCTTCGAGTCGATATCCTTGCGACTGCACAGATAATCCACTGCACGGCTGTTGTCCCAGAAGATCTGCGCTTCCAGGCTTGAACCCAGCAGCAGGTAAGCGGGAGCCAGCAGCGAGTGCTCGGTAGTAACACCGCGCGTCAGGTTGCGGCCCGTCGCATCGATGAGCTGTTGCATTTCGCCCTGACCGATGGGATCGACCACGAGCACGGCAATGCCGTTGCGTGCCATTTGTACCGCAGTACCCGATCCCGAACCCTTGCCTTGCAGGTTGTGTCCGCACATCTCGATGCAAGCGGGAAACTTCTTCGCCTTGCTGCCATCGGGAAGATAGAGGTGTGCAGTGACGTAATGATGTGGACGGCTTTCAAAGATTATCTTCTCCACGCGAAAACCATCGCCCTGCACCGAGCCGACCGTGCGGCTATGCAGGTCGCCTCTTTCGGGGAAACTGCCTGCCAGCCTGCGCATCTTCTGGCGCACTGTAGCAATATAAGCCTCCATATCGGCTTTCGATGCAAAGGCTTGCTGAAGCTCCTCCTGGCGCTGATCATCACGTTGGTGCTGCCATAGCATCAGATAATTGAACCACGACAGGGGGCTGCTGTATTTCAATGCACCGTAGTTCGGACGGCCCGGATAGGTCGCAAGGTCGTTCGGGGTTTGTGCCCAGAGGCTCGAAGCACACAGGCATACGAAGAAGAATAAAAACATGCGTTTCATGACCATGGAGTATTAACGATGATGGTAATATCTTGTGTGTTGTCCAAACCGGTATCCAAGCGGAGCAGACGCAGTGTTTCGTCCCACGTCCAGTCTGTTCGTTCGATTCCGTTCACTGTGATGCTTGTGGGTTTGTTGTCGAGATAAGTTTCGATGTTATATTGGTGAGTGGCAGGAGTGAAGCGGGCACGACCTTTCTTATCCTTGACGGGACAGTCGGGTTTGCTTATCGTAAGCGTCCATTTGCATCCCGAAGTCCAACGGCAATATTCTTCATTTGTAACATATGCCGCCTCTTCCCAATAAACCATCTCACTCCCTATGTGAGTCAGCGCATACGCACCCTGCTGATAGTCGAGCGAGCGTCCGTCGTCCTCATACAGGTCGAAAGTGGCAGAGCATACAGGATAACAGCATACGGTGATGGGCTGCCCCTCCGACTGCGCCATCCACTGCACTTCGGGCTGCTTGACGATGATCGCATCTTGGCGAATAAAGATAGGCATCAGCCACTGCGGCGTGAGGAACGACTTCCACTGACGGCCTTCGATGCGTTCGCCGGTCCAGAAATCAACCCACTTGCCGCCAGGGAAATAGACTGGACGCGACAACGCACCCTTGTTGGTGACGGGGCATATCATCATCGAATGTCCGAACATAAATTGGTCGCACATGCGATAGGTCACTTCATCGTCCTGCCAGTCGTAAAGCATCGGTGTCATCAAGGGACGTGAGGTCTGCATCATCTCCCAAGCATTGCTGTAGAGATAGGGAATCAAAGTATAGCGCAGCGAATCGTAGGTAGTGAAGATGCGTTGTGCCTCCTCTCCGTAGGTCCAAGGCTCATGATAGCGGGGGTGGTCCATGCCGAAAAGCATCGCCACAGGACTGAACATGCCGAACTGACACCAACGCAGATAGAGGTCGGTGTCATAGGGCGAATATTGCTCAAAGCCGCCCATGCAATGTGACCAGTAGCCTACACCCGACAGGGCCATGGTGAGGCCACCGCGAATCACGGGCTCGAACCATTGCCATTCGGTGCCCCAGTCTCCAGCCCAAATGAAGGGATAACGTTGTATGCCCGCATAGCCCTCGCGGGTATGGGTGAAGCCACGCATACGATTGTGTTCAATGAAACGCTTGTATGGCGCGGCGCCATAGGCCAACGGGAAGAGATTGTGAAGTTCGGCACCCGTGAACCCTTGGTAGATGACGCTGTCCTGACGTCCTGGATAGCGGAAAGCGCTGCCCACGTCGGTTTTGAAGAACTTGACGCCATCGTTCACAACACGCATCGGTCCATGCTGCCACCACCAATTGGCCTTCTCCTCATCGAAAAAATTGAAGACTCCCTGTTGCTCCATGCCCGGGAAGAGAGCCCCTGCGGCCAGTGCGTCCTGATAAAGTGTCGAACTGGGGCCATCGTCGGCAATGCTGCGGACATGAAGCCCGAAGAGGTCGATGTGCTCGGCATAGATGCTGTCAATCATTCCCTTGGGGTCGGGAAAAGCCAGCTGCCAATTGTAGTTGCAGCCGCCATTACGGAACCGGTTGTTGAAGATACGCCATGTGGAGTCGAGCCAAAGGATATCGACGGGGATGCCCTCCTTGCGCATACGCTGCACAAGCGCCACGTCGTAGTGCTGGTTGGCATCCTGTTCATGGTTCCACGTGCCGCCGCTATAGCTGCCCAAATGCAGGCCATAGGCCGAACGTGGCATCATCGGACAAGTACCTGTCAGCATCTGGTAGTTGCGAATCATGGTCTGAATCTCGGGACCCTTGACGAAATAATAGTCCAGTTCGCCGCCATCGGCTTGCCAAGAGTAGGTCTGGTTCGAAGTCCATCCCATGTCCCAGTCCGTAGGCCATGCCGTGTGGAAGAAGATTCCATAGCCTTTGTTGCTCATCACCCAAGGCACGGGGCAATAGTTGGCACGTAGGATGTCCTTACCGCCCACGGCAGGTCGAGGTCCGCGTCCCAGTTCGACGTTCAGATGCACGCGCTGTCCACGCAGGTCCAGTTGGTCCATGCGTTCACCCAAGCCGAAGAAGTGTTCATCGGGACGAAGCACACATGTTGTCTGCGGGCCGACACCATCGCCGGCAAGTCGGCAGTCGGTCTCTTCATAGAGTACCTCGCCCGAGATGCGGTCGAGCACCTTGATGCGCCATGGGGAATCAACAATATGCAGAGACAGAACATCGGTTAATACGACCACACCCTGCTTTGTCTCACGTACTTCATAGGCAACAGGAGCGAAGTCATACTTGATTACCATCCACTGTTCATTGGGACGAAAACCGAAATCCTCGCTTTTGGTGACTCGAAACATGTCAGGAGTGCACATCTGCAGGCGTAACTTGCCAGAAGCTTGGGAATAGAACAGCACCTCATTGCCCTCGACCGTCCACCAAGTACTGGCATCGACGTTCGAAACACACAAAAGCAGGGTGGCTGCGATGGTGCAAATAAGTTTTCTCATATTGATAAAAGGAATAAACGAAATGATAAAAATGTTCAAAATGCGCCAACCGAAACGCTCGGTTGGCGCATCTATCATGCCGTTCAGACAATAGGCTTGCCCTATCGTCGTTTTTTTTTACTTCGACGGGAAACCATAGCCCTGAATCAGGACATCTGGATTCTGCTTGATGACGTCGCCGTGCATTGGGAACATATAGATGGGAGGAGTCTTTGACTCGTATCCATTATATACATAGGTATAGTAGGCGTCGATGTTGTCCTGCTTGTCGATAATCTCCTTGCCCCAGTCGGTGCGAACATAGCCTTCGGCTTCGAGGGCCTTGGCTTCAGTGCCATCAGGATCGATATATTCGAACAAGCCCTTAACAGCCACGTTGGTGCGAAGGTCGGAAGCGATGCCCGTAGCAGCTGACTGCGTAGCATTCAATCCGAACTTGAGGGCTGCGAAGTTGGGGTCACCCCAATACTTGCCCACACTATACCAATCGTCGTTTTGTCCGCGCCATGCTGGCCAAAGCACTGGATTGTTGCGGTCGGTGCAGGTAGTGGTGAGACGATAGTTTACGCCATATTCGGCAGGATCGACATCCTTGATCCACACGTAGAGCGACATCTGGTTGCCATTGGCAAAGGTGTGATAACCTTTGGTCTGCAGGTCGTCGAGAATGGCCTTGGTGCGCGTCTTGAAGCTGGTGACAATCTCATCCACATAGCCCGAACGGACGACATCCCACTTGCGGACACCTTCACCACCGAATTCGAGCTTGCGCTCTTCGTAGATGGCATGACGCAAGTCACCGCACTTGGCGATAAATGCATCAAGGTCGGCGGAACCTGCAAATGCACGTTGATGCACCTTGTTGAGGTATTGGCGAGCCACAGCCGTATTACCTAGATCACACTCAACCTCGGCATACATGAGCAGCAGTTCTGCGAAACGCATGTAAGGACAGTTGATGCCGGCTTGACGTTGGGTGACAACGTATGGGCTGGACATACGGTTCTCGTCCCACTTGTTGAGCGCGAAACCACCGGCCTTGGCTGTCGAACCCTTCGAGAACGGGATCAATCGCTCCTGTCCATTGCCGCGCGAACCGAAGGCGGTGACGGTGACATCGCGACGCATGTCGTCGGGATCGAAGTCATCATAATAATACACCAGGTTGAAGCGGCACTGTCCGTAGGTCTTGCAGGGATAGTTGTAGGCCTTTGATCCATCCGATGGACGACCGAAGGCGTATGGACGTTCGGTCTGCACGCCCTGGGTCTCGGGAATCTCATACACATCCTCGTCAGCAAACTGCAGGTCCATCATCTGTTGGAAGACGTACTGGAACGGGTTGCCGAAAGCCTGCGAGCCCAGTCCGTCACCACTGGTGCGTGGATCGACCTCTTGGAAGACAACACCAGGGCCTGGATTTTCGACAGCATTCTTCAGGTAGGTCTCTGCCATGCGATAGAGATCCTGCCAGTCGGTGCGTCGACCATAGAAGCACTTGTACTTGTCGCTGGTGTAGAGTTTGTCGAACGAAACGGGCGAACCATCAAGTTTGGTGTAGTAGCTGTCGCCAAAATCGGTGCGGCGGGTCTGATAGCCGGCCTCCCAAAGGGCGATACGTCCGATGAGACCATCGACGTAGGTGCGGCTCATGTAGCTCTTGTCGCGCGAACCCTCACCTGGGCGGTACATCAGCGGCTCCACTTTCTTCAAGAGGTCGAGGTTATACTCGGCGATGTAGCTGCGGTTGGTAAGTTCCGTGGCCTCTTCGCCTGCAATGAGCTGGAGGGGCACGTCGCCATAGAATCGGGTCAACTCGTAATAGAGCGTAGCACGCAGGGCGATGGCCTCGCCGTAGATCTGGCTCAGGTCAGAAGGCCCGGTTTGGTTGATCATATCCTCGAACGAGGCTGCCGACTCGAAACTGTTGATGATGGTGTTGCAGATGGCAATGATCTTATAGACGTTGTTCCACGTACCGCTCAAGGTGCCGTTGTTCGACACGTTGGGGAAGTTCTCGGGGCCACGGAGGTTCTTCGTATTGTCGATGTAACCATAGAAGTTCGAAATCACCCAACGGTTGATCTGAGAGCCGTAGTACTCGGGCTGCGCCTCGGTGTCGGAGCTTCCTACCACCATATCATAAAATGCACCATTCGAGTGCAGGTTGGAGCTGCTGCGCCACAGACTGTAGGCATTCTGCAGGGCGGCTTTCGCAGTCTCGGACGAAGCGAATACAAAATCGACATCGGCCTCAGAAGGCGAAGAAGTGTCCAAAAAGTCATCGCAAGAGGTAGCGCCCCATAAGAGGCCCAGACCCATGATGCTATAGATTATCTTTTTCATATATGCTGCAAATTAAAATTCAAGGTTGATACCAAAAGTGAAGGTCTTCGGACGCATGTAGGCACCATAGTCAAGACCCGGGGTAGGATAGTTGCCGTTGGCACTTGGGTTCACGTTCACGTCAGGATCCAGGCCTCTGTAACCTGTGATGGTGAAAACGTTGCCAGCGGTGAAATAGACGCGGAAACGCTCGATCCTGGCCTTCTGGGTCAACTTCTTGGGCATGGTGTAACCGATGGTCAAGTTGCTGAGACGCAGATAGGAGGCATCCTCGATAAACTCGTCATAGACCACGTTCTGTTCCATATAGGCCACAGGATACTTGGCACCCGAGTTCATGCTGTTGAGCTCGTTGGGATCGGTCACGAGGGTAAGCTCGCCGTTGTCGATCTTGGTGAGGTGATACATATCATTGATGAACGACATCTTGTTCTTGCCGATACCCGTCTCCTTGCCACCATTAAGCTGCGACATGCGCTGGGCATTGTAGATCTTGCCTCCAAGCTGATAGGCGAAGTTGGCGTTGAAGTCGAACCATTTGTAGTTGCCGCTGAAGTTGAAGCCACCGGTATGGTGTGCCATAATCTCACCGATGTTGGTCACGTCGGCATTATCAACCACGCCAGAGCCGTCGATATCCTGTAGGCGAAGCATGCCTGGGAAGGCTGTTTGTCCATCGGGTCGTGGGAAGCCCTTGTTGGGGTTACAAGTGCCGGTTACGGCTGTCGAGATATCGGGGATGCCCGACTTCAAGACGTATTGGCCATTCACGTAGTCGAAGTCATCGACAGTGTAGAAGCCGACGCCCTCCTTCTTGAAGCCCTGAACAATACCCACTGGCATATCTTCGGCCAACATAAAGTCGTTGCCCGGCATCTGGCCCGAACCGAATGTTCTCGATCCATAGTAAATGTTGGTGTGGTTCGGCAACTCATCAACGTTGTTGTTGTTGAAGTTGTAGGTCATCGAGAAGTTCAAGTTGAAGTCCTTAGTGTGGACGAGCAAGGCGTTGAGAGCGATCTCGAAACCCTTATTGCTGGTCTGACCCATGTTCTTCATCTGGTAAGTATAACCGGTCGAAGCATCAATCTCGTCACGCATCAGCAGATCCTTGGTTGTATTCCAATAGATATCGAAAGTACCATTGATGCGATTCAGGAAACCATAATCAAGACCAATATTTCGGCTGATAGTGGTCTCCCACTTGAGGTCGGGATTAGATTTCATGCCGGCAGGAGAATATACGTTGACTGTTCCGCCATTCCATGATGTGGTCGAAGTTGACCAAGTCTCATGCCAGAGCGATGAATTGATATTGTCGGCACCAGATTCGCCATAGGAAAGACGAAGTTTCAAGTTGTCGAGCCAATCTTTGGTGTTCTCCAGGAATGGCTCGTCACTGACACGCCAAGCAAGAGCAGCAGCGGGGAAGAAACCCCAGTGGTTGTTTGATGGGAACTTGCTTGAACCGTCTGCACGGAAAGTTGCAGTAAACAGGTAACGTCCCAACAGCGAGTAGTTAATACGGCCGAACCATGACATCGTGGACTCAGGTACACTGATGGTGTTGGTATAATAGTTTTCGGTAGGACGAGTATCCGAATCGCCCATGTTCATCATACCGAATACGCGATTCATATCCCAGATGTCATCGGTAGGATAACCGGCACCGATCATGTAGCTCTGCTCCGATTTGTTCTTGATCTCCTCGTTGCCAAGCATGATATTGAGGCTATGGTTCTCGCCCAAACCCTGCACATCATAGTTCAACGTGGTCACTGAGCGAAGGTTCTGGCCCTCAGTCTTGGTGAGAGTAGCATACTTGTAGCCCTTTGTGTAGTCGGTGGTGTGATCAGCATCTTCGTAATACTTGGCTTTTCTCCAGTTGCCACCGAGTGCGAGTTCAGAACGCAGGGTGAGACCCTTGACGATCTCAAGACTCAGGGCAAAGTTGCCACGCAGGCGGTTGTTGGTTGAGCCGTTGTACATGTGTTCGAGGGCATAGAGTGGATTGTTGCCTTCCTCGAAGTTGTTGGCACCCAGTCCGAAGTAGCTTACAAGGCCGTCACCCAAAGGATTGTCGATGGGACGGAACTCAAAAGCCGAAGACAGAGCGGTGCCACGGCCCGTTGAGATATTCTCACGACCCGTAACATGGACGTTGGCATAGCGCAGGTCCATATCGAAGGTGAGGCGCTTGTTGATCTTCTGCTTCAGCTTGTAGTTGACGCTATAGCGCTCATAGCCAGAACGGATTTTTGTGCCTTCATCATCGGTATAGCCGAGTGAGAGGGTATATTTGGTTCTCTCCGAGCCGCCCGACATCGAGACGTTGTGATTCCACTGGATTGCCGTACGAAGCAGGTCATCGGTCCAATCGTGAGCCTCTACGTTGGCATAATCATTCCAATGGTTGCCGCCCAAAGCACCAAGGCCATAATATTTGGCAATACCGTCAGCAAGACCTGAACCATAGGAGTCACCATAGCTCCATACATAACGCAGGTAATCTTGGGCACCGAGAGCCTCGGTGGTCTTGGTCACATTCTTCACCTGTATAAAGCCAGAATAAGAGATCGAGAGCTTGTCCTTGTCGGCACCCTTCGTGGTGACGAGAATTACACCATTGGCGCCACGTGCACCGTAGATGGCCGTCGAGGCAGCATCTTTCAGCACGTCGATGCTCACGATCTGGTCGGCTGGGATATCGGTGATGGTTCCTGCGGGGAAGCCATCGACGATGAACAGCGGATCATTGCTCTGCGAAATGGAGCCGCCGCCACGTACACGGATGGTGGTGCTACCGCCAGGACGACCGTCCTGAGAAACTACACTGACACCAGCAAGCTTGCCCTGTAGAGCCTGCGAAACGTCAGACACAGGATTGGCTACAAGTTCCTTGGCATTGACCGAAGAAACCGAACCGGTGAGGTCACGCTTCTTGACGGTACCGTAACCGATTACCACGACTTCGTCGAGTTCGTCACGATCCTCCTCAATCTTAATGTTGAATTTGTTCTTACCAGCCACAGGAATTGTCTGTTCCCGATAGCCGATATAGGTCACCTTGAGCGTCGCATTGTCGGCGACGTTCGAAATACTGAAGTTACCATCCATGTCGGTGGTAGCACCGTTGGTGGTGCCTACGACGACGACATTGGCACCGATCACCGGTTCGCCCAACTCGTCAACTACGGTACCCGTCACGGTCTTGGTCTGGGCAAAGACAAGTGCACAGCTGAGGACAAATGCCATCAACAGCGTTGCGAATCGCTCCAGCCATGTGTTGCATGTACTGCTTCTCATGTTGAAAAAAGTTAGTTAATGATAGTTTATAATAATTGTGATAAAAAGCTATGTGTGCTTTGAAGAATTTGCCTTGAAATGCAATGGATTCAGAAATAATTCATTGCGAGCGTTGCAAAGTTGCGACATTTTCGCGAATAATCCAAATTTTTTGTCAAATAAATGCTGTTTGTTGGTTCATTTTTGTCAAAACATCCCCAAATATATCAATTTTCACCCAACTACATGCAGAATCAAGCCCATTGACAGATAACAATCGCCCCGACAGACGAACCGTCGGGGCGATGATCATAGGAAAGCGAAATGCCTATTCGTTCATGAAGCCATAACCATTGGTGAAGCCACCGGTAGCGACGGCATTGGGGCAGATGGGCCACAGATAGATGGGAGCGGACTGATAGTCGTAGTCCTTGAAGAGATAGGTCTCGTACTCGTCGCGATACTTGAGCAGATCGCTGCCCCATGCGGTCTCGGTGTAACCTTCGGCCAGCAATGCAGCGGCATCGACGGGAGCGAACAGCCCACGGATGGCAAGGTTGGTCTCGGCGGGAGTGCCGTTCCATCCGAATGCTGCCCAATCGTCGTGTACACCGCGCCACCCCGGATAGGTAAGCGGATTGGTGGGGTCGGTACACTGGGTGGTGAGGCGATAGCCGAGCTCAGACTTCGCATCGACCATCTTGGTGTAGATGCTGGTGCTGATGACGTTGCCGTTGGGGAAGGTGTAGCTGCCATCGGCTGCCAGTCCGTTCATCATGGCGGTGGTCATGTCCTTGATGCGCCTGATGGCCCAGGGCAGACGTCCCGTGCGGATGAGGGTGAAGCGACGATCGCCTTCGCCCGCAAACTCAAAGCCGCGCTCCTCGATGACGGCATTGAACACACCGCCGCACGCGGCAATGAAGCCCTCGGTATCGGCCTCGACTGCCGAGGCGAACGAACGTTCGCGCACGGTCTTCAGATACTGCCTGGCCGTGGCTTCGTCGCCCGTCATGGCACATGCTTCGGCATAGCCCAGATAGATCTCAGCCATACGCATATAGGGACCATTGACGCCAGCCTTGCGCTGTGCGAGGGTGTTGGGCGTAACCATGCGGTTGTCGTCCCACTTGTTAAGTCCGAGACCGCCGCCCTTGGCCTGTGAGCCTGGGACGAACGGAAGGATGATCTCGGTGCCTCCCGTCGTACCCGTCACGCAAACGGCCACATCGCGACGCTTGTCGTTCGGATCGAACACGCCATAGTAGAAGGCAGGGTTGATGCGCGCCTGACCATAGCACTTGCAGGGATAGGCATTCTTCGAACCACCCGTGCCCGGACGGCCACTAGAATAGGTGCGCTCGTCGCTCGACACGTTGAACTGCATCGGGTACTCGTAGATCGACTCGTCGGCGTAGGCCGCATCATCGTCCATCATCTGCTGGAAGAAGTACTGGTGGGGATTGTCGAACACCTGTCCGGCCTTGGATGTTCCACGCGGATCGGTGGTATAGAACATTGCGGAGCCCGCATGGTCGATGGCGTTCTTGAAGTAGGTTTTGGCAATGTTGTAGAGATTCATATAATCGCTGCGACGTGCATAGAAGGCATTGGCGGCATTGGCATTGGGATTGCCCAGATTCTCGAACGAAACGGTATTGCCGCTGCCGTCGATATAGGTCAAATCGCTGCGGCGTGTCTGATAGCCGGCAGCTTCGAGTGCGATACGTCCGATGAGACCATCGACGTAGGTTTGAGAGAAGTAGTTCTTGGCATCGGCCTTGACGCCAGGAATCGAACCTACGGGATACATGAGCGGCTCGACCTTGATAAGGTCGGCAAGGATGCAGTCGTAGATGGAGTCGCGCGGAGTCAGGCCGCCCGTAGCCTCACCGAAGACGGTAGCGAAAGGTACGTCGCCGTAATACTTGATCAGTTCGCGATAGGCCGTGGCACGCAGAGCGATAGCTTCGCCATACATCTGACCGATGGCCGACTGCGTGCCGGCGGCGATGGCCTCCTGGCCCGTCTCGGACTCTTCGATGCCCTGGATGACCGCATTGGCCTTGCCGATCACATCAAACAGTTGGACATAGGCTCCCGAGTTGTTGTTGCTGGAATACGAGTCGATGTCGTAAGTGCTGGCCAAAGTGCCGTTTGAGTAGAAGCTCTCGGGCACGTGACGTGCAATCTGGTTGGTATATGCTTCGGGGTGGCGCTCAATGTCGGAACCTGCGATATCGGCGGCATAGAACAGACCTGCACCGAAGACGTAACTGTTGGCCGTGGCACGCCAGGCCTCGTAACCGCCCTCCAAAGCTGCACGTGCGGTAGTGGTATTTGAGAATACGAATTCAGCATCTACTACCGAGGGGGATTTGGGGTCGAGATACTCTTCGCATGCGGCAAAAGCCATCGCTCCGACCACAACGAGTGTAGAATATAATAGCTTTTTCATATTGGTTTCGTAAATTATGGTTAGAATGTGATGTTAGCGCCCACGGTAATGGTACGAGCTTTTGGATAAGAGTTGAGGTCATAGCCTGGAGTGGGGAAGCCGCCTGTTGAAGCCGAAGTGGTGACATCGGGATCCAATCCGCTATAGCCGGTGAGGCAGAACAGGTTGTTACCCGTCACATAGATACGTGCATTGCTTACGCCAATCTTCTTCGTCCAGTTCAATGGAAGCGTATAACCGATGGTCATGGTGTTGAGACGGAGGTAGGATGCATCCTCGATAAACTCGGAGTTCACGACACCGTACTCCGACATCATGGTGCTGTACTTCGTGTCCTGGTTGATGGCACGCAAAGCTTCGGGTGATGGATCAAATACAAGGTCACCGGCCGAGTCGATCGAGTGATAACGATAAGCCTTGCCTGCATAGTACAGACGGTTGGCACCGGCTGCAGTATCCTTATCACCCTTGAAGGCGTTCATGGCATTGGCGTTATAGACCTTGCCTCCGATTTGATAGGTGAATCCCAACGAGAAGTCAAGGGCCTTGTAGTTGCCTGTGATATTGAAGCCACCGGTATGCTCGGCACGTGCGTGACCGAGAATCTGCTGATCGGGTTCGCCGTCCTTGTCCTCATCCACAAACTTGGGAGCGCCGGGGAATGGCAGCACGGTAGTGCCATCGGACTCGGCATTGAGCGCGATGAGCTGTGAAGGATAGTTGCCAATGGTAGCATAGCCGCGCTGGGAATCCTTGAGCGTGTATTTGCCTGTCGATGCATTGTAGTCGAAGTCATCGACGGTGAAGTAGCCAGCTGACTTGTAACCGTTGATGGTGCCCACGGGTTCGCCCTCACGTACTATATAGTCGTAGTAAGGCAGGAGCATCGATGAAGCCCAACCGTTGTGGGTATCACAGAGCGCACCATCGAGCAAATCCTCGACGTTGTTCTTGTTGAAGTTGTGGTTGATGCTGATTGAGAGGTTGAAGTTCTTGGAACGTACGAGGTCGTATGCGAGGGTGAGTTCGATACCCTTGTTCGAAGTTTCGCCCACATTGTCGTACTGGTAATCATAGCCTGTCGAAGCATCGCAAGGAACCTGCATCAGCAGGTCGGTGGTATTGTTGATATAGAAGTCAACGCTACCGCGAACACGACTGTTGAAGAAGGCAAAATCAAGACCAAGGTTGCGGCTGGTGGTGGTCTCCCACATCAGTGATGGATTGGGTTTCATCGAACCGGGTTGGTAAGTCACGATGGTCTCACCATCGACAATGATGGACTTGGTGGTCCAAGTACCCTTCCAAAGGCCGGAGTTGATGTTGTCGGCGCCGGAAGTGCCATAAGAGAGACGGAGCTTGAGGTTGTCAAGCCAGTCACTTGTGCTCTCCATCCAAGGTTCGTCGCTGATACGCCAAGCTGCAGCAGCTGCGGGGAAGTAAGCCCAGTGATTCTCAGGAGCGAACTTCGACGAACCGTCGGCGCGGAACGTGAAGGTCAGAAGGTAGCGTCCCTTGTAGCCGTAATTGGCACGGCCGAAGAATGAGGTGGAGTGAACGGGTGTGCCGATTGAATACTCGTATTTGGCATTGACCACATCGTTCATGGTAATCTGTCCAAAGGCATCGGTCTTGGTGAACTCCTTGGGATAGCCCTGACCGGAGTAGCTCGACGAGTTGCTCTTGCTGCCGATGATTTCATCACCGACCATGAGGTTCACACTGTGATCCTTACCCAGACCGGGCACCTCGTAGTTTAACGTGTTCACCCAACGGACGTTGTAGCCGTTGCTCTTCTCGAGCTTGGCGCTATTGATGCCCGATACCTGGCCGCCATCCCAAGTCTTTGACTCGTTCCAGTTGCGGCCACCCGAGAGTTCGGTGCGGAAGCGCAGACCCTTGAAGACTTCCCAGGTGAGGCCGGCGCGGGCACGAATGCGATACACTTCGCGGGTGTAGTCGTACTGCTGGGTTGCGGTATAAGGGTTGTAGCTTTCTTCTACGTTTTGGCTACCCATACCCAACAGGTTGGGGTCGTTGGTGCCGTAGCGCTCGATGATTTCTGCATCGATGGGAGCATAGCGATAGGCAGAAGTGGCGTTGTCGAAGTGGTTACCTACGATATCGGTCTTTGCATAGCGGAGGTCGAAATCGACAGAGAGCTTCTTGTTGATCTTCTGGTCAATCTTGAAGTTAGCACCCATGCGCTTGTATCCTGAATTGATACGGATACCCTCATCATCAGTGTAGTTTATTGCCGCATAGATCTTTGTTTTGTCGGTACCGCCACTGATGCTCAAGTCGTGGTTCCAGGTGTTGGCTGTACGCATCAGATCCTCCACATAATTGTGAACCGATACGTTCTTGTAGTCGTTGAGGTGGTTGCCATTGGACGAGCCCAAACCATAGTACTTGGCCACATCTCTGCCGTAGCTTGCACCATAGAGTGTCAAATATGACCAGGTGTTATAGACATGTTCGTAGGCACTCTGGGTCTCGATAAGCTCGGGGTTCCACTTCGACTGGAAATAGCCGCTATACTTCACCACGGCTTTGCCTTCCTTGGCACCCTTGGTGGTGATGAGGATTACACCATTGGCGCCACTGGCACCATAGATGGCGGTCGATGCTGCATCCTTCAGTACGTCGATGCTCTCGATGTTGTCGGCAGGAATATCGTCAATCGACGAAACCTGCACACCATCGACGATGAACAGAGGTTCGTTGCTCTGGGTAATGGAGCCGCCACCACGTACGCGAATGGCCATAGATGCACCGGGACGACCGTCCTGCGAGGTCACACTCACGCCGGGGAGTTGTCCCTGCAAGGCTTGAGCCACGTTTGATACTGGATTGGCCTTAAGCTTGTCGCCGCTCACCGAAGCCACGGCACCGGTGAGGTCGCGCTTCTTGACCGTACCGTAACCAATCACTACCACTTCGTCGAGCTCGTCGCGATCCTCGGCAAGGGCAATGTTGAAAGAAGTCTTTCCGGCCACAGGAATCGTTTGCTCCTTGTAGCCGATGTAAGTCACCTTCAGAGTTGCTCCATTGGGAACATCCTGAATACTAAAGTTACCATCGATGTCGGTGGTAGCGCCGTTGGTGGTTCCCACAACGATAACGTTCGCGCCAATGACAGGCTCTCCCATTTCGTCAACTACGGTACCCGTCACGGTCTTGGTCTGGGCAAAAACGAGCACACTGCTGAGGGCAAACGCCATCAACAGAGTTGCCAATCGACCCAGCCATGTCTTGCATGCACTGCTTCTCATGTTTCGGAAAATAGTTAGTTAATAATATGTTAAAAATTTATCCTGTGTGCTATTAATACATTTTACTGCGGTGCAAAGATGATAAATATTTTTAATTTTTCCAAATTTTTTCTATAAAAAGTATGATTTATCCCCCATTTTAACATCCGAAATGTCACAAACATATAAAAAAGGCTCCGACAGATAAGGAATTCTGTCGGAGACCAGAGGAATGTTATAAGGGGTGTTATGTATTACCTTTGTTCAAGCGTTTTACCAACCTGGATTCTGTGCTACCTCGGCATTGTTAAGGTCGATGGCATTCTGCGGGAAAGGACGGAGAATGCGCGGACAGCCATCGCTGCCGGTGAGGTTGCTCTGGTTGATGTCGTCCTCCTGATGAGCTTTCACGTATTCGATCAGCTTGTGGGTGCGCTTGAGGTCGGTCCAGCGTACACATTCGCCGAAGAGCTCGCAGGCACGCTCCTTGAGGATGAAGTCAACATTTACATCGGAAGCATTGACAGTCATGGCATCCTCATAACCGGCCTTGACAGTGCCCGGGCGACGGCGCAATGTGTTGATATAGGTGGCTGCACCTGCGGCATTGCCCTGCTGGAGGGCGGCTTCGGCTGCAATCAGGTAGGCCTCGCCGAGACGGCAGAGGCTCACATCGTGCATCGAGCATGTGCTGTTGCGGTTGGCGATAGAGGTCGATGTATAGTCGTCGAACTTCTTCACGCAAGGCACGCCGAGGTCCATGTGACGACGGTCCTTGTAGGTAGCTGGCGAACCGTTGGATGGTGCGATGCCGCCATCGGCGATGGTCTTGGAGACGTAGCGGAGCTTGGCAAGCTGGCTCTCGCTCTTGGTAGCCTTCCATGCCTCGATGTCCTCATCCGTTGCCCACCAGGGTGCATAATAGTAGCAGATGTTCGAACTGGGATCATTGTAGTAATCGAAGTAGGAGGTGAGGGCCGTGGTCGTACCATCGCCATGGAATTCGAACATGAAGGTTTGCTCGTAACGACCATCGCCACGGTCAAACTGATGATGTGCCCAAAGCAATGGGGCATAGCTGCCGTCGATGGCCTTGTTGTTGGGACACTCGGCGCCACCAAGGTAGGAACCGAACTGGCTCATCAGTACCGAGCCATCGCTCTTGGGATTGGCAACTGACTCGTAGCTGTACTGCACCGTCCAGAAGAACTCTCCGCAAGACTCATTGGCGATATCGAAGGCATCTTCGATGGAGATGGATGGAGTTTCGCCGTTGATCGCAACCTTGGCATACTTCTCGGCATTGGCGAAGTCGCTCGACTGTGCGATGCTGGCTTCGATGCTCTCGTCACCCTGTCCATTGAGCCAGCCTCGAGTCAGATACGCCTTGGCAAGCAGGAAGTTGGCAGCACGCTTGTTGGCACGTGCCGAAGTTGCTGCGCTATAGTCCAGGAGGGCCGAACTGCTGACCGAAGCCTCAAGTTCGCTGATGATGAAGTCGTAGCACTCCTGCAACGAAGCACGTGGATGCTCCATCACGGCACCGCTATAGTATTCGTTGGAAAGCGGCACGCCACCGAACTGCTGGACGAGCTGGAAGTAGTACCAAGCGCGGACTACACGAGCCTCGGCTACATATTGAGCAACCTTCGGGCCGGTTTCGGTGGTCTCGCTGTAATAGATTACCGCATTGCAAAGCTGGATGCCCTTGTAGCAGTTGGTGTAGAAATTCAGGATTGCACCATCGTCGGTGTTAACGGTATAATAGGTATAGACCACCGATTCGCTCTTGCCATCGCCGAAAAGATCGGTGCCACCAACGAAGACGTGGGGCGTAGTGTTGAAGATCTTGCGGAGCGAAGAGTACATCGAATTGGTCAGGCTCTCGAAGCCGGTGCTGGTTTTATAGAAACTGTCGGTTGACACACTGCTTCGGCTGTCCTGATCCAAAAAATCTGAGCAGCCTGTCGAGAGCAGGGTCATGGCGGCAAGTGCAAAAGCACCAATATATTTCTTGTTCATATTCTTTCCTTGTTAATTATATTAGAACTTGAGGTTGATACCCACCTGATAGGTGCGAGAACTTACACCACCCTTACCATTGGTCACCGAAGCGTTGGCCCATTCGGGATCGAAGCCTTCGTAATCCTTCACCCAGGTGAATGGGTTGATGATGTTGCAATAGACGCGGAGGCTCTGGATGCGCAGTTTCTGCATCCATGTGCCTGGGAAGGTGTAGCCGAGCGTGATGTTCTTGATGCGAACAAACGAGTTGTCAACAAAGTAGTACGAGTTGGCATCGTTGTCGGTGTTGAAGGCTGTGCCGCCACCATTACCGTTGGTAGAGGTTGGGAAGGGCCAATAGCCATAATGTGTCTCCGTTGCGGTGGTCACACCGGCACTGGTCACCGAAGCATCGGTGATCTTGTTAAGGCCGGAAATAATTTCGAAAGCCGATGGATCCTTGATTACGGGAGCACCTGCGGGGATGTAGTAATCAATCTTGAGGTGCTGGGTGCCACGTGAACCGTAACGGCAGAACTCACGCATGAATGGAGAATAGACGGTGCCGCCCATGCTGGCATAAACCGACATCGAGAAGTCCCAGTTCTTGTAGGCAACACTGGTGTTGAACGAGCCCGTCCATGTGGGGCTGGCATGACCGAGGATCTGACGGTCGCTGGCGTTGATGACACCATCGTTGTTGATATCCTCATAGATGACCTCGCCTTCGTGAACAGTTGGGATGCTGCTGTCGGTGCAAGCCTTCTTGGCATATTCGAGGTCGGCGATGCCCATGATTTTGTAGCCATAGACTACGTCGATATCATGGCCGATAAACCACTTGTTGCCCACAAGGTCCTCTTTGCCGCCATTCAGCTCGACGATGCTGTTGACGTTGCGACCGTAGGTGAAGGTCGTTTCCCAACGCCAGTCGCGCGTTTGCACATTGAGCGTGTTGAGGGTGATCTCGACACCACGGTTGCGAACCTTGCCGACGTTGCTCACGATGGCACCGGTGCTGGAACCCATTTCGAGCGGGGTCTTGAGGTCCATGAGCAGGTCTTCTGAGTTACGTTCATAGAAGTCAACGCTGCCGTTGATGCGGTTGTTGATGAAACCGAAGTCGAGACCGACGTTGAACTCCTTGGTCTTCTCCCAGGTCAGTGCGCCGTTCGAAAGAGCATAGCCGTAACCATTGGCCACGGTATTGCCGAAGTTGTAGTAGTACTTGGTGTCGGCCATCGACAGGGTCTGATAGGCACCCACACCAGCGTTGTTACCGGTCACACCGTAGCTCAAACGGAACTTGAGGTTCGAGAGCCAATCCTGGGTGCCCTCCATGAAGGCCTCGTCGTTGATACGCCAGGCAATGGCAGCCGATGGGAACATACCCCAGCGGTTGTCCTTGGCAAACTTGCTCGAACCATCCCAACGGGAGCTCACGGTGATGAGGTAACGGTTACGATAGCTATAGTTGACACGTGCTACCCAAGAGAGCATCTGGATGCGTGAATAGCTCGACCAGGCATCCTCAATGGTGCCAGAGCCCCAGTTGTACCAATATACATCGAAGGGCATGTTGGTCGATTTGTCATAATTGGAGTTCACCTTGTCATCATAGACCGAGAAGAGACCCAGCACGTTGAGGCTGTGCTCATCGTCGCGGCCGAAGGTCTTGACAAAGTTGGCTTGGGTATCCCAAGTGTAGGAGAAGTTATCGGTGTTGGTCTGCTCCGACTGGTTGCCGTTGCCACCGCGTACCTGCGTCTGTGCACCATAGAAGACGCCATGATCGGTCTTCTGATAAGAGGGCGAGAAGGTGGTCTTGAGAATGACTTCCTTGATGGGAGAGTACTGCAGATAGATGTTGCCGAGGGCATTGTAGCTGCGCGTGTTGTCGGTCGAATTCTCACGATCGACAATCGGGTTGATGGTCGAGGTTGGGCCACCACCATCGGGGTACATCACGGCATCTTTGCCTGGCTGGTAAATGGGATCACCTGCCTTGTAGCTGCCATCGGTTGCATCCTCGGTATAGCGTGCCATCATGATGGGCGCCATAAGGAAGGCGTTGTTGACGGCATTTCTCGAACCGCTGCTCTTCAACGAAGTGGCCAAGTTGAACGAGATACCTGCCGACCAGTTGTCATTGACCTTGTGATCTACCGAACCCTTGAGGTTCCAGCGCTCGTAGGCATCATAAAGCACGCCTTCTTCAGTCTGATAACCGAGGCCGATACGGTAGCTGATATCCTTGGCATTGCCGGTGATCGAGATGAAATGGTTCTGCTGCTGGCCGTCGCGGGTGGCTTCGTCATTGGCCCAATCGGTGTAGTCGCCATTCTTGTACATGCGCTGGATCACTTCCGAACCTGCGCCCCATACGTTCTTATAGTTACCGAGCGACATGTCCCAGGTCTGGGTGCCATCGGCAGCCTGCTTCGATGAGAGATAACGGCTGAAACGATATTTCATGAATTCTTCGCCAGTCATGAAGTCGGGCATGTTGGCCACGGTCTTCCAGCCATAATAGCCATCATAGGAGATGGTAGCCTTCGAACCGGCGACAGCACCCTTCTTGGTGGTAATCATCACGACGCCGTTGGTGGCACGCGAACCGTAGATAGCTGTCGATGAGGCATCCTTCAAGATATCCACCTTCTCGATGTCGGCGGGGTTGAGGAAGTCCATGTTGTCGCACACGATACCATCAATCACGTAGAGTGGGGTTGTAGCATCACCGAGGGTAGATTTACCACGGATTTGGATGCTCATACCGTCACCTGCGCGGCTTGACGACTGGGTGATGTTCACGCCAGGTATCTGGCCCTGCAAGGACTGCATCACCGAGGTGGTACCCTTGGCCTGAATGTTCTCAGCCTTCACCGAGCCGATGGCACCGGTAAGGTCGCTCTTCTTGACAACGCCGTAACCTACTACTACGACATCATCGAGTTGTTGGCTGTCCTCCATGAGGACAATCTTCACTTTGGATTGTCCGGCCAATGCCACCTCCTGGCTGATATAGCCAATGAAAGAGACTTTCAGCGTGGCGTTGTCCGGCACGTCGGTAATCGAAAAGTTACCATCTAAGTCGGTAACAGCACCGTTGGTAGTGCCTGCCACGATGACATTAGCTCCAAGTACTGGCTCTCCGTAATTATCAACTACGGTACCAGTCACTGTCTTGGTCTGGGCAAAAACAATTGCACTGCCAACGACAAAAGCCACCAGCAGAGATGTCATTCGACCCAGCCATGTCTTGCATGTACTGCTTCTCATGTTGAAATTAATTAGTTAGTAAATAGTATTTGTGTTTATAATTTTGTGTTGAATCAAAATACGAAAAATCGTCAATGATGCGTGCCTAAAGGATATGTGTTAGCGGTGCAAAGATACAGGGATTATTTGTTAATTCCAAATTTTTAGACAAAAAAGTATATAAGAAAAACGTTTTTGTGCTAAAAAAATATAATAATGTGTAAAAATCTTGATAAATAAACATTAGAATAGTTGAAAGACACGGAAATTGTATCAGCGTTTCCGTGTCTTCCAATAAGATTACTGTTTTATTATCCGAAAACCTCACCCTCGCTCACGTCTTCGCTGAAGATGGGCTGGTCGGTCTTCTGCTCCTTGGGATAGAAATGGACGGCCGAATCGTTCATCTTGGGCCAGGTGGTGTTGAGCATTCGGATGACTTCGGAGCCTGCCCAAAGTGTGGGACCATAACCATGGAAGGCCATCACATGTACGGGACGATAGGCGTAGAACGCAGGATCGAAGCCCATGCCGGTGCCCACGCAGCATTTCTCAACCTGTCCGAGTTCGTTGACGCACGTTGTCACGGCATTCCATGCGAGCAGCACCTGAGCACCATAGGCCAACGGATCGACCCATCCTTCGTTGATGGCATGGGCGATACAATAGGTGTAGATGGCCGTGCAGCTCGACTCCAGATAGGTGTCGTTGCGGTCGAGCAGTTGGTGCCACAGACCGGTATGATCCTGCAGGCGACTGAGGCCCTCGATGTGCTGACGCAGAAGGTCAAGCACGAAGGGTCGTTCCTTGTGATTGGCGGGCAGGTTGTCCAGCACTTCACAAAGCGTGAGGATAGCCCAGCCGTTGCAACGACCCCAATGGAAATTCGGATGTGGAGTCATGCCTTCGACCCAACCGTGACGGAACAGTTGCACTTCGGGTACCCACATCTTGTCCTTGAAGAGATGCAGTTGGCGGATAGCCTCGTTGGTGTAACGTGTGTCCTTGGTATAGCTGCCATACCATGCAAGGGCGGGGATGGCCATATACATGTCGTCGAGCCACACGGTGTTGTGGTGTGGGCGATTGCGGGCGTAGGTGCCGTCGGCCAGACGATACTCTTTATTGACAATGAAGTCCATATAACGGGCAATCATAGGCTCGTAGGCCTCATCCTTTTGCCCTCGCATCTGCAAACGGATAAGCGAGGCGGCCATCGCTCCGCAATCGTCGAGGGCGGCGGGACGCAGCACACGGCGCATCTCGCCATCGAACATCGGATTGTCGGCGAACTTGTCAGCCACCTTGGGCGCCAATTCGGCAAGCACGCCGGCCCTGTCAGTCACGAAACGCAGGTAAGCCTCGTCGCCCGTGATCTTATAAGCCGAAAGGGCTGCCGAATAGGCCACGCCACACTCATAACTGGTGAGACGGAAACGTCCGCGAACGAGGCGCAATGAATCGTCGTACTGTGCCGGCATACCTTCGCTGATATAATCAAGCACACGATCCATCACCGCTTTGATGTCGGCCTCCTGCGGCACACCGTAAGGGGTGTCATAGTTGGGCTGCATGAGGTGGAGGGGCGTGTTGGTGTCGTTGATTTCTGTCGCAGATTCAGCAGTCTGGCGCTGTTCCTCTGTCGCACATGCCGAAAGCAGGACAATTACCGCTGTGGCAAGGCTCAATAGCTTACTGAAATGATTCATAATGCGGGTATTTATGCTTGCAAAAATCGCGAATATTTTCCGTATCTCCAAATTTTCATGTCGTTTTTTGTGTTTTGCAAACCCATTTCGCTGCGATGCGGCATTTTTTGCTCCTTTTTTCACACGAAATGGATGTCGAAAGGGTATGGAAGCGGTTTTCGGTCTGAAAATTTGGAACAAACGAAAATATCCCTTATCTTTGCAGCGATAATCCGAATCCTCCGAGTACTCCGATTATTCCGAGTTCTCCGATTATTCCGAGTCCTCCGACCCCACTAACCCCCAAAAAACCATTCCCATGAGAAGAGAAGCATTCAAGATGTTCCTGAATCCAGGACAAAAGGAAGAGTACAAGCGTCGTCACGCCAACCTGTTTCCCGAATTACGCCGTCTGTTGAGCGAGAGCGGCGTGCGCAACTATAGCATCTACCTTGATGAAGACACCAACACGCTCTATGCCTACCAGGAGCTCGAAGGCGAAGGCGGCAGCCAGGACCTTGGCGCTACAGAGATTTGCCAGAAGTGGTGGGCCTATATGGCTGACATCATGAAGACCAATCCCGACAACTCGCCCGTCAGCATCCCCCTGCCCGAGATGTTCCACATGGATTGATAAAACTACGTGACAAAAACATGATACCAAAGTTGTTCTTGATGTTCGCGGTCGTGCCCTGTCTTGTATGCGCTCAAACCGTCGAGCAATGGGATCATTATGACATAGCGCTCACGGTTCCTGCAAGTGAAGTGAAAGGCAATCCCTTCGATGTGGAACTGAATGCCACATTCGTTCACGGCAACGACACCCTCATCGTGCCTGGATATTATGACGGGAAAGACAAGCAGGGTGAAGTCTGGAAAGTACGCTTCATGCCCACCATTGAAGGCTTTTGGCACTACACGACACGGTCGTCTATCCAATCCCTTAGTGATAAGACTGGCACATTGACCTGCACGCCAGCGACAGAAGGGAATCACGGACCCGTAAAGGTCGATAGTACAGGACTGCACTTCTGCTATGCCGATGGCACGCGCTATATTCCCGTGGGTACAACGAGCTACGACTGGATGCACGCCTCCAACGCCCCCGCCTTCAGTACGGCCGACCCGGGGCTTACCATGCAGCAGCAAACCCTCCTGTCGCTCGGCGAAAGCGGCTTCAACAAGGTGCGCTCCCTGCTCATTGTCCAAAACTTCGACCGCACTTATCCCGAGCCCGACGCGTTTCCATTTGTCGCCATCGATGGCTACGATCCTACTAATGGCAACGCAGCCCGTTGGGATTGGACGCGCCTCAACACACGTTACTTCGACCATGTGGAGCAATGCACCGAGGGTCTTCTCAAGCTTGGCATCGAGCAGGATCTCATCCTGTTCCATCCTTACGACAATGGACGGTGGGGCTTCGACGAGATGCCGCGCGAAGCGGGCGAACTGTTGTGTCGCTACGTGGCTGCACGCTTCGGTGCTTATCGCAACATCTGGTGGAGCTTGGCGAACGAGTATGACTTCCTGCGCAAGCAACCTATCAGCAACTGGGATGCTTGGACCGATGCCATCATTGCCAACGACCCTTATCATCATCTTATCTCCATCCACAGCTATACAGCAAAATATTACAAGTATTGGGACGAACGGTACACGCATTGCTCCATTCAGGATCAGGCGCCCGTTGAGGCTCCTGGACGAGCCATCACGGTGCTCAATATCTACAAGAAGCCCGTTATTTTCGACGAAGTGTGCTATGAGGGCGACATGACTGAGCGATGGGGTTGGCTCTCGGGTGAGGAGGAGCTTTATCGTATGTGGAACGCCTATATGGCCGGCACCTATTGCACGCACTCCGAATGTTTCCAGTTCGGTGACCCGCACGACTTCCGTCGTGACTTCTTGGCCGTGGGAGGTAAGTGGTACGGCGAATCTTGGAAGCGCATCCGCTTCATGCGCCAGATACTCGATGCCATGCCACGACCGATGTATCTGCCCGACTCGTCGTGGGATCCTTATACTTCGGCATGCGGCCCAGGCTACTACATGGTCTATCTGGGCAAGCAAGTCGCTAAAGAGTGGCGCTTCGACCTGCCCATCCGCAATTCGCGCGACGGTTTCCCTCGCATGACCGAAGGTGAACGATACAAGGTGGAAATCATTGACACATGGAACATGACCATCACTGAAAGTCCCACCATCATCACCACCAAGAAGCAGGACAACTACCGCATGGTAGCCGAAGGCGATGGAATGATTGCCTTGCCCGAGTTGCCCTATTTGCTGTTGCGTATCACGCGAATCGATTAAGTCCTTGCAAACAAAACAGGCGGCATCTTCGAATGCCGCCTGTTTTGTTGTCTAGAAGCCCTAGATATTCTAGATACTCTAGATGATCTAGAAAAGCTTCTACCTCATCACCTTATCAGTCTCGACCATGCCTCCAGCATAGATAATCCGACGGACACTTATACCTCGTTGAGGCTCAGCAAGTCGCTTGCCGTCAAGCGTATAATACTCGATGCACCGCACGGACATATTAGACTGCACATCCCGGATACCCGCAAGGAAAGTCTGTGTCGGATAGTATTCCTCCACTGAAACGAGGGCATCGGCATTTTGAGCCTTGGTAATGTGTTCCACGATGCCGTTGGCATAGACCTCAAGATTGGTATAGAAGTGCTTCTCGCTGTCGAGCGTATAGGTCTTGGCGTCCGACGCGTCGTTCTTGTTCAAGCCGTTGGCATCCTCCCAAGCGTCGGGCATGCCGTCGTTGTCGGTGTCCCAATCTGAAGGGCGTGTCTCGCTTGCCAGTGTGGGATAACTTGCCGTGGTGGGGTCTTCGGCGCCCGCTGGATCATTGATCACATCGATGATGCCGGCACGTTTCGATACGGCACCCGTGTAAGTTGTCGTTCCTGTGCGGGTCTCCTCCATATAACGAGCATCGACGGCATCGCGGGCATACGAGGCACCGCAGTAAAGCAGCACCTTCTCGTAGGCCATCTCTGCACTATGTGTGGTCACTTCTCCCGCTTCGATAGGTACGTCGAGCTTGAGTCTCACGCAATCCACGCCGCTACTATTCTGCACGTAGGTCACGTTCTCTCCATAGTTGTGGGCTGCATCAGGAATGTATTTCTCGCCGCTGATGGTCGAAAGACCGTCGTCGTAGATAACGCCGCTCCAGTCATAATTGGCAGCATTTGAACCAGCTGCAGTCACGTAGTTTCCATTGATGTAGTAACGACTGGCATAACCGGGATAGGGGTTGTCGCTGGTCGAATTGCCGCTGTTTGCCACCGAAACCTGTGTGACGCGCGTCTTGTTCTTGGTTCCAGGACCTGCTTTGTAATAGTTGTTTATCATGTTGATGTAGCCACCACCTGGGCCACCATAGCATCCATTGCCACTACCCCAGTTGTACATCACACAGTTTCGGAAATCAACTTGCTCTGATTGCAAAGAGTTGCTGTATTTCGAAGAGTCATAGCCCGTCCAGTTGTAGCGTGCGCCGTTGAAACGAGGTGCACGATTCTGCACATGGGCGATGAAGTTGTGATGGAACGAAGCGCCCTTGCCGCCCCAAATGCCGCCGTAGCTGTGTTCACCTTTCGAGTGCCCGGGGTTGGCCAAGGCTTCGCCCAGCGTACACCACTGCATCGTGAAGTCGCGATTGTCGTAGAACGATGCCAGCTCGTCGATGCTCCAGGAGAACGAGCAGTGGTCGAGGATGATGTTCTTGTGCCTGCGTCCCCATGCGGCATCGGCACCATCGTTGACATCCTTGATCTGCGAACGACGGAAACGCAGATAGCGCACGATGACATTGTCACAGTCCGTAAATTCAACAGTGTAGTAACGTAGGGTGATACCGTCGCCGGGTGCTGTCTGTCCGAGCACCGTCTTGTTCGACTTCACTTTGATGTTAGAACGCAGGTCAATATATCCGCTCACATCGAAGACGATGATAAGCGTCGAACTGTTGGTGAGTCCTGCGCGTAGAGAACCTGTGCCCGAGTCATTAAGATTGGTCACATGATAAACTGAGCCACCACGACCGCCTTTAGTCGTGTAGCGAGCAAATCCCTCGGCTCCGGGGAATGCGGGTGCCGAACTCTGAGCCACGGCAACCATTGCCGTACTCATGCAGATTGCGAAGGCAATCGTAGGTATAAGAGTAAGTTTCATAGGTTAGGAAAAGGGTTTGAGAAGTTAAGAAAAATCATCCTTGGCTCAACGTATTGGCTAGTTTCTCGATGTTCAAGCTGCGGGCCGAAGCATCGACGATGTCCTTATAGACGCCACCTTTCTTGTAGAGCTCGTCCGGGTCGCCCGACTGCTCCACGCGACCGTTCTGCAAGGCATAGACGAGGTCCGAGTCGATGATTTGCGAAATGGAGTGCGAGATGATGATGACGGTACGATTCTGCTTGATGGCATCGATCGAAGCCTTGATCTGTTCGGTGGCCACGGCGTCGAGTGAAGCTGTAGGTTCGTCGAGGAAGATTATGGGTGGGTTCTTGAGGAACATACGGGCGATGGCCACGCGCTGCTGTTGTCCGCCCGAAAGATCGGTAGCTTGCGACTTGAAGCCGTTGGGCAGTTTCGACACCTGGTCATAAAGGAAGGCCTTCTTGGCTGCATCAATGACCTCCTCGTCAGTTGCGCCAGGCTTGCCATAGCGAATATTCTCTTCGATGGTACCGCTGAAGATATGGTTCTTCTGCAGTACGAGGCCGATGTTGTCGCGCAAAAACTGTGTGTCAAACTCTCGCAGATCATGTCCGTCAAGCAGGATGCGGCCCGTTTGCGGCTCGTAGAACTTGTCGAGCAGGTTGACGATGGTCGATTTGCCGGCACCCGACAGGCCCACAAAAGCGGTAATCTTGTTGGGCTCAATCGTCATGTTGATGTCCCAAAGCGCCTGAGTGCCGTTGGGATAAGTGAAATCGACGTGTTCAATCTCGAATCGTCCCTCTACCTTCTCTGGCCGATAGTTACCGCTGGGCTCCACTTCCTGCTCAGCCTCGACCACGCTGAAATAGCCCTCGGCATAGATGAGTGCATCGTTGAGCGTGTCGAAGATGCGCTGCAGCTGGGTGATGGGCGCGGTGACGTTGGCAAAGAGCATCACGTGATACATGATTTTACCGATGGTCATGCCCGGATAGTCGATGAGGACAAGGTAAGCGGTGAGGATGATGATCAGCACGGTGCCTATCTGCTGCACAAACTTCTTCCAGCCGTCGTAGTAGAGCATTACTTTGCGCGTACGGATCTGGTTATCGGTGAGAGCCGTCTGGATGTCAAGCTGTTTTTTCGACTCGATGCTCTCGCGGTTGAACGACTTGATGACGTTGATCGACTCGATGATTGACACGATACCGTGCGACTTGGCCTCACGATAACCGCGCATCTGCTGACGCCAACCGCGCAGCTTGTGAGCCTGGTGCGTGGTAATCCAGATATAGACGGGCACGATGAAGAGGGCAGTGAGACCCACATACACATTGGCCATGAACATCAGAATCAGCGCAAGGAAGGCCGAAGTGAAGAGCGGCAAGAGGTCGATGAACGTGTTCTGTACTGTGGTCGATAGCGAACTGACGCCCTGGTCGATACGCGACTGCAGACGACCTGCTTCGTTGCCGTTTCGGTTGAAGTAGGCCATACGGTAGGTGAGGATGCGATCTACGGCAGCTTGCGCCAAGTCGCGGGAGACACGCACACGCATCCGCTCGCCGAAGTAGTTCTGTGAGTAAGTGATAATCACCGACAGAAGTTCCTTTCCAAGCAGGATAGCCGTGATAATCATCAGGATGTGCGTAGCCGATGACCAATCAAAGGTGGCACGGGCTAGGAAGCCGTGCATGTCCTTGCCTGCATTGACGAGGTTGTTGACCTGGTCAACCGTCCAATCCAATACGATGGCGTTGACCTGTGCGATGAGCGACCCGATGAGCGTCAAGATAAGTGTGACGACGACATGCCATTTATAGGGCTTGACGAAGGGCCAGATTTTCTTGAAGAGAAGAATGAGATTCATTCAAATACTGATTTATATTCATTGATTCGAGGGCAAAGATACTTGATTCTGACGAAAATGCCAAATTCGGGCGCATTTTTTCACAAAATATCACGAAAAATGCACTTCGAATTGCATTTTTTTGTACCTTTGCACCAAAATTTAGTGATAAATGAAACATCCTGTTCATCAATTGCTCTTCTTGGCGGCTCTTTTGTTTTGTGCCGCTTCTTGTCGCCAGCAGACCGTTAACGAGCAACACTCCCCCGAAAGCATGAACCTTTCGGAATATTCCGAGTCTTCTGTGTCCTCCGAAAATTCCGAGTCCTCCCCCTATGTAGGGGAAATAAAGGAGGTTTCAATCCCTTCTGATTTCGTCCTTTTGGCCGACGTCTGCCCCGACATCATCCAGGAGATACGCTATTATACCACTTACAACTTTGTTGGCGAGCGCATCCCGGGCTACGAGCGTCCCATTGCTTATCTTACCCGTCAGGCTGCCGATAGTCTCAAGCTCGTGTGCGACGATCTCAAGGAGCAAGGTTATCGCCTGAAGGTCTTCGATGCCTACCGTCCGCAAATGGCCGTCGATTTCTTCGTTCGCTGGGGAAGCGACCTCGAAGACCAGCGCATGAAGGAGTATTTCTATCCCGACTGCCCCAAGTCCGAGCTCTTCCATCGCGGTTATATCGCTCACAAATCGGGCCACACACGCGGATCGACACTCGACCTCACGCTCTTCGACATGAAGACTGAGCGCGAAGTCGATATGGGCGGCACCTACGACTTCCTGGGTGAGACATCGCACTACAATTATTCCCGTGGCCTCACGCGCGACCAGATCAACCACCGTCGCATCCTGCGCGAAGCCATGATGCGCCACGGCTTCAAACCTATTGCCGTCGAATGGTGGCACTTTACCCTCAGGAACGAGCCCTATCCCGACCATTACTTCACCTTCCCGATAAGATAGCATTCTGTCGCGCATCAGAGTGTTATATCCTATGTAGCAAGCATCGTGTCGGCCGTCAGAGTACTCCATCCAATTGCGGAAATACTCTGTCGGCCGACAGAATGCTTTATCTTACAGGAGCAAGTACTCTGTCGGCCGTCGGGATGCTTCATCCAATCGCGAAAGCACTCTGTCGCGCGTCAGAGTACTCTATTCTGCAGGAGCAAGCATTATGTCGCGCGTCATAATGCTCCATCCGATCGAAGCAAGCACTCTGTCGGCCGTCAAAGTACTCCATCCAATTGCGGAAACACTCTGTCGGCCGACAGAGTGCAATTTCCTATAGAAGCAAGCATCACGACGGCCGTCAGAGTGCTATATCCAATCGCAGAAGCATCCTGTCGGCCGTCTGAGTGCTATATCCAATTGGAGCAAGCATTCTGTCGGCCGTTATGATGCTTTAAGAGAAAATTTGCTATTGATGGACAAAAAAGGCGCAGCACCACACGATGCCGCGCCTTCAGTTTCAGCGGATAGGGAGAGAAAGGACTGACTAATCGAAGCTTTGGTGAAGGAAATTGTCAAGTCATATCAGGGCAAGACAACTCATCTAAGCCGTTTCAACTGCTCTATAAGTTTATCATTAGACACACGTAACTTTTTCCAATATGAAATTACAGCATCATAACCACCTATTTTCTTTTTTTGATTAGCATTGAGTATATTTAATCCACAACCGCCAACCCCACTTTTTTCACCACGTTTAAATCTTTCTCTTTCGTCAACGAAAAAATCTTTTTTGCTGCCTATAAATCTAACCTTTGCTCCTACAAAATTGTAATCACACGTGTCTAGTCTAAAAATATAATTCAAATAATTAGTTTCATATTCGTTAAGTTCCGATAAAGTATCTATTCCCATTTTGTCTAAGTTATTCAATAGCTCATAGGGAATATCCTTAAAGTTATGAACTTGTCTATCTTTGTATTCCATACTATCACGAGAATAGTTATTAACAGTTGAACAACTTGACATCAATAATGCCAACATAATTACACTAAGTCCAATTAATGGAATCAACGATAGAAGTAAAAGAAGGACGTGTTTCATAATTGTAGTTTTAATTATTCAAGTTTCTCATATCGCGTTGCATTAGCTGCGGGAAACTTTCGAAAATCGAGTTCTGTCGGAAGTGAGGGGCAGGTCTGCCTTATCCTGTGCCTTCTATAATCTGGTGCGGGAATAGTCTGGTTATTTTAGGAAAGACATCCGCCAATGTTATCTGTTTGGATAGAGTTTGTGATGGTATTCTTTTGCGGCACTATAGACCTCCTGCATCTTGTCTTCCTTGATTCGCTTCAGTTGAAAAGATCTTACAATGCCAGCATATTCTGCTGTCAAAATTAATATGTCACCCTTTACTTCGAAACGGATGATATCCGTATCAAACTCTTCAGGATCATCCCATTGGAAGTTGGTGGTCTGTGTGACATAGTCGCCTTTCACCGTCCATTTCCCTGTATCCGAATGTTCATAGCTAATGTGTTGTTTATTCTCCGGGTCGGTGAAAACATCCACTTCTATAAAAGAACCATCCTTCTTGTACCACAAATAGGAAGTCAACAGAGTCGTGTTGTCTTCTTCAAAGGGTAATGCCTCCGTCACCCAAGCACCCACGATAGCTGGATTCTTGTCCTCATCGTCATCCTTGCACGATACAAGCGACAAGCTTGAGAACATCACAAAAAGAGTAATAATTACTTTAAAAAATGTCTTCATAATGATTGATATTTTAAAAAAGATGGATAAAATTATATAACAACTATGTTTTAGGGGTCGTTTCACTCAAAATTATAAGAAAATTGATTTTAAAAATTATCAAAAGAAAAATGTCCGAAATCATAAAAATGCTGTCCCGTTTTTCTTGTAATTTTTTGATTTAATTTTTCTATAATTTTGAGCTATGCGACCACTCTTGTTATTATCTGCTTTTGTTTTCGTTCAATCGAAAAGCTCGCTGCAAAGTTTCGAATCGGGGGACATCGTCACATCAAAGAGGCAACTTCCTCCTTATACGGCGACTCGGATTGAAGTATCGTCTTCCTTATGCGTTGTATTCGTTTCCTGATTGCAGGCGGATTATCATAATGCATGATGAGGCATATAGCGACCGTGGAAAAGCCCGAAACCTTGAGCCGGTATAGCTGCAGCTCCATTTCATTCAAGCCGATTTCCGCCGATTTAACCTTCTTCATTGCGTTGTCGAAGTTCGCATCGATTATGCTGTCAAGCTTTTTTTGTTGGGAGGGTTCAACAAAACCATCTATAAGCATTCGCACCTTTTTATAGATTTGCTTTTGCTCGTCTATTTTTCCCTGAACACGATAGAAACTCTCGCACAGGTCGTTCAGTTCGATAAATCTTTTCGCATAGAGTTGCCTGACCTGTTCAAGATGTTTTTTTTCCCGGTCCTCCTGTTCTGCCGAGATGAGGTCAATTCGATGCTCGAACTCGGCATAAGCGTGCTTGATGTCTGTATCCGTACGTCTGATGTTATTATCCAGTTCCGAAGATGTCTCTTCCACTTTATTCTGCAGCGCAGAGATCTTTTCCTTCTGCTCCATCAGCACCTGTTCCAGAATGGATGCTTTCTCAACATAGGAATTGATTGTTTGTTGTTGCTCCTTCCTGCTGCTATAAAAATATCGAAAGGCAGCCATCAACAATAAAACAACGATGCATGCCACAAGTACAGATATATACCGATACTGGGAATATCGATATTCGGCAAGTTCCTTCTGCTGTTTCTCGAAATCGCGCTGATAATCGGAAACTGACTTGGAAAAGATGGATGTTATAACTTCATTCTGCGCATCTATTCTTTTTCTTTTATATGCGAGTGCAGAATCCAGATTTCCTTTCATTTCTGAAATCGTACTGAGTTTCTCATAATAGAAAACAGTTTGTCCGGGTTCTATGATGGCATCTTTTGCTCGTTGCATATAAACATCTGCGCTGTCGGACATTCCCTTTACTTGAAATAGGCAAGCTTTATTCATAAGGTCAACAGGTTGACGAATGGGCTTGTTGAATAAGCCAAATAGACTATCAGCCAAATGATATCGTTCAGAAGTCATGCATAGTTCAATATATGATGTGAGGCATGACTGTACAATTGGATCAGCTGCCGGAAGGGAATTAATCACCTGACGAAACCAATATTCTGCAGAATCATGAACCAATCGAACTGAATACGTTTTCGCCATTTCAGCTTTAGCAAGTAAAGCTTCACGTAAATCGCCAGATTTCCGAGCATATTCCAAATTTTTCCGAGCATACATTATAGCATCTTTGCTGTAGGTATCGTAACTAAGGGTGAAAAGATTACCATAAATACGAGTTAGATAATAGTCTTCATTTATATCTAATGCCAGGCTCTCGGCTTGGCGATAAGCCACAAAGGCAGCGCCATAATCTCTGGCATTACGGAAGATGGCGGCATGATAGAAATGTGCCAGCATCTTCTCCCGTTTGCTGCCATGCTCATCATAGTAACGCACGGCGAGGAGGATGAGACTGTCGCTGGTGTCATCGATGTAGTTCTTGTCATTCGTCTGCGTCTTGAGTAGGGCATAGCGCGCCATCTGACGCTCGCCTTCGATGCTCACAGCGCCAGCGTCCAGAAGGCTATCGAGGCGAACAAGTTCGATGAGGGCAGAATCGGGACGCGGCACGACCACCTGCTCGATGCGGTCGAGCAAAGCGCCGACCTCAGGATTCCCGTGCTTGCAGGCCACAAACAACTGTCCTAAGATCAGAGGAAGGAATACAGTAAATAGATGTTTCAATGTGTTGTTACTCATATTTATAAAACGAACAAATCGGTCGTTTATTGTATGCCTTTGTGTTCAGCGGATGGAGCGAGAAAGAATTCTCCCCTCATTTCACCATAATCTTCACACTCTTCCCGCCCTTCTTGACGATGGTGCTGGTGCCGGATGGGAGATTGTTTATGATCCTGGCAGCTTCGCTTTGATCAGCAGCCGAGCCGATGAGTTTGCCATCGATGGAATAGATGTCGATGCGACCAGTGGACGAGGTGTAGTAGGTAGTTTCTATCGATTCTCCTTCCAAAGGAACAATGTCTTTGAAGCCATTCCAAGGCTCCTTGCTGCTGTAGGCCTGCAGGGCAGAGGCTGGCACGTGGAGAGTAGCGCTGGCGATGTCGGTGTTTGCGAAGGGCTCACGCCAGATATTCGGGACTGCTTCGGCAAGACAATAAACGTCGGTCAGTGCGGAGCATTGGGCAAAGGCTTTGTCAGAAATGCTCCACACACCACTGCCGATGGTTAGGATGGTGAGATATGGGCAGTTGTTGAAGGCACCTCTTCCGATCTGCCCCACGCTGTTGGGGATGGTGACGGAGGTGAGGCCACACACCATGAAAGCATTATCGCCTATGTAGGTTACGCCGTCGGGAATAGTGACTGAAGCCAGGGCAGGACAGACGGCGAAAGCACATTCTTCGATGGAAGTTAGGCTGCTGGGCAGAGAGACGGTGGCGAGGTGTCCGCAGCCGAAGAAAGTATATTGTCCGATTTTGGCCACGCCTTCGGGGATGGTGATGGAAGTGAGGCTTGAGCATTGGCAGAAGGAAAAGCTACCGATGGATGTTACACCATCGGGGATAGTGATGGAGGCCAAGGCGTTACAGCCGTAGAAAGCATAATCTTCGATTGATTTCAGGTTGTCGGGGATGGTGACGGAAATGAGGCTTGTGCATTGGTAGAAGCAAGAATTGCCTATCGATTTCACACTGCTGGGCCAGACGATGGAAACAAGGCCAGTGCAGCAGTAGAAGGGTTGAAGTCCGATTTTGGTCACGCTGTCGGGGAGGTCGAGGTGAGTGAGGCTGGAAATTTCGGCGAAAGCTCGCTCTCCGATGGATGTCACAGTGTTGGGGATGGAGACTGCTGTCAATTCATTGCAGTCCCAGAAGGCATAAGATCCAATCGATGTCACCTTGTATTCGGTCTCGTCATAAATAACAACGGAGGAAATATCTACACTGCCGGAATAACGGTCGGGGTTCCAAGCGACCTCGGCCTCCTTGGTTTCTGCGTTCAGATTGTAGTAGATGCCATCGATCTCCACGGGTTCGGCCAGTGTCACAATCGGCAACAATAGGGCTGAAAGAGAAAGTAAGAGTTTTTTCATAATTGAAAGTATTTGGTCAGTTTATTTCTTTACTCGTTGGCGGATTATTTGCTTACCGCGTATAGGGTAGCCATTATTATTTATATTTGCGCTGCAAAGTTACGAAATTTATTTTAAATAAGAGGGGACATTTTAAAAAAATTAAAACAAAAAATAAAGAACGATAAGCAACTGATTAACAGCACGAAGAAAAGGCCAAAATGGCTATTTGTCATAAGTCGTCTTTGGTGATAGGGGGGACATCGTCACATTAAAGAGGCAATTTGACCTCGAAAACCACGGGGAAATGGTCGGAAATGAAGGGGACGCCATAATCATCGCGGAGGACGCGGAAAGATAGCGGCTGCATGTTGCTGTAGAAGATGTGGTCGATGACGACCTGGTCCTCGTAGTCCTCCTCTGGATTTTGCTGACGATGCTCTGCCACAGTTTGAACACTACCAAAACCGTTGAAGGTGTATTCGTGATCGGAAACGGGCGCATGCTCCCTCGCTTCGCGCATGATGGCCTTGAGCGGCTTGAAGATGCGATTGGCTGCACCCGTATTGAAATCGGCCGTGAGCAGCACGATGGGCTGTTCGCCCAACCCTTGGCGAACGACAAGCGACTGGATGCTGTCGGCAATCTGACGCACCTCCTGTTCGCGTGCCACCACCCCCATATGATCGAGATGGGTGTCGAGGAAGAGCAGGCGTTTGCCCGACTGACGCAACAACAGCACCGCCCACGTACAAGTGCGCTTACATGCGGCATCCCAGCCAAGGGAAGGCACATCGGGCGTCTCGGAAAGCCAGAAACTGCCCCAGTCCTCCAGGTCGAAAATGGTCGTGTCGAAATAGATGGCCATCATCTCGCCTTCGGCCTTTCCATCCTCTCGTCCCACACCGAGACGACGATATTGCGGAAGTACCGTGTCGAGATATTCCACCTGGTCAGGACAAGCTTCCTGCAGTCCCAACATCGCGGGACGTTCCAGCTGGAGCATGCGCTCGGAAGCACCACAACGCAAGGGCCAAGCATTGAGACTATCACTGGGCGTTGAAAGGCGCACATTGTAACTCATCACCTTGAGATAAGACTGCGCAGCCGCACCGTCCACAAATAGACCAAGAACCAAAAGAAATAATAGTCGTTTCATAGTATTTTATTATTTTGCCCGAAACCTCCGCAGATTCAGGAGACTTCGGAAAACATCACTTATTCAAAAGGAATTGCGTGAGCACATCCCACACAGCAACAATATGGCAAACAGAACCCAACAAGACGAACACGTGGAAAATGGTATGTGTATAAGGTTTCTTGTAGAGCGCATAGAAGAAAGCACCAGTGATATACATCACACCTTCGGCAATCATCCAAGAAGTAGCAATAACTCCTGCCGAATCCCAAAGAGGGCCAAACGCGACGAGGACCGAAAGCCCCATCAGCACATAACAAACGGTTTCCAAGTGGCTATGGGATTTCTGTCCGAAGAAACTGAAAACACTGCCCACAATCGCTGCGCCCCAGATGAAACAAAAAAGGCCAATCCCCCAAATGTCGTATTTCTGCATGATTGCCAGCAGCGTGATAGGTGAATAGCTGCCAGCAATATGCCAGTAGATAGCTGCATGGTCGAACTTCCTCAGCACCTGTTTAGCTCTTCCTTGCGGCAAGGCATGATATGCCGTTGAACAAATATAGGATGACAACATGCCGAACAGATAGAGGCCGATGGACCAACCTGTCCAGGCGTCACCTCCCTTGAGACTGGTTACGATGAAGGCGACGCCCACAACGACACCCATAAGGATGCCGACAGCATGGGTTGATGTATTGGCGATTTCCTCGCCCGGCGAATATCTTTTTGGCATCGAGCGGTTATCGGGAGTTTGAGTGATAAATCTAAAAAAAGAGAGGAGGACAGCATCTCGATTGAGATTCTGCCCTCCACTGTGCGGAAAGACAGGGATTCGAACCCTGGGTACCCTCGCGGGTACGCCGCATTTCGAGTGCGGTCCGATCGACCACTCCGGCATCTTTCCTTGCACTCGCTTTTGAGGCCGTTTGTTTCAAAAGCGGTGCAAAGATAGTGTATTTTTCAATACAACGAACAAAAAAGATAAATTATTTTCAAAAATTTTGCTTTTTTGTAAGAAATACCCTATATTTGCAGCGTCAATCTGACGAAATCCCGAATCAAACAAGAGAAACAATTGTTATTTGTTAATTATTAATTGTTAATTATACCACACCATGCATCACGCCATTAGTTTCATCCTTCGCATCGCATACGCATGCTTCTTTGGTTTCATACTGCTTTGGCACACCAACGAGATTGTGCAGTATATCCCCCAGTTGCTCGGCACCCTGCTCATGCTCGAAAGCATCAGCCAACTGCTGGAGCTCTTCATCCTGAAAATTCGCACCTCTGTGTCGTGGAGTTTCTTCATCATCCCCGTCGTTATTCTGCTTTTCGGCCTCTGGTTGTTCTTCTATTGCCATCTTCCACTCGACAACCTCGACCGCATCAACACCATCGACGCAATGGCTAAGCTGAGGATCCAGATGAAGGCTGTGGGCTTATGCTTCATTCTCTTCATCTTATCTGAGGTACTCATCTCTATCGTATTTTTCAAGCCGATGTATATGCCGAAGAAGTTTGCCGAAGAGAAGGCAAAGCAGAAAGAGGCAGAACGTGCAGTTGCTGCCGAACAGGCTCGTCAGGCTCAACTGGCTGCTGAACGCGAACGCGAGATTGCTGCCGAACGTGAGCGCGAACTTGCAGAGAAGGCGAAAGCCGAAAGCTCCAGCTCTACGACAAGCGACACCGCGCTTTAAGCTTGCTTCAAAAAACAACGAAACTCGAATCATCCTGCTGGGTGGTTCGAGTTTTTTTTGTTACGAATTATCGTATTTGAGATTATTTATTTTTTGCAATCCCTAATCATAAACCAATTCAATCATTGGCACATCCTTTACATAGATTCGCAAATTCGGGATTGAATAAGTTGTTTCACGTGAAACATTAGGATGCGGAAGGAGAATCTGGTGTGGGTTCGGAATCTTGTTGCTTGAAATATTCGACGAGCTTTTTGGCCTTGGCGGGACCGACAAAGGTTTGAAGCTCTTCGATGGTGGCGGCACGAATACGTTTCACACTCTTGAATTTTTTGAGTAGCTCCTGTTTCGTCTTAGGTCCAATGCCTGGGATTTCGTCGAGTGCGGAGTGTGTCTGGCTCTTGCTGCGTTTCTGTCGATGGAACGTGATGGCGAAGCGATGTACCTCGTCTTGGATATGTTCGAGCAGATGGAACAGCGAACTGCCCTGCTTGACATCGACGGCAGCTGGTGGATCGCCAAAGAGCAATTGACGTGTGCGGTGGTGTCCATCCTTGACAAGTCCACCCACTGGAATGTCGAGCAACTCGCGCACTTCGGCCATGCGTTCTTCACTTATTTCGCCGCGCAAATGCTCCAAGAGATACTGATGCAGGACATCGGCAAGTCCCTGCTTGATGACGCCCATTTGACCCACACCACCATCGGCCAGGATGAGATCGGGCACCTCCAGCCGCTCCTCGACAAGTCGGCGATAACGACGCATCACGACTTCATGCATCGATGCATAATCGTCGGAACCTACCACGCTGCGGATATTATATTTGCGGTATTCCTTTTTTTCGGGCTTGCCGTTCATGAAGACGATACAACTGGCCACGGGGTCGGAACCGGAGATGTTGGAGTTGTCGAACGACTCGATATGTAGGGGCAACTTGGGTAATCCGAGCTGCTTCTGTATTTCCGTGAGCAGGCGCGTTTGTCGTTGTTCGGGATTGAGTTTCTCTTGTTGCTTGAGCTGGTCGATGCGATATTGGCGACAGTTCTTCTCGGCAAGTTCGAGGAGCTTGCGCTTGTCGCCACGTTGCGGGACGAAGGCCTCGCAACCCTCGGGAAGGATGCTGGGCTCGAAGGGCACGATAAGTTCGACAGGACGCGTGGTCGCGGATGCCTTGCTTGATGCACCGTCTTGTTCGTGCTTTGACTTGGGCTGTCCCTCCTCGAAACGTTCGCGCAATTCGACGATGCCAAGTGCAAGCACGTCTTCCTTTGGCTCGTCAATCTGTTTCTTGTATTCGATGGTATAGCTGGAGATCACCGCGCCCTGCACGATGTGGAAATACGAAACGATGGCGCTTGTGTCCTCTTCGTCGTAGGCAAATACATCGACGTCGCTGATGCTTGCGGGAACGATGTTGTTGCGTGTACGATAGCCTTCGAGCATTTGAATGCGCAGCTTGATACGTTCGGCTCCTTCGAAGTCCCACAGCTCGGCTTTCTGTTGCATCTGCCCTTTCAAGTTGGACATCAGTTCGGCGGTATGGCCGCGCAGTATCTGCTTGATTTCCTCGATACCCTGGTCGTATGTTTCACGTGAAACTTTCCCGATGCAGGGGCCAACACATTTCTCGATATGGTACTTCAGACAGGGCTTGTATCCTTTTTCGATCATCGCCTGCTGGAGGTTGAGGCTGCACGTGCGGACATGGTATAGCTGTTGGAAAAGTTCGACAAGCGTCTTGGCCACCATAACATTGGTGTATGGGCCGAAGTACGACGAACCATCTTTTACTAATGTGCGCGTGAGGAAAACGCGCGGAAAGGCCTCGTTGCGCACACAGATCCAAGGATAGGTCTTGCCGTCCTTGAGCATGACATTGTACTTGGGCTGATGCGCCTTGATCATGCGGTTCTCAAGGTTGAGCGCATCGTTCTCGGTGTTGACCACGACGTATTTCAGGTCGTGTATCTGTCGCACCAGGTTGGCCGTGCGGCGCGACTCGTGTTCCTTGGTGAAATAACTCGACACGCGCCGCTTCAGGTTCTTCGCCTTACCCACATAGATAATTGTTCCCTCGGCATCGTAGTAGCGATAGACGCCGGGGGATTCGGGCATGATGTTTACGATGCCCATGAGATATTCGTATCGGGGATTATCTTTGGCTTGAACCACTCTTCGTACTTTTCTTTATCACGAATTACCATTGAATTGTCATTAATTTCATCCGTTCGCAATTTGAAGAATAATTCATGATAATTCGTGATGATTCGTGTTAGAAAAACAGTGTTCCACGTGGAACTTATTCGCCTCTATAGACTATTGGACAATAGAAGTCGAGGTCGGCGGGCAGACGCTTGCGGCCCTCGAGGTCTACGAGTTCGATGATGCAATTGAGGTAAACCTTCGTGACGCCAAGCTTGCGAACAAGGTTGTAGGTGGCCTCCATTGTGCCGCCCGTTGCAAGGAGGTCGTCGTGGATGAGCACCACGTCATCGGGCGTGAGCGCATCCTCGTGGATCTCGATAGTGTCTATGCCGTACTCTTTCTGATAGCTCTGTTGGACGGCGCGTGCCGGCAGTTTGCCCGGCTTGCGAACAAAGACGAAACCGGCGTTGAGCTGCTGGGCGAGAATGGAAGCCATGGTGTAGCCTCGGCTCTCGATGCCGAGCACCTTGGTGATGCCCTTGTCCTTGTAATAGGCCGTCAGGCTTCGGGTGAGCTCCTGCAGACAGTCTGCGTTCTTATAGACGGTGGTGATGTCGCGGAACAAAATGCCGGGCTTCGGGAAGTCGGGGATGGTGCGCACGTTGGCTTTGATCAAATCTACGTTCATTGTTTTGGGTGGTTTATTGGGTGGGTATTTTTGTTTTTGTTGATTGGGGCAGCCAAGCTTGGCTGCTGACGAGAACATGGGCGAGGCGGACCTGTCTTTTAGCGGGGAGCGTGGGGCGCGTCTTCATCGCCCAAGGAGGACGAGCAGGATGTTCACGTCGGCTGGGGAGACGCCGGGGATGCGGCTGGCTTGACCGATGGTCTCGGGGCGGATGCGCGAGAGTTTCTGTCGGGCTTCGATGGTTAGCTGTTGCAGCTCGTCGTAGTTGATCGTCTTGGGAAGTCGGATGGCTTCGAGACGGGCGATCTTTTGGGCCACCGCCTTCTCGCGGCTGATATATCCCTCGTACTTGATCTGCACCTCGGCGGCCTCAATAATCTCGTCACGCCGGTCATCGGGCAACGAGGCAAAGAGCTGCGCCAGTTCGGGAATGTGCTTGGCCAGAAGAGGGAGGTTCAGTTCAGGACGATTGACCAGGGCGAGCAGTTTGCAACCTTCCTTAAGCTCGGAGCTTCCGAGGGAAGCAAGCGTGTCGTTGAACGAAAGTTTCACGTGGAACATTTCGCAGAATTCGACAATCTGTTCGACACATTTCTTCTTTTCCATCATCAGCCGATAGCGTGTCTCATCGACCAATCCGACGGCATAACCGCGTGGAGTGAGTCGCATGTCTGCATCGTCCTGACGGAGCAATATGCGATACTCGGCTCGGCTTGTGAACATGCGATAAGGTTCATCTACACCCTTGGTCACCAGATCGTCGATGAGCACACCGATGTATGCTTCGTCGCGGCCCAGCACGAACGGCTCTTGTCCCTTCACCTGCAAAGCGGCGTTGGCACCGGCGATGAGGCCTTGTCCGGCTGCCTCCTCATAGCCCGTCGTTCCATTGACTTGGCCGGCAAAGAAGAGACCGGAGACGAGTTTCGTTTCGAGCGTGTGGCGTAACTGTGTCGGATCGAAGTAATCATATTCGATGGCATAACCGGGACGATAAGCCACGGCATGGCTCAACGCGGGAATCTGATGGAGCGCCTCCATCTGTATGTCGATAGGCAAGGAGCTGCTGAATCCGTTGAGATAATATTCCTGCGTACCGTTGCCTTCAGGTTCGAGGAAAAGCAGGTGATGATCCTTGTCGGCAAAGGTGACGATCTTCGTCTCGATGCTCGGACAATAACGCGGGCCGATGCTCTGGATTTGTCCGTTGTAAAGCGGAGAATCGGGGAGGCCTTGGCGCAAGATTTCGTGAACGGCCTCGTTGGTCTGGATGGTATAGCAGGGCAATGCGTGGTCGGCGCACCATGCTGCACCCGCCTTTGTGTTGATGCCTTTTCCCGCTGCGTCGGTGGAGGCATGTCGCGTTTGGGGAGCGGGACGATCCACCTCGGAAGCATGAACCAAAGACCAGGGGAGGTAAGAGAAATGATGGAAGTCGGTGTCGCCGTCCTGACGATCGGCCAAACTGAAATCGATTGTCTTTCCGTCGATGCGCACGGGCGTTCCCGTCTTCATGCGTCCCGTCTCGAAGCCCATCGTCCGAAGCTGTTCGGTGAGGCCGTAGCTGGCCAGCTCGCCACAACGACCGCCCGCAATCATGGTGCGTCCGATGTGCATGAGCCCGTTGAGGAAAGTGCCGGCGGTGAGCACGACGGCCTTGGCAAGAAAGCGAACGCCCATCTGGGTGAGGACGCCCTCGACACGGGAATGGTCTTCGCTGAAGAGGAACTCTGTTACCGTGTCTTGCCAGATGAAAAGATTGGGCGTGTTCTCAAGGACGTTGCGCCAAGTCCAGATAAACCGTCCTCGATCGGCCTGACTGCGAGGACTCCACATGGCCGGACCTTTCGAGCGATTGAGCATGCGGAACTGGATGGAGCAACGATCGGTGACGATGCCCATCATGCCGCCCAATGCGTCAATCTCGCGTACAATCTGGCCCTTGGCGATGCCGCCCACCGCAGGATTGCACGACATCTGTGCAATCTTGTTCATATCCATCGTGATCAGACAGGTGCGCACACCAAGACGGGCCGCAGCGTGTGCAGCCTCGCAGCCGGCGTGTCCACCGCCAATCACAACGACATCGTATTCAAAAGTCATTCAAGGAAGGTTAAAATACAAGGCAAGCGCTTCATTCTCATTTTGTTCCATGATTTCCCGCTCGCCTGGCGCCTTGTCGTTGATGCCGCAGAGATGCAGGATGCCGTGGATGATGACACGATGGAGCTCGCGCTCGAAGGGCTGGCCGAATTGCTCGGCATTGGAGCGCACCGTTTCGAGTCCGATGATGATATCGCCGGCAATCTTGTCGCCCTCAGAATAATCGAAGGTGATGATGTCGGTGTAAAAATCGTGCTGCAGATACTGTCGGTTGCAGGCCAGGATGCCCTCGTCATCGACAAACTTGTAGCATACCGTGCCCAGTCGCTTGCCATGAAGCTGGGCGACCTGGCGAATCCACGCACTGACGTCACGTTTGCGGATGGCCGGCATGTCGATACCCTCGCTGAAAAATGAAACTGCCATAAAATTAAATGTGTTGATTTAGCACCGCAAAGTTAATCATTATTTTTTATAATATGTAATAACGAGTTGAAAAAAATCCCCAAAATCAATAAAAAATGTTACTTTAAGCTCTTTTTGAAAACTTTTTTTGCAAAAAAATTTGGATTAGAAAATAAAATGACTATATTTGCGCACTGAAACCCTATCCATTCCGTGAAATCAAATCACAACAACTATAACGAAAAACATTATGTCAACAAACGTAGGACATATCTCACAGATTATCGGCCCTGTTGTGGACGTTACGTTCAATGATGCCGCCCTACCCGCCATTAATGAAGCTCTTACGGTTAGACGTCCCAACGGACGCGATCTTGTCATCGAGGTGCAGCAGCACATCGGTGAAAACACCGTACGCTGTGTGGCCATGGACTCGACGGACGGCCTGCGTCGTAATCTGGAGGTAAAAGCCACTGGTGCACCAATCACCATGCCCGTAGGCGACCAGGTTAAGGGTCGTCTGTTGAATGTCGTAGGCGAAACCGTAGATGGTATGAAGGAGCTCTCTCGCGAGGGCGCATTCCCCATCCATCGCGAACCGCCTAAGTTTGAAGAGCTGAAAACCTCGCAGGAGGTGCTTTACACTGGTATCAAGGTCATCGACTTGCTCGAGCCCTACCTCAAGGGTGGTAAGATCGGTCTGTTCGGCGGTGCAGGTGTAGGCAAGACCGTGCTCATCATGGAGCTCATCAACAACATCGCCAAGAAGCACAACGGCTTCTCGGTATTCTCTGGCGTCGGCGAACGTACCCGTGAGGGCAACGACCTGTTGCGCGAGATGATTGAGTCGGGCGTTATCCGCTACGGCGAGAAGTTCAAGGAAGGTCTTGAGGAAGGCAAGTGGGACCTCGACACCATCGACTATGAAGAAGTTGCCAAGTCACAGGCCACCCTCGTCTATGGTCAGATGTCCGAGCCACCTGGAGCACGTGCTTCGGTTGCCCTCTCCGGCCTCACCATCGCCGAATCGTTCCGCGACTCTGACGCCATCGGCACGTCGAAGGACATCCTTCTCTTCATCGACAACATCTTCCGTTTCACCCAGGCAGGTTCCGAGGTATCGGCACTTCTTGGCCGTATGCCTTCGGCTGTAGGTTATCAGCCGACCCTTTCGACCGACATGGGTAAGATGCAGGAGCGAATCACTTCGACCAAGAAGGGCTCCATCACCTCCGTCCAGGCCGTATATGTGCCTGCCGACGACTTGACCGACCCTGCTCCGGCCACGACCTTCTCGCACCTCGATGCCACTACCGTGCTTTCGCGTAAGATCACCGAGCTCGGCATCTATCCCGCCGTGGATCCTCTCGACTCGACCTCACGAATCCTCGATCCCAACATCATCGGCGAAGACCATTACAATTGTGCACAGCGCGTAAAGCAGATTCTGCAGCGCAACAAGGAACTTCAGGACATCATCGCCATCCTCGGTATGGACGAGCTCTCCGACGAAGACAAGCTGACCGTGAACCGCGCACGTCGTGTGCAGCGATTCCTTTCGCAGCCTTTCGCCGTGGCCGAGCAGTTCACCGGCGTGAAGGGCGTGATGGTCAACATCGAAGACACCATCAAGGGCTTCAACATGATTATGGACGGCGAAGTCGATTACCTGCCCGAGCAGGCATTCCTCAACGTCGGCACCATCGAAGAGGCCATCGCCAAGGGTAAGCGTCTGATGGATGCAGCCAAGGCTGCCGAGAACAAGTAATAGGTACTCCTATGAAACTGACGATTTTTTCCCCCGAGAAGACGGTATTCGACGGTGAAGTGGAGCTCTGCGAGGTGCCCGGCACCAAGGGACGATTCACCATCCTGCGTGACCACGACTCCATCATCACCACCCTGCAACCAGGCAACATTCGCTACGTCACGGGCGGCGAGACCATCCTGCAGCCGGTCAAGAGCGGCTACGTGGAGGTTCACCACAATGTCATCTCGGCCTGCGTGATGCTATGATGTGGCTGGAAATCCTGATCGCCGGCTTTGTGTTCTACGAGGCAGTGGTCATCAACGTGGTACGAGAACTTCAAAAGGTCAATCCCGCCATCACCGTTTGGGTGATTATGGGATCGAAGGTCCTGAAGATGCTTCTCACCGCTGTAGCCATTCTCGTTGTGGCGCGTTTCACCGAGATTCCCATCCGCCGTTTCGCACTCACCACCGTCGGCATCTATTTCATATCGCTCATCGTCGAATCGATATTCTTCCTCAAAAAGAAGCAAAACAATGAACATAAACCATAAAGTCTGGACGCTACTGGTAAGTCTGCTGCTCGCAGTCGGCCTCCTCCTGCCCCGTCCCGCTCTTGCCCAGGAACATTCCGAGGGCGAAGGGAAGCCGCTGGATGTGACCGCCATGATCTTCGAGCACGTGGGCGACTCCTACTACTGGCACATCACGGACGTGGGCGAGACATCGATTGCCCTGCCATTGCCCGTGATGGTCTATAGCAAGACCAGCGGGTTCCACTGCTTCATGTCGAGCAAGTTCCACCACGGACACGCCTCGTATGAAGGCCTGAAGATTGCCGGCGAAGAGTCGGAATATGCAGGCAAGATAGTGGAGACGGTCGGCGGCAAAGAGGTTCGTCCGTTTGACTTCTCGATTACCAAGAACGTGGCCGGCCTGATCATCGCAAGCATCCTGCTCTGCTGGATCATTCTGGGCTGCGCCCGTTGGTACAAGAATCGCGACGCCTCGTCACCCGCGCCCAAGGGCTTTGTCGGTGCTGTGGAAATGTTGGTAAGCTTCGTCTATAACGACATCATCAAGCCCAACATCCCCAAGCATACCGACCGCTATGCGCCCTATCTGCTCACGGCGTTCTTCTTCATTTTCTTCTGCAATCTGGCAGGCCTTATCCCTGGCTCGGCCAACCTGACCGGCAATATCGCCGTCACTTTGTGCCTCGCCCTGTTTACGTTCTTCATCGTAAACATTTTCGGCACCAAGGCCTACTGGCAGGAGATCTTCTGGAACGCCGAGCTCCCCGCCTGGCTGCGCCCCATCATGGCCGTGATCGAGTTCATCGGTATCTTCACCAAGCCGTTCTCGCTCACCATCCGTCTCTTCGCCAACATCCTGGCGGGCCACGCCGCCCTGCTCGGTGTGCTGAGCGTCATCTTCCTGACCGCC
>JAFZTS010000034.1 GCA_017618715.1 Bacteroidales bacterium
AGCAGTCTTCTCCTCCTTCGCTTTCGTTTTGCAAATCTGTTGTAGCGTGGGATCGGCTGCATAAAGTGGATAGAGGGCAATCACGCTGTCAAGTTGAGCCTTGGTCATCTCGTAGGCCAGTTCTTCAAAGAACTTCAGACCCAATGGATTACCTGCATGCTTTTCCGCCGTTTCTCTGAAGATTGCCTTATAGATTGACATCAGGCTATCCTGATTGGCATTTTCGTCATCTAATTCCTTGATTATAGATATAATCTTATTACTGAGTTCTGTCATTTCGTCGTTGAGCGGAGTACCTGATAAATCATGATTATCGATGTTTTGGCTGATGACACCTGGCTCAAGGATCAATTCATCGTAGAGCTTATTGCTGATAAACGTTGTAGCATTCTTTGGCGATTCAACTACACCTTCGAACTTGTAGGTGCCATCCTTCACCACATCAACACCCAAAGTGTCGGTGCCAGCGAGGAGATAAACGGTTTCACCATCGGCGTTTGCGACGGTACCATTGATGGTGTACGCATTGGGATTTGGTTTCGTACATGAGGCGAGAACCAGTGCAGCAGCGGCTGCGAAAAGGGTTTTTTTCATTTTGATTTGTTTATTGTTATTGATTATATAGTGCCTATATTTTTTATAGTTACTATAGATACTATAGTTACTATTTCCATAAACGCGTATCTTGGGCGATTATTGTATCAGTTCGAAGAAAAACTATTTCCGATTGCTGTATCGATCCATGATGACGGCAAGAAGGATGACAAGTCCCTTGATGACCTGCTGCCAGAAGGGCGAGACATTGAGTAGTACGAGGCTGTTGTTCAAAACGCCTATGATGAGGGCACCCACCACTGTGCCCCAAATGGAACCCTTGCCACCACTCAGCGAAGCACCACCGATCACCACAGCGGCAATGGCATCGAGTTCATAGCCGGTACCGGCATTTGGTTGGGCAGAATCGAGACGTGCAGTAACGAGCAATCCTGCCACAGCCGAGAGAACACCAGCTATCGTATAAACAAGGAAGATGATTTTGCCTGTTCGGATGCCGCTCAAAAGGCTTGCCTTCTCGTTACCGCCAATAGCGTAGATGTATCGTCCCGTTCGTGTCTTACTCATATAGAAGGCAAAGAATAGGATGATGACTAAAGCTATCCACACTGGCATCGGCACACCCAGGAACCACCCTGTGCCCATAACCTCAAAACCATGTCCAAGCTTCGTTATGGGGAAGCCGCCTGTATAGAGCATAGTCAAGCCTCGCGCGATGGTCATCGTGCCCAATGTAGCCACAAAAGCCGGTACCCGGAAGTGTGTCACCAGAAAACCATTGAAGCCACCCAAGAGTCCACCCAGCAACAAAGCAGCAAAACATCCTCCCCAAAATGTAAGCCCGACAAAGGTGTCGATGCTCGTCAGCTCAATGCCATCCCGCGTCAGACCTGCAGCAACCGCCCCTGTCAATGCCAGCACCGAACCGACCGACAAGTCAATGCCTCCCGTCAGGATGACGAGCGTCATACCTACCGAGATGCAAAGGTTGACCGAAGTCTGTCGCAGTACGTTGAACATATTGTCGGACGTAGCAAAGTTTTCGGATAGGAACGTCATGATGATACACATCAGCAGGAGTGCGATGAGCGGCTTGACGACGGGTTTCTTGAGGAGTGTTTGGATGTTCATTGGGTTTATTGTAGCGGTTGGTTTGTGTTATCGGAGCAGCCAAGCTTGGCTGCAACAGGAACTATTCGCGGGGCAGTGCGGCTTTGAGGATGGCAGCTTCGGTGAACTGTTCGCGTAAGAACTCGGCACCGATCTCGCCTTCTCGCAGGGTGATAATACGATCGGAGACGGCCATGATCTCGGGCAGTTCCGACGACACGACGATGAGTGCCATGCCCTGTGCTGCCAGTTCGTCCATGTGCTTGTATATCTCATTTTTGGCAAGGATATCTATGCCTCGTGTGGGTTCGTCGAGGAAGATGACTTTAGGATTAGTCAGCAACCATTTTGCCAACACGATCTTCTGTTGATTACCACCGCTCAATTGTCCTGCCAGTTGTTCGAGTGAATACGACTTGATATCCAGACGTTGACGATAGTCTTCCGCGGTCTTCTCTTCCTTCCCTTGATCCAAAAGTCCCATCTTGAGGCAATCGGATAATGATGCCAGCGTGGTATTATGACAGACGTTCATATCAAGGACAAGGCCTGCTGTCTTCCTGTCTTCGGGAATCAATGCCATGCCACATTTGACAGCATCCTCGGGATGACTGATTTCTGCCTTCTTGCCGCTAACCCATATCTCTCCCGATGTTTCCTTGGGGTAAAGGCCGAATATGGTTTCGAAGAGCTCGGTGCGTCCTGCTCCCATAAGTCCATAGATACCCAGCACCTCTCCTGCCCTCACCTGTAGGTTGATGTTGCTGAGGATGTACTTGTCGGGGTGTATGGTATCTTTCAGACAAAGGCCGCGTGTTTCGAATACTATGTCTCTGTGTTCATGCTGTTGCTTGAAAAAGAAGTCTTTTTTGTCGCGTCCCACCATCTTGCTCACGATATCGTCGATTGTAGTTTCGGCCATCGGCACTTCCTCGATGAACTTACCATCGCGCATCACGGTGACATAATCGGCCAGCTGCTTCACTTCGTCCATCTTGTGCGAGATATAGACGATGCCTACACCTTGTTTTTTCAATTCGCGAATGAGATCGAAGAGCAGGATGGTTTCGCCTTCGGACAATGATGAGGTAGGTTCGTCCATAATCAGCACCTTGGCTTGGAGTGACAATGCCTTTGCAATCTCGACAATTTGCTGTTGGCCAACACGCAGGTCTATCAACAGCGTATGCGTATCAATATCGCAATGCAGACGCTGCAAGAGTTGCTTGGCCTCACGATGCATTCGACGCTTGTCAATTAGATGGAATGCGTTGAGCGGTTCGCGTCCAAGGAACATATTCTCTGCTACATTGAGGTATGGAATCACATTCAATTCCTGATGAATGATGGCGATACCCTGCTGCTGTGCATCGGTGACCGACTGGAAATGCTGCACCACACCATCCACAAGCACCTCACCCTCGTAATCGGGATAAACACCTGCGAGGATGTTCATCAACGTGGATTTGCCTGCTCCATTCTCGCCTACCAATGCACACACCTTACCTGCCATGACACGTAGGTTGACATGGTCAAGAGCAAGCACACCGGGAAAGCGCTTGGTGATGTTGCGGGCTTTGAGGAAGGGTTGACTCATTGCAGTTCGAGGATATATGGATAGAGGGTTAATTCTTCAACACTATTTGCATCGGGTTTTACTTCGATGGAACCACAGAAACGACACTTGGTATATTCGGCAGCATGTTGAACCTTGTCACCGATGACGAGGTCTTTGATTCGCTGGTTCATGCAAGCCGAAACGGCATTGAAATCCATCGTGTTCTGGAAGTCGTCGATATTGAACCAACCGCAGGCATCGCGAGCCGTGTTGCCGAAGATGTATTTCGCTGGAATTGTAAACTCTATGCCATGAAGTGTGAAATGGAATTCGTTGTCCGCGAAACTGACATCATCTGCCTCGCCTTTGAGGACATAACATACATTGGACCCTATACCCAGTACACGCCCCGAATTCTCGCGAAGTGTCTGTGGATCGTTCTTCAGAGCCGTGATAAAATTGCCAACTTCGAGGGCATTGGCTTCAAGATCTGATAAGCCAGTTGTCCAGTAGTGTTCGACGAGTTGTTCGGGTTTATATTGCTTCAAAGCCTCACGTTCTTTTATGACACTCAAGGGTTCGGTATAGAATGAGAACCACAAGGCCACGAGGAACAATGCGGCGATGATGACGTATTTGATTACCTTGTTCATAGCTGATGGATTAATCAAGACGACCGAAGTGTCCATAATGTGAGACATTCATTCCATTCACGAGTTCGACGGCAACGGGCAGCTTCTTGGGAAGATCTCTTTCACCCTTGAGCCACCTGTCGGCAAGTTCAGCAGCCGTGATTGCCATCGTCTTGGGGAACTGCATTCCCGTAGCTTCGACTTTGCCTTCGCGAATTGCATTGACACAATCCTCGGCACCATCGAACCCGAAGACCTTGATATGGTTTTCCTTGCCTGCACCCAACACTGCTTGATAGGCTCCCATCGCCATGGCATCGTTACCGCAGAACACGGCATCGATGTTCGGATTGGCCTGCATCATCGACTCCATCACTTCCATGGCCTTGTTCTGGTCGAAGTCGGCCGTCTGTTGTGCAAGCATGTGCAGGTCCTCGTAGCAATCGACCACCGAATGGAACCCGCGACTACGTGCCCAAGTGTTATTGTCACCTACGATACCGAGAATCTCCACATAATTGCCGCATCCATTCATCACTTTCACAAAATACTGGCCCAACTGGATGCAGCCGGAATAGTTGTCGGACAATATCTGCGTGACACATGCGCCTGGCTCATTGATTTCACGATCCATGCAGAATACACCTACACCTGCTCGGGCAGCAGCCTTCGCATTGACAGCACTCCCGTCGGCATCTGTCGGGTTGAACAACACGGCCTTGTAGCCCGAAGAAAGCAGATTGTCGAAATGCTCCTGTTCTTTCGAAGGATTATTCTGCGAGTCGAAGAGCACTGCTTCATAGCCCAACTCCTCGGCACGTTGGACGGCTGCTTCGCCTAAGACGACAAACCAAGGATTGTTGAGTGTGGAGATAACGACAGCTATCTTACCCTTCGATGTCTCACTATGGTTTGAACATGAAGTGGAACTTGAAAGAAGTAGTAGAAGACCGAATGACAGCAACGTATGTTGAAAGAATCTTTTCATTGTAAACTGTTAATTATTCATTTTTAATTGAATAATGGGTATCTAATTCGCGACAAAGATATGACAAATAACGTTTATTTCCAAATTATTTCGAATAAAAGAGCAAATAATTGTTATAAAGTGGAGAGAATTTCATTTTTAATATGTATCTTTGCAAAAACTAACTATCATCATGACACGCGAAGAAATCGTATTGAATTATTTACGGGAACATGACATTCCCTTTACCAATTATAATCATCCTGAAGGAAAGACCATTGAGGAAGCCCGTCGTTGGTGGAAAGACGATGGCTCGGTGCATTGCAAGAACCTCTTTTTCCGAAACCATAAGGGCAATAAGCATTATCTGGTTTGCTTCGACTGCAATTATGATTTAGCTATTCATGACCTGGAGCAACGGTTGAAGGCCTCGCTTGTTTCGAAGGGATTGCCATCGTGCGGCAAGTTGTCTTTTGCTTCTCCCGAACGTATGATGCGCTATCTCGGTTTGGAACCAGGAAGTGTATCTCCTTTCGGCCTGATTAATGACACTGAGCATCATGTTCACCTCTTCTTCGATGAGAATCTGAAGAACGCGAAGTCTCTATCCTTCCATCCCAACGATTGCCGCGGTACGGTGGTAATAAGCCACGATGACTTTGAGCGATATCTTAAAGAGGTTGGAAACACTTATGAGTATATTACACTTTATTGAAAGAGTATCGGAGTCATCAGAGTAATCCGATTACTCCGATTACTCCGAGTAATCCGAGCACTCGGAAAAAACACAATACTATGAAGAAATTAGCAGCAATAGCCATGGCAATCATGGCAGCATCGAGCCTTTTTGCCGAAAATTGGACACAGTATGTCGATCCGACGATTGGCACTGGCGATCATGGACACGTCTTTTTGGGGGCGAATGTTCCTCAGGGAATGGTCAATGCGGGACCTACACAGACGAAGGTTGGCTGGGACTGGTGTTCTGGCTATCATGAGAGCTGTGATTCGATTGTCGGTTTTGCACAGTTGCATCTGAGTGGAACTGGTTGCAGCGATTTGGGCGACGTGGCCTTGATGCCTGTCTGTGGAGATGTCGAGTTGTCGCGACTTGGTATAGCGTCACCTTTCCGTCATGAGACAGAGGTTACTCAACCGGGATACTATAGTGTACTCCTTGATCGATTCAATATAAATTGTGAGGTGACTGCTACTTCACGTGTGGCGCTCTATCGCTTTTCATGGAGGGAGAACAAGAATGATCGTCGTGTGATTGTTGACCTTGAGAATGGCGTAGGCGACCGTATGCTCCAAGCACGTCTTGAACAAGTCGATGACCACACCATCGTGGGATATCGTATCAGTCACGGTTGGACAAGTCATCAGGAGGTGTATTTCGAATTGACTACCAACGAAACAATCAAGGACGTGCAGTGGGATGGTAAGTTTGGCGTGCTTTCCTTTGATGATGCAGCTGCGAATCCACTCATGGTGAAAGTAGCCCTCTCTCCTACCAGCTATTTCAATGCACGCAACAATCGTATGGCAGAGTTGAACGATTGGGATTTCGATGCCGTACGCTCAGCTGCCAACAAAGCATGGAACAAGGAGTTGGGACGAATTGAAGTATCGATGCCTACTCTGAGAGAGATGCGTATCTTCTATACCGGCATGTATCATTATATGGTGGCACCACAGGTGTGGAATGATGTGAATGGAGACTACATGGGCAGTGATTATCATGCCTACCGTGAGGGAAATTTCCAGAACTACACCACTTGGTCACTATGGGACACCTATCGCTCGGCACATCCTTTGGCCACGCTCATCATGCGTGATAAACTTGCCGATTATGCGCAGACGATGCTGCATATCTATCAGGAACAAGGCGAACTGCCCGTTTGGCACTTGATGAATAACGAGACCTATTGCATGGTGGGTTGTCCCGGTGTTCCCGTGTTGGCAGATATGATTCTCAAAGACGTGCAAGGCATAGACACAACACTTGCAGCAAAGGCTATTAAGGAAAGTCTGTTGAAGAAGAATCGTTCGCTGCACTGGATGGAGGAACGGGGTTATGTCCCCTATGATCACAATGATTGGGAACCCGTGGGCAAGAGCATGGAGTATTTCCTTGCCGATTGGGCAGGTGCTGAAGCCTTAGGGCGTTTGGGAATGAAGGAAGATAGTGCTCACTTCCATCAACGAAGCATGGGCTATAAGAAGATGTTCGACAAGAAACTGCAATTCTTCCGTGCCTTGGACGACAAAGGTGAATTCCGTCCGCGCGATGGTTTCAATCCGTGTTATCAGACATCAGACTACACTGAAGGTAATCCTTGGCAATATGCTTGGCTTGTTCCTCATGACGTTGAAGGTCTCATCGATTGTTATGGTGGAAGGGAGAACTTCATCGTGCGTCTTGATTCTCTCTTCCTGGCTTCGAGCGAATTGAATGAAGAAGCCAATCCGGATATCACAGGACTCATTGGACAATATGCACACGGCAATGAGCCGTCGCACCACATTATATATTTATATAATTATGCTGGACAACCTTGGAAGGCAGCACGTCGTCTGCGTCAAGTGATGAGTGAGCTGTATTCCGATCAGCCGGCAGGACTTTGTGGAAACGAAGATGTTGGTCAGATGTCCGCGTGGTACATACTTTCCTCACTTGGCCTCTATCAGGTAGAACCATGTGGTGGGAAATGGCAGATTGGTAGTGCCATCGTAAAGGATGCCACACTCCATGTGGGCGAAGGAAAGACGTTCAAGATTACAACGCACAAGAATTCTGACAAGAATATCTATGTGCAAAAAGTATTGCTAAATGGTGAGCAAGTCACCCGCACGTGGATCGACCACAACGACATTGTGAAAGGCGGCACCCTGGATGTCTATTTCGGCAAGAAACCCAGCAAGTGGGGAAACTAAAACACACCAATCTCCTTCATCCACTCTTCAGCAATCTCCGGCCAAAGGGCTGTACTTCCCGGTTGGTGACGCAATGCTATGGCGTGTTTTCCAAAAGGGAAGATATGAAGTGAACATTTTTCTACTCCTGCTTTCTTTAATGCCTCGTACATCTTCATGCTGTTCAATACGGGAACAGCAGGATCATCGGAGGCATGAATCATCAATGTGGGAGGATTGGTGGAAGATACGCTTTTGTCTATGGAAAAGAGCTTTGACCAAGTGGGATCATCCTTCGAGGTGCCGCACAAGTCAAGGCGTTTGCCAGCTGTCTCTGGTTCCAGTTCGTTGATGATAGGGCTTACAAGAATGGCGAAGTTTGGAAGAAACGAAACCTTGTCGTATTCATCTCCTATGGCCGACCAATCCTCGGTGATGGTGCTGACGCAGGCAGAGAAATGTCCACCTGCGCTGGTGCCCATCACACCGATGCGTTCGGGGTTAATACCAAATTCCTCGGCATGGGCTCGTACATAGCGGATGGCGCGTTGTGCGTCTTGCAAAGGAGCCTTCCATGGTTCGATGAGTTCGGCTTGATTGGGAAGACGATGAAGCAAAACGAAAGCCGTGATGCCGATGCTGTTGAACCACTTTGCCAACGAAATGCCACTTACCTCGTATGCCTGCTTGATGTAGCCACCTCCTGGAATGAGGATTACGGCAGTCTTGGAACGTTCCTCGACTACTGGTTGATAAGCATAGATGCGAGGCATGCCACAACGCCAGATACGATGATTGACAATGGAGTCAGTAGGTAAAGCATTGCCTTGTAATCGTGAGTTGGGCATTTTGTTTGCTTGCCAAAGGTCAATCCGCACGGGTTCAACATTGTCCATGCCTGTTTGTCCTTGAGCTTGCAGCAAGGAGCAGAAAATAAACGCTGTGATGAAGAACAGAAGACGTTTCATTTCTTGGGAGGTCTTGAGAATCGGAAGTTCACGATTGATTCTACAATCTCGTCAATGGTGTCACAGAGGTCGAGCACAAGGTTCTTGTATTGTCCTGTTTCCATCATGAATTGGATGAACGGCCATACGGGAACCGTCTCTGTCCAATATTGCTTGCCAACGAAGACCATAGGACTTGCATATCCCAGAGAGACATAGTGATCCTGCACAGCCTCTTGGAAGACTTCCTGTAGGGTACCCGCACTACCTGGCATGTAGATCAGACCTCCATAGGCTTCGGTGAGTATGGTATCTTCGCGAATACTGTTGTTGAAGAACTTGGCAATATGTGTGGCAAAGATTGTCGGAGGTTCATGTCCGTAATACCAAGTCGGGATTGACAGGCTCTTGTATTGGCTTTGTGGATATTTGCTGATCACATCGAAAGCTGTAGCCAACCATCCCTGGCTCTTGTAATTCGGAGCGGGAGCCAGAATCTTCAAGGCTTCATCGACTTCTTCATCCGTCCTTCCTGCCATCCATGCACCAAGGTGTGTGGCTTCCATAGCGCCTGGGCCGCCACCACTTATCATTAGGAATCCCAGTTCGGTCAACTTCTTGCTTATCATCACAGTCTGACGATAAGCATCGTCGGTGCGGAGCATAGCGTGCCCGCCCATGACACCAACAACTTGCACCTGGTCATAATCGTGCAAGAATGCCTGCATGGCGTTCAAGATGCATGTGTCGTGAATACCGCGAGCTACGTTTTCGCGACGACTGGTGGATTGTTTTCCAGTCTTTGTCACGTGCATGAAGACGCGGGTATCCAAACAGCGATTGAAACTCATCGGATCGTAGGGGTCAAAGTCATCAAACAGGTCATAGCATGTGTATAACTTGTTTCGAATCACGTCGTAAGGTACATCGTGAAGGTACTGATGCAGGGTTTTAAGGTCATCAAGACCAAGGAGATAATCGTTAAGCATGGTGTGGATTTGTTTAGAGGTAATTAATGTCAGAAGAAAGGTGTCAGGAAACGATCGACCCACCATCCCTTGCAGCGGAATTTTCGAGGAAATTCCTTCTTGTAGTATTCGAGGCTGAAGGTGTCACATTGCAGTTTGTCCTCTTCGAAGATGCGATTGAGTTCTGCTGTGGTTTTTTTGTCGAAAACAAAGCAGGCTGCTTCATAGTCCCACTTGAGGGAACGTGAATTCAGATTCACACTTCCCACCATCGACACCGTGCCGTCGATCATCATGATCTTGCTGTGATGGAAGCTTCCCTTATATAGGAAGACATGGGCACCGTGACGAATGAGACGTTTCGAGAAATGGAAATTGCCATACGAAAGCATATCCATGTCGCCAATCTTGGAAAAGAGCACTTCGACATGCACACCGCGATCGATAGCACGTATCATTGCTTGACGTACTGTATGCGTTGGCAGGAGATAGGGAGAAACCAATCGGATGGTGTCTTGGGCGGCATCGAAGGCAGCTATGATAGCATTACGAGCCTCGGCCTTTTTCTTCTTGTTGGCCCTCCCCCTTTCGAAATATATTACCTTGGGTGTATTCTCGTTAACATTTTTGTAGTCCTCGTCAAAGAGATATCTCGCAAAAGTGTATTTCCCTTTGCCTCCAGTTCCACGGTATTGGTACTGTTCATGGAAATACTTGGCCATCCCTTCGACAGCGGCTCCTGTGATTCGAATATGTGTGTCACGCCAACCGCCATAAGAAGGCTTTCCATAGACATAGTAGTCAGCAATATTGAAGCCACCGATATATCCGATACTGTCGTCGATATTGACTATCTTGCGATGATCGCGACACACGTGATTGTACCATGGGAAACGAAAGCGATCAAAAGTGACAAAATCAATACCCAAACCTCGGATGCTGTCCATGCCTCTCTGGGTACGCATACCATAACCGCGTTCCCAGTCCTTATAGTCATCGACCATCATACGCACTTCGCAACCTCGTTTGGCAGCTTGTTCGAGATGCCACATGCAAAGTTTCCCGATACTGTCGTTCGCAATTATCAGATACTCGATCCAAACTTTTCGTTTGGCATTGTCGATGTCATGGAATAGGTCAACGAGTTTGTCATGTGCGTTGGGATAAATGCGAATGTCGCGTGCAGGATATGAAATCAGTCCCTCATTACGCAGATAGCACATCAACGCAGAGTCGGCTGTGTCTTGTGCAGACACAGATTGACATAGAAGGATGTAGGCTATCAGTGTAAAGAATATGCGAAGGACAAAATTTCTCAATTACCAGGATAAAAAATGATGAACAATTATTCTTTGTAGTAAACACGCTTCACTCGCGATGAAACTGTGGAAAGAACCTCGTAAGTGATTGTTCCCAACTTGTCACTAATCAGCTGCAAGGGTAAATTCTTTCCAAAGACTTCCACCTGCGAGCCCTCTTGAGCTTCAGGGCAATCCGTGACATCAAGGAAGGTGACATCCATGCAGACATTTCCGATGGTAGGACATAATTTACCTTTGTAGTTACCCTTGTTACCGAAGACCATCATCAGACAGTTGCCATTACCCAATCGACGATCGTAACCATCGGCATAACCGATAGGAACCATTGCGATGCGTGAATCACGCTTCAGTTTTCCATTTCGCATATAACCAATGGTTTCGGAGGCAGGTACATCCTTGATCTGAAGAATCGTTGTACGAAGTGTAGCTACGGGCTGCAAGTCCATATTGACAGGCGCTGCTTCAAAACCATACAAGCCGATTCCCAAACGACACATCTCCATCTGGTATTGCGGATAAACCTCAATACCTGCCGAATTACAGATATGACGCAGGATGAGATTGTTGAAGGAAGCTCTCAGCAGGTCTGCGCACTGATCAAATCGCCGTTTCTGTTCATGTACAAAGTCTTCCTGTTTGGGATCGTCAGCTGTAGCAAAGTGACTGAAAACAGATCGTATGGTGACAGCGTTCTGATGTTTGAAGCGATTTATTAGTTCTTCCATCTCCGGGTATTGGAAGCCCAGACGATGCATGCCTGAATCGATTTTGATATGGACAGGATAATTGGTCACACTCATGCGTTGCGCTTCCTTGATGAACGCGTCCAGCAGTCGGAAACTATAGATTTCGGGCTCCAGCCTATTTTCGATAATCGTTCGGAATGCCGACATTTCGGGATTCATCACCATGATGCGGGTACGAATACCTTGACGTCGCAGTTCGGCTCCTTCGTCAGCTACGGCCACGGCCAGATAATCGACATTCTGATCTTGCAGGGTTTTTGCCAATTCGTAGCTTCCTGTGCCGTAGCCAAAAGCTTTGACCATGCAGGTCAACTTCGTTTCGGGTTTAAGGTGGCTGCGATAGCGATTCAGGTTGTGGACGATGGCATCGAGATCAACTTCAAGAATAGTTTCATGTCGTCGAAGTTGCAGTTCGTCGCTGATACGTTCGAATTGATAGATACGTGCGCCCTTGAGAAGAATCAGTTCGTTTTGGAACTGCTGCATCACTTTGCTTTCAAGCAGGCCTTCGGTGTTCTCGAAGAATGACGATGTAACGTCCAAACCAAGAACATTCAGTTCGTGAAGCATTTCCTGCTTCGAATGCATAGAATTAGAACCTACAAGAATGAGTTTTCTGATATTGTAGATCTGACAGAGTTGGGCCACCCTTCTACAAAGATGCGACTCATCCAAAGGCACTTGAGGCACATCGCTTAGGACAAGGGTATTGGTCAAGGACGGAACACTTCTGCGCTTTTGGAACTCGAGCGCTGCTTGCAGAGAGGTTAGATCGTTGCTATAAACATCGTTGATGAGCAGGCATCCTTTCTTGCCTTCCATCACCTCAAGACGCATCGCAAGAGGTGCCAGAAGACTCATTCGTTCAGCAATCTGTGTTGGTGGAATTGCCAGATATACCATCAGGCAGAGGCATTGCATCGCATTCTCGAACGATGCATCGTCGGTCATCGGGATGGTGAAGCTTCCTTCTATGCCCAGTACGAGATAATCTACCTTCGTAGTAGTTTCTGTCCGTTCGACATTTAGTACGGTGATCTGCGCATCTTTGTGACGACGAGTCCATGCCATGCTGCGTGCTCCTACTCCAGCAATCTCCATGGCATCACTGATACCTGGGATATCGGCATTGTAGATGATGACATCACAGTTGCGGAAGAGGTAAAGTTTTTCGACGAGTTTCTGCTGCTGTGATTCAAATCCTGCATCATGAGCTGTACCAATATTGGTAAGTATGCCGATGGTAGGCTTGATGATGGATTCCAATTTCTCCATCTCACCGGGTTGACTGATGCCTGCCTCGAAAAGGGCAAGGTTACAATCCTCATTGAGTTGCCAGACGCTTAGCGGTACTCCGATTTGCGAGTTATAGCTGCGAGGCGAACGAACGATATTGCGGAACGGACTCAACAGTTGATATAGCCATTCCTTGACGATGGTTTTGCCATTTGAGCCGGTAATACCGATGACGGGTATGTCGGTGAATTGGCGACGGTGAGCTGCAGCCAGCTTTTGTAAGGCAACGAGTGTATCGGGTACAACAAGAAACCACCCTTCGGGACAGGTGTTGCGGAATTCTTCGTTGCTTTCCGAGACCACAAAGGCCCTTACTCCATAGTTGTAAAGTTGAGGAATATAACGATGACCGTCGCCTTTTTGTGTCTTGATGGCGAAGAATAGAGTCTTGTCGGCAAAGGAGAGACTACGGCTATCGGTCAGCAGCAAGGAAACTTGCGGCTGGGTATTGGCTGTAGCCAGACGGTTGCCTCGAAGTGGACAACCAAGGATATGGGATATTTGACTTAGATTATAGATCATTTGCGATTAACAACCTTTCTTTACCTTTCGAACCTTTCAAATCCTTTTGAACCTTTCAAATAACTATTTAATCGTTATTCGTCCTTGTGGTTGGGCATATTGAGAACCTATGCGTCCATTAAGCGGATTGATCAGGTAGTTATATAAAGCCTCTACATCGAGACCGATGTTTTGTTTGACAAGTTCGCAGTTGAGCATCAGTCCATTGTACTGAGAGAGGTTGTAATTCAATGTGGCAAGGGTATATTCTTTGTCCATGTTTATGGGCTCGTATTCCCCTTTCTCGTTGAGTACCTGCACATCAGATACACGAGGTATTACATCCTTGTTGATGGTATAGCGGAATCCTGAGGGTTGCACGAAGAAACCTGATTCGTCGGGGAAGGATTCAGCACCGACCTCCAGCACGTCGCAAAGGAGATGACCGGAAATGCGGATGACGCACATCTCGTTGCTGAATGGTTGGGACTCAAGCAGATTTCCGTAAGTGATGTTTCCCTTGGGGAGATTCTGGCGTATGCCACCAGCGTTTGAAAAAGCCAGCTGTGCATCACCATACCAACGGAATGCGTCAGCTACAAAGTTCGCAAGATTGGTCTCACCGTTGCGCACAAGACGCTTACCATTGGCATCGAGGATAGTCATGATTTGATCTGCACGGCCGCAGACCTTGTTTGTGAGGGCTGCGTTGATCTCGTTGATGCTATCGACCACGGCTTGAACAGCGTCGTTTTTGTATTCTATCTTGTCGGAAGGAAGCAGTTCGGTCGATAGTTGGCCGTTGCTACTTATATAGAGTTTCCCGATGTTGGTGAACTTAGTGCCAGTCTGTGAACAAAGCACATCCTTCCCCACTTTGTTAGCGATTTTCTCGCAAGGTATTGTGGCATGAGAATGACCGTCGAGCACAGCATCGATGCCGGTAGTGGCAGCAATCAGCTTGCCTGAGACAACATCGAAAGTCGATTCTCCAAGATGCGAAAGCACGACAACATAATCGGCACCCTGTGCTCGGGCGCTATCAGTGGCCTGCTGTACGAGTCGATATACATCGTCATGATGCAGGTCGTAGAGTTGTGTGCCGTCTTCATCATAGAATGCTGCTCCTTCTGAAAGCATGGTACTTGGAGTCACAACACCAACAAAAGCGACCTTGCGCGCACCGAACTTCTTGATGACATAAGGAGCATAGCATTGTTCTCCGGTTTGGAGGTTGCTGAAGTTAACGCAAGTTATGGGTGCGTTCAATTGATTGGTAAGGTTGAAGAGCTGAGGTATCTTGTAATCGAACTCATGGTTGCCGAGAGTCATGGCATCATATCCTACGGAGTTGAGGATGTCGATTACGTATTGTCCCTTCGAAAGAGTACCTGCTGGGCCACCTTGTACGAAGTCTCCCGAGCTGACAACAGCCACGTATGCCGTATCAGTAGCGACAATTGCATCACGCAAACCAGCGATTTTTGCATAACCTTCGATACTGCAATGAACATCATTGTCGTAAAGAACGACGATGGGCCGGTGCATCATCTTTTCCTTCAACGCCTGATACTCTTCTTTGGCAGCCTGTAGTTCTTCAATGAAACCAGGAACGGCCAGTAAACGGGCAAAAGTAGCAGAAGCTGCTAATCGACCGGCATCGGTATCGCTTTGGTAATGATAACCCAATATAATGCGACTAACGCCATAGTCATAACCTATCTTGAGAATCTCGTTCTGATTTTCGGGATCAAGATAGGTAAAGACCATGGCGTAGAGCCAACCCTGTGCAGTATGTGCAGAGGGATAGGAATTAGGACGGTCGTTCTCCCATTCTGGGCAGGGAGTGCGTTCATCAAACTGTTGGTAAGGGCGTTTACGTGCAAAGGTAACCTTGGCCATTTCGCAAGCTGCAGTTGCATCGTAACGCAATGTCCTCATCAATTGAAAAGTCTTGGGTGCATTCTGGGCAGTGATGGTAAAGCCCAGAGCGGGAGCAAAACGCTGCATCAACAATTCTTCATCACGACTGCCATCGACAAGTGCAAGATCGAGGCGTGGCTTGTTGTCACGTTCCCTGAATCCCCAACGATACTGTGCAAAATCGTTAAGGAACCGACTATCGTCCAATGTGGGAGGAGCAGGCAGATAAATGGCTCCATTCGGGCAATCATTTACCTCTATATGGGCACGTGGATCATTGTTTTGTGCACCTGCTGTTACGACTGAAAGAATCAGCGTAAAAAGGATTGTCAATGCATTTTTCATATTGATAAGTGTTAAAGGTTGATGCGTTTATGAGGCTTGCATGCGCTCAAGGCTTGACTTCGACAGTTGCTCCTTGGCGTAATCGAGGGTAATCCTCAAGGTTTTCTTATTGCTCGATGGCATAGAGAACATGGCATCCATCATGATGCTCTCAGTGATGCTGCGAAGACCACGGGCACCGAGCTTGAACTCAATAGCCTTCTCGACGATGTAGTCAAATACCTCTTCATCGTAAGTTAGCTTGATACCATCCATGCCGAAGAGCTTCACATACTGCTTGGTAATGGCATTCCTGGGTTCGGTGAGAATTCTGCGGAGGGCATCTTTGTCAAGAGGCTCAAGGTAAGTAAGTATGGGCAGACGGCCGATGATTTCGGGTATCAGTCCGAACTTCTTCAAGTCGGCTGGTGTGATGTACTGCAAGAGGTTGTCACGATCGACATCCTTGCGCTTCTCGTCGGTTTTGAAGCCCACACTATGGGTGTTCAAGCGGGCAGCAATTTTTGTCTCGATGCCATCGAAGGCACCACCGCAAATAAAGAGGATATTGGTGGTATCCACTTCGATGAATTTCTGCTCAGGGTGCTTTCGTCCACCAGCCGGTGGTACGTTGACCTTCGAACCTTCAAGGAGTTTCAAAAGACCTTGCTGCACACCCTCACCGGAAACGTCGCGAGTGATTGAAGGGTTGTCTCCCTTACGGGCAATCTTGTCAATCTCGTCGATGAAGACGATGCCGCGTTCGGCTTTCTTGGTGTCGTAATCGCAGTCCATCAGTAGGCGGGTAAGGATACTTTCGATGTCCTCTCCAACATAGCCGGCTTCAGTGAGTACAGTAGCATCGACTATGGCGAAAGGAACTTGAAGCATCTTGGCAATGGTCTTGGCAAGCAGGGTCTTGCCAGTACCCGTTCGACCCACCATGATGATGTTCGATTTCTCGATCTCTATGCCGTCGCGTTCCTTGGGTTGAAGCAATCGCTTATAATGGTTATATACAGCCACACAAAGAGCCTTCTTCGCTTCTTCCTGACCGATAACATAGCCATCAAGGAATTCCTTGATATCCTGCGGACGTGGAAGTGAAGCGAAGTCAAGGTTGTCGATTTCTCCCTTGCGGTTTCGAGCCATGGCTTCATCGACAATCATCTTGGCCTGTTCGGCACACTGGTCACAGATGTATCCATTCAGGCCCGAAATGAGGAGATTTACCTCCGAACGGGAGCGTCCACAGAAGTTACAACAATCTTCTTTCGTCCTTGCCATTATTTCGTGCGAGTGAAGATTTTGTCAATCATTCCATACTCGAGTGCCTCTTGGGCAGTCATGTAATGGTCGCGGTCGCAGTCTTTTTCGATTTGCTCGAATGTCTGGCCGGAGTGATCGGCAAGGATTTGATAGAGTTCTGCCTTGAGTCGCTTGATCTCATTGACAGCTATCTCCATGTCACTGGCCTGTCCCTGAGTGCCACCCAATGGCTGGTGAATCATGACGCGGCTGTGTGGCAGGGCGAAACGCTTGCCCTTGGTACCTGCTACGAGGAGTACCGAAGCCATCGATGCGGCCATACCAGTGACGACGGTCGAAACATCGCACGAAATATACTGCATCGTGTCGTAAATGGCAAGGCCACCACTCACGATGCCACCAGGTGAATTGAGGTACATGGTAATGTCCTTGTCCGACTCGGTGCTGGCCAGGAAGAGAAGCTGTGCCTGTACGACATTGGCAGAATAGTCGTCAATCTCTGTGCCGAGGAAGATGATGCGGTCCATCATCAGTCGGCTGAAAACGTCCATCTGTGCAACGTTGAGTTGGCGCTCCTCGATGATTGATGGATTGATGTAGCTGGCACGTGGAGCCAGTGTAGAAGCCTGACGGCTTGTGAAACGCATATATTGGTCGAGCGCATTGCTGTTCAGACCTGCATGCTGTGTAGCGTACTTGTAGAATTCGTTCTGCATAAATTTATTGGTGTTACTTATTCGCTATATCCATTAGTGTTTTATTGGGCGAAAAGTAAACATTTATTCGAAGTTTGCGGCAATCTTTTCGCAGATAGCCTTCATCTCCTCGCCATCGAGTTTGAGGTGCTCCTTGCGGAAGTTCATATCACCTTCGGTCTGCATCGGGATGAGGTGAATATGTGCATGAGGCACTTCAAGGCCCATTACGCATAGGCCTACCTTTACACAGGGAATGGCTTTCTTGATGGCGGCAGCCACGCGCTTTGCAAATACGATGTGGGCTGAAAGCAGTTCGTCACTTTCGTCAAAGATGTAGTCAACCTCTTGTTTGGGAATGACGAGTGTATGACCTTTGGCGACGGGACTGATGTCGAGGAAAGCGTAAAACTTTTCATCCTCGGCGACCTTATAACTGGGTATCTCACCAGCGACAATACGTGAAAAGATAGTCATATTGATGAAATATTAAAGGTTAAAGACTGATGTCAAGTACCTCGAGCTGCTGAACACCTGCGGGCACCTTCACCTCCACAATGTCGCCGACTTTATGATTCAGCAACGCTTTGGCTATAGGTGTAGCTACAGATATCTTGCCTTCAAGGAAATTGGCTTCTGATTCTGACACGATGGTGTACGTCACCTCTTTCTTGAGTTTGTGGTTGAGCAAGCGCACCTTGCTCATGATTTGTATCTTGTCAGTGCTGAGCTTGGTTGCATCGATGATACGGGCATTTGCCACCTTGTCCTTGAGCATGGCTATCCTTGCTTCAAGTTTGCCCTGAGCATCTTTGGCGGCATCGTATTCTGCATTCTCGCTGAGGTCGCCCTTGTCGCGTGCCTCGGCGATAGCTTGGGATGCCTTTGGACGTTCAACACTCTCCAAATACTGAATTTCTGCGAGGATTGCTTTGAAACCCTCTTCTGACATTACTTCTGCCATGGTGTTTTTCTAAATTTTTAATTTAGTTATTATTTGTTTTTATTATATTATCGTTAAAACCACATAGCGTAGAGCTTGCGCCCTACGTTATGTGTTGTTTCGAAAAAAATGAACCTAATCTTCACCGTTTTCGTAGATCGGCGAAGAATGTTTTACATCACCTTTGCTACGGCGGCTTCGAGCTTGGAATCATCTTCAACACGATTCAATGCTGCACCGTCTCTACCCATAATGAAGGTAGTTGGAATGTTGGTCACATTATATAGAGCAGCTGCGGCGCTGTATTGCACCATGCCATTCTCATCAAAAAGGAGCTCTGTGTCGCGAACCACTGTCCAGGGAAGATTGGCTGCCGAAACTTTCCAAAAGTTCACATCAGGATCCATGCAGACTTGGTAGATCTTGAGACCCTTGGCCTTGTATTTGTCGTAGATTTTAC
>JAFZTS010000035.1 GCA_017618715.1 Bacteroidales bacterium
GGCAGGAACATCGTGAACGCGCCGCTAACGCAGGTCACACCAGGAACGGTCTTGATGATCTGCAGGGCGGGACGGAGCATGTCGCCCGTGGTGCTGCGGGCACCGCTGACGAGACCGTCAGCCTCACCAGCCTTGACCATCAGAATGCCGAGGTACATGAAGTTCTGAGCCAGCTCGTCGGCTTGTTCGGGGGTCATGCCTTTGGCTTTACGGAGATCGTAGAGCAGGTCGGCATATTTCTTCTTGTCGGGATTGTTCTTCGGGTCGATGATGCGGGCCTTGTCGATGTTTTTCAGACCAAACTCAGCGGTCATCTCTTTGATCTTTTCGGCGGGACCGATAAGGATGATATCTGCCACGTTATCGGCCAGAAGCTGGTCGGCGGCTTTCAAGGTACGGGGCTCATCGCCCTCGGGGAGCACAATGCGCTGCTTGTTGGCTTGGGCATTGGCAATGATTTCTTGCATTAAATCCATTTTGTGATGTTTAATTGTTGATTGATTATTGTTTAATTGTTGATTTCAAAGAATAGACCTGCAAAGTTAGGAAAACTTTGTCTTGATTTGCAAATAATCCATTATTTTTGCAGCGCAAAAACGAGCCTTTCATGCCTCAGTACCCCGACATATTCTATAGGAATCCCCTCTTTGATACAGTTCAACCTGTTGACTCAGTGCAGGTTGTGGATACTGTTGTCCGCGATAGCGTGGTGCCGAGCTTCATCACTTCGGGTTTCCATGGCACGCTGATGCCCTTGGAACGCATGAGCTACGAAATCTTTCAAGGCTGGAATCTCGCTCTGTTGGGACTGATGCTGTTGCTTATCGTGATTAACAAGCAGCTTTATCCGCGTCAGTTCCGTCAGGTCTTGTCGGTGCCGAGTGGCGTGGCCCACACCAACCAGCTGTTGCGTGAGTGGAATCCATTGCGTAGCTTCCTTTGTGTCTCGTTCACGTTGGGCTATATCCTGCTCATTGCCCTTTTTGTGCAGAAAAGCTGTGTGATACTCTCACACGATGTGCTGAAATACAACAATTGGCCGATGTTTTGGACGCTCTGTGCCTGCGTGGCGGGTTGGGTACTGTTCCGCTATCTGATGCTGCATTTTGTCAACTGGCTTTTCAACACCCGCGATACTGTCGACCGGCAGATGACCGTCCAGTTTTCCATTTCCATCTTCACGCTTATTGCAATGATTCCTCTCGTGCTACTTTTGATTTATAATCCAATTAAATATTTTGTGTGGATTGGCTTTGGTTTATTGGGATTAGCGGCAGTTTTCAGGCTTGTTTTGGGCATAATTGAGACTCGGATTGCAACAAAAATGTCTTCGTTTTATATTTTTTTGTATTTTTGCGCCCTCGAAATCGCACCCATTGCAACCCTCGTGACCGCAGGTTGGCGTTATTTTAGTCAGGGAGCTGTATTTTAGCGAGTTAGGATGCTTGGATGGAGGAATAATTGAGTATTTTAGACGTTCTAAAAGAGAAGAAAAAGATGAAGATTAAGTCGATTTTGGTGTCGCAACCCAAGCCTGCTGACATTTCGAAGACGCCTTTTGCCGACATGATGAAGAAATACGGTGTGAACTTCACTTTCGAGAAGTTCATCAAGCTCGATGATGTCACGGCAAGCGAACTCCGTCAAGAACACATCAAACTCCCGGAATATACCGCCATTATCCTGACCAGCCGCAATGCCATCGACCATTTCTTCCGCGTGGCCAAGGAGATGCGTTATAATGTGCCCGAGACTTTGAAGTATTTCTGCATCAACGAGTCTACTGCACTGTATCTGCAACGCTATGTGCAATACCGCAAGCGTAAGGTGTTCTACGGCAGCCAGACGCTGAACGACCTCATCGACATCATGAAGAAGCACAAGGACGAGAAGTATCTCTACTGCTGCTCCGACATCAGCTCCGACGCCACCCTCGACCTGCTGACCAATGCCAAGCTCAACTTCACCAAGGCCGTGATGTTCCGCACCGTGCCCGCCGACTTGAGGGACAAGGTGAAGATCGGCGACTATGACATGCTGGTGTTCTTCAGCCCCGCCGGTATCCACTCGCTGAAGGAGAACTTCCCCGAGTTCGAGCAGAAGGAAGTCGCCATCGGCGGCTTCGGCGACGCCACTTGCCAGGCCATCGTCGACGCGGGCTTCGAACTTAGCTTCCGCGCCCCCACCCAGACGGCCCATTCGATGACCATGGCCATCGAAGAATATATCGTCGCCGAGAACAAGAAGGGTAAGAAGAAGTAAGTCGCTGACTCGCAAATCCTTATTACATGGTTGCCCCCGAAGGTTTGCCGAAGTACGAGCGTATCTGCAAGGAAAACGACATCAAGGCGCTTTTCGAGCAAGGCACGGGCGTCTCGGTGTATCCCTATCGGGTCATCTACCTCTTCCGTCACGACGAGAGCGTCCGTCCGACGGTACGCCTCCTGGTGTCGGTCTCCAAGAAACGCTTCCATCATGCCGTCAGCCGCAACCGCGTGAAACGCCTCATGCGTGAGGCCTGGCGACGCAACAAGGCAGCCCTCTACGAAATCTGCGAAAGGGATAATATTTCGGTGGATGTTGCGTTAGTCTATACGGCCACGGTGATCCACTCCTACGACGAGCTGATGGCCA
>JAFZTS010000036.1 GCA_017618715.1 Bacteroidales bacterium
CCTTCTCGGCGCAGGCATCGATGATGGCCTGCTCGGCCTTCTGCCAGTTCTCCTCCGAGCCGATATACTTCTCGCGGTTCACCTTGTCGCGCAGCGAAATCTGTGCCTCAAACTGCGTGAAGTCGAGTGCCTTGAAGATGATCATGATGATGTCGATGATCTTGAGGAACTCCTCCTTCACCTGGTCGGGACGGCAGAAGAGGTGAGCATCGTCCTGTGTGAACGAACGTACGCGGGTCAGGCCGTGAAGCTCGCCCGACTGCTCATAGCGATAAACGGTACCGAACTCGGCCATACGCAACGGGAGGTCACGATACGAACGTGGCGAAGTCTTGTAAATCTCGCAGTGGTGGGGGCAGTTCATTGGCTTGAGCATATAGAGCTCACCCTCCTCAGGCGTAGCGATGGGCTGGAACGAGTCCTTGCCGTACTTTGCCCAGTGACCGGAAGTCACGTAGAGGTTCTTGTTGCCGATATGAGGAGTGATGACCTGCACGTAGCCATAACGCTTCTGGATCTGTGTGAGATACTCCTGCAGGCGCATACGCAACGCTGCACCCTTGGGTAGCCACAATGGCAGACCCTGTCCCACGTTCTGCGAGAAGGCGAAGAGCTCCATCTCCTTGCCGAGCTTGCGGTGGTCGCGCTTCTTGGCCTCCTCGATGAGCTTGAGGTATTCGTCGAGCATCGAAGCCTTGGGGAAGGTGATGCCATAGACGCGGTTCATCTGCGGGTTCTTGTCGTTGCCGCGCCAGAATGCACCGGCTACGCTCAGCACCTTGCACGCCTTGATGGGCGCTGTGGTGGCAATGTGAGGACCACGGCAGAGGTCGGTGAAGCTGCCCTGCGTATAGGTCGAAATATGGCCGTCCTCGAGCTCGGAGATCAGTTCGCACTTGAAGGTCTGTCCCTTGGCGGCAAACTCCTTGAGCACCTCGTCCTTGGGCACGTCGCGGCGCACGATGGCCTGCTTCTCGCGGGCCAGCTCAAGCATCTTCTTCTCGATCTTGGGGAAGTCGGCCTCCTTGATGTTCTCACCATTGGCGGGCACCACATCGTAATAGAAACCATTCTCGATGGCGGGGCCAATGCCGAACTGAATGCCGGGATAAAGCTCCTGCAGCGCCTCGGCGAGCAGGTGGGCCGACGAATGCCAGAAGGCATGCTTGCCTTCGTCGGAATCCCATTTGTAGAAATTGATGGTCGCATCGGCTGTGATGGGTCGTGTCATGTCCCACATCTCGTCGCCCACCTTGGCAACGAGTACATCCTGTGCAAAACGCGGGCTGATTGCCTCAGCCACCTGAAGTGGCGTTACGCCATCCTCGAACTCCCTTACCGATTGGTCGGGAAAAGTGATTTTGATCATAGAATTACAAATTTCTATATAGTTTATGAATCTGGTTGCGCTTCTTGTGCAGGTCAGCTTACAAAGGCCATCCTATTTCAACACAAAAAAGCACGGCAAAGATACGAAATTTTTCGATACCTTCGCCGCGATAGGGGGAAAATTTCAGAATCTGGTGAAATAATTCTCAGGTTTGCAGGTTTTTGGTCAATAAATGTTAGTATTTTTACACAAATAAACCCTTAACCATGAATCATGAACCATGAACCAAATTTACTTCTTATACATCTTGACAGTCTTCACGCTGCCATCGGAAGCGATCATCTTCACAACGTTCACGCCGGGCTGAGCGCCATCGAGCTTGCGACCCTGTGCGTCGTAGAATTCTACACTGGTCACTTCCTTCACGTTCATGTTTTCGAGGCCATCGATGTCCTGTGGAGCAGGCATGGTATAGGTGTTGCCTTCGAGGTCAACGCTTACTACGTTCGAGTAGTTGGTCACACCATCGACCGTATAAACCGTCTGGACGCCAACTGTCTCGAAGAGATTCTCATAGAGGTAGGTATAGCCATCCCAGAAATCCCAATCCTCAGAGAAGCCATAAGGAATAAGGGTCATGTCTTCGGTAAGTTTCGTATAAACATCATGTGTGAAGTTGTAGATTTCATCATCCACATAGATGTAGTAGCTGAGGAATTCGGGATTGAGGGTCTTGCCATTTACATCAAGCGGATCGATGGTGTAGAAGAACAAGTATGCTCCGTAATATGCATAATACATGTCTGATATTTGAAGGTCGTGTGCATCAGCAGGGATGGCAGGCTTAAATCCTGCGAACGGCTCTACTACATAATTGTAAGCATACTGATAGAGCTGACCTGTCGAGATGTAAACACCCACGAAATAATATTTTACATCATCGGAATAAGCAGTGTACTTGCCGGTCTCGGGGTCGTAAATCATCTTGTAATCACCTGGCTGGGGAATAAGATAACCTTCCTCATCGAGGGTGCCATCGGCGAAAAAAGGCTGGAAGTAGAAGTAGTATTCACCTTTGCCAAGGTACTGGCCACCCTTGAAGGTAACCGTATTGCCTTCCTTGGTGCCCTTTACCCAAGCCTCCATGCCTGCAGCAAGCATGTTCATATAGACATCATTGCCATCGGTATAGATCAGACCCTGCTTGCCTGTATATGTTCCCTCTGTCGAAAGGAAGTAGTAATAATCGCAAACAGTCGGCTCAGCGCCCTCAGGAAGCTCCACCAGATCAACGTTGCCCTCGTATGGTTCGAAAGCCAGCTTCTGTGTGCTGTCGAAATGACCAATATACTCTCCATTTTCACCCTTGGGAACAAGGCCGATATAACGAGTTGGGTGTTCGAAATCGTCATCGATATAATACCTGTCACCATCCTTCACGAGCACCAGCTCCTGGAAAGATTTCACAAAACCCGCTTCGTCAGTAAGCATTTCGACAGGATATACAGAATAAGTTGTACCAGAACTTGTGGTGAGCTCGGCGATGGGGAGATCGATCGGGAAAGTGATGGTCTTGCCATCTTCCGAGACATTGGCCTGAGCCCAAGCTTCTTCATCAGCGAAAACGTATGGGAACAAGTTGGAGAAGAAGACCTTGGTGCCGTCATCGCTCATCGAGACGCTTACAGGCACATTCGAATAGTACTTGTCGTTCAAGATGTAGGGCTTGGGCGTGCCCTCGGGGGTCACAAAAGCCGTGGCAGCCTTGGCACGAAGAGCGCCGGCTTGAACATTGGTCTCTCTCGTGAAAAGATTGGTAGCGTCGAAGTTCTTTTCAACAATGTTCTGGCGAAGCTCAAGGACCTTGGAGGACCCAGGAGCCTTCTTGGCCTGAATAGCCACTTGTGGAGTCGAAGCGGTAGCACCCAACGTCATCATTGCGGCAGCTACAAGAAGTAAAAGTTTCTTCATAGAAAATGTAATTAGGTGTGTAAAAGAATTATATTAGGTCAGCCCGCATTGGCCGAACAGTAACAAAGGAAACGCGGCAAAGATACGAAATAATTCGATATCTTCGCCGCGAAAATTGAAAAACTTCAGAAAAATATCAATTTTTCCTTGTTTTATGGATGTTTTTGATTACTTCTTGTACATCTTGACAGCCTTCACGGTACCGTCAGAAGCAACCATCTTCACTACGTTCACGCCCTTCTGAGCAGCATCAAGCTTGCGACCTTCTGCGTCGTAGATAGCAACGCTGGTAATCTGCTTAGCGGTTACGTTGTTGAGTCCATCAGGATTGAGCTGTGGAGCAGGAACAACGGTAACATTGCCTTCGAGGTCAACGCTTACTACATTCGAGTAGTTGGTTTCCTCACCGACAGTATAAACAGCCTGGACACCAAGGGTGGTCATGAGAGGCTCACCTACGTAGATATAGCCATTGCCGATATCCCAACCATCTGCGAAGCCGTAAGGAATGAGATCCATATTCTCTTCGAGCATCGTGAATACTTCAGGAGTGAGGGTATATTGCTCGCCATCAACGTAGAGATAGTAGCTGAGGTTCTCGGGGTTAATCCAATTGCCATCAACGTCAAGTGGATCGAGGTCATAATACAGGCAGTACTGGCCCCAACTTGCTGTATAATCATAGATCTCAAGATTATAAGGATCGGAAGGAACGGCAGGAACATCGCCAGCGTATGGCTTCACCTGATAGCTGTTAGCATAGTCATAGAGAGAACCATCGATAAGGCCGTAAGCAGAGTACTTGTTCTCATCAAGGTTGCTATAAACGCCAGTCTCGGGATCGAAGGTCAGCTCAAAGTCGCCTGGTTTAACAATCAGATAACCATCCTCATCAACCTCACCGTCAACATAGAAAGGAGTATAGAACAGGTAGTAGCCGTCAATGCCGAGGAACTGACCCTGTGGGAAGGTAACAGTAGTGCCCAACTTGTCCTTCGTACCCTTCACCCAAGCATCAAGACCTGGAGTAAGGTCATTCATATACACATCATCGCCATCAACATAAACGAGACCCTTCTCCATCACTGGCTCCTCCCAAGAATCATTGTAATAATAGATGAATTCAGCTGGTTCAGCACCCTCGGGGAGCTCAACAACTTCAAGGCCTTCAGGAGCTGGCTCAAAAGATGGGCAGAGCATATAGTCCCACGCATAAATTGATCCATCAGGCTCATAGTCAAAGAGGGCGATATAACGCATAGGATTATTCAAGTCATCCTCTACAAAGTAGGTATCGCCATCCTTTGCATAAACAGCCTCCTTAACGCCTTCGATGGTGTAATAACCCTCCTCATCGGGGCCGCTGAGAACGAGCTCACCAACATAGCAAATATCGGTGTGCAACTCACCAGCAGAGTCGGTCCAATCCATCTCAGCAACTGATACATCGGCAGGAATGACAACACTGGTGCCATCGGTCGATACATTGCCCTGAACCCAAGTCTCACCGTTGTTGAAGCTCATTGGGAACATGTTGTCGAAGAACACCTTCGAACCATCCTCACTCTTGCTGATATTCACAGCAATGCCTGAATAGTAAGACATGCCGAATAAGGAAGACAGATAAGCGCTAAACATGTATGGCTTCGTTTCACCCTCTGGGGTAACGGCAGCCTTGGCACGCATAGCACCAGCATTTGCCTGAGACTTGAGCATACCAGTGGCGGTGTACTCCTTGTTAACATCAGTCTTGGCAACCTGATTCAATTTCAGAACCGATGCCTGCTTGGCCTGTGTTGCGATCTTTGGAGTCGCAGCGGTAGCGCCCAACATAAGAGTTGCAGCAGCTACGAGAAGTAAAAGTTTCTTCATAGAAAAATGTTAGTAATTAGTGGTTAAAAAAATGTGAAGTGTTGTTTATAGGTTGGGCATTCGCTCGACCGCTCAGCGCTGGAAGCTGATGCGGCCGTTACGAATGACGAGTCCGGAAACATTCCCGTTGATACGACGACCCTGCAGGTCGTAAAGCGTCTCGATGCCGTTCTGTGCATCATTGCTTATTTGCTTGATGCCGGCAACCAGACCTTCAATGCTGGCAACCTTGGCAGCCTGTACGATCTCTCCACTGGCTCGGTTGATCAGGAGTACAGCAGCCCAGACGTTGTTGCCATCGGCGATGGTTGGGAGAACAGCCTCGTATTCGATGGTATAGACCTCACCACGAGTAATCTGCGAAGGAACGAGTGTGTTCGAACCGGCGAACGAAGGATAGATGGCACGTGCCACATCGTCAATCTCGATTTCGGCAGCGCGTGGAAGATCTTCAAAACCGCCCATCGGACCATTGCCGCCACCCGAATAATAATTCTGCTGCGTAATGGGAAGATTGTCCTCAAGCACGACGAACGCTATATTATACTGGGCATCGGTCTGATTGGTCAATGAAGTAAGCTCGACGGTGAACTTCACCTTGTTGTCATCCCCTGCCTTGGCAGCGAGTTTCATGTTGATATCGCTGAATGGATACATGTCCTGCAGGTTCCTTTCAAGTTCTGCACTATTGGGATCAACCAGTTTGACGCGATTGATTTTAGCACTTGGGAAACTACCGATGCCTAATCCATTATCATAAATACGAACAGTATATTCGTCACCATTGTGGACACCAATGCCGATGAATGTGTCAGGATAAGTTTCGCGCATATATGCCATTCCTACAAGGCCACGAACACACCAACCACACCAGGAACCTGTGCCTTCCTCAGCTACCATGACGCGCATATAGACATCCTTGCTGAGAGTTGTGGTGAGGCTATACTCGTTGTCGGCCTCATATTCGTCGGCTGAACCATCGGCCCACTTCAATTTGAGGCCAATCGAGACTTCTCCCTCCTCGGAGAGGCTCTCTGTTGGTACTTCAATACGGAGGTCAGCCTTGTCGCGATAGTTAAGAGTGCCGGGATATTCGTAAGTATAAACCGGATTGCCATTGAGACGGCACTCGATGAGAGGCTTCTCGGCAGTCACGACAGCATTGTTGACAATGCGGGCATTCACCTTGATGGGGCTGCCAAGCTGAGTCATTGTATAGGCGGTTGAAGCTGATGCAATCGTCAAGTTGTGCTGGGGGATGTTGTCACCCTCCACAATACCTTCCACCGAAAGGGAACCGAAACCACGATCCGAGAAGTCGTAGTACTTGCTGTTCTTGATGACCCAGCATCCATCGGCATTGGTCTCGCCAGCAAATGAAATGACGTTAAGCTTCTTGGGCTGCACGAACTCGAAGCCAATCCACAATTCTTCCTCATTGCCGGTGATGGTATAAGCCTGATCAAACCTGATTTCGTTCCAGCCCTTGGCAGGTGCCGAAAGAGTGCCCGTAGCAAGACGCTCGCCGTTCTGACTGGCAGCAATCCAGCCTGTGAGTGCATCAGGATAAGCCGATGCGTCGGGAAGACCGGCATGAACAGCTGCAAGCTGAAGTCCCTGATAAGCTGCAAGCATCGAACCAGGAATACGGATTGCCTCTCCAATCGTAGCATCCGTACCGCTCTGGCCTGCAACAGTGCCCGAACTGCTTGTAGCAATCAGTCCGTCACAATAGCCCAGATACAACTGGCCTTCTGCCTTGGAGACATTAAAAGATAAGAAGGTGATGGCACAAGCCACCAAAGAGAGTAGAAGTTTACGCATAAGCAATTAATTTATGGTTATCTTTCAATTGTAGATGCACTAAGTCAAATGGGGAGCGAAAAGACGAAGACAAGAGGACTTCACATCTGAACTTTTAAAGCACAATAACGAGTGCAAAGATAAAACTTTAATCAATCGGTTCCAAATAATTTTAAGACTTTTTACACAAAAAATGTAAAAAAACCATCTTTTGAGCAAAAAAAAAGGAATATCATGCCAATATTCCACATTTTATAATAGATATTCGGAGAGCGAATCACTTATGCCTCCTCATCGACGACGACACAATGCTGCATATAATCACGAACCACCATGTGGTGGGTAACCCATATCAATGTCTTGTGCAGTTCCTGTCGCTGCAGCTCTTCGAGAATCTGTCGCTCGGTATTGGGGTCAAGGGCCGACGATGCCTCATCCATAATCAGGATGGAACCTGGTTGGAGCAGGGCACGGGCGATGGCGATACGCTGTGCCTGTCCTTCGGAAAGGCCACTTCCCTTCTCGCCGCACAAAGTGTCGAGCCCACGAGGCAGATCATAGACGAAAAGGGCGCTGGCCCGAGACAAGGCATCATGCATCTCCTCTTCGGAAGCATCGAGCTTGCCAAGCTGGAGGTTGTCGCGTATCGTGCCGCTCAAGAGGCTGTTGCCCTGGGGCACATACGCTATGGCATATTCGTCGGCATCCAAAGGAAGTGTATTGCCCTTCGTATCGATGAGGCGCACGTTTCCTCCTGTAGGACGAAGCAAGCCGAGGAGGATACGCACCAAGGTGCTCTTGCCGCTGCCCGTCGGGCCAACGATGGCTGTGCTTGTGGAAGGTGCAAAAGTGCATGTGAAATCATTGAGCACGTCATGGTCGCCATCCGGATAGCGATAGGAAACGTTCTGAAGTTGCAGACCTAGTATTTCTTTCGAGACGGGATATTCCTTACTCTTCTTTTTATTATATGTGGGGTCGGGATTCTTCAATTCCTGCAAGCGTTCGCCTGCTGTCGTTGCCCTGACGATGGCGGGGAAGAGTGTCGAAAGGTTCAAGATAGGACCCTGTACCTGTCCGACAAGTTGAAGCAGGGCCGTCATCATACCGTAGGTCACTGTGCCCATCATGATGCCGTAGGCCGACCAAACGAAGGCAGTGTAGTATCCGATCATGAATCCGCTGGAGATGAGCAGACGTGTGCTGATCGAGAAACGCAGACGACGCGAAAACGTGCGGAAAAGATGCTGTTGGCGAGATACCAGACGTTCGATCATCAGACCTGTGCGACGAAGCGAGAGCAAAAGCGGACGATTCTCGACCGATTCCTGAATGTGACTTTGTATGTCGGCCTCTTCGCGTCGAATCTGCTTGGTCAGCCGACGCATCGTCTTGTAATAGATTTTGGTGAGCACAATGGCCACTGGAACAATCACAAGTACAATCCAAAGCAAGCGGGGCTGCATGCTGAAAAGGAACCATGAAGCAGCGAGCAACTGAAACGTTGCCAGGAAAACGTCAGGGATGTCTCCTGTGATACATTCAACCACGACGCGCAAGTCTTCGCTAATGCGGCTCATCACGTCGCCCGACTTGCGGTCCTCGCGCCCATGCCACGGACTGTTGAGCACATCGTCGAAGAGCCTGCTTCGCATAGTATTCACCAAGCCCTGGCTGACGCGTCCGTTCACCCAAAGGTTGATGCCGCGCAGGGCCAAACGCATGAACAGCATGAAAGCGAGAATGCCCACCCACGTCCACAAGTCACCCTCCATCTTGCCCGTGGCAATATCGACGATGCATTTGCTGACGTAGATGAACAACAATCCGAACACGATGCTCAAGAATCCGAGTATCAGACTCAAGAGCAGCTTGAGGCGAAAGCCCCGGCTTTGTTCGTAAAAATATCGCAGTTGCTTCAGCATGATTTATTGCTGTTCAAATAGCTATTTTTTTTATACACGAATTATCTCAAATTACCATGAATTCTTATTTGACCAGTAAAACCAACTTCAATTCATGATAATTATCTGGCAATCCATGTTTCTTTATCAAAACTCATCGTTCATGCCGCGATAAGCGACTTCGGCAGCTTCGGGATTCATGTTGCAATGCAGTTCATAAAGTCCGACGTGCTCGGCGAGCTGGCTTAGAAGCTGCATCGTGCGTATTGTCACCATCGGATCTTCTGTGCGGAACGACTGCTGGAGCAGCGTTGGGAAAGCCTCCTGCACAGTAATTGGATGAATCTCATTCTCTTCACCACGTTTTAGAATGACGATGGCCTTGAGCGGCACGGCAATATTATTGCTGAGACGATGCTTGCCGTCCCACGGCGTGCCATAGACGACGGGGCGCTCCTCTCCTATCCTCACCAGCGGCTTGTCATCGTTGACCATGACGGCACGCTGTCCAAACAGTTTACGCCAAAGCCGCACGTGTGTGCTCTTGCCTGTTCCGCTGAGAGCTGTGAACATATACGCTTCGCCATCGACAGCCACCACCGAGCCGTGCATCAGAAGCACGTTACGTTGCATGAAGGCCAGCGCAATCTTGCGATAGACCGTCAGCGTCTCTAAATATGAAGTCGAATATTTGTAGGGCGGCAATCCTTCGAGCTCGCGCTGTTCGTCGCTCAGCCTATCCTCCTCGGCAATCTCCTCAAGAGTCGTAGTGACAATGACCTCCGGCTCCTGCTCCGTACGATAATCGGCACACATCACCTGCACCTCATCATAGAGCGAAAAGATGCGAACAGGGATTTCGGCGAAAAGATAGGTGCCAGAGGGCATGGATTCGAAAGGCTAAAGAAATTGTAAGGTTAGAATCGCGAATTATTCATCAAGTACTTCGGCCTCGCGGAGCTTTTGAATGAGGTCGGCCACATCCTGACGAAGCTGCTCTTCGGGCACATCATACTCGGTAAGCATCTTCTCGACAAGTTCCTCCTCGGTGATGTCCTCACGCAAGAACTCCATCATATCCTTGGCGCTCTCATTGAGGCTCATCACGCCACGATACTTCTTGGCATCCTTGCCCACCGGCACGGCAGCCCAGAAGTCAGTCACTTTTTGAATGGCAAAATTGTATTTCAGTTTCATTGCTTTTGTTTTATTTGTTGGCGATATTTGTGAATCATCCATTTTGTATGGAAAAATACCAGCACCGCACGGATAGGGAAAAAGAAACACCATAGGAAGACATAGAGCTTGTACTTCAAAGGCACGTTGGGATGTTCCTTGGTGGCCCGCACATACAATTCCTTGCCGTCGCGATTTACTGTTTCGAGAACGCCGATAATGTGTCGGTCCTGTATGCCCGTCTCGGGATAATACTGGTTGTCGCCGCACAGGATGTAGTCATTCTTGCGCACCCAAAGTACACGATGCATGACATACTGTCCATTGTCCCTGCGATAAAGGGGGACATCCCACATCTTGAGACGTCCCTCGGGCTTGGGTGCGATGATCAGCAAGTCACGACGTTGACGAAGCAAAGGCATCATGCTCGTGCCCTCATTGGTATAGACGAGTTTGCCCTGCGTGGCAAGAATCTCTTCAAAAGTCATTGCGCTTCAAACGGTACTGGATGATGCCTCAGACAGGCATATTGCCATGCTTCTTCGGTGGATTGGACTTATTCTTGTTCCTGCAGCAATCCAGCGCCTGGATGAGCGCCTTGCGTGTATCGGCTGGAGCAATGATGTCGTCAATGAAACCAAGTTCGGCAGCGCAGTAGGGATTGTTGAACTTCGCCTCATACTCCTTGATGCGCTCGGCCTGCTGCTCGGGAGTCTCTTTGCGATAAAGGATTGATACAGCGCCTTTGGCTCCCATCACGGCGATTTCGGCACTCTCGTAGGCGAGGTTGACATCAGCACCAAGTTGCTTGCAGTTCATCACGATATATGCACCGCCATAAGCTTTGCGTGTGATGAGCGTAATCTTCGGCACCGTAGCTTCAGCAAAAGCATAGAGCAACTTTGCGCCATGACGAATGATGCCTCCGTGCTCCTGGTTTACGCCAGGCATGAAGCCCGGCACGTCCTCGATGGCAATGATGGGGATGTTGAAGCAGTCGCAGAAACGAACGAAACGTGCACCCTTCTCCGAAGCGTCGATGTCCAAAGCACCGGCCAACACCTGCGGCTGATTGGCAACGAATCCTACCGTTCGACCGGCCATGCGGCCAAATCCAATGACGATATTCTTGGCGAAGTTGGGCGCAATCTCGAAGAAATACTGGTGATCGCAGACAGGCTCAATGATGTCCTTGATGTTGTAGGGAATATTGGGGTCGGTGGGAACCACGCCTTCAAGTTCGTGTACCTGACGCGTCACCTCGTCGGTCTGCGGCAAGGCTGGAGCATCCTCCATGTTGTTGTTGGGCAGGAAGCCGATGAGCTCGCGGATGGTCATCAGACATTCCTCGTCGCTCTCGCATACGAACTGGCAAACGCCCGACTTGGTGGAGTGCACGTCGGCACCTCCAAGGCTCTCCTTGTCACATTCCTCCTGTGTCACCTGCTTGACCACATTCGGCCCCGTAATGAACATCTGTGCCTCGTCGCGCACCATCAGGATAAAGTCGGTGAGTGCCGGCGAATAACAGCTGCCCCCTGCACATGGACCCATGATGGCCGAAATCTGCGGGATGACACCCGATGCCATCACGTTGCGATAGAAGATGTCGCCGAAGCCCGAGAGCGACTCGATGCCCTCCTGGATGCGTGCGCCACCCGAATCGTTCAGGCCAATGATGGGCGCTCCATTGCGAAGCGCTGCGTCCTGCACCTTGGCAATCTTGGCAGCATTGGCAGCACTGAGCGAACCGCCCATTACGGCAAAGTCAAAGCCATAGACGAAGACCAGACGACCATCAATCTTGCCATAACCGCACACCACGCCATCACCAGCCACGCGCTTGTTCTCCATGCCGAAGTTGGTGCAGTGATGCTTCACGTATTTGTCCACCTCGCAGAACGTACCCCTGTCGAGGAGGATATCTATTCGTTCACGAACGTTCAATTTCTTATGTTCCATTATTCTTTTATCCATTAACCATGAACCATTAACCTTTAGTCGAGCTTTAGCGAGACAAGCACCTGCTCGGCCATCACCGAATCATTCTCCGCACACTTGACCTCGAGCACGGTGCAAGCCTCCGAAACTGAGATATTCGACTGCATCTTCATGGCCTCGATGGTGAGCACGATGTCGCCAGCCTCAAGTTGCTGTCCTGGCTCGACATACACCTTGACAATCTTGCAAGGCATTGGTGCCTTGATCTTGTCGGCCTGCTTCTCCAGGTCGTTCTTCTTTCGCATACGCATATATTTGGCCTGCGAATCGAGCATGTCGATCTCGTAGTTCGAATAGTTGAGCGCCACACGGTAATGCTTGCCTGTGTTGCCCTTGATGAGCGTAGCATTGTACGAAAGGCCGTTGTTGAGTATCGACACCTGTCCGTTGGCAAACATGCAGATATCGACATGATAGATCTTGCCGTCGATCTCTATCGAGACGTTGTTGCCCTCCTTGCTCAAGAGGGTCACTTCGGCCAAACGGTTTCCTATCTGAATTTCCATAGTTTGTTACTATTTTTCTAGATTATCTAGAGTTTCTAGAGACTCTAGAGAGCCTACACTCTCAGCACTCCCTTCTGCAGACCGAAGGCGCGCCAACGGTTAAGTGCGCTTGAATTCTCGCTCAGGTTGTCGGGTTTGTTTTCCTCGTAGTTCATGAGGTAATCGATATAGGCGGCAATAATGGCCATGTCCTCCGAATCGTTCTTGAAGCCTGGACGTGGACGCAGACGCTCCTGGTTCACCTCGATGAACGAAGTATCGTAGTTGCCCTCCTTGAACTGCGGCACATCGATGATGCGGCGCAGGTAGCGTATGTTGGTCACAAGACCAGCTACCTTGTATTCATACAGGGCGCGGCGCATACGTTCGATGGCGTATTGACGGCGTGTGGCCCAAACGATGAGTTTGCCGATCATCGGATCGTAGTACATCGGAATCTCATAACCTTCATACACGGCCGAATCGATGCGAATGCCGGGGCCATGAGGTTCGACGAGGCGGCTGATGACACCCGGAGCCGGTCGGAAGTTGTTCTCGGTATCCTCGGCACAAATACGGCACTCGATGGCATGTCCGCGCTGATGCACATCCTCCTGCTTGATGGTCAGCTCCTGCCCGTCGGCGATGAGGATCTGCTGCTTTACAAGGTCCAGGCCAACCACCTCCTCGGTAACTGGATGCTCGACCTGCAGACGGGTGTTCATCTCAAGGAAGTAGAAGTTCTTGTACTTATCGACAAGGAACTCGATGGTGCCTGCGCCCACATAACCTACAGCCGTGGCTGCAGCCACGGCAGCTGCTCCCATCTTCTTGCGAAGCTCGGGGTCAAGGAAGGGTGAAGGCGACTCCTCGACGACCTTCTGATGGCGACGCTGCACCGAACACTCGCGGTCGCCCAAATGCACCACGTTGCCGTGCTTGTCACCCATAATCTGGAACTCGATATGGTGTGGTCCTTCGACAAACTTCTCGATATATACGGTATCGTCGCCGAAACCCGACATTGCCTCCGACTTGCAGGCATTGTAAGCCTCGACCACGTCTTCGACACGATGTACCAGGCGCATACCCTTGCCACCACCACCCATCGATGCCTTGATCATCACGGGGAAGCCGATGGCTTTGCACACGCCCACAGCCTCCTCGGGCGAATTGAGCTGGTCCTGCGTACCCGGAACCACGGGAACGCCTGCGGCAATCATGTGGCGACGTGCCTGTATCTTGTCGCCCATGTCGATCATCGTCTGCGGATTGGGGCCGATGAAGATAATGCCCTCGGCTTCACAACGACGTGCGAACTCGGCATTCTCGCTCAGGAATCCGTAACCCGGGTGGATGGCATCTACCTTGTGCTTCTTGGCCACCTCGATGATCTTGTCGATGCAAAGGTAGCTTTCGCTCGAAGGTGCCGGACCGATGCATTCTGCCTCGTTGGCATAGATCACATGGCGACTCGTTCGGTCAGCCTCACTAAAGACAGCCACCGAGCGAATGCCCATCTCATAACAGGCACGCATCACACGGATTGCTATCTCGCCTCGATTGGCTATAAGTATTTTTCTGATCATGTTTTGAAAGGTTCGAAGGGTTTGAAGGGTTCGAAAGGTTACCCGTTGGCATTGATATGCTTCAGTTTCTCGGGGTTGAGCAGGCGAATGCGACGGCCTTCCACCTCAAGTATTCCGTCAGCGACGAGCGAGCCAAGCGTACGAATGGCGTTCGAGGTCGTCATGTTCGAAAGGGCGGCCAGATCCTCACGCGGCAACGCTGCATTGATGGTCATGCCGTCGGCTTCATAACCATACTTATCAATGAGCATGGTTATCGACTCGGCCAAGCGACCGCGAATATGCTTCTGGGTCAAAGTGATGGTGCGTTCATCGCTGGCGCCAAGATCGGTGGCAAGGTTGCGAACGAAATACATGGCAAGATGCGCATTGACCATACAAACCTTCTCGATCAGCTCCATGGGGACAAGTGCAACCTGTGTGGGCACCATGGCTACGGCCTCGGTTTGATGGTCCTGCTTGGCGAAATAACTGCGATAGCCGAAGTTCTCTCCGGGACCGAACATGCGGGTAATCTGCATGCGTCCACCCACACCCAGTTTCTCGAGCTTGATGTGTCCCGTCAGCACACACACCAGGTAGGTCGATCCTTCGCCGACCTTGTAGAGCGATTCGCCCTTGCTGTACGATTGAACAATAGCCCTGTTACAGATAACTGCTCTCTGATCGTCGTCAAGCAAGTTCCAGAAGTCCTGCAAGCCGCGCTTAATGTCTGTTTCTGCCATAACGTGTAAATACCTTTCTATAAAATATATGTGTAAATCTATTGATTATGTTCCTTACCACTGGTAACTGAAGCCGATTGTCAGCATCTCCTTGATCTCACGCTTGCGGTCGCGCGAATCGTCGAAACGTGGATAGGCATAGAACTTGCCCGTGAAGAATCGGCTTATCTTGAAGTTGATTGTGTTTTCATACTCCACCTTCAACATGTCGTACGAGGTAAAGTAGTAGAGGCGCGAGCTCCACGATATGTCGTCGCTGATCTTCCAATCGAACTTGGTGGTGAGCGACGAACCGAAGCTGTGCAACATGTTTTTGCCCTCGTCAATACCATATTGCTTGACATTCACTCGGTCGTCGCGCACATATTTCATGTCGTACGAAAAAGGAGCCAAAAGCAATGAATAGACGAATCGCTTGTTAGGTGAAGTGTATTTATAATCCACACCCAACGAGAGGTTCAACTCAAGGGGCGAAAGGAAAGTCGATTTGCAGACGTTCGAATTGGTTGCATAATAGTCGAAGATAGGTGTCTTGCCATAGAGCTGGGCAGTATAATACCACTTCTTCCATGCCTTGTAGCCATATTTCGAGGTAAGTGTGAATTCGTTGTCGTTCACCCTCATCCGGTGGACGGTATCGGCCTTGGTGTAATAGCCCGATAGTTTCAGCTCGAGAATGGTCTCAAACGTCGTGATCTGCTCTTCATCGTAACGGCTCACCGTAATCTTCTGGTCGCCCGAAAGCGACATGTTGTTGTCACCGCTCTTGTACCAGTTGTCCGACAAGGCCGTCTGCTGCATCGTCAGCGTATGGTCGCCCTTCCAATGCCATTTGTCCGCCTTGATGATAGCACTTTGTCCGAAATAGTCAAGGTCGGCATGGCTGAAGTCGATGTCGAGATCTTCGACGATGCGCGTATCCTGCACCGAGGCTCGCGAATCTATCGCGCGGCTTGCCGTCGTCGGCACCTCGAACCTGCGGCGCACGTAGCGGAATCGACGCGGGTCCTGGCTGGCGTAATTGTAACGCACCAGATGCCGCTGCTGTTCGTTGCGCTGCTGTCGCTCATATTCTTCCTCGAAATGAGGAATCGACATCATTTCGTCAAGCGTCGACGCTTCCATCTTCGACACCTGCTCATGGAAACGCAGCGATGAGTCTGCTGGCACATAGCCCGAATTGATTACGGGCAGTCGCATGTCATAAAGATAGAGCATATCCGTGTTCGACGTGTCAAGAGGCATGTTGTCCACAGCGCGGCGCAATGTGTCGGCCATATATTTTGCCATGCGGGTTCGCGTCCTGTAGGGAGGGATGCCCGGCAACGTCGGATGACTGCGGCGCCATGAACGATAGACCGCCTGACGCATATAGGGCGGCACCGGCTTCAACGGCTTTCTGGCTGCCAAGGCCTTCACTTGGTCCAGCGAGTCCTTGACGGCAATCGAATCGAGAACAGCGGCAATCGAGTCGGCAATGGCAATGCTGTCCTCGACGGCAGCAATCGAATCCAAAACGTCCTTCGGCAGTTCCACATAGCGGTTCACCTGTGCCGGCATATTGGTCACGACAGTATCCCCAACGAGCAGTTCATCGGGGAGCAATGAGGTGTGGTCAATGATCTGGGCTTTCAGCCCGATGACCAACATGACCAATATGACCAGACTGATTACTTTTCGCATACACTATTTTCCAACACGACGCGAACCGCTGTTCTGCTCAAGAAACGATGCCCTGTTCAAAGGACGAGCGATGCGGGTATGCGTCGGCAGTTATAGTTCGACGCCATGATCTGACCGTATGCCCCTGCGCTGCGCAGGGCCACCAGATCGCCTCGCTTGGTAACCGGCAGGATCTCGTCTTCGCCAAAAGTGTCCGAACTTTCGCAAATAGGGCCAACGACATCATATTTATCCTTCGGGCCATCGGGTGCTGCCGTGATGTTCTCGATGTTGTGGTGAGCCTGATAGAGGGCAGGACGTATCAGGTCCGACATGCCGGCATCAAGGATAACGAATTTCTTGTTGTTGCCTTCCTTCACATAGAGCACGCGGCTGATCAATGACCCGCATTGGCAGACCACGCTGCGTCCAAGCTCGAAATGCAGCTCCTGTCCGCGTCGCAGGGCAAGGTGTTCGGCAAAGATCTTGAAGTAGGAGGCAAAATCCGGTATCGGATGCTCGTCGGGGTTCACATAGTCACAGCCCAATCCGCCACCCACATTGATCGACTTCATCCTCACGCCTTTCTCTTCAAGCTCCTCCTGCAGTTGGTTGATGCGATAGCAAAGCATCTCGAACGGCTTGAGGTCGAGCAACTGGCTGCCGATGTGGAAATGCAGGCCTTCGAAACTGATGTTCGGCAACTGATGCGCGTGCTGCACAATCATGTCGAGCATATTCATCGCGATGCCGAATTTGTTCTCCGACAGACCCGTCGTGATATACTTGTGGGTGTGGGCATCGACGTTCGGATTGACACGCAGTGCCACCCTTGCCACCTTGCCTTTCGCACCGGCAAGCTCGTTGAGGACATCCAGCTCGGGGGCCGACTCCACATTGAAGCAAGCGATGTCGGCATCGAGGGCCAGATTAATCTCCCAATCGGCTTTGCCGACACCGGCAAACACGACCTTCGAGGCAGGAAATCCCGCATCCAAACAGGCCTTCACTTCTCCACCGCTCACGCAATCGCAACCCAGTCCGGCAGCGTTGACCAAGGCGAGCACCGTGCGATCGACATTCGCCTTGACGGCGTAATGCACATGGAATCCCGCATAACGTGCCGCCTCGCGATTGATCACGTCCAGCGTCTGTTGAAGCAGTTTCTTGTCATAATAATAGAACGGGGTCTGAACACCCTCGAATTGTTCTACAGGAAATTTCATCAATAAGATAATCGAAGATAATTAACCGTTAACCATTAACCATGAACCATTAACCGTTAACCGGATTTAGAAAAGCGCGGCGCTGAGAGCCTGTAGAGCCCTCACCTTGTCCTCCTTGCGGACGAGCACCGAAATGTTGTAGTTCGACCCGCCGTACGAAATCATGCGGACGGGCACATCGCGCAGGGCATCGACTACCTTCGACTCGAAGCCGAGGTTGTCCCAACGCATATCGCCTACCACGCAGATGATCACCATATCCTTATCGACCGATACCGATCCGAACTTCTTCAGGTCGTTCACGATCTCGTCGAGATGCTTGTCGCGGTCGATGGTCAGCGAGACGCCCACCTCCGATGTGGTGATCAGGTCGATGGCTGTCTTGTAGTGCTCGAAAATCTCGAACACCTGGCGCAGGAAACCATAGGCCAGCAACATGCGGCTCGACTTGATACGGATCGAAGTGATGCCGTCCTTGGCGGCAATGGCCTTGATCTTGTTGAGCTCGGTCTCGTTGCTTACCAGCGTGCCGGCAGCCTTCGGGTCCATCGTATTCAAAAGACGTACGGGGATGTTGTACATCCTCGCTGGGGTGATGCAGGTGGGGTGAAGGATCTTTGCACCGAAATAAGCCAACTCGGCAGCCTCGTCGAAGTTGAGCTGACGCACCGGCTTGGTGTGGGCCACCATGCGCGGATCGTTGTTGTGCATGCCGTCGATGTCGGTCCAGATCTGTATCTCCTCGGCACGGATGGCAGCACCGATGATCGAAGCAGAATAGTCCGACCCGCCTCGCAGCAGGTTGTCGATGTCGCCGTATGCATTGCGGCAGATGAAGCCCTGGGTGATATACACATCCTGCTCACCAGCCCCGCGCAGCAACTCCCTGAGGTGCTCCTCGATGTACTGGAAGTCGGGCTCGGCATTCTTGTCGATGCGCATGAAATCAAGCGCCTGAAGGAAGCTCACCTTCACGCCCTCCTGCCTCAGATAGAGGTTCATCAGGTTGGTTGACATCAGCTCGCCCTGAGCCACGATGCACTTCTCTTCGTAAATCGTGAACGGACGGTTGGCAAACGAACGGATATATTCGAAAATACCCTTGATGACCTGCTTGGCAACCTTCGAGTATTCCTCTTGGGTGTAAAGCTCCCTGATTACATCCATATACTTCTGCTCAAGGCGCACGATTACCTCACTTGCGCCTACCGAATTCTGCAGACGATAATAGCCCGAAATCTCAAGGAGCGTATTGGTCGTTCCCGACATGGCAGAGAGCACCACAAACTTGGGCTGGCCATCCTCGACAATGAGTTTAGCGACATTCTTGATACGCTCAGCCGTTCCGACTGACGTTCCACCGAACTTGAGAACCTTCATTTTTTATAAATCAATTAGATTACACAATGCTTGAATAACACTTTCCTTGTCCTTATGCAAGGCATTCACACGGGTGAATATTACGGAGCAAAAATACATCTTTTTACTTTATGTGCCAAATTTTTAGTCAAAAAAGTGCTAAAAAAATATGTTTTTCAGCATCTATTCCGTCATTTCGTCACTCATATTCACCAAATACAGGCTTTTGCGGGCACGTGTGAATGCCGTGTAAATCCAACGATAGAAGTCGGGGCCCAGATGGTCGGGGTTGATGTAAGCCAGGTCCAGATACACGTCCTGCCACTGTCCGCCCTGGCTCTTGTGACAAGTTACGCAGTAGGCATACTTTACCTGCAAGGCATTGAAATAGGGGTTCTCCTTCACGGCATTGTAAAGGTCGCGCTGGTTGCGGCATTCCGGATAATCCTGGGCCACCGCCTCGAAGAGTTTCTGCTGCTGCTCCACAGGCAGGTTGGGACCATCGACGGTCAGCGTGTCGAGCATCACCATCACCTCGGTGTCGATGTCGTAGTCGGGCAAGGTGATGGCCACTTTCGCAAAGCGAAACCCGTAGAGACTGATCACCGAACGCACGCGGTTCACCGTCACCACGTCGCCATTGGCAATGAACGGCAGCTGGTCGAACTCCTTCCCCCAATAGTAGTTGTTTTTCACCACCAGCAGACGGTCACCCGCCGTCAGTTCCTCCTCGCGATCCAGTATCTGGTTCCTCACGCCCTGGTTGAATTTGTTGGCCCGCGCATTCGAGCGTGTGATGATGATTGTATCGTCCAAACCCTCATTGCTGTAGCTCGACCCAAGGCATTCCAGCAGCTCATAGCCGTTGATGCGATGCACGTCGGGATACATTTTATAATATATATGGGGCAGGGCATAGAGACGCTGGGCCGTGGCACTCTCAGCCGGCGCATTCATGCCCATCATCAGCGTGTTCCGCAACACCGTGGCATTGTAAAGGATGCCCGAAGTCATTTGCTGGCGGGCCACCTCGGTCAGTTCCGTGGTCACCACCTCCAGGCCATAGCTTTGCAGGACGTTGATGTCGAGCGCAGGGCTTCGCTTCTGCCCCACCGGCGGTAACTGCGCCGCATCGCCCACCAACAACAGCTTGCAACCCTGCGAGCCATAGACGTACTCAATCAGGTCGTCCAGCAGATTGCCCGTGCCGAAGGGCGAACCCTCGTTCAGTGTCGAGATCATCGATGCCTCGTCGCAGATGAAGAGCACTCCCGTCCGTCGGTTTTCGGTCAGCTCGAAACCCTCCATCTCCACGTTGAACCGATGCTGCCGGTAGATCGTCTTGTGGATCGTGAACGCCGGATGTCCCGCCATCGAGGCAAACACCTTCGCCGCTCGTCCCGTCGGTGCCATCAGCTGAACCGGCATCTTTGCCTCGTCAAGCACCTTCACCAAAGCACCAACCAAAGACGTCTTGCCGGTGCCCGCATAACCCCGCAAAACGAAAATCCGGTCGCGCATCGAACTGCCGAAAATGAACTCGCCAAGCAAATTCATCGCCTCTTTCTGCAAATTATTAGGCGTAAATTGCAATTTTTCGGCCATTTTTGGGGCAAAAAACGAAAATATCATGCTTTTTTTGAATTTTTTCGCTACAAAGATATACAAAATTAAAAAAAGTTGTTTATATTTGCAGCACAAAATAAATAAAAACCTACACAGTCCAAAAAAATATAATCCATACATATCATCATGAAAACTTTACTTAACATTCTCCTTGCTGCCGCAGCAATCCTCTTGGTCGTCATGTGCTATCAGTCCCTGATGATCCCTATCAACTTTAACCATGAAGTCGCCAAGCGCGACGCAGTTGTCATCCAGCGTCTCAAGGACGTTCGTACCCTTCAGGAAGAATACCAGAAGAAGTACCACGTATATGCAGCTTCTTGGGATCAGCTCGTCAACTTTGCGAAGAACGACAAGATTGCCATCGTCCAGAAGATCGGTACCCTTACCGACGAGCAGCTCCAGGCAGGCCTCAACGAGCAGAAGGCTTGGACCTACCTCCAGGACCCCAAAAAGTATGCCAAGCAGATTGCCGAGTTTGGTTTGAGCAAAGCTAAGTTCAGCCGTGACTCCATCTACGTTTCCGTGCTCGAAAAGGATTCGGCACTGAGCCGTCCCGACTTCAACATCGACGAGCTCCGCTTCATCCCTCAGTTCTATGAGGGTCAAGCCAAGGACACCATCCTCCTCGCCACTGGCACCCAGGTTTCCGCTTCCGGTTTCGAGATGCCGCTCTTCGAGGCCAAGGTACCCTACGCTTCTTACCTCGGCGACCTCAACGAGCAGGAACTCTCCAACAAGATCGTTGACCGCGAGGAACTTGACAAATATCCTGGCATGATGGTAGGCGATGCTACCGTGGCTAACAACAATGCCGGTAACTGGGAGTAATCCTCACAATGA
>JAFZTS010000037.1 GCA_017618715.1 Bacteroidales bacterium
GGCAAATCCGGGCTTCAATACGTGCATCCCTTCCTGCGTCGCAACAACTGGCGTGCGAAGAACCTCTGCCTTTGCGGCAACTTCAACATGACAAACATCGACGAAGTTTTCCGCTACATCACTGAACAGGGCCAATCACCCCGTATCTATGGTGACGCATACATAACCCTTGAACTGATGGGTCACCGGTTGGACCGCGAAGTGGAACGTTTGTATGTGGAGGCAAAGGATCGCGGCTTGGAAAGTACGGACATCACCGACTATATTGACAATCATGTGGAGATGGCCAACGTCCTGAAAACAACGATGTCGCATTTCGACGGCGGTTATGTGATGTGCGGCTTGACGGGAAGCGGCGAGATGTTTGCCGTGCGTGACCCTTGGGGTATCCGCCCCGCATTCTGGTATCGGGACGATGAGATAGTGGTGCTGGCCAGCGAACGTCCGGTGATTCAAACAACCTTTGATCTGCAGTCGAACGAGATTCGGGAGTTGGAGCCAGGTCTGGCGCTCATCGTTCGGAAGAATGGTGAGGTCTGTATGGAACAGATACTTCCTGCCCGGAAGTTTTCCGCTTGTTCGTTCGAACGCATCTATTTCAGTCGAGGTTCCGACTGTGACATTTATTTGGAGCGAAAACGTCTTGGCGAGCAACTTGTCCCAGCAATTATCAAGGCTATCGAGGGTGACGTGACGCATACCGTATTTTCATATATACCCAACACTGCCGAGGTGGCTTTCCACGGCATGACCGATGGAGTAAAGAAACTGGATCGCGACGTGAGGATTGAAAAGGTGGTGTGGAAGGATATCAAACTGCGCACTTTCATCAGCGATGGAGCAGAGCGCAACGACCTTGCCGCCCATGTCTATGACATTACATACGGTTCGCTTCATCCTTATGTGGATAACCTGGTCATTATTGACGACTCGATCGTACGCGGCACAACGCTCCGCGAGAGCATCTTCAAGATTCTCGATCGTCTTCATCCCAAGAAGATTGTCATGGTGAGCAGTTCTCCGCAGATACGCTACCCCGATTATTATGGCATTGACATGTCACGCCTCGAAGAGCTCTGTGCCTTCCGTGCCGCCATTGCCCTGATAAGGGAACGGGGTATGCATCAGATAATAGCTTGCACATATCGCAAATGCAAAACGATGCCGACGACGGAGAATCACGTCCGTGCCATTTACGCCCCTTTCACTGTAGAGGAAATCAATGAAAAAATAGTGAACATGCTTCGACCGAATGGTATGCAAACTCCTGTCGAACTGGTTTTTCAAAGCATCGAGGGTCTGCATCATGCCTGTCCCAATCATCCAGGAGATTGGTATTTCACGGGACACTATCCTACAGTGGGCGGCATACGTCTGTGCAATGAGGCTTTTGTAAACTATGTTGAGAAAGTATTAAAAATGCAATTATAAACAGTTAAGATTATGTGTGGTATAGCAGCAATACTGAATGTCAGAGAGCAGACGCAGGAACTGCGAGTGAAGGCTTTGGCGATGAGTCGGAAGATACGTCATCGCGGTCCAGATTGGAGTGGTATATATTGTGGTGGCAGAGCTATCCTTGCACATGAGCGTTTGAGCATCGTGGATCCCGAAAGCGGCGGACAACCCTTGTACTCACCTGACAAGAAACTTGTGCTGGCGGTAAACGGCGAAATATACAACCATCAGGAGATACGTCGGCGCTTTGCGGGACAGTACGATTTCCAGACAGGAAGCGACTGTGAGGTCATCCTTGCCCTCTACCGAGAGAAGGGCATAGACTTCCTCGAAGACTTGAGCGGCATTTTTGCCTTCGTGCTCTATGACGAGGAACATGATGCTTTCCTCATTGCCCGTGACCCCATCGGCGTGATACCGCTATATATCGGTTATGATGCCGACGGTAAGGTGTATGCTGCCTCGGAACTGAAAGCATTGGAGGGGCAGTGCGAACGCTATGAACCTTTTCCTCCAGGACATTATTATTGGAGCAAGGAACCTGGTCTGAAACGCTATTACAAACGTGACTGGATGGACTACGATGCCGTCAAGGATAATCCCGCCAGCGTTACGGCTATCCATGATGCGCTCAAGGATGCCGTGCGACGACAGTTAATGTCGGATGTGCCCTACGGTGTGTTGCTGAGCGGCGGTCTCGACTCGTCAGTCATTTCGGCCATTGCAGAGCAGTACAGCGAGATGCGCATCGAAGACAATTCCCGCACCAAGGCCTACTGGCCTCGGTTGCACTCATTCGCTGTCGGACTGAAGGGAGCTCCGGACTTGGCTAAAGCACGACTGGTAGCTGACTATATCGGTACTGTCCATCATGAAATCAACTACACCATTCGGGAAGGACTCGACGCCATCCGCGACGTCATCTACTTCATCGAGACCTACGATGTCACGACGGTTCGTGCATCGACGCCGATGTATCTGCTGGCTCGTGTCATCAAGTCGATGGGCATCAAGATGGTGTTGTCGGGCGAGGGAGCAGATGAAGTGTTCGGCGGGTATCTCTATTTCCACAAGGCTCCCGATGCCAAAGCGTTCCATGATGAAACTGTGCGCAAATTGGGCAAACTTCACCTATACGACTGCCTTCGTGCCAACAAGAGCCTGTCGGCTTGGGGCGTGGAGGGACGTGTGCCTTTCCTCGACAAGGAATTCCTGGATGTGGCCATGCGTACCAATCCTCGGGCGAAGATGTGTCCGGGAAAGACGATTGAAAAGAAGATTGTCCGCGAAGCCTTTGCAGAAATGCTGCCTGCCGAAGTGGCCTGGCGACAGAAGGAGCAGTTCAGCGACGGCGTGGGCTATTCGTGGATTGACACCTTGAAACAGATAACCTCGGAGGCCGTTACCGACGAGATGATGGCACACGCAGCCGAGCGGTTCCCCATCAATCCACCACTCAACAAGGAGGAATATTATTACCGCAGCATCTTTGCTGAACACTTCCCGAGTGAGTCGGCTGCCCGAAGCGTGAACCAGGAGGCCAGTGTGGCTTGCTCCACGGCCATTGCCCTTGAGTGGGATGCAGCTTTCAAAAACCTCAATGATCCCTCTGGTCGTGCCGTCAAGGGTGTGCATGAACAGGCTTATTGATAGTGATATGATGGACGCAAAACTGATATTGGAGGATGGTACGGTATTCTATGGTCGTAGTTTTGGATACGATGGTGATGCCGTAGGCGAAGTGGTGTTCAACACTGCCATGAGCGGTTATCCCGAGAGCCTGACCGATCCAAGCTATGCGGGACAGATTCTGGTGATGACATATCCGCTGGTAGGCAATTATGGTGTGCCGGAAACTGATGGCAAGCCATTGCCAAAGTTTATGGAGAGCGACAAAATCCACGTGAAGGCACTTGTGGTAGCCGACTACAGTCAAACCTTTTCGCATTGGAATGCCAAGGAGTCGCTTGCCAAGTGGCTGAAACGCGAACACATTCCCGCCATCACGGGCATCGATACCCGAAGGTTGACGAAGGTACTGAGGGAAAGCGGCGTAATGATGGGACGGATAGAGAGGGAACTTAATTCACCTTCTTCGCTCTCTTCAGTTTCTTCTCGTCCTTCACCTATGAACGTGTCGTACGGCTCGGTGAATTGGGTAGAGAAGGTTAGTTGCAAGGAAGTAATCACTTATCGTCCAAACCCCTTGAACCCCTTGAACCCTTCAAACTCCTTAACCTCCAAACGCGTCGTGCTTGTCGATTGTGGTGTGAAGGCGAATATCATCCGCTGTCTGATCAATCGTGGTATAGAGGTGGTGCGGGTACCTTGGGATTATGATTTCAACCAGCTGGACTTCGACGGCCTGTTTCTAGCAAATGGACCAGGCGACCCGGAACGGTGCGAAATGACGGTGGAGCATATCCGCACATTCATGCGGAAGGAGGAGGCCAAGGCACGAGGTGAAAGCGTGCGTCCACTCATGGGTATATGTCTTGGAAACCAACTAATGGCACGAGCTGCCGGTGCCAAGACTTATAAACTGAAATACGGCCATCGCTCCCACAATCAACCTGTGCGGATGGTTGGTACCACACGCTGCTTCATCACTTCCCAGAACCATGGATATGCCGTCGATGACGTTACGCTGCCTGAGGAATGGGAGGCACTGTTCGTGAACTTGAACGATGGTTCGAACGAGGGTGTTCGCCACAAGCGTTTCCCATGGTTCTCTGCGCAATTCCATCCTGAGGCATGCAGCGGTCCAACAGACACCGAATGGTTGTTCGATGAGTTCGTTTCTCAGATTAATGGTTTTACACCCCCCTCAAACCTCTCGCTCCGAGCTCCGCTCGCGCGCAACGAAGTGAGCAACCCCTCGAACCCCTCAAACCTCTCAAACCTTTTGAACTCCTCAAACTCCTCAACCCCCAAAAAAGTTCTCCTGCTAGGCTCTGGTGCATTGAAGATTGGGCAGGCAGGTGAGTTCGACTATAGCGGAGCACAGGCGCTGAAGGCTTTGAAGGAGGAGGGCGTCCAATCGGTGCTTGTCAATCCAAATATCGCTACCGTGCAGACTTCGAAAGACGTGGCTGACATCGTTTATTTCCAACCCGTAACGCCCGCATTCGTAGAACGCATCATCGAGAAGGAACGTCCTGATGGAATCCTGCTTTCATTTGGTGGACAGACAGCGCTTAACTGCGGTGTAGAATTATATAAAAAAGGTATTCTGGAGAAATATAATGTAATGGTATTGGGCACGCCAGTGCAAGCCATTATCGATACCGAAGACAGGGATCTGTTTGTGAAGCGACTCGACGAAATCGATGTGAAAACCATCAAGAGCGAGGCATGTAGTAGCATCGAAGAAGTGCGGCAGGCGGCTCATCGACTGGGCTTTCCCGTCATACTTCGCGCTGCTTACGCCCTTGGTGGGTTAGGCTCTGGTTTTTGTGACAATGATGAAGAATTGTCAGTTCAAGCAGAGGAAGCGTTCTCGTTCTCGCCACAGGTCTTGGTGGAGAAGTCGCTGAAGGGTTGGAAGGAAATCGAATACGAGGTGGTGCGCGACCAATATGACAACTGCATCACCGTCTGCAACATGGAGAATTTCGACCCATTGGGCATCCATACCGGCGAGTCGATTGTAGTAGCCCCTTCGCAGACGCTTACCAATAGCGAATACCATAAGCTGCGTGCATTGGCAATCAAGATTATCCGCCACCTCGGTATAGTGGGTGAATGCAATGTGCAATATGCCCTCGATCCACAGTCGGAAGATTATCGTGTGATTGAGGTAAATGCACGACTGTCTCGTTCATCGGCATTGGCATCGAAGGCGACGGGCTATCCCTTGGCCTTTGTGGCTGCCAAGCTCGGACTCGGCTACGGCTTGTTCGAACTGAATAACTCTGTCACAAAGACCACTACCGCCTTCTTCGAGCCTGCTCTTGACTATGTGGTCTGCAAGATTCCGCGCTGGGACCTGACAAAGTTCCACGGCGTCAGCCATCGTTTAGGCTCGAGCATGAAGAGCGTGGGTGAGGTGATGGCCATTGGTCGTACATTTGAGGAGGCAATACAGAAAGGCCTGCGTATGATCGGCCAAGGGATGCACGGCTTCGTGGATAACAAGTTGCTGCAAGTGAAGGATATTCCCGATACGTTGCAACACGCGACCGATATGCGTATCTTTGTGGTTGCCAAAGCCATGTTGATGGGTTATACCGTGGAACAAATTCATCGGCTAACGATGATTGACAGCTGGTTCCTTCAGAAATTGAAGCACATTATTGACATCGATGAACGGTTGCAAGAGTTCGCATATTTGTCTGAAATGAGCCAGGTGATGGAACCAATGGAGTTTATCGAGTACGTGGAAACTCCCGAATTCGTGGAGTTGTTGTGCGACGCCAAGATTTATGGCTTTACCGACTTCCAGATTGCTCGTGCCATTGGTTTGGAAGCTTATATGAAAATGGAGCAAGCCAGCCTCATGGTGCGAAAATGGCGTAAAGATCTTGGTATTGTACCTGTCGTCAACCAAATTGACACGCTAGCAGCTGAATATCCTGCTCAAACCAATTACCTCTATTTGTCGTATTTGTGATACATAACTATTCGGGCACAAAAAAACTGGATACAAAATTGCATCCAGTTTTTTTGTTATTTGTAGTATGCTAATTAGTAAGCGTGATCAGTCTTGATCTCCTCTTTGTCGAGTTTCTTCTTGTCGATGGCACGCCAGCAATAGACGATGTAGGCGAGGACGAATGGAACGAGGAACGAAACGTAGAACATAGTGCGCAGGGTGAACTCGCTACTGCTTGAGTTGCGGATGGTGAGTGACGACTGCAGGTCGGCAGTAGAGGGATAGTAGGCCGTGCCGTTCCAACCGGCGCAGAGCAGGAGAGCCAGTACGACGAGGACGGTGCCAATGCCGACAGGCCAGATGCCGCAGATGTATTGTTTCGTGAAAATCGTCTTGCCGATGCCGAAGAGTACCAGTACTACACCAATTAATAATATTAGGGCGAGATACCACATGTCGAGGAGGTTGTTGAGATACTTCAATGGCTCGATCGAGATGATGCCTGCATCATTGTAGGCAAAACCGTCCTTCAGCAACAGGTGGATGAGATAGATGACGAAGAGGACGACGAAGGCAGCGGCATTAAGCTTGAGAGCCAGGACGCCACGGCTGCGGATATCCTCATCGTTGACATTGTTCATCACATAGAGGATACCCAAGGTGCGAGCCAGGAATACGACAGCAACTCCGAAGACGAGCACCCAGGGGTTGAGCAGCGCATCAAGACCATGAGATGCGTTGGCCCAATGGCTGATGACTGGGGTTATGGCACCAGCGTTCACCAGATTGCTCTTTTCGACAACGAAGTTAGACCCTTCGAAGAACGTGGCCACGGCTCCGCCTAACAGCAGAGGGCCTACGATGCCATTGAGCAGAAGGAAGTTTTGGAATGTGCGTGGACCGAGGATGTTTCCTATCTTGTTCTGGAACTCGTAGCTGACAGCCTGCAGCACGAAGGTGAAGAGGATAACCATCCACAACCAATAGGCGCCGCCAAACGAGGTGGAGTAGAAGAGGGGGAAAGAGGCAAAGAACGCGCCGCCGAAGGTAACGAGGGTGGTGAAAGTGAATTCCCACTTACGCCCGGTGGAATTGAATACCAGTCGTCGGCCTTCTTCGGTATTACCCAGACTACGGGCCAGTGAGTTGGCTCCCTGTACGAAGAGCAGGAAGACGAGCAGTGCACCAAGCAGAGAAACGATGAACCACCAGTATTGTTGCAAAAATTCGTAAGTCATATTTGTAGAATTTATTTAAGGGTAGTGAAAGGCTATTGTTCATTCTCGGAATACTCGGGACCTTTCTTGATCTGCTTGAGCAGGATGTTGATCTCGACAGCAAGCATCGTGGTGAAAAGGATAAGGAACAGGAAGAATGTTATGATCACCGACGATGAATGCAGGTCGCTGACGGCTACCCATGTGGGGAGCATATCCTGGATTGTCCAAGGTTGACGTCCGAACTCGGCTACGAGCCAGCCGCTCTCGGAGGCAATGTATGCCAGCGGGATGAGGATGACGGCAACCCAGTAGTGCCAGTTCGACAGGGCAGTGATGTCGCGATTCTGCCACAGCTTGGCGGGGAATTTATAGACTCCTGCCAGCACGATGGCGAAGAAGAGTATCAGGAGGCAGCCGAGGCCTACCATGATGCGGAATGCCCAGAAGTTGATAGGGATAAAGGGCACTACCTGCTCCTTGTCCTTGATATAGCCGTAACCGAAGTACGGCATGTTTTCGTTGATGGTGGCGAGTTGTGCGTTGAGAATCTCGGCATCGGCACCTTCCTGCTTGGCTTTCCGATAATCGGCGAGGGCGGTGATGGCTTTCTTGCCGCGTGCTATCTTCTCGTCGAGGGAGGGTTCGCGTGTGCCATCGGGCTTGGTGTAGCCATTCAGGATGTCGTTGATGCCGGGCACGTATCCGTGGATATCATTGGTTGCCATGAACGACAGCGCGTAGGGCATCTCAAGCTTGAGCGGAGCCGACTCTTCGTTCTGATAATCGGGTTGGCTGAAGGGATTGACCCAGGCGACAGCGGTCAGTCCGACGTCGGTGCCACCATTGTAGAGTGCTTCCATAGCAGCCAGCTTCATGGGTTGCACCTCGGCCACGTCCTGTGCCGACTTGTGGCCGGTGGCAGCTGCCAACAGGGAGGCTACGAGGCCTACGATAGCGCCAATCTTAAGACTCTCAAGCGCCAGTTTCGTCTCACGCTTCTTCATCAGATACCAGCAGCAGACGCCGACACAGAAGACTGCGCCTATGATCCAAGCTGAGGTGACGGTGTGACAGAACTTGGAGACGGCGAAGGGCGAGAGTGCGACGTCGGCGAACGATACCATCTCATGGCGCATGGTGTCGGGATTGAATTCACAACCTACGGGGTACTGCATCCAGGCATTGGCTACCAGGATCCACCACGCCGAGATAGTGGCGCCGAGGCCTGTGAGCCATGTGGAGGCCAAATGGAAGCCGCGTGATACCTTGTTCCATCCGAAGTACATGACTGCCACGAAGGTTGACTCCATGAAGAAGGCTACGATGCCCTCGACGGCCAAAGGTGCGCCGAAGATGTCGCCTACGAACCACGAGTAGTTGCTCCAGTTGGTGCCGAACTCGAACTCGAGGATGATGCCAGTGGCGATGCCCATGGCGAAGTTGATGCCGAAGAGCTTCTGCCAGAACTTGGCGGTGTCTTTCCAGAAACTCTTTTTCGTGCGATAATAACAGGTCTCCATGATACCCATGATGACGGCCAAGCCGAGCGTCAGGGGCACAAAGAGCCAGTGGTAGATTGCCGTGAGAGCGAACTGTGCCCTCGACCATTCAATGGTACCGGCGTCGATTAGCAGTAGATTTGTCATATTTTTTTGGGGTTTGAAGGTTTCGAAGGGTTTGAGGAGTTTGAAGGGTTATGGCGAAGCGCGTTCGATCAACTCGCCGGCGACATAGGAGGATTCGCTGCCCTGGGCATGTTCTTTCAGGAAATTGGGGAAGAAGAACACTTTGAGGATGACGAAGATGATGAACAGTTTTATGATGATGATGGCCCACAACGTACGACCAAGCTTCATGTTCTTGAAGCCTTCGTAATAAAGATTGAAGAAGCGGTATATGAAGCTGTCTTTTTGCATGGGCTCAGTTGTAAGTGTAGTATTGGTTGTAATTCTTGGTCGTATTCGATTCTGTGGCTTGTATATTAGTTGTGTAGCGGATTATCTATCGGATGAACTCTACTGCGGCGGTTCCGCCTTTACCGAGAGTATTGTAGTGGTAGATGCCCCAACGGACACCTTTCCAATTGCCGAACTCAACGTTGAATGATTTGTCTAAAGCATTGAACTTCTGACCATCAAGACTGCAGTAGAAGCGACACTTCTGCGTTTTCAGGTCAAAGTGGATGCGGAGGTAGATATGCGTGGTTGGAGTACCTGAGGGGCAATTTATCTTCATTTCCTTGTCGATGAAGACCGTGCGGTTTCGGTCCTTCGCGTAATGGATGAGAGGCTGCTGGATGTTGCGGTAGAAATAGAGTTCCTGTCCTTCCTTGAGGATACCAATCAGTTGGTTGCCTCGACCAATGCATGCCAAACCGACACGTGCACCATCCTCAAGGTCGGTGAGGTCGATTCGAATGGTAACATCGATGTCGTAGCCCATGGTACGCATCGTGAGGGTGTTGCGTGCCTTGAGGAAGGTCTCAGACTTCAGAGCATGGAGTGTCAATGCACCAGGATGTTCGGTGAGCGACCAGGCAGAGTTGTCGGGATTGTGATTCCATTGCCAGAGCGGACTCAGACCTTCGGCCTTGAAACTGATGTCCTGGTAGGGGAGGTGGGCAGCGTAGTCTATGGACTTGTCCGGGATTGGCATCTTCCACGTATTGACCGGTTCGCCTACACCATTACCATCATAATCGACACCGATAACCGGCAAGTCGTCTTGCCACGTCATCGGCTGCAGATGTACGATGCGACCGATTGCCCCTGCATGCTGGAAATGATAGAACCACCATGTCCCATCGGGCGTATCGACAATGGAACCTTGGTGAGGTCCATTGATGGATGTTGAACCCTTTTCGAGTACGCGCTTGCTTTCATAGGGACCGTAGATGTTCTTTGAACGGAGCACAGTCTGCCAGCCACCTTCGACACCACCTTCGGGAATCGAGATGTAGTAGTATCCGTTGCGCTTCATGAACTTCGGACCTTCTGCCACAGGGCCTTCATAGACCGTAATGCCTTCGTCGAGCAACTGCTTGCCATCACGACTCATCTTGTGGACGATGATGGGGCCGGCACCATGTTTGCTGCGGACAAGATAGGCCTGACCGGGGATGATACGTGTGCCATTGGCCTCCTGGACAATCTCATCGTCCCAGAACGGACAAGGATCTTCCCATTTGGGTACTTCTTTGACAAGATGTAGGGGTTCCCAGGGTCCTGAGGCTTCTGGTGCAGAAGTCATGAAAAGACCTTCGTCGGGAGTGCAGAAATAGATGTAGAAGCGTCCCTCTTGATAGCGCAAAGACGGAGCCCATGAACCACCGGCATAATGTTCGTTAGTGTCCCATCCCGGATAGTCGAAGCGATCATAAACCTGTGTTATGACACGCCAGTTCACCATATCGTCCGACTCAAGAATCTGCATGCCGATGAAATGGAAGTCAGAGGCTACCATGAAGTATTTGTCGCCTACACGGATGACATCCGGATCGCTGTAGTCGGCGGGAAGGATGGGATTGATGTAGGTCCCGTTAAGTTGGTCGCCCCAAATCTGTTGTATCTGCGCTGGTGCCTTTGGTTGCGCTAACGATAAAGCTGAATAGGCGAAATACAGCAGGATTGTTGGCAAAAGGAAGAATGATCTGTTCATGATATTCACGAGAAAGAAACTCGAGTTACAGTTCGACAGCATAGACATTGTCATAACCTTCGAAGTTGGCTCGGAAGATTATCCATTTGTTGTCGGGACTGAAGTGAACGTTGGGCTCCAGATTGTAGTTGTGGTATTTCATGTTGACCAGTTTCTCGGACTGAAGGCTGTCGCACACGATGGTGTAGATGGAGTCTTGGGAAGTTGGGAAGGTTCCGTCCAACGATTTGCGTGTCATCGGATAATCGTAGCGGAAAATCCACTGGTTCTTGTTGGAATGTGCTACTGAAGTCTTTGAGCCTCCATCTCCAGCAAGGAAACTTTCGTCCCACGATGTGGTGTAGTGAACGGCCCATTCTTCGCGCAGCAGTGGGTAGATGTCTTCGTGCAAAGTTTCAACATCGACCTTGCCGACGTAGAACGTGGTACTGCGTGGCTTCTGAAGGTCGAAGTAGATGTAACGACCATCGGCGCCAAACCATTCGTGACCAGCTATCTCACGATAAACTGTGCGCTTGTGCATCAGCACGGGTTGGCGGGCAGGTTTGTCTTTGAGTCCGGCTCGGTCAAGTTCCTTTCGCGAGCGGATGTCGATGTTCCAGATGCGATCGACCTTGTGCCAGTGTCCCTCGTGACAGAAGAGCAGGCGGTTGGGGTCGGTGGGTGAGAACTGGAGGTGATTGAGCCAGGCATTGTCAGTCCAGACGTTACTGAACTCCCCCGTACTGGTATCGATGGTGAAGATGGTCTTTTCGAGCTTGGCTTCGAAGATGAGGCTGAAGAACTCGCCCTTCTTGGGATGTTCGCGCAAGATGCGTGCTTCTTCGGGATTGTCGAAGGTGCCAGCCAGGCGAGTGCCATCGCAATTGACTGCGGCAATATGACCTGTGCGCCCTTCGGGGAGTTTGGCGATGAGGCTCGTCTTCCCATCGTCGATCTGACAAGCGAAGATGCTGTCGCGACGCTGGAAGAAGAGTTCACGGGTAGCAGGGCAGACGATTTCGGTTGATACGCCTTGGGGTTCGTGGGTAACCTGACGGATGTCGAGCGTCTTAAGGTTGACGGCGTACATTTGCTTGATGACACCCCGTGTGCCATTGCCTGCCAGCATGTCGGTCGAAGCTTGTACCACGTCGCTACCTATGAAGAGCATCTCGTCGCCGACGAAAGGATGATTGTGGAAGTAGAATGAGCGGTTGGCGCCATCGCGACGTGTGAGCTTGATGATTCGATGGCCGGTGTCAATGTCAATCCATTCGTCAGGCATGGCTTTACCACCGGTTTCAATGACGGGGATGCCTTGACTGGAAAGGGCAACAGGTACTAATAGGAGGAGGGAGAGTAAAAGATGTTTCATGGAAGGATAGAAGGGATAGTGTGAATAGAAATCAAGAACTGCTATGGCCATCTTGAATGTGGCCATAGCAGTTGGATTAATCAAAAGGAATTATGCCTCAGGCTCGGTTTCGGTGTCCTTGGGAGCATCGTTCTTGGTGCCCAAGTAATCGGGAAGTTTCATGCCGGCCTGGTTGAAGAGTTCCTGCAAGGGCGGAATGCTCTTATAGAGGCCCGATACGAAGTTGGCTGTCGAAGACTTGCCATCGCCACCATTGCCTGTATCCCAAACGGTAACCTTGTCGATGTTGATGCCCTTGATGGCATCGACCTGAGTCTTGACGAGTTCGGGGAGTTTCTCAAGGATGAGAAGGGTGTAAGCCTTGTTGGCATCGCCTGCAGCCTGGATCATCTTGTCGTAACCCGAAGCCTGCTTGGTGAGTACCTCAAAGAGACCCTTGGCTTCAGCTTCCATCTTGGCGAAGATGGCTTGTGCCTCGCCCTTGGCGCGGGTGGCGGCAGCGATACCTTCACCTTCAGCCTTGATCTTAATGGCGTCAGCGTCACCTTGTGCTCGGAATGCCACGCTGTCTGCTTCACCTTTTGCATTGACACGCTTGCGTTCGGCTTCTGCCTCGGCAGCCACGATCATACGCTGCTTCTCGATTTCCTGAGCAACGATGACATTGGCCTTCTGAGTGGCCTGTTCACGCTCGGCACGTGCCAACTCGGCTTTCTGCTCAGCAACGTATGACTCCTCGAGAGCCTTGGCAGCTGCAATCTTCTCGGCGGCAGTGGCACGGCGCTGTGCCTCAGCTTCACGTTCACGCAGGTCGGCCTGTGAATTGGCAATTTCAACTTTGGCGTTGTTCTCGCCCTTGATGGCTTCTGCATTGGCGGCAGCCACGGCCTTACGTGTTTCCATCTGGAAGTGAGCCTTGCCGGTCTCACCCGACATTTCCTGTTCGGCAACCTTGGCCTTGGCCTCGTTCTCCTTCTCGGCAACCTTAACCTTGGCCTCGTTGATAGCCTTGGCTGCGGCTTCCTGTCCGAGGGCCTCGATGTAGCCCGACTCGTCCTTGATATCGGTGATGTTGACGTTGATGAGCTTCAGACCAATCTTCTTGAGCTCTATTTCGACGTTCTTCTTGATGTTCTCCTGGAACACATCGCGGTCCTGGTTGAGTTCCTCGATTGACATGGAAGCGATGACGAGACGGAGCTGACCGAAGAGGATATCGCGTGCCATGTCCTGGATGTCGTTGGCTGACAGACCCAACAGACGTTCAGCGGCATTGTTCATCGAATCAGACTCGGTGCTGATACCTACGGTGAAGCGGCAAGGCACATCGACGCGGATGTTCTGGCGCGAGAGGGCGTTGGTGAGGTTGGCCTCAATGGAGATAGGGGTGAGGTTGAGGTAAGCGTAGTCCTGGATGATAGGCCAAACGAAGACACCACCACCATGTACGCACTTGGCTGAACCTTTACCGGTGGAACCATATACAACAAGAATCTTGTCGGAAGGACAACGGCGGTAACGCTTGAGCAGGGCTGCCACAAGGACAATCACCACGAGGATGAGAATCAATGGGAGTAGGGAGGGATCAAATAGCATAGTTGTATTGTTTTAGTAGTTGATAGTAGCTATAAATTATTCTTTGTAACTATAGTGACTATATTAGCTATAGTACCTATAGGGAGACGATGACCTTCTTAGAAGTTGGTAGATGTGGCTTCTTCTAGACCCTTGGGGTTGGGGCCATAAACGTTGTCGCCTGGGGTGGAATCCTGACAGGCAAGATAGATGAACCAGATGGTGCCGATGATGAAGATCGTATAGGAGATCATCGTTGGAATGAAGGGTGCATACATCAGGAGTACACCTGTCCAGTAGGTCATCGACCACCAGCCCGAACGTCCGATGTCGTGCATGCGACGAATCTGTACGGCGATGGTGGGAAGCAGGGTGCCTACCCAGAAGATAAGCAGGACGATGGAAGAGGGGGAGACCCTGTATGAGTTGACGACTTCGGCGATGGCTTCTTTATCATTGGGGTCACCACCCTCTGAAATATACTCCATCACTGGACCCATGATAGTTGATCCGAGCCAGATTACGAGAACAATCATTACCAGGATGATGAAGAGGAAGAAGTACCAGTGCTCGGAGCGACGTGCGCGCCCACTGAAAGTAACATACTTGGCAAAGCAGGTCTTGATAGCTTCAATAAAAGACATAGTGATATTATTTAAAGTTTTAGAATGATATCGGAGTGATCGGAGTGATCGGAGTGATCAGAGTAATCGGAGTATTCCGAGTAATCCGAATAATCAGATTTGCTCGACCAGAACGGTTTCGCCTTGGACGATCTCCTTGATGCGGACCTTGGCACCCGTGGGAACCTCAGTGTCGCAAAGAGCTTCGAGTTCGTGGGTGGAGCCGTTAAGCGAAACGGTGATCTTGCCGGTCTGCTTGCGGTCAGCTGGGATGCGCAGATAGACATCGGCGGGAAGGCCGACAACCTGCTCGACGCGGAAGGTGTTATCGCGGTTGAGTTTCATCATCTGGAAGAGCAGGAAAGCGATGACCGACATGAAGACGAGACCCACTGCGGCAGCCAAAAGACCAAGCAAAAAGTGGTTGGGAACCATGTCCCAGCATAGCACGCCTGTCCAACCGAAACCGAGGATAAAACAGATGATCGACTTGACCGAGACGAGGTGGAAACCTGCGGCATCGAAAGCGGCATCGCCACCATCGGGTATCTGGTCGGGAGCGGTGGACATATCAACATCACTGTCGGCATCGAAGCCAACAAAGGTCATGATGGCCTGAATGATGAAGATGATACTCGAGATTGCTGCGAGGACCCAATAAACTTGCAGCATGCCATCCATTGATTTAAAAGTTTCAATCATAGCAGTAGTTGTATTAGTGTTATTGTTTTTCTGTACGGCAAAGATAAGACCATTGGATAAAAGAACGTATCTTTTGACAACGTTGTCGAGAAAAAACAATAATTTTGCTTATTGCGGTGTAAAGATAGTAAGTTTTTAGGGTATCTTTCCTAATTTTTTTCACTTTTTGGTGTCATACACTTGCATTTCTACAAAAAATGATGTTACTTTGCAACATGAAAGTGTCGAAAATGCCCCCTTCTCCTTGTGTGATGGGCATCATCAATGTAACTCCTGACTCGTTCTATGAGGCCAGTCGCGTACAAGAGCAATTTGCTTTACGCAAGCGTGTGCGCACAATCTTAGACGAGGGAGGAGCGATTATTGATGTGGGTGCATATTCGACACGCCCAGGTGCTCATGATATCACGGCCGAAGAGGAAAAGGAAAGGCTTCGTTGGGCATTGCCGATTGTCATTGAAGAGGCAAGGAAGTGGCATGACGAACGAGGAGTGGATGCTTTGCAACCTTTGATTAGCGTCGATACCTTTCGTGCCAGTGTGGCCGAGATGTGCGTTACCGAACTTGGAGCAGACATCATTAACGACATCTCAGGTGGAACGCTTGATGAGGCCATGTTTGATGTCGTGGCTCGTACCCGTGCTTTATATATTATGATGCACAGTCGTGGCACCCCGAAGGATATGCAGCAGCGCACTGATTATCCCAATGGGGTGGTGGAAGAGGTGATTCGATTCTTCAAGGAGCAGTTGGATAAATTGTGTAAAAGGTTTGAAGAGTTTGAAGGGTTTGAAAGGCTCGAAAACGTGATCCTCGATCCTGGTTTTGGTTTTGCCAAGACATTGGAGCAGAATTATACATTGTTGAAAGGACTTGATAGGATACGCGAGGCCTTGCCCGACTATCCGCTGTTGGTAGGCATCAGCCGAAAGTCGATGATTTATAAACTGTTTGAGACGGATGCTGTGCATGCTTTGAACGGTACGACGGTGCTCAACACCTACGCACTGTTGCATGGAGCCTCCATCCTTAGAGTACATGACGTAAAAGAGGCCGCTGAGGCCATAAGAATATGTGGGATTTTGGCATAATAGACTTGTTAGACATCTTGGGTGTAGCTGCCATGATGTTCTATCTATACCGTTGGTCGAAGGGAAATGGCACCATTGTCATTTTCAAGGGCCTTATTGCCGTCATCGTGCTATGGGTGGGCTTGCGATACTTCGAGTTCCGACTGCTGGGTGGCATCTTTGATCTGGCGGTTTCGGTCTCAATGATTGTTCTTGTCATTCTCTTTCAGAACGAGATACGCCAGGCATTGATTCGTCTGGGTTCGCGTCATAGGTGGAGCAGCATGCTGCGCTTTTTCGGCAAGGAGGAGTTGGCAAAGAATGACGATACCAAGTGGGTCGATGCCGTCATCTTGGCTTGTCAGCACATGTCGGAGCACAAGGTTGGTGCCCTGATTGTAGTGCAGCGCTACGACGATGTCGAGCCCTTGATTTCGCCTCCAGGCTGTGAGATGGATGCCATCGTGTCGGCACGCCTCATCGAACAGGTCTTCTTCAAGAATTCTCCACTCCACGATGGTGCGATGCTGATACGCAACGGACGCATAGCACAGGCGGCAGGTGTATTGCCCACTAGTCGAAACCGGCGCATCCCCGCCGAGTTGGGCTTGCGCCATCGCAGCGCTTTGGGTATTTCGGAGATTTGTGACGCGCAGGTTGTCGTGGTGAGCGAAGAAACGGGCGACATCTCGCTCTGCTATCGTGGTCGCATCACACGTGGCATCTCGCAGGCCAAGTTGCAGAAACAACTGCTGGACGGGACGCCGCAAATAAAAAAATAATCAATTGACTTACATTTTCATAAATATTTAAATCTGTCCGATGGACTTAGACAGTATTCATCTTTTTGCTCCTACTGTTGCAGCAATCGTTTCGCTTGTGATTGCTGTCGTACTACTTTTTGCTTCGGCGTGCATATCGGCATCTGAGGTGGCCTTTTTTTCTCTTTCTCCTCGCGATCTCGACAAACTCGATGAGGACGAAAACCATCGCGATGGACTCATCCAGGATTTGCTTGAAAAGCAGGAGAACCTGATGGCCGCCATCTTGATAGGCAACAACTTCGTTAACGTTGCCATCATCATGCTCTTCAGTTATTTCTTTGCCCAGGTGATGCCGGTGAGCGACAATCCTGCCTGGCTGATTTTTTTGAGTCAGACCATCATTCTGACCTTCCTGTTGTTGCTTTTCGGCGAAATATTGCCCAAAGTATATGCCTCGCATCATGCGCTCTCGTTCAGTCGCACAGTGAGCCCAGTTATGAAGATACTCACCAGCATTTTCCATCCCTTCATCCTATTGCTTGTCAAGAGCATGGGTGGATTGAATCGTCATCTTGCCGACAAGATGACCGACGACGTGACGATGGATGACCTTAGCGATGCGCTGAAAGTGACTACACAGGTACACACTGACGAAAAGAAAATGCTGGAAGGCATCATCGAATTCGGCGACAAGACGGTGAAGGATGCCATGACCACACGCTCCGAGATGGTCACCATTGACGTGGATACACCTTTCAGCAAAGTTTTGTCTATGGTCGTTGACCAGAAGTACAGTCGTATGCCAGTCATTGAGGATACTGAAGATCATATCAAGGGTATTTTGTACATTAAGGATTTGTTGCCCTATTTGAACCGAGACGACAAGTTCGAATGGCAGAGTCTCATCCGTGAACCTTATTACGTGCCCGAAAACAAGCCTATTGATGACTTGCTCGATGACTTCCGTCAGAAACGTCTTCACATGGCTATCGTGGTGGATGAGTTTGGCGGCACGTCGGGACTGATTACCATGGAGGATGTTCTCGAGGAAATCGTGGGAGAGATACACGACGAATATGATGAGGATGTTCAGACATGGCAGAAAGTGGGGCAGAAAGAGTGGATTTTCGAGGCTCGTACTTCAATCACTGATTTCTGCAAGGTAACGGGTCTGGATCAGGATGATGACCTTGGCGACAAGGCCGACAACTGCGAATCGATTGGAGGGTTGCTGCTTGAAATAAAACAAAACTTCCCGCGCACCCATGAAGTTATACGTTTCCGAGGGATAGAGTTTACGATTTTGTCGATGGACAAGCGTCGTATCGATCGTGTCCGAATAAAATTGCCGTAAAAATGTCTGCCCCCGACTATATCGTTTGGAAAATCACCGAAAGCGAGGATGAGTTGCGTGCCAGTCTGTCGCATCCGGAGTATTTCGATGCCAAGATCAGAAACCTTAAGCCTGGCAGTCGCAGGGTAATGGAGATATTGGCCGTTCGCAGAGCCTTGAAGGAGCTATTGGGTGGTGAGGAAAAAAGGATCATCTACGATCGCTATGGCAAGCCCTCTATCGATGAGCCAAACGCTCCCTTTATTAGCTTCAGCCATACCAAACAGTATGTTGCCGTTATTGCCTCCGATGTGCCGGTCGGCATCGACATCGAGCGCAGGGGAGACCGTGTGCAGCGTGTCACCAAGCAGTTTTTGACGTCCGATGAGATTGCCGTGTTGGCCTTGACCCCCGATATCGATCTGGCCTTTCATTTAGCGTGGAGTGGAAAGGAGTCGGCTTTCAAGGTTCTGGGTCAATCGTTCTACGACCTTAAGAAGTTGACCTCCATCGTACATGTAGATATGGAGCAGAAATTGGTCCTGCTGCGTGTGGAAGGAAGGGATATACCTATGCACATCCATTTCGATTATACAGAAGACTACGTCCTGACATGGGTACAGGATGATGTTGATTGTCAATTAACAATTAACAGTTAAGAAATAACAATTATCAATTACAATTGAGAGATATTATTCCCATTTTCAGCCTATTGTTGTGGGCTGCGATGCTGACCAGTTGTGAAGGAATCCTGAGCGGCATTTACGACGAACCTTTCGATAAGGGTTCGTCTGTTGATGTGCGAGGTGACACCATCAGCGGGTCGCTTTACATCGAAGCCAACGAATGGGACGAATGGTTCTACGTAGATCTGCATGCCATCCGTGAAGCGGTGACTGCGGCCAACGATGGTGAGCCGATGGATTCCTCTTGCTTGCATTTCGAACCCTACAAGGTGCCGCTGACCTTGACTGAGGAGTGGGATGGAACGTCGAGGATCTACACCTATCTGTTCCGTGTCCTCACCGGCCAGGGTTTGGATGACAACGAACTGTTGCAGGTTGTTGAAACCGATACGCAGCCCGAAGCACCTTCGTGGGACTTCGCCATCCATCGAAACAATAACCGCACGAATGGTGGAGCTGTACTTGAGACCTCCTTTTCGAGTTTGGACGAATTGCCAATAAGTTCGACGACACTCTTGAATCAAATGGTTTCGGAAGGGAAGGACACCGCGTTTGTGTCCGATACCTATTCAGACAAGGTTGTTTGGGTCGATCAAACCATGATGCTACAGGAGATCATTCCCTGCCAGGGCATCATGGTCAACGAAGTGTTGTCTCGTTGGATGATCGTGGAATTAACCACCCCGCCGCCGATTTTCCACCACAATGGACACGTCTTCCTGCTCAGGATGAACGACGGCACCATAGCCGCCTTGCGTTGTGCAAACTACATCAGTGCCAGGAACGTGAAATGTTGCTTGACCATCGAATACCTTTATCCCTATTGACGAATATGAAACGACAAATACTGATTATCGCTTTGTTGGCTACATGTTCGATTGCAGTCTTTGCACAGGGAGCCAAGGACAAATACTTCAAAACCAGGGCCGCTGCCGATTCTGCTTATCACCATTGGGAAGAGGAACCCGTATGGATGGAGCAGGTGGTCGTGACAGGCACACGTACTCCGAAGAGCTTGAAGGATGTGCCCATACAGACGCGTCTTATCACGGCTCAGGATATCCAGAAAGTCGATGCGACCAACGTGGAAGACCTGCTTCAACAGGAGATGCCCGGTGTGGAGTTCAGTTATGCCATGAACCAGCAGACCCACCTCAATTTCTCGGGTTTCGGTGGACAAAACGTGCTATTTCTCGTCGATGGAGAACGCCTGGCGGGAGAGACGATGGACGACGTAGATTTCACACGCCTCAACATGGCGAGTGTAGAGCGCATCGAGATAGTAAAGGGTGCAGCTTCCGCACTCTATGGGTCGAGTGCAGCAGGTGGCGTGATCAATATCATCACCAAGGAACCGACAAAACCTTGGACACTCAATGTCAATACCCGCGTCTCGAAACACAACGAGTGGCGCTATGGGGCATCGTTGGGGTTGAATGGGTATCGTCTGCAGAACATGCTTTCGTACAATGCGACCACCATCGACAACTATAACTTTACAAACGGACCGAAACCTTTGGCCAGGACCGTGGTTAACTTCTTCGGCGACAATACTTTCAACGTTAAGGACCAATTGATTTGGAGACCTGTTCAGAACTTCCGACTCACGACCAAGGTCGGTTATTTCTTCCGTGAGCAGGTGCGCACAGAGAGTGTTCCCGAGCATTATCGCGACTTTATGGTAGGATTGCGTGGCAATTGGGACATCACGAAGCAAGACAATCTGGAGGTGAGCTATCACTTCGATCAGTACGACAAGTCGGACTTCCGCAAACTCGATGACCTCGAAGTACGCGATTACTCCAATGTACAGAATTCCCTTCGCACGCTGTATAATCATAGCTTCGAACGAGGTGATGTCCTTACCGTAGGAACCGACTACATGCACGACTATTTGATGAACCTCAACTTCGCGGGTGGCACACGAGAGGAGGATTCATTCGACTTCTTCGCTCAATATGACTGGGAAGCCTCCGACAAGTTGGAGGTGGTCAGTGCCTTGCGATATGACTATTTCAGCGATGGCGACCAGCATCGTCTGACGCCTAAGTTGTCGGCTCGTTATCAGCCCATCAGCAGCTTGAATCTGCGTGCCAGCTACGGCATGGGATTCCGTGCTCCGAAACTCAAGGAGAAATACTACAACTTCGACATGGCAGGCATCTGGATCATCCAAGGTTACGAAGGGTTGAAGTCAGAATTGAGCCATAACTTCAATGCCTCGGTCGAGTATTCCAAACGCCACTATAATATAACGCTTGGTGGCTACTACAATGATGTTGAGAATCGTATTGCTACGGGATCTCCATACGTCGATGCAACAATCGACCCCACTCGTCCCGACCAACTCTATCTAAGCTATATCAATTTGAAGAACTATTCGACCTTCGGTTTCGACATGACCGCACAGGTCAAGTGGGAAAACGGAGTGGGAGTGAAGTTGAGCTATGCATTCGTGCATGAGGAGTTACCCCACGACGATCAGGGCGAGTCAATCAACAACCAGTATATTCCTGCCCGTTCGCATTCGCTGACGGCGCGTTGCGAATGGGATAGGCAGTTCACGGCACGTTATGGTCTGAATGTTTCGTTCAGTGGTCGTGCAATGAGCGGGGTTGATAATGACGAGTATGTCGATTATCGCACGAAGGACGCCAATGGCCATCTTTTGAAACGAACAATACATTACAATCCTTACTCAATCTGGAAGCTGTCGTTGGCCCAGCGCATCGGTCCAGCTATTCGGTTTACAATAGCTGCTGAGAACGTCTTCAACTACAAGCCCGACTACTACTATCTCAATGCTCCACTGACCGACGGCATTTCCTTGCAGGTAGGTATGAGCATCGATGTCGAGAAGTTGTTCGAGAAGTGAATTTAGTCTTCTCCAATTGTCTATTTCGGCCAATAAAAGGTTTGAAATGAATCCGCAAAGCAGATTTTCGAGTCGAAATTTTGTTTTGCGGTTTTTTTATTGTATATTTGCCCCAAATTTACTTTATTAATAATAACGCGATGAAATACAAATGTCTCACGATGCTGGCACTTGCCGGCCTTTGCAGCTTCGGTGTGGCCGAGGCCAAGAAAACTTTACCTTATCAGAATCCCGATCTTTCGGCCGAGGTGCGTGCCAAGGACCTCTTGGGCCGTCTTTCCCTTGAACAGAAAGTCACCCTGATGATGAACGACGGTCGTGCCATCCCTGAGCTGGGTATTCAGGAATACAACTGGTGGAGCGAGGCTTTGCATGGTGCAGCCCGTAGTGGACTGGCCACCGTCTTCCCTCAGGCTATCGGCATGGCAGCATCTTTCGACCCCGATCTTTTGCAACAAGTGATGGACATTGCCAGTTCCGAACAACGCATCAAGTATATCCAGGCTCGTCGTGCGGGATTAGTGAAGCGTTATAGCGGATTGACGGTCTGGACACCCAACATCAATATCTTCCGTGACCCGCGTTGGGGACGTGGACAGGAAACCTACGGCGAGGATCCTTTCCTGACCCGAATGATGGGTTATGCAGTTGTCATGGGCTTGCAGGGAGAACTCGAGCAGAAGGTCTATGAATACGCTGGCGTAGGCAAGTGGCGTCCATACGACAAGCTGCACGCTTGTCTCAAGCATTATGCCGTGCACAGCGGCCCTGAATACGAGCGCCACAAGTTCAATGCCGCCAATATCAGCCAACGTGACCTTGCTGAAACCTATCTCTATGCATTCGAGAATATTGTCAAGACCACCGATGTGCACGAAGTAATGTGCGCCTACAATGCCTATGAGGGCAAACCATGTTGCGGCTCCGACCAGCTTCTTACTCAGATTTTACGCAATGAGTGGGGCTACAAGGGCATCGTTGTAAGCGACTGTGGAGCCATCAACGACTTCTATTCGCCTCGATACGAGAACCACCAGATTTTCCCAGGCGATGCTGCAGCTTCTGCGGCCAATGCTGTGCTGAGTGGCACCGATGTGGAGTGCGGTAGTGTTTATCAGAACCTTACGGAGGCTGTCAGTCGTGGAGCCATAAGGGAAGCCGATATCGACGTGTCTGTATTGCGTCTGCTGACCGACCGTTTTCGTTTAGGCGAGATGGATCCCGACGAAATCGTTTCATGGAACTACATTCCTGAATCTTATTTAGCCAACGAGGAGAGCGATCAAGTGGCTCTTCAGATGGCTCGCGAATCGATGGTTTTGCTTAAGAACGACGGCAACCTGCTCCCTCTGAAAGGCAAGAGGATTGCTGTGATCGGCGCCAATGCCATCGACAGTGTAGCCCAGTGGGGCAATTACTACGGTACTCCTCGTCACACGGTGACCGTTCTCGATGCCATGCGTCAGACCTTTGGCCCTACCAACGTTACTTATACACGTGGCTCCAGCCTTGTCACCGACGATGTCTTCGAAAGTGCTTTCAGCCAATGTACCGGCTTGAACGGACAGAAGGGCTTCACGGTGAAGTACTGGAACAACCTCAAGAAGGAGGGCGAACCTGCAGTAGTACAAGATCTCACATCACCTTGGCAACTCTGCACGGGTGGAAATACAGTTTTTGCTCCAGGCGTGAACCTTCGTGATTTCTCGGCCGAGTATGTCGCCACGTTCCATGCCGACAAAGACCAGCAGATTGTGCTCGACGGATTCATCTGCGGAGAGGGCTGCTACCTCGTCAATGGCGATACCGTGCAAACCTTCCGTACAGCTCATGGTCCGCGCCCCTTCAATAAGACCATCGACGTGGAAGCTGGCAAGGATTACCGCATCGTGATCGACTGGACTTACATTGCCGATGATGCGCAAATCAATTTCGATCTGGGTGTCTTCAATCCCGTAGATTATGATAAACTCGTCGCCGACACGCAGGATGCCGATGTCTATGTCTATGTGGGTGGTATTTCTCCGAAGCTCGAAGGTGAGGAGATGAAGGTGCCCTACGAAGGTTTCCGTGGTGGTGATCGCACCAGCATCCAGTTACCCAAAGTGCAGCGCGAGACTCTTAAGAAACTGCATGAGACTGGCAAGCCCGTGGTATTCGTTTGTATGAGTGGCTCGGCCATAGGCCTCGAACCTGAAACCAAGACTTGCGATGCCATCCTCCAGGCATGGTATGGCGGTCAGCAGGGCGGTCAGGCTGTGGCTGATGTCCTTTCGGGTGCTTACAATCCCGCAGGTCGTCTTCCAATCACCTTCTATCGAAGCGAAGACGAACTGCCCGACTTCGGCGACTACAACATGAAGGGGCATACTTATCGTTACTTCAAGGGTGAGCCTCTCTTTGCCTTTGGCGAGGGCATGAGCTATAGCACCTTCAAATATCTTGGTTCCCGTTTGCGCAGTACAACCGCCAGAGTCGATGCTGACGTGGTTCAGCTTGGTTATTCGCTGATCGTCTCGGTGAAAAATACCAGCCAACGTGATGGCGAGGAGGTTGTTCAGGTCTATCTGAAGAACAACAATGATGCAGAGGGTCCGAATCTTGCCCTCCGTGGATTCAAACGCGTCTTCATCAAGGCTGGCGAGACCGTCGAAGTGGAAATTCCCATCGAGGATTTTCGTACATACAATCCCCAAACGTGCAAGATGGAGCTTGTTCCCGGCGAATATTCCCTCTTCTTTGGACCAAGTAGCCGCAAGAGGGATTTGCGCGAGATTAAATTCACTTTGGGTGAAAATAAAAAGTGATTAAAGAGAAGTGAACAGTCTTTTAGAAAAACTGGATGGCCTAAAGAGTCGGTTCGAGGAGGTTTCGCTTCTCGTGACCGACCCCAATGTCATTGCCGACCAGCAACGATACGTCAAGTTAACACGCGAATACCGCGAGCTCGAGCATATTCTTCAAGCTCGCAAGGAATATGTCGATGCCCTGTCGGGGCGTGACGAGGCACGCGAACTCATGCAGACCGAGGACGATCCTGAAATGAAGGAGATGGCGCGTGAGCAACTGCAGGAGTGCGAGGCTCGTATCCCCGAACTCGAAGAGAAGATCAAGATGCTCCTCGTTCCCAAAGATCCCGAGGATTCGAAAAATGCTGTGCTCGAGATACGAGGCGGTACGGGTGGTGATGAGGCTGCACTTTTTGCCGGCGACCTTTTCAAGATGTACCAGCGTTTCTGCGAGTCGAAGGGCTGGACGCTCTCCGTGCAGTCGTGCAGCGAAGGTGCCGTGGGCGGCTTCAAAGAGATTATCTGTATGGTGACCGGTGATTCGGTCTATGGAACCTTGAAGTACGAGTCGGGTGTGCATCGCGTACAGCGCGTGCCCGTCACTGAGACCCAGGGACGTGTCCATACGTCGGCTGCCACGGTGGCTGTGCTGCCTGAAGCCGACGAGTTCGAGGTTCACATCAACGAAGGCGAGATTAAGTGGGACACTTTCCGTAGTTCGGGAGCCGGCGGACAGAATGTCAACAAGGTGGAGTCGGGTGTGCGTTTACGCTATATGTGGAAGAACCCCAATACTGGTGTTGTCGATGAGATTCTTATCGAATGTACTGAGACGCGCGACCAACCGAAGAACAAGGAACGTGCTCTTTCTCGTCTGCGCTCCTATATCTACGACAAGGAGCATCAGAAGTATGTCGATGATATCGCCAACCGTCGCAAGACGCTTGTTTCGACGGGCGACCGCAGCGCGAAGATTCGCACCTACAATTTCCCGCAGGGACGTGTCACCGACCATCGCATCAATTATACGATTTACAATCTTCCCGCTTTCATGAACGGCGATATCCAGGATTGCATCGACCACCTCATCGTGGCCGAGAACGCAGAAAGAATGAAGGAGAGCGAGTTGTGACCCCTTCAAACCCCTTAAACTCCTCAAACCCCTCATACCCATTAGAAAAATAATGATCAAAAATATAATATTCGACTTTGGTGGCGTATTGCTCGACCTTCGTCCCGACCGTTGCATTGCAGAATACAAGAAGATCGGTATCCCCGAGATTGAACAGATGTTGAGTCTTGCCCACCAGCAGGGTGTACTCGATGGCATGGAGCGTGGCCAATACACGCTCGAAGCATTCTGCGATGCAATGCGCGCTGCTCACACCGGCGCTTTTGAGCGAACGGGAAAGTTTCGCAGCATGATGCCTTTCATGAAGGACGGTTATCCTATTCCTGCCCCTACCAATCGTCAGATTGTTCAGGCTTTCAGCTCGATGTGCGATGGCATCCCTGCCTATCGCCTCGATTTCGTCAAACAATTGAAGAAGGAAGGCTTCCGAGTAAGTGCACTCTCCAACACCAATACGATCCACTGGGATTACTGCCTGCGCTACTTCATCGAGGCAGGGTATGATCCAAGTGAGTTGTTCGAATACACGTGGCTCTCATACGAGATGCATCTTGTCAAGCCTGATCCCGAGATCTTTAAGGCCATCCTCGACGAGTCGGGCTATCTGCCTGAAGAGACACTTTTTGTCGATGACAACAAGCACAACTGCGAGGTTGCAGAGTCGTTCGGCATTAGCACTTACTGTCCACCGATTCGCAGTGACTGGACCGTTCAAATACGACAGTATCTGAGATAACCCCTCTTAATCCTTCAGCCTCATAATTACCCAATGTCTGCTATTCTACCACAGCCACTCGGTGGCATTATTCCTCCACTCGTCACTCCACTCAAGGACAACGAGACGCTTGACATTGCATCGCTCGAACGGCTGATCAATCACCTCGTTTATGGCGGTGTGCATGGCCTGTTTGTCCTGGGCACGACAGGCGAAGCACAATCGCTCTCCTACAAAGTGCGTCATCAGATGATTCGCGAGAGCTGTCGCATCAATGCCGGGCGACTCCCACTGCTTGCCTGCATTACCGATACCTCCATCGTCGAATCCATTAAGTTGGCCAATATTGCTGCCGAATGTGGAGCAGCGGGTCTCGTTTCCGCTCCGCCTTATTATTTCGCCACAGGTCAACCCGAACTGGCACAGTTCTACGAGGAGTTGGTGCCTCAGTTGCCCTTGCCGCTTTTCCTTTATAACATGCCCTCGCATGTAAAGGTCAACCTCGCACCCGACACTGTGGCACGTTTGGCTCAGATGCCGCAGGTGGTGGGTCTCAAGGACTCGTCGGCCAATGCCGTCTATTTCCAGAGCGTGACATACGCTGTTCGTCAGACGGGCCGAAAGGACTTTGCCATGTTGTGTGGACCCGAGGAGATTACGGGCGAATGTGTTCTGATGGGAGGCAATGGAGGCGTCAATGGTGGTGCCAACATGTTCCCCGAACTCTATGTAGGTATGTACAATGCAGCCGAGCGTGGTGACCTCGTCGAACTGCGTCGTTTGCAGCAGTACATCATGCAGATTTCCTCGTCGATCTATAGCATCGGACATCATAGCTCCAGCTACCTCAAGGGCCTCAAGTGCGCTTGTTTGTTGCTCGGTGTCATCGATGACGATTTCGTGGCTTCGCCCTATTACAAGTTCAACCAACCCGAACGCGACAAGGTGCAGGCGGCGCTTGACCGCCTTCCCATCGTTGACGGTAAGCTGGATATTTTCTAATGAATATAATCGATTTCATCGTCTTCCTCGTCTTCACCGGCGGTATTGTCCTCTATGGATGCAGTTTCTTCGACAAAAAGGCTTCGTCGAAGGACTTCACCACAGCGGGCAAGAGCATTCCAGGGTGGGTGGTAGGCATGAGTATCTTTTCGACATACGTCAGCTCCATCAGTTACCTGGGCAATCCCGGCAAGTCGTATGCAGGCGATTGGAATCCATTTGTCTTCGGTCTTTCCATCCCCATCGCTTCCTACTTCGCCGCCAAGTACTTTGTACCTTTCTACCGCACGGGAGGGTCGGTGAGCGCCTATTCCTTCCTCGAAGATCGTTTTGGCGCTTGGGCGCGTTTCTATGCTTCGGCCTGCTATCTGCTTACCCAGATTGCTCGCATGGGCTCCATCCTGTTCCTGTTGGCCATGCCCATGAACATCCTGATGGGTTGGGATCTGCGCACCGTTATCATCATCACTTCAGCAGCCATCATCATCTATTCGATGCTGGGAGGCATGAAGGCGGTGATTTGGACCGAGGCCATTCAGGGCTTCATTCTCATTGGTGGAGCATTGATTTGCCTTGGCGTGCTGCTCTTTTCGATGCCCGAGGGGCCGATGCAGACTTTCCGAATCGGATTCAGTACTTTGGATGAATTCGGGCGCTCCAAGTTCTCGCTCGGTTCCTTCTCCCTCACAGATCTGCGCCATTCCACGTTCTGGGTATGCCTGATCTATGGCATCTTCATTAACCTGCAGAACTATGGCATTGACCAGAATTACGTCCAGCGCTATCATACGGCCAAGACCGAACGTGAGGCGAAGCATGCCGCGCTTTTCGGTGGTTGGCTTTTCATACCCGTCAGCGCCGTCTTCTTTCTCATCGGCACGTCACTCTTTGCCTATTATCAGGTCATGCCCGATGCGCAGGTGACTGCCTTTGATGCGGCCAATAAACCCGACTATGTCTTCCCCTATTTCATGGTGAATGTGCTGCCTACAGGTTTGACGGGACTCCTCATCGCCTCGGTATTTGCCGCAGGTATGTCCACGGTGGCCACTTCGGTTACTTCGTGCTCGACGATTATTCTGACCGACAATTGGACCCGTCTGCGCCACCACGTCGGTGATCGCGAAAAACTCATCGTGCTCAAGACCGGTTCGGTTGCCATTGGCACACTTGGCATCATCGTGGCTTTGGCACTCGTCAATGTCGATTCTATCCTTGATGCCTGGTGGAAGCTCTCTTCCATCTTCTCGGGCGGCATGCTTGGCCTCTTCCTTTTGGGTTATATGGCACGTCGTGTCAAGAACATTCATGCCCTGTTGGGTGTCATTTGCGGCTTTGCTGTCATCGCTTGGATTTCAGCTTGGAAATGGCTCGGATTGCCCGACCCTGGCCTTCACGAGTATCTCGCCATTGTCCTTGGCACGATGACCATCTTCCTCGTTGGCTTCTTCCTTGCCCTCCTTTTCAATCGAAAGAATAATTGTTAATTGTTATTTGTTAATTGTTAATTGACAATGTACTACGTCGAAAAAACCATGGAGATCTCAGGCTCACACTTCCTGAGACTCTCACATCAAAGCAAGTGTGAGAACCTGCATGGCCACAATTGGCTTGTGAAGGTTTATTGTAAGTCGCGCGAACTGGATGAGGACGGCATGGTGGTCGATTTCACGGAGGTGAAACGTATCGTCCACGGCACACTCGACCATCAGGATCTCAACGCCGTTCTGCCGTTCAATCCCACGGCAGAGAACATCGCCCGCTGGATAGTTGACAAGGTGCCTCATTGCTACAAGGCTTCCGTACAGGAAAGCAGCGGCAATGTCGCCATCTACGAACGTGACGAATGACGAATAATGATAAATTTAATTGTTAGTTAATTGAAAGTTAAAGAGATTTTTTATTCGTTGCAGGGTGAAGGGCATTTCACGGGTACACCGGCTGTCTTCGTTCGGTTTGCAGGCTGTAACCTGCGTTGCTGGTTTTGCGATACTGACTTTGAGAATGGTCAGGAGCTGAGCGAAGATGAGATTGTCGAGGCCGTCCTTCAATACCCTACTCGCTACGTGGTCATAACAGGCGGTGAACCCACGCTACAGCTCACTGCCTCTCTGTGCGACAAACTACACGCCCAAGGTCGATACCTTATGATGGAGACCAATGGTACACGGCCTTTACCTGAAGGCTGTCAGGTTGATTGGATCACCTGTTCCCCCAAACTCACCCCCTCTCTCTTGAAGAAGGACGGGATGGGGCTTCCCATCGGGCACATCGACGAACTCAAGGTCGTCTTCGAAGACAGCGAATCGCAGGACATTGCTCTCTACGAACAAATACCCGCCAGTGAATACCGGCTCCAACCTTGCGATACGCAAGACCCGCAACGCAATCAGGAAATCATTGACAAGACAATAAATTATATACTTCAACATCCCCAATGGAAACTTTCACTTCAGACCCACAAGATACTGGGCGTCCGTTGATACAACAGGCCTCGCCTGTCACTGATGAGCAGCTCCAGGATGCCATTCGCACTGTTCTAAAGGCTATCGGCGAAGAACCTTCACGAGAAGGTTTGGTCGATACGCCCGACCGTATTGTTCGCATGTGGCGTGAATTGTTCCGAGGATACGATCCCACACAGAAACCAAAGATAACCACCTTCGAGAACGATGCGCACAATACCGAAATGGTCTTCGATACGGGCGACTTCTACTCGATGTGCGAACATCACTGCATGCCGTTCTTCGGACAGTATTATTTTGCCTACATCCCTCAGGACGATGGGCGCATCCTCGGCATTTCGAAGATTGCCCGCGTGGTGGGCTATTGTTCTGCACGCCTCCAGCTCCAGGAGCGTTTGGCCCATGACATCATCGAGATGCTCAGCGATGCCCTCGACAACCAGGTACAAGGCTTCGCCATCGTTTTGAAAGGAATGCACACTTGCAAGACGATGCGAGGTGTGAAGAACAAGGGAAACATGTGTGTCAGCTATTTCACCGGCGTTTTCCGCACCAATCCCTCCCTTCGCGAAGAGTTCTATCATTTGATCAACATGCAGTAAAGCACAGTTCACTTGCCATTTTACACTTTCAAGAGTAACGACCATAAACGATAAATCGATGAACCGATTGTCTTTCCTTCGGTCCGCACTATTGCTGCTTCTGTTGATTTCAGGAGCGGCATTGTCATATGCTCAGACACCAAGACAGCTCGATTCTATCTTACAAGTACTAGACAAGACAATACAGGAAAAGCCTGTTTACGATCGACAGAAGAGAATTAATATACAGGACCTGCAGCAGCAATTGCTTCACACAGAAGAAGTTTCTGAAAAACGTCGTCTTATGCATGAGCTCTTCAGCATCTATCGCAGTTTTCGTCTGGACAGCGCCCTCTATTATGCTCGGCTGGAATCCTCGCTTATCGATCCTAATGATGAAGCATCGAAGGTTCGCAATGACCTCGATATTGCTGAGGCTCTCAAAGGGTTGGGCTATTATTCCCAGGCAAGGAAAAGACTTGATACCAATCGTGGAAAGGTAAGAACGGAAGATATGGTGTATTATTATCACCTTTATTATTCCATCTACCATTCGATGCACCAGAACTCTCAGCTCGAGGAAGATCGCCAGCGGTTTAGAGATTCCTTGCTGTTCTATCGCAAGCAGTTGCAGTCAGTCCTTCCTCCCGAAGATATAGGGCATGATATTGGAGAGGCGTATCTGTTGTTGTTCGAAAACAAGCCACAGGAAGCCCTGCATCTAATGAAGGAACGAATGGCCCGCGAGGATGGTGATCTGAGCGAATCGCTTCTTGCTGTTACCTTTGCTGAGGTTTACGAAGCCTTAGGGATGAACCAGGAGGCAAAGTATTATTACGCTGTCAGTGCAGTGGGCGACCTGCAGCGTGCCACAAAGAAATACACGGCATTGCAACAATTGGCCATTCTGATGTTTCGTGATGGCGATGTGGATCGTGCATACCATTATCTGGCTTGTGCGCTCGAAGATGTCACCTTCAGCCGCATTCATTGTCGCATCACGCAGATTGCACAATTCCTGCCTATTATCACAAGCGCCTACGAACGCAAGAGTGAGACGGCATCACAACGTAAGCTATGGCTTGCCATCGCCCTTGGGTTGCTTTTGTTCATTGCTGTCCTCGGTGTATGGATTTTGCACCGACGCAGTATGCAGCTTAGGCGCCTCAATGGCAAGTTGCATGGCCTCTATCAGGAAATTGCCGATGCCAATCGGCAGTTATTGAATACCAATGCACAAGTGGAGGCTGCCAACGGACAACTTGCCGATGCCAATCGTATCAAGGAAGAGTACATCGGACAGGTTTTCAATCTTTGTTCTGCCTACATGGACAAACAGGAGTTCCTGCGTCGTTCTATATATAATAAGGTAAAGGGAAATCAGCTTTCCGAAGTCATCAAGCTAGTGGGTGACAAGAGCCAGCAACAGGAGGACTTGCGTGATTTCTTTCGGAACTTCGATGCCATTTTCCTATCGCTCTTTCCGGATTTCATTAAGGAGTTCAATGCATTGTTGCGTCCGGACGAGCATGTGAGCGTCAAGGAAGGAGAGCTGCTGAGTCCCGAACTCCGCATCTATGCCTTGGTTCGCTTGGGTATCAACGATAGCACAAGGATTGCCTCTTTCCTGCATTTCTCACCACAGACCGTCTATAACTATCGGCTCAAGATGAGAGCACGCACCGATCTGTCACGTGAAGAGTTTGTTGCAGCTGTCCAAAGCCTCAAATAACCACTTACTCAAAAAGAAGGGGTAAAATCGTACAAGTGATTGAATGCCAATGGGGATATGTCCTCATTGGCTTACTTTTTTTCTTACTTTGTCCCGTCGATTCGGCATTGTTCAAAAAAAACTTAATAACTTTGCAGCGCAAACTGCAAAGCGATGAAAAACTTTTACTAACCGAATTCTTGCTAATACTATTCCACATTATTAATAATATTTTTCTATGATCAAGATCGCTAACACCGTATTACGCAGAATGCTTCCTCTGGCAGGAATGCTGCTGTGTTTTGCTGCCGTTGGTCAGAATGTCACCGTACAAGGACGGGTCGTTGACCAGACAGGCGAAGCAATTCCTGGAGCCAACGTCGTGGTCAAGGGAACTACTACAGGTACCCTAACTGACGCTGATGGCAATTATTCTCTTACGATTCCCAACCGGAACTCCACCCTCGTCTTCAGTTTCCTGGGCTATCAGACACAGGAACTTAGTGCCGATGGCCGATCGATGACTGTGACCATGCACGAAGACAGCCAGTTGCTCGACGATGTCGTGGTGATTGGTTATGGTCAGGTTAAGAAACGTGATGCCACAGGCTCCGTACTCAGTGTCAAGGCTGAGGAACTCAACAAGGGTAGTCTCGTCAGCGCTCAGGACGCATTGATGGGCAAGGTGGCTGGTGTCAATGTCACCCCGTCTTCTGGTGCGCCAGGATCTGGTGCCACGATTCGCGTGCGTGCAGGTTCATCACTCTCTGCTTCCAACGACCCACTTATCGTCATCGATGGCGTCCCTGTCGATAACAGTTCTATCAATGGCTCGAGCAATATCATCGGCTCTATTAACCCAGCCGATATCGAGTCGTTTACCGTCCTCAAGGATGCGTCGTCCACCGCAATTTATGGTTCTCGTGCTTCGAATGGTGTCATCATCATCACAACCAAAAAGGGCAAGGTCGGTAGTCACAAGCCCTCGGTCAATTATACCAACAACTTCACCATCAGTCAGGTCATCAAGACCCTCGACGTCTTGAATGCCTCCGATTACAAAGCCGCATTCTCCAAATACGCCAATGCCCCTGCCGAGTTCGTTCTTGGCAACGACGATGTCGATTATCAGAAGGAGATCTATCAGAACGCCTTTGGTCAGGAACACAATGTCTCCGTCAGCGGCGCTCTCGGCAACATGCCTTATCGTGCCAGCGTGGGCTACACCAATCAGGATGGTATCATTAAGACCAATAATTATCAGCGCACCAGCGCCTCCGTCGGCCTGTCGCCACGTTTCCTGCAAGATCATCTTACCTTCGACATCAACGTCAAGGGCTCTTATGAGGACAACAAGCCCGTGACAAGCAGTGTGGTTGGCGCAGCTATTGCTGCCGATCCTACACGTCCTATCCATGCAACCTACCCTGGAGGCATTGGTTGCGGCTACTTCACCTGGATGAATGGTGATGCACCTATGGCCATCGCTCCCGATAATGCTTTGGCACTCATCGAGCTCGACGATCGCGAGAACAAGGTGACGCGCTCCATCGGTAATATGGCCATCGATTACAAGATTCATGGCTTTGAGGACCTTCGTTTTAACCTCAACCTCGGCTATGATGTGCTCAAGTCAACCTACGACCGCTCCGTTCCACAATTTGCTCCCCAAATGTACACCAGCAACCAGAAGGACGGCACAGGCCTCGAATATACCTCTAAACAGAACAAGCGCAACACGTTGCTCGACTTCTATACCAACTATACCCACACCTTCGCCCACGAGCAACACCTTGACGTCATGGCAGGCTACGGTTGGCAACGTTTCTGGAAGAAGTTCAACGACGAGAACCTCGACCCGAAGGGCGTCGAACTCTCTTCTCCCACCCATTCCGAGAGCGAGTACTACCTTCTTTCTTGGTATGGCCGTCTGAACTATAGCTTTGCCGATCGTTACCTCCTCACCGCCACCTTCCGTGCCGATGCCTCCTCGCGTTTCCGCAAGGAGAATCGCTGGGGCTACTTCCCCTCGCTGGCCTTTGCTTGGAAGCTCAAGAACGAAGCTTTCCTCCGCGACGTTGAGTCACTCGACGATCTGAAGATTCGTCTGTCGTATGGTCAGACCGGTCAGCAGGATATCGGCTCCGACTATCCCGCCCTTTCCACCTATACCGCCTCCTACGATGAGTCGCGCTACCGCTTCGGCAACACTTGGTACACAACATATCGTCCCGATGGCTACGACCCGAACATCAAGTGGGAGACCACATCGACCTATAACGTCGGTCTCGACTGGGCCGTCCTCGACAGCCGCCTCGGTGGCTCCGTCGATTACTACTACCGCGAGACCAAGGACCTCCTCAACAACATTGCCGTGCCCGCAGGTGCCAACTTCACCAACGTCATCTACACCAACATCGGTTCGATGGAGAACAAGGGCCTTGAGATAGCACTCAATGCCGTACCTGTCAAGACGCGTGACTTCGAGTGGCGCATGGGTGTCAACTTCACCTGGAATGACAGCAAGATCACCAAGCTCAACACCATCGATACCGAGGACAATTACGTGAAGACCGGCAACGCCGGTGGTACTGGCAAGTATCTGCAGGTGCAAATGGTCGATGAGACGCCTTATACCTTCTTCCTATTGCGTCAGGCCTACAATGAGGATGGCACTCCCAAGGATGGTATCTATCTCACCGAAAGCGGTGAAGAGACCACCTCCGAGGAGGATGCCTTCAAATATGTCACAGGCCACAGCTCGCAGGCTCCTTGTTTTGCTGGCCTGAACATGAAGTTCCTCTATAAGGATTGGGACCTCGGTTTCAATGGTCATGGCTCGTTCGGCAACTACGTCTTCAACTACGTCAAGGCTAGCGAGTCGCTCGACGACCTCTACAGTTCGCAGGGCACTTCGTCCAACATCCAGAAGGCTACGCTCGAAACGGCATTTACCCAACAGCGTCTCTACACCGACTACTTCCTCGAGGACGCTTCGTTCTTCCGTCTCGACAACATTACGCTCGGCTATTCCTTCCGTCATCTCTGGAACAAGACCAGCTCGCTGCGTCTCTCTCTCGCCGTCCAGAACGTGTTCACCATCACCGGCTACAGCGGCATGGATCCCGAAATCTATAACGGCATCGACAAGAATGTCTATCAGCGTCCTCGCGTATATATGTTCGGCATGTCACTCAACTTCTGATCCTGGAATGTAAACATTGAACAATTAGAAACATTATGAAACGCTATATCAAACTCTTCTGTGTCGCCGTTTCGCTTATCTTCGCCACCTCCTGCACCAGCGATCTCGACACCCTTCCGCTCGACGACAACCAGCTCACGAGCAACGATGTTTATGGTACCGTCAATGGTTATCGCGGCATGTTGGCCAAGTGCTACGCTTCGCTCATCCAGACAGGTCAGAAAGGCGGTGATGGCGGCGACGGCGATGTTAACGGCATCGACGAAGGCTACTCCGGCTACACCCGCTGTCTCTTCTACCTGCAGGTAGCCTCCACCGATGAGGTGCTCTTCCACGCAGGTGGCGGTCATGGCACTCTGTCCATGTATCAGATGAACTGGAACTCCTCGGTCAAGGTCATCAGCTATCCCTACTATCGTCTATACATGGCAATCAACTACTGCAACGAGTTTCTGCGCAACAGCACTGAGGCAAAACTCCAGGAGAATGGTGTCTATGACGAACTCAAGAACGATTATCTCACCTATCGTGCCGAGGCACGTCTCATCCGCGCCTATTGCTACAGTATGATCTGCGACCTCTACGGTTCGGCACCTTTCGTCGATGATAGCCAGGACCTTGGCGTCATTCCAGAACAGAAGACGCGTCGCGAGCTCTTCGACTATGTCGTCAGCGAAGTCACCGACCTCATGAACGATCTTCCCGCAGCAGGCAAGAAGGAATACGGACGTGTCGATCAGGCAGCTGCATGGTTCCTCCTCGCTCGTCATTACCTCAATGCCGAAGTCTGGACAGGCACCGCTCAGTACGACAAGGCCTATCAATATGCCAAGATGATCATCGACTCGGGCGCTTATCCCTTGGCCAGCGACTGGCGTCACATTTTCCTTGCCGACAACGACACCTGTCCCGAAATCATTTGGGGCCTCGTGCAGGATGCTGATAATGCACAGGGTTCGGCAGGTACCAACTTCCTTATTAAGGCGCTCGCCAATGGTGCTATGAACAATTGGTATGCTACCGGCATCGGTACACGTGGCTGGGGCAACGGTCGCGCGAAGGTGTCGCTCGTCGATAAGTTCGACTTGCATGACCAGACTTTCGACCCCGACGATCCGTGGGGCGACAACAAGTACGACAAGCGTGCACAATTCTTCGACAAACTCGATGGACAGCAGAAGGAGACATGGACCGAAGGCAAGGGCTTTGAAAAGACCTTCACCAAGGGTTACAGCATCATCAAGTGGCGTAGCGTGAAGAAGGATCGTTCGCAGGTAGCTGGCGACCCAGGCACCGTTTATTCCAGCATCGATTATCCACTCTTCCGTACTGCCGATGCCTACCTGATGGCAGCTGAGGCCATCCTGCGTAATGGCGGCGGTTCGAAGGACGAGGCACTCCGTTACGTCAACGAGGTGCGTGAGCGTGCCTATATGTCGGGCAAGTACGGCACAAGTGCCGTGAGTGGTGACATCACAGCCGATCAGCTCACCCTCAACTTCATTTGCGACGAGCGTGCCCGCGAACTCTATACCGAGAATGTGCGTCGTACTGACCTCATCCGCTTCGGCAAATATACCAAGGGCTACAATTGGGACTGGAAGGGCTCCGATGGTGCTGCAGGTCACTATCAGGGCCAGGATGTGGATGACAAGTACAAGCTCTTCCCGATTCCGCAGGATGAGTTCACTGTCAACCCCAACCTGACGCAGAATCCTGATTTTGCCAACTGATAAGTTTTCACTATTATGAGAATGCTCATAATAACCCTCATCTCCCTCCTCGTAGTGGGTGCTTCGGCACAAACCACTTTCGAGGAGGTAGCTGCCACACCTGAAAAAAGCGGTGGTGTGTATTTTGCCTATCCGCTCGATTTCGCTCCACAGACCCCCGCACCCAAGGGTTATAAGCCCGTCTATATCAGTCATTATGGCCGTCATGGCTCACGTTATCTGTTGAATGACCGTGATTACAAGTGGGTGATTGACCTTCTTCAACAAGCCGCCGATGTGCAAGTGCTCAGTCCGTTGGGTCATAGTGCTCTCGAGCGCTTGCAGGAAGTGTGGAAGGAGGCCGAGTTCCATGGTGATGAACTGGCACCATTAGGCGAAAGGCAACATCGTGGCATTGCCGAACGTATGTTTACCTCGTTCCCCGAAGTCTTCAAAGGTTATGGTCGCGTCTTTGCCCGTAGTACCACGTCCATGCGTTGCCGCAACTCGATGGATGCTTTCGTCGATCGTTTGCGTGAACTCAATCCCCGCTTGCAGATACGCCATGAGACCAAGCGTGTTTATATGAGTTATCTGAACTATCATTCACCCGAACATATAGCATTCAACGATGGACCGTGGAAGGAACTTTACCGCAAGTTCCAAGCTGAGCACACTCATCCCGAACGGATGATGGAAGCGCTCTTTACCGATGCCTCGTGGGTGCGTTGGAACGTCAACCCCGACGAGCTGATGTGGGGCTTCTATTGGATAGCCAGTGATGTGCAGGACATGGAGTGTGATATCTCGTTCTACGACATCTTTACGCCTCAGGAGCTGTTTGACTTGTGGCAATGCTTCAACTTCCGCTTCTATGCAGCTGATGCCGACTGGACCGACAACCATGGCCTGGCGCTTCGCAGTTGTCATCCCTTGCTTCGCAACTTTTTGGAGTGTGCCGACGCGGCACTCGATCCTAACAATGCCGATAGGGTAGTGGCAGACTTGCGCTTCGGACATGATGGCAACGTCATTCCGCTCTGCGCCTTGCTAGGTCTGGATGGGTGCACAGCCTCGACGTCCGACCCGGATGACTTTTATAAGGTGTGGAGCGACTTCAAGGTGTCGCCGATGGGTGCCAACGTCCAGCTGATCTTCTACCGCGGTAAGTCAGCTGATGACGTGTTGGTGAAGTTCCTTCATAACGAACACGAAACCACGATTCCTATCGTTACCGATTGTTCTCCTTATTATCACTGGAGCGATGTGCGCGCCTATTGGCTTTCGCTCCTTCAATAGTACAGCCTTTCGGCTGTCAGTTTTGTTTCTCATCTGTTTCGGTTTTTCGGGCCTCGGATTGCAAATCCGGGGCCTTTTTGCGAAAAAATGTAATTATATTTGGACGTTTCGAAAAATCTTGTTATATTTGCCGCGATATAATAAGGGAATCCCATGACTCCCAATACCTATAACTTATAAACCACACTATCCCAAACATGAGCAACTATCCAAAAATCGGTATTCGTCCTACCATAGATGGACGACAGGGAGGCGTTCGCGAGAGCCTCGAAGAGAAGACAATGGCCTTGGCCCATGCTGTGGCCGAGCTTATAAGCAATAATCTGCGTAATGGCGACGGAAGTCCCGTCGAGTGTGTCATCAGCGACACCACCATCGGTCGCGTGGGCGAATCGGCAGCATGTGCCGAGAAGTTCGAGCGCGAGGGTGTAGGCGCCACCATCACCGTCACCAGCTGCTGGTGTTATGGCTCTGAGACCATGGATATGGATCCCACCCATCCGAAGGCTGTGTGGGGCTTCAATGGCACCGAACGTCCGGGAGCAGTCTATTTGGCAGCCGTCCTTGCAGCCCATGCGCAGAAGGGTCTGCCTGCTTATGGCATCTATGGCCATGATGTGCAGGACGTGACTGATAACGTGATTCCAGCCGATGTGGCTGAGAAGATCTTGCGCTTTGCACGTGCAGCACAGGCCGTGGCAACCATGCGCGGCAAGTCCTACCTGAGTCTCGGCAACACCTGCATGGGTATTGCCGGTTCAATCGTCAATGCTGACTTCCTGCAGCAATATCTGGGTATGCGTACCGAGTACGTCTCTCTCGTCGAGATTCTGCGTCGTGTCGATTTCGGCATCTATGACCTTGAGGAGTTCGAGCGCGCCATGACTTGGGTCGAGAAGTACTGCAAGCCCAACGAGGGACATGACTACAACGAGGATCGTGCCATCCTTCCTGGCGTCCACATGACACCCTACAACGGCAAGGGAAAAGGCAAGAACCGCAAAGAAAAGGACGAGGACTGGGAGTTTACCGTCAAGTGTATGATGATCATCCGCGACCTGATGGAAGGCTCCAAGCGCTTGCTTGAGATGGGATACAAGGAGGAGGCCATTGGTCATAACGCCATCGTAGCAGGTGTGCAGGGTCAGCGCCAATGGACCGACTATAAGCCCAACTTTGACTTCCCCGAGTCACTCATGTGCACCAGCTTCGACTGGAACGGCATCCGTGAGGCCAAGGTGCTTGCCACCGAGAATGACTTCCTCAATGGTATGTCGATGCTCTTCGGCCATCTGCTTACCAACCGTGGCGTGATGTTCTCAGATATCCGTACCTATTGGAGCCCCGATGCCGTGGAGCGCGTTTCAGGCAAGCGTCCCGAGGGTGGTGCAGCAGGCGGTTTCATCCATCTCATCAATTCGGGTGCAACGACGCTCGACGCAACAGGTGCCATGAACGACAGCGAGGGCAAGCCCACCATGAAGGAGCCATGGAACATGACTTGCGAAGATGCTGAGGCATGCCTCAAGGCCACCAGCTGGATGCCCGCCGACCGTGACTACTTCCGAGGTGGTGGTTACTCGTCGCATTTCCTCACCCGTGGTGGCATGCCGATGACCATGCTGCGCCTCAACATCGTGGCTGGTTTGGGTCCCGTGCTCCAACTTGCAGAGGGATGGACTGTAGATCTCGACCCCGATGTGAACGAGATTCTCGACAAGCGCACCGACCCGACATGGCCCACTACCTGGTTTGCACCACGTCTCGACCCGACGAAGGATGCCTTCAAGGATGTCTATAGCGTGATGAACAACTGGGGTGCCAACCATGGTGCCATCTGCTATGGCCACGTGGGTGCCGATCTCATCACTCTCTGCGCGATGCTCCGTATCCCCGTCTGCATGCACAACGTGGCCGACAAGGACATCTTCCGTCCCGCCTGCTGGAATGCCTTTGGCATGGACAAGGAAGGCGCCGACTACCGTGCATGTGCCAACTTCGGACCATTGTATAAATAATAGAATATGAATCAACAAGAAAAATCGGGAGGCATCCTCCACTATGCAGGGCAGAACTTCCTGTTGCCCTTCATTCTCGTGACCAGTTGCTTTGCCCTCTGGGGTTTTGCCAACGACATTACCAACCCGATGGTGAAGGCTTTCTCGAAGATCTTCCGTATGTCGGTGGCCGACGGCACTTTGGTGCAGGTGGCCTTCTACGGAGGCTACTTCTGCATGGCGTTTCCAGCCGCCGCCTTCATCCGCAAGTATTCCTACAAGGCAGGCATCATGCTTGGCCTCGCGCTCTATGCTACGGGAGCCCTGCTGTTCTTCCCCGCTCGGCAGATTGGCTTGTTCGCACCGTTCCTTTTGGCTTACTTTATCCTCACCTGCGGCCTTTCGTTCCTCGAAACGTCTTGCAATCCGTACATCCTCACGATGGGATCGCCCGAGACGGCCACACGTCGTCTCAACATGGCACAGGCATTCAATCCTATCGGTTCGCTCTGCGGTATGTTTGTGGCGATGAACTTCATCCAGAATCGTCTCAACCCCATGACCACGCAGGAACGTGCCACGCTGGGCGATACCGAGTTTGCAGCCTTGCGTGATGCCGATCTCGGTGTGCTCATCAAGCCTTATCTTATCATCGGTCTCGTCATTCTCGTAATGCTCATCATCTTTGCCATCTCGAAACTGCCGAAGAACGGAGAGACGGGCGAAAAGATGGATGCATTGTCGTCGATTCGCAGATTGTTCCACATCAAGCATTATCGTGAAGGCGTAATTGCCCAGTTCTTCTATGTGGGTGTGCAGATCATGTGCTGGACCTTCATCATCCAGTACGGCACACGCATCCTCCTGCAGGAGGGCAATTATACTGGATTGGAGCGCTTCATCGGTGGTCTGTTGGGTGTTGACGTGAGCGGTGGGATGACTGAGCGCAACGCCGAGGTATTGAGCCAGGGCTACAACATCATGGCCATGATCGGTTTCTGTACTTCGCGATTCATTTGCACCTATCTGATGAAGTTCATCAATCCAGGCAGGCTTCTTAAAATTTTGGCCATTGTCGGCTTCATCTTCGTGATGGGTGTCATCGGCTTCGATTCGCGAATGGGACTCTATTGCCTCGTTGGTGTTTCGCTCTGCATGAGTCTGATGTTCCCCACCATCTACGGCATTGCCCTCGACGGTTTGGGCGATGATGCCAAGTTCGGTGCTGCCGGTCTCATCATGGCTATCCTCGGTGGCTCGGTACTTCCGCCGCTTCAGGCCAACATCATCGACATGGGTACCATTGGTGGATTCCCCGCTGTCAACCTCTCGTTCATCCTGCCCGCCATCTGCTTCATCGTCGTGATGATTTATGGACAGCGCAGCTATAACAGGACGAAGGGTGTCTTGACCCCTTGATACTATTATTATTCCGAATTGGCATATTGTGGTTATGAATACCCAGAATCGAATTGTCTTTGTTGATTACATCCGCGTGGTAGCTTGCTTCCTCGTGATGCTCGTCCATGCAAGTGAGAACTTCTATGGTGCCGACACCTCAGGTCTGGCCGGCAATGTCTCGATGTTGGCCAACGAAGCCAATCGTTTCTGGGTAGCATTCTACGATGGTGCGTTGGGACGCACCTGCGTGCCGTTGTTCATGGTAGTCAGTGCCTTCCTGCTTGTACCCATGAAGCCTGGGATGACCATGCATCAGTTCTACAAGCGCCGCTTCCTGCGCATCCTACCGCCGTTTATCATCTTCCAGCTGCTCTATACCTTTGTGCCAGCCATATTGGGGCAATGGTCGTGGGCAGAAGCCTGGGAGGGCTTCAAGATGCTGCCATGGAACTTCTCGCCTATGGGCGGTCACCTATGGTTCATGTATCCGCTCATTTCGCTCTACCTCATCATTCCCGTAGTATCGCCTTGGCTTGAAAGGGCATCGGCGAAGGACGAACTGACGTTCATCGGGCTCTTTGCCTTCTCAACACTCATCCCTTGGCTGCACCGGTTTGTGTCCGATGAACTTTGGGGCGAATGTTTCTGGAATGGTTACACCATGTTGTGGTACTGCTCCGGCTATCTCGGCTATCTTGTTCTGGCACACTATATCCGTCGGCATCTGCAGTGGAGTAGGGGCAAGCGTCTGAAAGTCGGAGCCCTCTGCTTTCTCGTTGGAGCAGCGTTCACAGGTTGGTCATTTTGGTGGAAGGGTGTACCCAATCAGCTCATCGAGACACCTATGCTCGAATGGTCGTGGGAATTCTGCACGCCCAATGTGCTGATGGCTACATTCGGCGCATTCCTCCTCTTCAGTTGCATTGAGCAGAAAGAGGCTCCAAGTCTTGTGTCCGGCCTCTCCAAACTGTCCTTCGGCATGTACCTCATGCACCTCTTCTTCCTTGCGCCCATTGCAGCTTACTTCGTGAATGGTAATCAGGCCGATCCACTCATTCCTGTCGGCCTTGCCATTCCCGTCATCGCCATCCTCACTTTCATCTGCAGCGCTCTCGTCAGCAAACTCATCTCCCTTGTCCCAGGTAGCAAATGGGTGATTGGTTGAATAGGCTGCGTTTTGTATTTACTCATCTTTCTGAATACAGTATGAAATTCAAATTACTACTGGTACTGTTTCTCAGCCTCTCAACAATGGCGAAGGGAAAGACTCATCTCGTCGTATGGACGAAAGATGGCGGTAAAGTTGCATACGCGCTGGCTGATGAGCCGAAGTTGACATTCGGCTTGAATTATATGTTTATTGATTCCAAAAATGTTTCGATAAGTTATAGGGTAGAGGACATGGCTCGCATCACTTACGAAACATATTCAGATGATAATATCAGGAATCTTGTGGATGACGAAGCAACCTCGTTCATCTTCGATGGAGAATTGCTGATTTTCTCCCTCTTGAGGGCGGGCAGTATTGTAACAATATATTCCCTTGGAGGAGAACTCGTATTCAGCAAGACAATTCAGACAGCAGGCGAATACTCATTTCCTGTGTCGCACCTCAATGCCGGTATATATTTGGTAACAGTGAATGGTATAACCCAAAGAATTATGAAGAGATGAAAAGGATGCATTTACTTCTACTCGGGCTTGCCATATTCTGTTCTCCTCTTTTTTCGCAGGAAGCCCTGCTCTTGTTCAGGAGTAATGCCAATCTTCCGTTGTTACTCGCAATGGATGAGATTATGTATATCCGGCAAGATGATTCTTTACAGACCATAGCATTGAAGGATAGTGTCGTAATAATCGAGACGCCTTTATCGGAAATTGATAGTCTGATTTTTGCAAAGTCGGAATCTCTGAAAAATTTCCAATACATTTGTCTTGATTGTCCTGATGACAATCATCCGCATATCATCGACATGGGATTGCCTTCAGGCACCAAGTGGGCGTGCTGCAACATCAGTGCCTCCTTCCCTGAGGACTATGGAGGCCATTATGCATGGGGAGAGACGGCAAAGAAGAGTGACTATCGCACGGGAACGTATCAATATGCGTCTATGGATGATGAAAACGGGTGGTGGTATGATGAAATGGATGGACATTATTACACATATAATAATATAGGTAATGATATAGGTGGCACTTCATACGACGTAGCTCATGTGAAGTGGGGTCGTTCATGGCGGATGCCCACTTTTGAACAAATCCTTGAATTATATGACTACAGCAAAAAGAAGTGGATAAATCAAAACGGAATTAATGGTTTTAGGGTCGAGGGCTTCAATGGCGGTGTACTCTTTCTGCCTGCTGGTGGTTGTTTCATGGATGAAAGCCTCAATGGAAAGGGAGAGGAAGGTCATTATTGGTCTTCATCGACCAATCCCAATGATGAAGCCAGCGTCTATGGCCTCATGATTACTTCTCGCGGATGGGGATGGGGCAACTGTTACCGCTGTTATGGGCGGTCGGTGCGCGCTGTTTGTCCGTAGCCTCAGAATGAGGCAGTTCTTTTCTCTGTTGTTTTTATTTTTTTAGAGGGATGACCAATCTTGGCCAAGAATGGTCATTCTTCGGTTGTAAATAGCACTCTGACGGCCGACATAGTGCTTCTTCCGATTGGACCATAACCAATCTTGGCCAAGAATGGTCATTCTTCGGTTGTAAATAGTACTCTGACGGCCGACATAGTGCTTCTTCCGATTGGACCATGACCAATCTTGGCCAAGAATGGTCATTCTTCGGTTGTATAGAGCACTCTGACGGCCGACATAATGCTTGCTCCGATTGCACCATAACCAATCTTGGCCAAGAATGGTCATTCTTCGATTGGACCATAACCAATCCTGGCCAAGATTGGTCATTCTTCAGTTTTGGGAAGGTTTTCCCATATTCTGAATCATTTCTTTAGTTATGCAAACGATTTCTTATCGTTTTTGAAGGCCATTTTTTCAATATAATGGAAATAATATACGACATTTTCTTTGGAGTTTTTCAAAAAATACCTATATTTGCACCGGATATATTAATATTTCAAGGCATACCACTATGAAAAAACTCATTTTATTCTCTCTGCTGGCCCTACTGCAGTCATTGGCCAGTGCATTTGATGTGGAGATTGACGGTATCTATTATGATTTGAATTCCGACACGAAGCTTGCGAAGGTAATTTCTGGCAATACACAGTAGATAGATTTTGAAGTTGAAAAAAGTTGGGAAATAATATACAATTTTTCTTCAGTTTCAGTATGGTTAAATAAATGAGCCATGAGCAGTCGAATCAATGGCTACTCATGGCTTGTATGAATATGAGGATTTACCGGTCAAACATTATCTCGGTCCTATAAATTTATCTCCGTTCAAATGTATCATGTGGTCGGGCATGTCGGCAATCCAAACCTCTGTATCCCATGCCAATTTGTCTGAGAAAGACTTAAATGTCTTAAAATCCAGGAAGGCTGTTATATAAACTATACCAGCTGAAACATTACTTGTCATAGCTTTTAACTCAACAAGCCGCTTTCCGTCCATGGGTCCAACAGAGGTGACCGCTTCAATAAAATACAACCACTCCTTATCTCCTCTATAAAGAACAACATCTGGCATTTTGTCATGAACTGTAATCTCAAATCCAAGTTCTTTCAGTTTGGCTTCATTCTTTACCAAATCCTTATCAGTTGTATCTCCTACGTACAGACATTCTGAATTTGGAGCGAAACGAGGAGCGAACTCTTCGATAATTGCCTTTTGTAGTTGGTTATGTTTCCCTGGGCCGAACGAATAGTCTGCACCATTTATCTTTACTGGCATTTTTTTGATGCTTCGCTTTGATGAGTAAAGATTAACCAGACTGAGATGTTGCTCTTTGAAGGACAAGAGGGCATCGTTGTCATTGTCTATATTGCGTAACACACGAAGAAATTCGTCGGTGATACGCCAACGATAGTTAGGGCTGTTGGTCGCGACTCCGTTGTCTTCAACCATAGCGGCATTGCGGAAATTGTGTAGTGCTTGCTTGCGGAATGTCTCACGTGAGTTTTCAGCATAGCCAGCATAATAGTTCTTATTGGCAAAGGATATGATATCGTGAACGCGAAGCCAATCATTAGTGGCATTCTTCCACGGAGTTGTTTTCTTGATGTTGGCTAATGCCAGGATTGTGTATATACAGATGTTTGACTGCATTTGTTCGGGAAACTCAACCTTGTTGAGTATCTCTTTAAGGGCATCTACTTTATCCATTTGTCGGTAATAATATTGCAGTTTGTTTCATTGATTTCTGTATTCATAAGTTCTCTTCCCATTTCTCTGATTATTTCCTTGGAGGGGACGGGAATCGAATTCACTTCGGTTGAATTCACTTGTGTTGATCCGTTAAGCAGCCGATAGTATTCATCATATAGGGTGGAAGTAAAAAGGGCATAAAGTCCATAAACCACTTCTTCAGACTCACACATAATAAAGTTTACTTTGTTCTGTGTGCTGATATGCCGATACTCGGCGAAGTGTTTGCTGAGGTAAATGCCGCATTGAAGACGTCGATGCTCTTCTTTTGACGTCAGTCGCTTCACGAACAAGTAATTTGTATTCTTTTGCAGGTGGGCGCTTTTGCTCGTCAGGATATATTCGCCGGGCCTTCCTTGTGGCCATACCACGGTGCCATTCTTTATATGAGAGGAATAGAACAACGGACAAGCTCCTTCTTCGTATTGGTCTCGTAGTTCCTCCTTGAGTCTGAAATCAACAATAAGACCCGTACACATCTTCATATTTATCGAAGGAAGGGTATTGGTTAGTCTGTTAACTCGTTTCAGTACTTCCTCCTGCTTTTCGTCGGTAACAAGATACACGTAACCATCCTTGCCAACCACTGTGTCGTAGTCGGCATAATAGGTCGAAATATTGTCGAAATCAGATGTGGATGATGAAGTAATGAGAATCTTCTTTGGCTTTGCTTTAGAGTTCTTTACCTTAACAATCATCGTTTCTTGCAGGATTGGCTCACTGTTGAACACCTTGTCACGGCTTTCAAACAGGTGAATCTGCTCTATCACACAGTTGCTAAACAAGTATTTGCGGAAGGCTTCAAAGTAAGCACCAGATGTCCATGACCTCGGTACGATATAGACCAATTCTCCTCCCCAGTTCAAACTGTTGATGCCCATTGCCATAAAGAGAAAATACATGTTGGGAGCCCCATGGCAGATTTCGCTCATCACTTGTACCTCCTTGGCATCCTTTCCCAATTTCATGTATGGAGGGTTGCCTATGATATAATCATACGCTTCACTATCCATAACAAGCACCGGCTGAAGATTAAATTGCTGAGATGTGATGTAGTTCTCGGTTCTCAAATGATAGGTGACCCGATACTCTTTGTCCAGTGCCATCAGGTTTTCAGCCAGCAATGGGATTATCTTGCGGTCATTCTCAAAGCAGGTCAGTATAATCTCCCCTTGATAGCCCATGTTACGGATACGTTCAATCAAGGCTACAGATAGGATGCCTGATCCTGCTCCTGCATCAAGCAGTCGAATGCAATCGGTTTCAAGATTGATTTCGAACATCGATGCCATGTAAATTGCAGACAGTTCTGACGTAAAGAATTGTCCGTATTTCTTCCGTTCCGTTCGTGTCACTGAGCTTAGGAAGGCTTCGGTGTTTTCTATGATTTGCTCTAACATCGATTGAATAATCGTATTGTATTAATGGAATTTTGTGTCTTGAGTTGCAAAGATACATATTTTCTTTCATTGAATGGTCATTTCATTGAGAAAAAATTTCTATTTGGATGGTTTTATTGTATTCAACCGATTGCGCAAAGGCAAAAGTCGGAGGATTTGTGTATAAGTTGCGGCATGATATGACCTTTTCCAGCGAGGAATCAAAACGATATCAAGAAGCTCGAAGAACTATAAGCATGCAGAGGAAAATAAAAAACATGGAAATTCGAAAAAAAATAGATTTTTCAGTTAACCTTTCCAAATGTCTTGTCACATAAAGATGGAAACGAAAATGTTTTTAAGATCAAGACAAGACGTTATTTATAGTATTTCAGACCAGTTGGGGAGGGCTTGGCAGGGATTGTCGAGCCCTCTTTTTTGATTAAATAGTTATATTTCTGAAAAGTTGAGTTGGCAATAGAGCAACATCATATCAAGCATATTCTTATTATTTTATTAAAATGTGAGAGCTTTAACTGTTTTTTCATGTATTTTACGTATTTTTGCAAAGCCAAATTGTATATTGTTCCAGTGATGGAACATATTATTTTGCTTTTTCCTTCCTAAACTTTGGATAAATTATTATTCTAATCCCCATAATCATGAAACAGCAGATCTATCAATTGTGTAGAAGAATGCGACAGTCACAGCTGTGCCTATCGCGACTCTTCGCAATCATGTTATTGATGCTCCCTTATTGGAGTCTTGACAGTCTTGCCGATGACTACAATTACCCCGAGAACTATTTCAAGCTCGTAAGTTCCGGCAATGTGACCGTCAGCCAACCTTACGTTGACTTTGATGTGATGGTGGTCAACTACGATGGCACCGATGACTGTCTGAACACTTCACCCATCTATATCGGCAACGGCTCCGAAGAAATCCTGGTGGGCTATGTCGATTACTATTACGACAGTTATTCTTATGTGCGCAATTTGGGAGACCTCTATTATTACGGCTGGTTTCAGGTCATTGCTGACCGATATAAGGAAGGTCAGGATAGCGATTACAAGATAACCAAGTACCGCTATTATTTCGGAGACAAGGTGTTGCGTATGGCAGGCCTTAAGAAGACCCCCTTGGGTTATGTCCAGAACAACAAATATACCCTGAAGATGCGCATCGAGCAGCTTTGGGATTTCGATCACGATGCTAAGGAGATTGTCACCAAGAAGGCGTGGTTCGTCTTGCCCGATGTGGTTACGGAATGGGGCCAGCAGTTCAGCTATACCGTGAAGCGCATTGACCGCAAGAAGGTGCAGGCTACAGTTAATGCACCTAACGCCGATCGTGCCCTTTCGCGTCGATTGATATTCCACAGTGAAGATTGTTATGTGGATCCCGGTTCGGCTAATTATGGCTTTTCCAAGTCGTTCTCGGCTTTGGCGAATACCTATTATGTCGATCTCCCAAAGGAGTTCGACCCTTCAAGGGAATATGACATCTGGTCGTATTGCAGCACCCTCTCTTCAGAGGGCGTTACCATTGGCCGTTTTAGTGGAGCGAATTTCAACTCACCACGTTTCAATTTCATCATTCCCGATTGCTGGCACGCTTCGAATCTGGTAGCCACGCCCGACATGTGGAACAAGAGCGTGAACCTCACGTGGCAGGCCGAGTGCAGCCAGCCCTCGCTGGCCGAGACCGCCGGATCGTGGTACATCTTCAAGTATGCAGGCGACCTGAACACCCGTGGCGCTACACCCAAGTATGTGGGAAAGGTGCCTTTCAAGGGTGTCAGGGATACTTATTCCTTCACCGACCCCTGCGACAGCTATGACGCTCCATACGTCTATATCGTTAGTTTCGGCTTGAACGGATGGTCGGACCTCGAGAAGACGCCCGTCGATGAACTGGTCCGCAAAGTGGAGGTCAACAACCAGCGCGACTGGGATATGCAGCTCTATACCGAACGCCGACCCAGCTCGATTGTCCTGGAGTGGGAGCACGAGCGCGTCCCCGAGGCCAATGCTTCGCCTTTCTATGTGGAGCACCGCACCAGCCAAAGCGCTCCCTGGACAATCCTGGCCGAGGTGAACGAGCCCAATCTCACGAAGCACTCCTGGCAGCATCGCGACCTGATTGATAAGGAGGCCGTCCACTACTATCGCATCCGCACCCATTTGCTCGACACAGACTTCACGGTCGAAGATGTAAACACGACGCTCGGAACGAATGCCATCCGTTCGCTGGAGGCCTCGAAGGGTACTTTTGCGGGCGAGGTACACCTGTCGTGGGAATGCGAGATGAACAATGACCGCGAGATGAACTTCGAGATCTTCCGCCGTCTGTCGGGCAGTGATGCCGCATGGGTACAGTTGGGCGAGATGCGCGGCACGGCCCAGACCTTTACCTTCGTCGATGATACGCCGGTGCCCGGCAACTTCTACGACTACCGTGTGTCGTCAACATATCTGGAGGATGACGGCCACCGCACCAATCCCGTCTTCTGCTCGGCCAGCGGATTCAGCATGTCAACGGGCATCATCAGCGGTAAGGTGGCCTACGGCACCGGCACGGCTGTGGCTGGCGTGAAGATGAACCTCACCGTCGATAGTGACGACCCCACTCAGACACAACTCTATTCGATGCGCGTGCGTGACATCGGTGGTGGCCTGAAGGTTCTGCGCCCAACCGAGGAGCTGGTTTCGCTCTATACCAATCCGTTCACTGCGCAGCTTTGGGTCTATATTACTCCGAATGGGGGTACACCTGTCACACAGTGCTTCATCGACGCACAGCACGCCTTCACCCTGCTGGCTATGCCACAGAACGACGGCACCTATCGCCTCGCGCTCGAAAAGGCCGACGGCGGCCAGTTGCTTAGCGACATCTACCTGCGTTCCTATTTATATTATAATGTATCGGTGTCGTTCGACAACGGTAAGGTTACCCTGCATGCCATCGATTCGCGCGACAAGCAGTTGAAGTCGTGTGCGCTCGAAACGAGCTATCAGATGGCAGCATCCCAGTTTGAAGATGCTGACGAAATGATTTCGGTCATCTTCGGCGGAAAGCAGCAAGCGACGTCGGCTGGCCCCTACTTCACGGGATATATCGACGATGTGCGCTTGTGGCGCACTGCCCTCAGCGACAGCCTTATCCTGGCTTCGTACGACAAGGTGTTGTCGGGCCAGGAGACAGGCCTTGCCATGTATCTGCCGCTCGACGAGAATATCAGCGGGCAGCAGACGGCCTACGACTACAGCATGAATGCCAACGGCACACACAACGAATGGCATGCTGATGTACTGCCGGGCACCAAACCCGACACCAACGTCCCGGACGGCTCGCTGTCGCTCTACACCACGACCGACGAAGTGGGCAACTACATTATCCGTGGCATACCCTACACGGGCGAGGGCACTTACTATGTAGTGCGCCCGACAATGGGTCTGCATGAGTTCTCACCCTCGTTCGTCAGCCGTTACATCAGCCCCAACTCGCTGGTGCACAGTGGTGTCAACTTCAAGGATGTCTCGAGCATCCCCGTGAGCGGACAGGCATTCTACAGGGGCACGCGCTATCCTGTGGAGGGAGCAACCCTGTATGTCGATGGACAAGCCTTGATGATCGATGGCGAACTGGCCCAGACCGATGTGGAGGGCAAGTTCCAGATTTCGGTGCCCATCGGCAAGCACTTCATCGAGATTCGTAAGGATGGTCACACCTTTGAGAACGGTGGCCGTTATCCCGCCGACCCCAACGATGAGGTCACTACGTTCACTTTCGAAAAGGAGGTGACGGGCTTGCGTTTCACCGACGAAACGCTGGTAACCATAGCCGGACGCGTGTGCGGCGGTCCCACCGAGAGCGAGAAGCCTTTGGGCTTCGGCGACAGCAAGAACAACATCGGCCAGGCTCAGATCACCATCGACGCCGGCTATCCGATGAACATCGAGGAGGTGGTGGAGGACGGCATTATCGTGCCTTACCCTGTGGCCGACAATATCGCGTTGACTTCGCCTACCGACCAGGTGGAGTCGAAGGCATACATTTCGGGCGGCAAGACGGCTGACGAGACACGCTACATACACGTCACCACTGACCGAAAGACGGGTGAGTTTGCCGTCAAACTGCCTCCCTGCGTCTATAACGTAACGGCTGTCAGCGTTCCGTCGAACAGCGAGATACAGTTCACTGAATTGCCCACTATCGATGCCACCGAGCTCGATATTCTCACCGACTCGATCAGCTTCGACTCGATCAACGCCATGTACTTCAGGTATGCTGCTGCGCTGAAGCAGACCTACCGCACGGCACCGAGGCTTGAAGTGACCGACATGTCGAATCGGGACAAGGGCGCCTATGGCGATCTGTGGGCTCCCTACATCCAACCTCTTGGGCAAGTGGATTCGGTGCAGGTCTATCAGACCAATAGCGATGCCATCAGCTACCTCTTTGGACATCCTTTGCTGACGATGAACAAGCGGTATGTCTATGCGTTGCGTGTCACCGAGGATTACCTGAACCATGACAATCCTTCCGATGTCGTCAGATACCAGGATCCGGTGCAGAATGCCATCATCCACATCAACAATGAGTTCAGCAACAACAAGGCGTTCTATTTCAAGGGAAGCGAGCGCGGCAAGATGGTCGATGCACAGATGTCCGATACCGTACACACGGATGAGAATGGATTGGCATCGTACATGTTCCGTGCAGGCATGCCCAACGTCCTCGATGACCATACGCTGGGACTCAACCTCACCTATGTGGTGGACGAGAAGACCTACGAATGGAACCAGAACGGCAAGTTCAGGGTCATCGTTTTGGGCAATCTCACCTATGGAAACGACTTCATCACTAAGGGGCCTGACGAGGTGGATTTCGTCTTGAGAGACCCGCCGGGCTCCAACTCACACGCCACTTTCCGCAAGAAGAACATCCACAGCAACCAGTGGACCATCAAGGTCACAGGCGGCAGCACCCAGGACATCAGGAAGGGAACCAAGAAGCACAACTTCTCCACCAATCTCCGCATCATTGAGAACATGGTGACTGTCGAGGCTCCCGTGGCTGGCGACAACACGCAAATAATTTCGAATCATGATTTGGGCATAAAAGGCAGCAAGATGGAGTACACGGTAAGCACCGATGGTGTGACGCGCGCCATGAACAAGGCGCTGGGCACCGTCTTCAAGACCCTTGCATCCACCGGAGGAGCATTCACGCTCGATCAAATCAAGAGTACACCGGAGTATGAAGCGGAGTTCAAGAAGAACCTGCTGTTTGAGGGAGAGTCCGAACTCGACCTGGAGAACACCTGGGACACCTTCAACGAGGAGATTATGGTTCATTATAATACTAGCCTGTATGTGGAGGAGGTGGGTGGATTCTTCGACATCCTGCGTTCGGCCATCTACAGCGAGGACATCAACACCAGCGACCTGCCGGAATTCGTCGGCGCCCCTGCCGACCTATTCTTCGGCAGCAGCGAAAACATCATCATCGGCGACGTGCAGAGCGTCATGATCGAAAAGAATGCAAGCGGAAGGTACGAGATTGTGGTCGAGGACGACAAGGCAGTGAGCAACAGTATCGACTCGCGTTTCGTCTATACGGCTGACCATGTGGAAAATGGGCTGATCCCGCAGATGGAGACCAACCGCATGGAGCTGCTCACCGTGGTCACTCCCGACCAGCTGACCTCGATGCGTGCGGCGGGCAACAACAGTGACAAGATCGTCTATCTTACCACGCTCAGCCCCTCAGACCCCCGTTTCGGCACGCAGAACACCGACCAGAGCGTCTGGGGAAAACTTGCCTCCGACAGCGCCAGTGTGAGCGACGGCCCGTCGTACACGGCACTTTGGCCCAGCAATCCCACCGAACCCCTTCAGGACATGGTGCTCTTCTACAACACCAACATCGACCGCTGGCGCAACGTCTTGCGCGATAACGAACGTGACAAGGTAGAGGCCATCCGCCAGAACACCCTGATACATAACCTGTCGGTAAGTGCAGGCTCAGTACAGACCTACTCAGAGATGAAGTCCGAAGGCTCTTCCGGCGGATGGGTGGGCAACAATGACATCTATTACCTCTCTACCACCGAGATAGAGAGGAACGTGCAAGGCACGGCTCCCATGCCCGCATCATATAAGTTTGTCAAGTCGGGCATCAGCACCCGTGTGAACAACATGAGTGGCGACTCAGAAGAAAAAGGCACTGCCTATACCCTCTATGACACCGACCCTACCGACGCGCTCAGCGTGGATGTCTTGAGATCCCCCAAGCAGTATGGCCCCATCTTCCGAACCCGTGGCGGTGTTACATCTTCACCCTATGAGGATCAAGTCGTCACCAAGTACTACAACAAGGGAACGGTCATCTCCGAGGCTACCGTGCCAGTGGATGCGCCACACCTCACGTTCGACAAGTACAGCGTGAGCAATGTGCCCAATGGGCTGAAAGCACACTTCACCATGCACCTGCAGAATGACGGCACCACCACCTACGACCGCTATTTCATCATCGGCGTGGTGGATTCGACCAATGTCAATGGTGCTCTTATCACAGTCGATGGCAAGCGGGGTGGTGGAACCTTCCTCGTGCCCGCCGGCAAGACGCTCGACCTCGACATGAGCTTCGAACAGACTAACCTGGAGGTACTCGAATACAACGACGTGGCTATCTACATGAGGGCACAGTCGCAGGCCGACGAGACCAGCAAGTACGGTGTGCTTGAGAGTGTGGTGCCCATCAGTGTCACCTATACACCATCGAGCTCGCCCATCCAGCTTGTTGTCTCTACTCAGACCATCAACTGCAACAGCGACACCACGCTCGTGCTCACCCTGAAGGGCTTCAACCGCCACTATCGCGGTCTGCAGGGCATTCGCCTGCTCAGCAGGTATTCCGATCAGCCCAACTGGAATGTGCTCAAGGAGTGGACCTGCGACAGCACGAACACCGAGCTTGAATACCTGCCCGTGGATAAGGCTGAGCTTACCTACAAGCTCTCGATGCGCAACACCATCGACTTCCCCGACGGATACTATTACTTCCGAGCCGAGACCTATTGCCAGTATGGCGATGCCCCAGTTAGCGCATTCAGCGATGAGTTGGCTGTGGCCAAGGATGTCGCCAAGCCCAAGATTCTCGGATTGCCTGAACCTGCCGACGGCATACTCGACATCGGCGAGATGCTTTCGCTCCGCTTCAATGAAAATATTCGCGAGGTGAGTGACCCAGAATACAGCATCATCGTCAAGGGCGTGAAGAACGGCGTTTCGTATGAGCAGGGTACAGCCTTGCAAATGAGCGGAGCCGACCAGACCGCATCGACTGAAGCTTCGATCAACTTCAATAGCCAACCTTTTGCCGGAGAGATGTGGCTGCGCTTGCGCAGCGCGGGCACCATCCTGCGGCATGGGCAGGGCAACCGCCATTTCGCGATCAGCGTCGATGAGGGCGGCCACCTTGTGGTCGATGTCAACGGTTCGGAGTTTGTCAGCCAGAACAGACTGCCGCTCGACGGAACCAAGACGTTCCTCAGCTACAGCTACAACTATAATCCCTATCAGAGCACATTATCGGCACAAGCTGCGGCAGATGACGCCACCATCCCGCTCTTCGAAGGCCAGCTCGTGCCTCAGTACAGTGCCGAGGGACGACTTGCCATCGGCCTTGGACTGAATGGCACCATCCAGAACATGACGCTTTGGGACGTGGCACGCACACCGGACGAGGCTCTCCGGGAACGCAACCGCACGCATTCGGCAACCTCACGTGGACTGATAGGCTATTGGAAGATGGACGAGGGCCATGGCAATGTCGTTCGCGACATCGTTCGCAGCCGTCACCTCATCGCCCCGGATGCCCTGTGGTATCTGCACAACAAGAATGAGGCAGCCCACTTCGACGGCACCTCCAAGCTTACTTTCCGTTCACCTGGCACACTCTATGAGGACGAGACGGCGAACTACGCCGTGGAGTTCTGGTTCCGTGGTGAGAAGGGGCAGCAGGTCAATACCAACCTGCTTGAAGCCGGATCGCAGAATTCAAAGGATTCGCTTGTCATCGTCCATAACGCTAATGGTCGCTTGCAATTAATTGCAGGAGGACGTACTACCACCGTTGGAACAACCGATTACTTCGACGGCCAGTGGCACCACCTGGCTCTGAATGTGCTCCGATTCGGGACGACCAGCATCTCGATTGACGGCGAACGGATTGCCGAAACCTCATCGGCGAATGTTCCGACACTCGTAGGCAAGTTCGTCACTATGGGCAACAAATTCCATGGTGACATCGACGAGTTGAGATATTGGCGAGCCACCATGAGCCAGCAACTCTTGGCCAGCCGCATCTATGAGCGCGTCGATACCGCACAGGCCAAGCAGGAAGGCCTCGCCGTCTATCTGCCTTTCGAGGCAAGCAGCTACGACGACTACAACCAGCTTGTCACCGAGTTCTCGCTCGACAATCATAGCGGACACAAGATAGACTTGACGGCCGAGAATGTATTGGCTGCCGTGAGTGCACCCAGCCTCAAGGAGGCTCCCGCCAACAGCGCGTGGCGGTTCAAGATGACGAAGAACGAGCGCGAGATCTACCTTGAGCTGACCGATGCCCTGAAGGACATCAACGGACAGCAAGTGACCGTCACCGTGCGCGAAGTCTATGACGAGCATGACAACTACTGTGATCCTATCAGTTGGACGACACTTGTCAACCAGAATCCGCTTGTTTGGGAAGACAAGTCGTTGGAATACTCCAGCACCCGCCGCGAAGGTGACATGAAGGCTTCCTTCCGCAACCTTAGTGGCACACAGCATCCATGGTTCATCACCCACCTGCCGGCTTGGCTTATTCCCGACAGGTCGCAGGGAACCATCGATCCGGGTGCAGGCCCACAGACTATCAACTTCACGCTGAGTCCCTCTCTTCCCATTGGTCACTATACCGACGTGATCTACCTCGTGAGCGAGGAGGGAATATACGAACCATTGTCACTTGATGTCACTATCGAGGGAGAAAGACCCAATTGGTGGCCTTACACTTATACCAGCGATGTGATGAACATGATTGGGCAGATGAAGGTCGATGGACGGATTCTGGAGGAGAACTCCTTGCTTGGTGCATTCACAGGCGATAAGTGTGTGGGTGCGGCTTCACCCATCTACAATAAGAACCATGACACCTGGTTTGTGATGCTCTCCATCTATTGTAACGATGCCGACAAGGGCAAGCCGCTTCAGTTCAAGATTTGGGATGGTTCAACGGGTATCACCTATCCGATGGTACTTACTGAACAAGCCTATACTATCCAGAAGAATATGCTCTTCGGCTCGTTCGCCGATCCCGTCATTTGGGAAGCCTCGCACGAGGCCGAGCAGACACTCCATATCTTCGGCGGGTGGAACTGGTCATCGCTCTACGTCATTCCTTCCGATCCACAGTTGACCAATCTCTTCGTTTCGCCGCAGGAGGGCAACCGCATCTTGAGCAGTGATGGATATGCTTCCTTCACCGATGGTCAGTGGCAAGGTAACCTTCAGACACTTGGAGTGGGCCAACTCTATAAGATTTATAGCCCCAACAGTATGTACGATGAGTGTGAAATACCGCTTATCGGTTCGATCATCAATCCACAGGAACACGCTATCACCATCACCAACGGCTGGAATTGGATTGGTGTGAACACCACCAACGTCATCAGTTGCGAGGATGCCTTCGCTGGACTTGACCCAGAGGAGGGCGACATGGTGAAGGGACTTGAGGGCTTCAATACCTATGTCAACAACCGCTGGCGTGGTTTGCTGACTACCCTCACGCCTGGCAACGGATACCTCTACTTCTCGAAGTCAACGGCATCGAAGACGTTCTGTTATCCATCAGTGTCGTCATACACCAGCATGAGAAGCAAGCAACAGTCTACTGAACATCATGCAAGTGCTTTCGGTGTTGTAAACGCACGTAAGTATCCCAACAGCATGACAATGATAGCTGAAGTTCACAAGGACGGTGCACTTATCAGCAATGGCGAGGTGGCAGTCTTCGTCGATGGCGAATGCCGCTTCATAACGTCGGATGCTGACGAGGAGTTGCTTCGCTACCTCAATGTGCCTGGACAGGGCGGTGGAAGAGTTGAAGTATTTGTAGCTCTCGATGGACTAATCTACACCACCGATGTCAGCGAGACCTACGTCGATAACAAGATGGTCGGTACGGTGACCACGCCGCTCATCATCCGTCTGGGCCAGCCTACCTCGCTCGAAGCCATCGGTTCCGATCGATCGAACGATGAAGGCTACGTTTATGATGTGCTTGGCCGCCGCATCGACAATCAGTCGAAGAACGGCCAGCTGCCCAAGGGTATCTATATCCAGAATGGAAAGAAGGTAGTGAAGTGAAATAATAACGCAAACAAAAGTCATATCCAAATATGAAATCAACCAAATTGTTCTTATTGTTGACGCTCTTGATGGTGTCCCTTCCCACTGTTGTGAAGGCCAATGACAACGACAACATCGAGTTCTACTTCGAGGTGGTCAGCTATAATGATGTGAGTCCGGTGCAGCCATACGTTGACCTGAAGATACCTTTCATCAACTACAGTGGCATCAATGATGTGCTCTATCCCTCCAAACTCTATCTTTCGACGGCAACTGCGATGTCGAATTTCATGGGCGAAGAGTCAGAGGACATCGAAATCGCCTCTCTCAAAGGCGTCGATGGCGACGGGCTTGACCCGGGCTTCGGCAACGATGAGATTGCGTTCAGCGACATAAAGTCGGAGTATGTCACCCTCAAACCCATCTATTTTGAGGAGGAGAGCGACATCGCCATGGAGGTTGTACGTGTGTTCTTCACACAGAATGCCATCAAACTGGGTGTCACCTCCATCAAACTGATTGGATTCTGGGATACCGACAACAACGGCATCTATGACAAGCCGCTTTCGCTGGTCTCTGAGCTGCCCGACCTCCGCTATACCACGGCGCATGGTCTGCCCAATTGGAAAAACTTCTCAGTGTCGCGTCCCAAGGATGGGAAAGCCAGCATCACAGCCCAAAGGCCGGAATGGAAGCAATACAACAACTATGATTCATACAGTTACTTGAATGGCCTTTGGAAGAAGACCAACTTCTACAATGTCCAGACTGACAAGAGTGTCGATGCAGCCGACGTGCGCAAGGCTATTGACTTGCACGACCACTACGATTACCATCGCTACTATATCTTCCATTCGGCCGAGCAGCTTCCCGCATCGAAGACAGGCGATTTCGGCGTCTATCCTGTAGGTGCCGAGACGGCAGGTCGCGACAGCATGCTGCTGAGCCACACAGTGAGCAACCGCGACGAGATTGTCGTCTATTACACCGGTGGCATCGACATCGATGCTCACAACTTCGTCTATAACGAGGAGGCCTACAATACCTATGCCCTTCGCACCTTTGTGGACGAAGGCGGCCATTACGATACCAAGCTTTTCGATTATGCAGAGAATTATGAAATGGGCGTAGGGGCTACGCAGATTAAGACGTGTCTCTACAGCGAGCCCGAGGAGATTGTCATCCCCGGCTGCTACTATCCCGACATGGTCGATGCCACACCCGACATGTGGACCAGAAGCTTCAAGCTGAAGTGGTATCCGATGTCGGAGTCGGGGCGCAACGGCTTCAAGGATGGACGGTGGTATATCTTCCGCTATGCCAAGGAGCAGGGCGAAAACACGCGCAAACTCGTGACTTCCTGCCCCTTCGACCAGACTACCTACACCGATGTGGTTGATGATGCCAACTTCACCTACGTCTATGAGGTGTGCTTCTCGCGCGATGCCTGGGGTACTCCCGCGCAACCCATCGGCGACCTGACGGCTAAGGTCGAGGAGCGTATAGTCCGCGAATTCCCCATCGACCTTGAGGCCGAATCGGGCGCCGACCGTGTGATACTGAAATGGAGCCACTCGCGCATCAAGACCGGTTCGACGGCCTTCACCGTCTGGCACCGTCTTGATCCCGAAGCCAGCTGGGAGAAGCTGGCCACCGTCGATGAGTCGAGCAAGCTGCGTCACACCTATTCCCACGTCATTGAAGGTGTGCTCGACAAGGAGCAGCCCCATTATTATAAGGTGGATATAGCACTCATCGATACCGTCTTCACCGAGGAGGCCAACGCCAAGATCCTCGGTGGCAGCTGTGTCAAGACATTCAGCGCCTCGAAGGGACTTTATGCCGGCGAAGTGCGATTGAGTTGGGAAAGCGAAATCAACTCCGACCAACTGGTTGACTATACCATCGAGCGCCGGCTCTTGGGTACCAACGATGCCTTCGAGAAGATCCACGAGATGAACGGCGTAGGCACCTTCTTCTCTTATAGCGACAAGAATGTGCGGGCAGGCAGCTACTACGAATACCGCGTCACCTCGTGCTTCATCACCGAGACGGGTGAGATGAGCAGCCGTATTTCGCTCATCGATGTGGGCTTCAGCCAGAGCACTGGCACTGTTTCAGGACGTATCGTCTATGGCACGGGTCAGGCTGTCGAAGGTGTGAAAGTGCGTATGACAAAGAACGACGGCGACAGCGAGGAAGCACGCACGCAGTATTATGCCATGCGTGTGAGCAACCAGGGAGCAGGTATGCAACTTACTCGTCCGGCCGATGACTTGAGACGGCTATACGCCAGTCCCTCGGGCTTTACGTCGCAGTTCTGGGTAAGATTGGATGAAAGAATTGCCGAGTCTCTTGGCACCTCAGTGAATATAATGCCCATGATCTGTGAGATGGAGGGTGGATATAGCCTTTTTGCTTATTTGAAGAACGACGACACCTATGGACTTAGGCTGGGTGGTAACGAAGGAAAGATAATCGACACAGGACTCGCTATAGAACCTGACCGATACTACAATTTCGCCTTCGGACGCAATGCCAATGGATGGACAGTTCGTTTTGTCGATGCCGACAAGAAGGTTCAAGTGTTTGAAACGGTGTCCAGCGATTCTCCTGCATTTTCTGCCGATAGTGCCAGTATTTATTTCGGTACAGATGCCAACAATACGCTGGAGAATACCTTCCTCGGATATTTCGACGAGGTAAGAATCTGGAATCGCTACCTCACAGACGAGGAGCTGCTTTCCAACTACGACCATCCGCTCATCGGTACCGAGGCCGACCTGCAGATGTATTGGAGCCTCGACGAGAACGTTCCGAACCAGCGCACGGCCTACGACTACAGTTCGACCAACGGACGCCGCAACGAGTGGCACGGCCTGTTGAAGAACGGCACCTACACCACTGCAAGTGTAGTGCCTATCGACTACCTCGGACTCTATGCCTTCACCAACTCCGAGGGCAACTATGTCATCAAGGGCATCCCGTTCAAGGGCGACGGCACCAACTATGTGGTGCGCCCCACGATGGGACTCCATGAGTTTGAGGATCATTTCCAGACGGTCTATATCAGCGGCACGTCGCTCGTCCACGATGGCGTCAACTTTACCGATGTGAGCAGTTTCGCCGTGAAGGGACGTGTCATGTACGAAAATACCGATTATCCCGTCGAGGGCGTAAAGTTCTTCATCGACGGTGTCTCTGCCAAGCGAGGCGGCAAGGAGGTCGTTTCAGATGTGAACGGCAACTTCACACTCAGCGTGCCCATCGGCAACCACTACATCTCGGTATCAAAAGACGGACACACATTCCTCAACGGCGGACGCTATCCCGCCGATCCTGACAGAGTGGGCACCACCCTGCTGGTGGAGGACAGCATCAGCGGACTCCTCTTCACCGATAAGACACTGGTGAACATCAGTGGCCGTATCTGCGGCGGCACCGAGGAGAAAGCCAGGGACCTCGGCCTCGGCCTCAGCAAGAATAATATAGGCCAGGCGGTGGTGACCCTCGCCTCCACACGTTCGCTCAATGTGGTGACTCGCCTCAACGAGGCTGGTGTGCCCGTGCAGGAGTATAATGACCAGCAGCGCATGGTCGAGAGTGCTACGAAGGACGTCAACAGTCGTGCCTTTATCACGGGCGGAAAGAGCAACGATGCCACCAACCGCGTGGTGGTCACCACCGATTCGCTCACGGGCGAGTTCTCCATCATGGTGCCACCCGTGCGCTATCGCGTGGAAAGTATCGTCGTGCCGTCCAACAAGGACATTACATTCAACAACCTGCCCTACCTGAATCCCGATCCCACCATCTTCTTTACAGCCTACGACAGCCTGCAGGACAAGCAGTATATCTACAACCTGCCTTTCGTGCGCAGCTATCAGGCTCAACCCGTCTTCAAGGTGTCCGATAGACGTTACGACCGTAGGAAGATAGGTGCTTTCGGCGACAGCCTCTACAACTATGTGCCTCTTGAGGGCACCGATACCATCCCCATCGCCCTCTATCAGCAGAAAGATGGCAAGATCGACTATACCTTCGGCTATCCGGTCTATCGTATGGGCGAACTTAGCCGCTTCGAGATTTCCGTGCAAGAGGAATACCGTAATTTTGACAATCCCGACTCCACCATCGTGAGCCGCGTGCCCGTCAAGGGTGCCGCCATCCAGATAGTCAACGAAGGCTCTGCAGCGGTCAGCGTAGGCTATGCCGACAGCAACCTCGGCAACCGGACCATGGCGAGCGATTCGCTGAAGACCGACTCGCTGGGTCTCGCCATCTACGAATGGGGCGTGGGACTGCCCAATGTACACGCTCCGCACACCCTCGGCCTCAACATGACGATAACAATCGATGGCCGCACCTACGACTGGGAGCAGAACGGAGCGTTCAAGTACATCATTCTGGGCTTGCTGCAGACAGGCAATGACTTCGTCACCGACGGTCCCGACCATGTGTCGATGGTGCTGCGCGATCCTCCGGGAAGCAATTCCTTTGCAAAGATTGAGAAAGGTTCCACTTCAACCAAGACGCTCGTCTGGTCAGTACTGGGTTATATCAATAGAAGGAAGGTAAGCGGCAATTTCGGTTCGACGGTAACCCATGGCCCCGGCAACGTGCTGATGCTTACGTACAACCTCAATCGCCATCTGACAGGTTCGGATATCCTTGTCAACGATGGTTACAAGAATTCGAGCTTCCATTCGACCATATTGACCGAGGATGTGGCCACTGACAGCACGCGTCAGTTTGTGGGTGCATTGGGCGACCTCTTCATCGGACAAAGCACCAACTTCTCGGTGGGCGATGCACGGACGGTGGATATTCGCCGTAACGCTCAGGGCGCGTTTGTTGTCAACTGCGAGATTGAGCCATCTGTGTCGCAGGACTACAAGACCAGCTTCACCTATACCACCTATTACATCACACATCATCTCCTGCCCGAACTCGAACGCCTTCGCAACGCCTTGCTTCAGACAGTGTCCGATCCTGCTGCTCAGAAGGGTAATGCCTCTGATCACAACCTCTACTATACATCTCTTAGCCAGGAGGATGAGCGGTTCGGCTCCAGCAACCACGATAAGGAGATCTGGGGTGCATCGGCAACGGATGAGGATGTCGTAGGTGGCGGCCCAAGCTATTGGGTGGTTTATCCCGATGTAATGGAGAAAGGCAAGTTCTATCAGGATAGGGTACAGTATTACAACGACTGTATCACCAACTGGAAGAACATCCTTGCCGGCAACGAGGAAGACAAGAAGCGCAGCATCTCAAGGGGAAGCTATTACGAGGACGACGATGACTTCAAAAGCTCCGACCACAATCTGTCAATCTCAGGCGGCACGAGCATCACCAAGTCCTTCACACGCGATACGGTTGATACGAAAGGCGGCTCGGTTCATGTGTTGTTATCTGGCGGACTTGAGGATGACTACGGTTTGCGAAGAGGGGATGTCTATCGTGTGAACTACTTTGTCACAGGCATAGAGACCGACGATTCGTACTCCTGGACCTCCAAAGGTCATCAGACTACGTCGTTCACCTTGCGCGATGATGATCCCACCGATGCCCTGACCGTCGATGTGCTTAAGTCGCAGAGCGGCTGGGGTCCCGTGTTCCGCACCCGTGGCGGTCGCACCAGTGCCCCATACGAGGATGAGGTCATCGCCGAGTACTTCGATGGTAAGTCGGTGCTCAGCGAGAAGACCATCGCCGTCGAGCAGCCCCACCTCTGGTTCGACAAGACTTCGGTAGTGAATGTGCCAGGCGGACAGCGCGCTGTCTTCCAGGCTCATGCCCAGAACGCTTCGCCCACAGGCTATGACCGCTACTTTGAGATTGGCGTCAAGGAAGGCTCCAACCCGAACAACGCCAAGATATTTGTGGCAGGAAAGGAGGGAGGCGGCACCTTCCTCGTCCCTGCTGATCATGCTTTGGATTTGCAGTTGCTGGTTGAGCAGACCAATCCCGCCATCATCGAGTATAATGACTTGCAGATCTATCTGCGCTCCGTAGTGCAGGGTGACCCCACTGGCACCTATCCCGTTATCGAGGATGTGGTACCTATCAGCGTCACCTTCACCAAAGCTTCCACGCCTGTCACTATCTACACCAGTAGCTCGGTGCTTAACACCAACAGTGATTCCACATTTGTGGTGGGAGCCAAGGATTTCGATCGCGATTTCAAAGGTTTGCAGGGAGTTGATCTTCTCTACAGGGTATCCGAGAGTCCCGAATGGCATCTGCAGCACGGATGGGTCACCGACTCGACGAAAGTTGATGCCCAGCACGAATACCTGCCCGAGGGTGTGAGCGACGTGTCGGTAAGTTTCAACATCACCAACCCACGGCTCTTCCCCGACGGTCCTTATTATTTCAAGGCCGTCACAAAGGCAGACTTTGGTGATACTCCCGTCACTGCCGAGAGTGAAGTGAAAACCGTCATCAAGGACCTTTCGAAGCCCAAGGTGATGGGTTATCCTGAGCCAGCCGATGGTGTTCTTGGATTGGGTGAGAGCATCTATCTCACCTTCAACGAAGACATCCAGCCGCTCACTTCACCCGAAATGAGTGTCATCGTCCAGGGTACCCGCAATGGCGAGGACTTCGAGCAGAAAACCGCACTCCAGATGACAGGAGCCGACGAGACTGCCTCCACCGAGTCGAGCATTTCGATCGACAAGCAATCGTTTGCTGGTGAGTTCTGGGTACGCTTGCAGAGTGCAGGCATTATCCTGCAGCATGGCGCAGATGCCAATGGCTTCTCGCTCTCCACAACCGACGACGGACAAATCAGCTTGACTATGCGCAACAAGGTTTATTCTGCGGCCAACCGTGTGCCCATGAATGAGAAGATCTTCATCGCATGGTCCTACGATGCCGACCAAACCACGTTCTCCGCACTGGCACTCAGTGCTAACCGTACCATTCCGCTCTTCCAGAACGAGAAGGTGGGTGCTTACTCCGGCTTCGGAAAGATTATCGTGGGCAACAAGCTCAAGGGTACCATCCAGAACCTCTCGCTTTGGAACATCGCTCGCGATATCGAGACGGCTGCCGAACAGCGCAATTGGAGTCGCACTACCCTCACACCCAACCTTATCGGACACTGGAAGATGGACGAGGGTCATGGCGAATTGCTACACGACATTGTGCTCGGTCGTCATCTGCGAGCCAAGAATGCCAACTGGTGGCTCGACAATGTGAACTACTCTGCACGTGTCGATGATGGAAAATATATCACCATGCTGTCTCCAGGCTCGCTCTACGACGATGAGTCCAGCGATTACGCTTTCGAATACTGGTTCCGTGGCGAACCTGAGCAGCCCGACTCAGTGGCTACTCTGTTCTCCACTTCCGATGGTTCAATGCAGCTGATGTATCACGTCGATTCGAAGTCGCTCGTGATGGTATCGGACAGCACCGTTGCAGTCATCAGCCAAGGTGATGTATTCGAAGGTGCTTGGCACCATATTGCACTCAATGTTCGCAGGACAGGTGTTTCGGCCATCTATCTCGATGGTGAGCGGTTGATTGAAATCAACCAGCACTTCATCCCGTCGCTGAAGGGCAAGACCTTTACATTGGGAGCAGAGCGCATCTTCACGGGTTACGATGACAAGAACGTAGCGCAATATGATACCCGCTTCCCCATGCGCGGAAACATTGACGAAGTGCGCTATTGGCGTGCTACGATGGATAATCGCCTCGTGGATAACCGCTATAGTCGTATGGACTCTTTGCAGTCCAAGTATTTGGGATTGGCACTCTACCTGCCTTTCGAAGAGGGCATCTTCGATGAGTACAACCAGCAAGTCATCCGTTTCTCGACCGACGACAAGAGCGGCAATGATTGTCGGACCATCGCAGCAACCGTCACCGAGGATACAAATGCTCCTGGACTGAAAGAGATGACACGCCAGACGGCCCTCGAATACAACCTTACACAAAGCGATCGTCAGATTTATATCACGCTCAATGAGCAACTTTCGCTTGTCGAAGGCACCACTGCCTACGTCACTGTCCGCAACGTCACCGACAGCCATGGCAATATCTCCGACCCCATTACCTGGCCGGTATTTATCCGACAGAACGGTTTGAGGTGGAATGTTAGCAATATACATCTCGCTACAGGTGGTAAGGATTACGAGTGGGTAAAAGAGGCCTCGTTCACCAACCACGGCTCCAAGACTGAGACATGGCACCTTGAAAACGTTCCCGATTGGCTCGAAATGTATGAACCTGAAGGAAGACTTGATGCTCAACAGACAGGCTCCATATCGTTCTACATCAGTAGTAGCGCATCTGTCGGTGAGTATGAGACCATCATTTATCTTGTGGGCGAAAGTGGCATTTACGAGCCGCTGTTAATCACCGCTACCGTTTCGGGCGAAATGCCGCTCTGGGCTTACAAAGATATTGAGCGTGGATCGGAGACGATGACAATGACCGGACAGATCAAGCAGGACGGTAAGTTGCTCTCCAATACCAATTCGTTACTCGCCGCCTTCCGTGGCGACAAGTGCGTGGGCAGGACCAATCCTGTATATAACGCCGAGTTCGATACCTATTTCACTTACCTCACTATCTTCGGTGAACCCGAGAATGAGGGCGAGCCTCTGAAGTTCAGAATCTGGAATGCCGCTACCGGCATTGATCATCCCGATGTCATTTGCTCTGTGCCGAATGTCGCATTCTCAGTCAATGCTCATCATGGTACACACTCCGATCCTGTGCAATGGAATGCCACAGAGTCTGCATCCCAGGCACTGGCTTTGAACGAGGGTTGGAACTGGATATCGTTCTTCGTTGATCCGTACGACAAGAAGATTGCTTCAATCTTCGGATCCGACCGATCCATCACCGAGGTGAAGGGCATCAGCTCATTTGCTCGCAGCTCCGGCACCAAGTGGGTAGGTCAGCTCAAGGAGGTGAAGATAGGTGATATGTACAAGGTGAATGCCAACAAAGAGAAGGACCTGAGTGTCGATGGAATGATTCGCTCGGCTGGCGAAGTGAGTGTGAAACTCAATCACCAGTGGAGCTGGATAGGCCTGACCACTCCATATACCACCGACGTTAAGACAGCTTTGGCTGATGCCAATCCTCAAAATGGTGACATCGTAAAGACCAATAATTCGTTTGCTGTCTATGATCACGGCGAGTGGTTCGGCGACCTCAAAGCCATCTATCCGGGTAGGGGCTATCTCTACTACAACAATGCAGAAGAGAAGACCTTCCATTTCGGCACCTCGACAACCATCGATTCCAGCTATGCACCGCGAAGGGCCAAGGCGCAAAGCTTGTTCTCACCCGTGCCTGAAGGCACATATTCCGGCAATATGACCGTGATAGCTGTCATTATGCGAGGTGGTGAGATTGTCACCGACGGTGAGTTGGCAGCGTTCGTTGGCGATGAGTGCCGCACGGCTTCCACTTACGTGGAGGATGGCATGCGCTTCCTCACCATTCCTGGAGAAGGATCCGGATCTACCATCCGATTCTACTTCTATGACGATACGCATCTGTTGTTGGCTGCCGAAACGCTCACTTACAACGATGACGATTTCATTGGCGGTATTGAAGACCCATTCGTCATCAATCTCGACAATGCGACAGTCGGCATCAGTGAAGTTGGCATATTGACTGGTGGAGTTGGTGAAGTCTTCGACGTATTCGGCAGGATGGTGCTTGACGCCAAGTCCAATATCGAAGAATTGCCGAAGGGCGTATATCTCCGAAACGGCAAGAAGCTAATCATTAAGTAAATTATTCAAGAGTGGCACCTCATTTGGGGTGCCACTCTTTTTTTCCCTATTTTTTTGCAAACCAGTTAACCTTTGTTTGAAAACCGACACATGAAGATGAAAAGACCCATTCCAATCCCCAAGCATAGGGGTGGAGACTTTTCCCGACTGGCAAACAAGGGTAAATAAATATGGCGATTTTCTTGCATAATCACGGAAAATACTGTATCTTTGCACCCGAAAAATTACAATCATGGCAAAGAACAATATCTTACCAAATGCAACCATCGCCACGCTGAATGCCTTTGCGGGTGAGCAGCGCGAGAAGACCATCTTATGGCTAAGCACAAAGGGCGTAAGCCAGAATGATGCGGAAGACCTCTTCCAGGATGCGTTCATCACGCTGTACGATCAGCTCACGACGGGCTACCTCGAAGAAATGCCCCGTTCGCTGGCAGCCTACTTCCACGGCATCGTTCAGAACAAGCTGAAGGAGCATCACAGGCTGGTGCAGAAGCTGCTCGACAATGAGGATGAGCGCGACGTGGCCGACTTCAACGAGGACTTCCTCAACGAGGTGCTTGCCGAGGACGACTCACGGACAGTGGAACGCAAGGAGGCTGCTGTGCGACAAGTGGTGCGCAACTTGCCCGACCCTTGCAACAAGCTGCTTTGGGGTTATTATTTCGACAATCACTCCATGCAAGAGCTGGCCGACCTCTACGGATACAAGTCGACCAACAGCGTGAAGGTAATGAAGAGTCGCTGTATGGATAAGTTTGCAGCAGCTATGAAAGTAATATTTAATGAAATGTTCAATGATTAATTCTACACGAAAATGAAGAAGTTTGGCAATAACAAAGAGACCAGTCCGCACGCAGAGATGGACGAACGCATCGCCCTGTTCTTGCGTGGACAGATGTCAGAGGCCGAGGCCGAAGCATTTCGTGCAGAGATGAAGGAGAATTCCAAGTTGCGCGAACGTGCCGTATTCATGGCACGTCTCATCAAGCAAATGCGCGAGGTGGGAGAGGAGCGTCAGCAGAACTTGGTTGATGCCATGCAGATGGTGGATAGGAAAACGATCGAGAAGATTGCACAAGGCAAGGGGAAGGAACTGATGAAGACGAAGAAGCCCTTTATGCGTCGTCTCGCCCCATGGGTTGCCGCCGCTGCTGTTGTTCTTTGTCTGGTGTTTGTGGGACGAACCGTTTGGAATACAGAGTCACAGCGAATCCGCAATTACGCATACGAACTGCTTGCTCCAACGCCGGCCACCAAACCTGTGCAAGTGAAGCAACTGCCCAAGGATGTGGTTCGAGGCCAGCATAACAAGCTGGAGGAATTGGCCCTTCTGCGCGGCAAGGTGGAGATGGGATTGGACCTTGAAGCGACTACCAAAAGGCTACAGGCCATCTACGACGAGGCGAAACAATCGTCCGACACGCTTTACGAATCGTTCTTCAGCGATATTGCTCTCGCTCTGGCTCAAGGTTACAATAAGTTGGGTGACAAGGATGCCGAAACGTTGATTCTCGACGATCTGCTGAAGATACAGGACAATACTTACCTGACTTCGCAAAAAGATTCCCTTTCCGAAGAAAATCTCTAACTTAGTTGCTGTATCTTTTCGTTGGCAAATTCGCAATAAGTGATGAACTCGTAGCCTCGTGCCTTGCAATCGAGGATGACTGACTTGAGGCGATCGTACATGCCTTGCCCTGCATTATGACGAATAATGTAGGGCATTTTGTATTCGGGATGCTCGCCGAGTGGATAGAATTCCCAGGGATGGAAGTATGTGTTGAAGTAGCCGTCGTGCCCGACGATGCGATGGAGCAGTTTCTTGTAAAGCCACAGCGGGAAGTTGTGGAGGGCAAGCCAGAACATTGGGATACGCAGCCAGGGTGATACCGAGGCGGGAATCTGTAGCAAACCTTCCTCCATGAAGCTGGTTCGTGGAGTAGTGAGGTGCATGTAGCGTCCTGGGATGAAGGCTGGATTGAGCGAAGCGTTATAGACGTAGCCCTGGCGCTTCAGTTCCTGCAGATTGACGGGGAACATGCGGGGCTGACGATAGCCTTTGATCTGATTGCCGAAATCGGCTTCGAGCATTTGCTTCGAGAGGATGACGTGCTCTGGTTTGGGTTGGAAATGGTCACAACCATGCGATGCCACCTCGTGACCTTCGGCGATGATACGTCGGATGATGTCGGGTGCATTGGTGGCGAAGTTCGTGGTGCAGAAGAACGTGGCACGCACCCCGCATTCCTTCAGGCAGTCGAGTATCCTTGTTGTTCCATACCTCGACACCTTCATCGATTCGTCCATCTTGATCTCAACACCGTGTTCGCGTGGAACGTCGTATTCTTCGGTATCGAAACTCAGCATTATCTTTTTGCTCATGATTCTGTCAAGTCCATTGGTTATTGTGTGTGCAAAGATAGCCCTTGTTGGCGAATAATCCAAATTTTCATGGAAATAATTTGGCTATATTGGAAAATTTTGCTAAATTTGCGCCGCAAAATTTGAAAATAAACCAGTTAAATGAATAAATTGATGGAATGGTCAGGCTGGTTGCGTAGCCTGACCCTATTCGTTTTTGTGATATCGATGATGTTTGGATCATTGTCGGCTCAACGTATGATAGCGCATCGTGGCACCGTGAAGGATGCTTACAACTTCTGGTTCTATGCACCTCCAGTGATTGCGATGCCCGATAGTGCCGTGGTTCCACCTCTCGTCATCGATAGCCTCAAGGGTGAGGAAGGCGACCTTCTTGAAGCCATGGTTCGCAAACCATTGGTCATCTTTCTGCATGGTGCCAGCCTCCGTGGCACCAACTTGTCACAGGTGCGCCGTTATGGCACGCTCGATGCCCTTTCAAAAGGATTGAATCTCGATGCCTACGTCCTTGCTCCTCAACACCCGACAGGAGGATGGCAGCCCGAAAGGATCAATAGGCTGGTGGATTGGGCCATGGAACGCTATGCCATCGATTCGACACGCATCTACGTGCTTGGCATGAGCATGGGCGGCTTTGGCACTATCGACTATGCGGCCGAATATCCAAATCGTGTTGCGGCTGCTTTGGCCCTCTGTGGCGGTGATACACCCAAGACGAACCACAAGAACCTGCTGAAGGTACCTCTTTGCATCCTTCATGGCACCAATGATCATTCCGTGCCGTGGGAATCTTCGCAGCGAGTGGTCGATTCGATGAGGGCTGTTGGCGATACCACACGCCTCATTTACCGTCTGTTGCCTGGACAGAATCACAGCATGTTGTCGCATTATTTCTATTTTAAGAGCGTTTATGACTGGCTCTTCCTGCATTCGACCACTGATAAATGGCGTCCTGTGAGGCGCAGATATGGTTTCATCGGACAGTTGGCTCAGAAGCATCCCAGTCCTTTTGAGAAAAGCGATAAGCAGATTACGATTAAATAGGGTTTGTATGAGTAGATATTTGAAGCATTATCCATTCACGTGGTTCATCTTCGCCATTGTGATGATACTTTCCTTCATGCCGGTGCCTGAGACACCGCTGAGCGATGTGGCATTTATCGACAAGTGGACACACATCGTGATGTATTTCGGACAGGCGGGAGCCATTTGGCTCGATCATCTGCGTTTGCATGGTCTTCGTTTTTCGCCCATTCCTCATGGCTTGCGCGTCGGTGAGCTTCGTCCACGCCGACTTCGCATCGGCGCCCTCTATCTTCCCTCGCTACTGGGTGGTTTGGTGGAATTGGGACAAAAGTATTGCACCAATGGTTTGCGTTCGGGCGACTGGATTGACTGGGTGGCCGATATCGTTGGAGTGGTGATTGCTTGGGTGCTTTGCTTGGGCTATGTCAGACTGCTCGCCAATAAAAGGGGCTGAATAAAAATAACAATGCCTTCTCCAAACGGGGAAGGCATTGTCGTAAATGTATAATTTGTAGTAGTTTAGGGCAAATGATTAGAACTCGAAGTTGATGCCAATGCCAAGCACGCGGTTGGTGCGGCTGTAGGTGTCAGTCTTGGTCAAGCCGGGGGAGAGATAGTTCTGGGTCTCAACGGTGCGATCCTCGTAGAAGGTCTTCATGTAGCCGAGGTCGAGGTTGAGGTTGCTGGTGAGACGAACACGAGCACCGAAGCCCATGTTGTTCGAGCTGGTGACGAACGAAAGGTCGTTCATGTAAGCATCGCTCAAACCATACTGAGTGCGAACATAACCACCACTGATGGTCACCCACTTGTTGATTTCCCACTCTGCACCTGCGGTGAATTCCCAGGTGTCGTCATCGATGAGGTCCTGCTTGTTGCCATAGACGGTGGCCTGCTTGTCGCCATACCAGTGATAGCCGGCACGCAGACGAACGGCATCGATGGGGCGGTATTCCACACCAACGGTGAGGAGCGAAGGCACGTCGGTAGCTATCTTCGAACCATCCTTGAACTGGCCGAGGGTAGCGTTGGTTTCAGCCATCTCCTTGGTGAACTCGTTCATCTCTGACTTGTTCTCGACACGCAGACGGGTCTTGAACTCATACTTGGCAGCCACGTTCCAATGCTCGTTGATGCGCCAATCGACACCGAGAACGGGGGTGAAGCCCCAACCTGTCTGGTCGGCATTGAGCGAAAGCTCGCTGTTCACCACCTGGTCAACGGGCTGCTGGGTCGATGGGTTGACATAGACAGCGTGGATGTCCTCAACCCAACCATTGTAGTTGTTGGAGGCATAGATGGCACGTGCACCGAGGTAGAGGGAGAGATTGTCCATGGCCTTGTAGGTGGTTCCCAAGGTAAGGCAGAAGTGGTACTGACGACCCTTGAGGTAGGAGTTGAGGCTGTAGCCCTGATAAGAGCTCTGTGCCATTGCCTGTGCACGGCTTACTGCTGTGGCCTGATCCAGACCTTGGGCGATAAGGGCTTGGGCAATATTAGTTGTGAGGCTGGTAAGTACCTCGCTGTAGATCTTGGCAGCATACATGCTCTCGAAAGTGCCCAGACCTGAATCGAACTCGGCCTTGCCGCCGCCACCACCAATAGCGAAGTTGGCATTGATGCTCCACTTTTCCCAGTTATAGGAAGTCTGGAAGCTGGGGATGACGGGGGCATTTGCCTCGCCGTGGAACAAGCGTGTCGGATTGGAGTTAAAGCGATTGTACTGCATCAGCGGGAAGGTGGTCTCGATGTCGCGATCCTGCTTAGCGTTCTGGATATTGAAGCTGATATGATAGCCGGGAGCGAGGAATGCAACACCTGCGGGATTCATGTAAAGACCAGTGATGTCGATGATGGCCTCCTGGCTCATCTGTCGCAGATAGGCTGCATTCTGATTGGTGTTGGTGGTCAAGCCACCTGCAAAAAGCATGGCGCTTGGAATCATGGCGATCAGCGCCGAAAGGAATTTCTTGTTCATATTAATAATAGTAGTTTTGGGTTTTTGAGTTTCGGGTTTTGGGTTTTATAGACCGAAATAACCTGAAAACCGCTGCAAAGGTATAGTATTTGTAGAAACTGACCAACAAAAATCGGCAAATTTTGCACAAAACGGCACGTATTGGGCATAATATTTGCTCAAAAATGCACATTCGCCCATATTGTGTGCATAGAAATTCACAAAAATTTGGAAAAATAGATAATATTCGTTAACTTTGCGGCGTTTTTTCGAAACGAACGAATACGAATTCAGAAATGAAGAAGATAATCCTATTGCTTGCCTTGTTTGCAATGATACAGGCAAGCATGGCAGAAAAGAGGAATGAGGCCGCTGACGATCGTGCCGAAGTGACCATGCAGACCACGCAGGGCAAGATTGTGCTGGCTCTCTACAACGAGACGCCCATCCATCGCGACAACTTCCTTGCGCAAGTGCGTCGCGGCTACTACGACGGCTTGCTCTTCCATCGCATCATTGCCTCGTTCATGATCCAGTGCGGCGACTCTACCAGTCGCGATGTTGCAACGCAGGAGTTCAAGAATGCACGTGGCGACGATCCCTATCGACTTCCTGCCGAGATACGTTTCCCGCAGTTGTTCCATCGTCGCGGCGCCTTGGCGGCAGCTCGACAGGGCGACCATATCAACCCCGAACGCAAGAGTTCGCCCTACGAGTTCTACATCGTCTGGGGCAAATATTTCGGACCCCGCGAGATGCAGGCCGAACAGGAAAAGGTGATGGAGCGTGAGGATTCAACCCGCCATTTCACCTTCCCACAGGAGTTGATCGATGCCTACGAGATAGAGGGTGGCACGCCGCATCTCGACAATGAATATACGGTGTTCGGCGAGGTCATCAAGGGTCTCGATGTGGTAGGACAAATACAGGCGGCCAAGACTGATAGTCTGGACCGCCCGATAAAGGAAATTCGTATCAAAAAAGCTTGGGTCTCGAAGGAAAGGCCTTAATATTGATAAAGAAGAAAGTCATGGCGTGGGCGTGACTTTCTCGGTGACGTCCTTCATCGAGGTCGAGAACATCAAAATCTTTTCGCCAAATCGTTGGTGGAAGTTCGATTCCAGGGTGTGCCCTGTTTCGAGCTTCCACTTCTTTAATGTCTGCACATCTTCGACCTCGCACATCAGGGCATAGCCGAACAGACCTTCGCCCACGTCGGTGAGCAAACGCACAAAACGCGGATTGCGAAGGTAGTTGTTGCGAATGGTAGCAGGAACATAGACGTCGCGCATATAGGTCAGGAACGCAGCGACGTGCTGCTCGCCATCGACGTGGAAGGTCGTGTTGTAGATCAGCATGGCAAAACTTTTGATGACGTTGTCAGTGCCTTATTCCCAGGTGATTGTGCGGCTGCCGTCCTCACCCACGGTGATATTCACATGCACGGTGTCGCCGGGGAGGAGTTCATCGACAATCTCGGGCCATTCGATGAAGCAGAGGGCCGACGACTCCATATAGTCCTCGAAGCCGAGGTCCAATGCCTCTTCAATTTTCTTCAGTCGGTAGCAATCGAAGTGATAGATGAGCTCGGCAGTAGTAGCCGAACGGTATTCGTTGACGATGGCGAAAGTGGGAGAGTTCACCTCGTCCTCCACGCCAAGCACCAGGCACAGCGCCTTGATGAAGGTGGTCTTACCTGCGCCCATCTCGCCATGGAAGGCAAAGACGGTGCGGTCATCCATGGCAGCCACGAAGTCGTGTGCAGCCTGAGGCAGCGCCTCAAGATTTGGTACGTTTAGTGTCATAATTTAAATAATGAATCAATATTCTCGATGTCCGAAAATCGAGGTCCCGATGCGCACCATGTTCGAACCTTCCTCGATGGCCACCTTGTAGTCGTCGCTCATGCCGAACGAAAGGATGTCAAACTGTTCCTCCGTGATGCCCTGGGCTTTCAAAGGTCCATCGAGCAAGGCACGTTGGCAGGCCTTGATGGTGCGGAATTCCTTGCGCCAAAGGTCCTTATCATCCACAAACGACGCCATGCCCATCACTCCGCGCAGACGTACATGCGGCCAACGCTCCTTGATGTTTACGCTGTCGAGGAGCTGCATGATTTCGTCGGGCGAGAAGCCCGACTTGGTCTCTTCGCGGGCCACATGGAGTTGAAGCAACACATCGATACAGGCATCGCCGAACCTTGCTTCGCGCTCCTTGCTGAAGCGTACGGCCTGGCGTTCCACCTCGTCGAGCAGTCGCTCCGAGTCAATCGATTGTATCAGACTCACCAATGGGGCGATGTACTTCACCTTGTTGGTCTGCAGGTGTCCGATGAAGTGCCATTCGATATCCTGGGGCAGCGTGGCAGCCTTGGCCTTGAACTCGTTTTCGCGGCTCTCGCCAAAGATGCGCTGTCCCGCGTCGTAGGCCTCCTGCACGGCTTCGGCAGGGTGGAACTTGCTGACTGCCACCAGAGTCACTCCTTGGGGTAGGGTGGCGCGGATGGATTGGAGGTTTTCTTTGATCATGCTTAATCCTCCTTCACTTGGAGCCCATAGACATCCATGAGGGTGGTTTCGGCGATGGTGTTGATCTCCCAGTCGCTCATGGTGCCCTTCATGCCGTCGCAGAGGTTCTTCACAGCCTCCTCGAACGAACGAGCCTGTACGAGCATGGTGCTGGCCGACTTCTTTTCGAGGCCCGACTTCTCGTCGAGGGTGATGAACATCACCTTGCAGCGATACCACTTGTCGCCATTGGGATCCTGGAAAAGCTCCGAGATGCGTGCCTTCTTCACGGCAGTCACCTCGAACTCGCCGCTGATGAATGGTGTCATTTCCTCGATGATGCGTGCCTCAGCATCGGTGAAGGTCATGGCATCCACGAGGTATGCCTCAGTCACCTTCTTCTGTGTACCTGTTTCAAGTGTCTTCTCGTATTTTACTTTGCACTCAAACCAATTGTTCATTACCATATTTTCAAAATTGTTTTAGTTAGCCAAAATTGTTAATTGTTAACTGTTAATTGAAGCGAAGCATTGATTCCATCAATGTAATCAAGCACTTCCTCTCGTCCCGTTCCCTTCTCGGCGCTTGTGGCAAAGATGGGGGGCAGCTCCTCCCAATCCTGCATCAGACGCTCCTTGTAGGCCTTGAGGTTCTTGGCCCACTCACGCTGGCTCAGCTTGTCGATTTTTGTGAATACGATGGCGAAAGGAATGCCGTTTTCGGCAAGCATCTCCATGAATTCCAAATCAATCTTCTGCGGCTCAAGCCTGCTGTCGATGAGTAGCATGAGGCAGGTGAGCTGGCTGCGTCCCATGATGTAGCCGTTGATGAGTCGGTTGAGCTTTTCGAGACCCGTTTTGCCGATGCGGGCGTAGCCATAACCCGGCAGATCCACGATGTACCACTCGTCGTTGATGATGAAGTGGTTGATGAGCAGCGTCTTTCCGGGCTTCGACGACGTCTTTGCCAAACCCTTGTGCTGGGTGAGCATATTGATGAGGCTCGATTTGCCCACATTCGAGCGGCCGATGAAGGCATATTCCGGCAATTTCGTGTCGGGACATTTGCGCCAATCGGTGTTGCTGATGACGTATTCCGCCTTCTTGATGTCCATATTTATCCTAATAAAATGTAATTTAGCGGGCGCAAAGATAAGACAAATTTTCCGAATACCCAAATTTTTCTCCCTTTTTTTGCGTTTTGTTTGGCAGGTACAATTTTTTTTTCTATCTTTGCCCGCGTTTTTCTATAAGAATAAGTATGAATAAGAACACCGTAATTGGAACTCTTCTTATGTGTGCCCTGTTGTTCGGGTACATGTATGTCAGCCAGCCTTCACCCGAGCAGATTGAGGCCATGCGTCGCTACAACGACTCGATAGCCCGCGTCAATGCTGAAAAAACTGCAGCCCAGGCTGCCGAGGCCATTGGTGCCGACGCCCTTGCCGAAGAAGCTGCTATGCCTACCGACAGCACGCAGATTGCCCTGCTCGACAGCTTGAACAATGTGAAACTACTTCAGACCTACGGCACGTTGGCCGGTGCTGTACAGGGCACCGAGCAGAAGATCGTGCTCGAGAACAACGTCCTTCGTCTCACCCTCTCCACCAAGGGCGGGCAGATGGAAGAGGCCGTGCTGAAGCAGTACGACGATTATCAGGGCGACACGCTCGTGGTCTTCACCCCAAAGAACAACGACCTCTATTACACCCTCAATACGCCCAAGGGCTCGTTCAATACCGACAAGTTCTACTTCGAACCCGTCAACGTCAGCGACACCACTGTCACGATGCGTCTCCGCACGTCCGAGGGTGCCGAGTTCAACTTCGTCTATGCCCTCACGGGTCCCGACAGCTATCTGGTCAACTACAGCATCGAGACGAAGAACGTCGAGAACATGCTCAACGACCGCACCGTGCTGATGAACTGGCGCCAGTCGCTGCCCCGCACCGAGCTCGGTCGTGACTTCGAAGGCCGTTATTCGCAGCTCTACTACAAGTATGCCGGACAATCGACCGACGACCTCAACAGTGGCAAGCGCGACGACGAGACCCTCGATGGCCGCATGAGCTGGATCTCCTTCCAGAACCAGTTCTTCTCGACCATGTTCATCACCAACGACCTCTTCACCGCAGGCCGTCTTACCAGCGAACCCGTCAAGGAAGAGGAGGATCCTGCCATCATCAAGCGCTATGCTGCCGAGAACCTTGAGTTCGAACTCGACACCAAGGCAGCCACGCAGACCATCCCGATGTGCTTCTACATCGGCCCGAAGGACTACTATAAGCTCCGTGACATGAACGACCTCGCAGCTTCGTTCATCGGCAAGCAGAACGAGGATCTCGACCTGCAGGATTCGTTCTACCTCGGTTGGCGATTCATCGTCCACTACATCAACTCGTGGGTCATCATCCCCTTGTTCCACCTCATGGACAAGTTCATCCACTCCTACGGTATCATCATCCTGCTGATGACGCTCTTCATCAAGCTCGTCACCCTGCCGATGACCTACAAGTCGTACAAATCCACGGCTCGTATGCGCATCGCCAACCAGATGCCCGAAGTGCAGGCCCTCAACGAGAAGTACCCCAACCAGGAGGATGCCATGCAGAAGCAGCAGGAGATGATGCAGCTCTACAGCAAGATGGGTGTCAGCCCCACCGGCGGCTGCTTGCCCATGCTCATCCAGTGGCCCGTGCTCATCGCACTCTTCTATTTCTTCCCGACGTCCATCGAGCTGCGTCACCAGCCCTTCCTTTGGGCCGATGACCTCTCCACCTACGATGCGTTCCTGACTTGGAACACCAACATCCCGATCTTCGGCAACCACCTTTCGCTCTTCTGCTTGCTCATGACCGCCGTCAATATCTTCTATACCTGGCTCATGCAGAAGCAGACACCGTCCAACCAGGCCATGCCCGGCATGAAGTGGATGATGTACCTCATGCCCCTCATGTTCCTCTTCTTCCTCAACAACTATTCGGCAGGTCTGTCCTACTACTACTTCCTCTCCACCCTCTTCGGCATCCTCATCACCTACGGCATCCGTTGGTCGATGAACGAGGACAAGATCCTCGCCGAGATGAAGGAGAACCTCAAGAACCCCAAGAAGAGCAAGGCCGGCAAGAAGACCTCCGGTTGGGTGGCACGTCTGCAGGAGATACAGAAGGAGCAGGAGCGCCAGATGAAGAAGCAGCGCGAAGAGCAGCAGCGCAAACTGCGTCGCTGATCCCGAAGCAATCCACATTCAGAATTCCTAAAAGGACCGTTTCAGACGCTCAACGTCAGGAGCGGTCCCCTCTTGCTTTCAAACCTCTCGAACCCCTCGAACCCTTCAAACCTCTCGAACCCTTCAAACCCCTCAAACGTGCACCTTTCCCCTTCCCTCCAGCAAGCCTACACCCGCGAGCACCTATCTGCCCGCGAGGCGCAGCGTCGCGCCCAGGTCATCGCGTGGGGTCCCGTGGTGTTCCAGGTGAGTCGGCTGATGGTGAAGTTCGGCATCCTCGACCTGTTGCGCGACAACATCGACGGCCTCACTCGCGAAGAGCTTGTCCGGGCTACCGGCCTTTCTGACTATGCCGTTCGCGTGCTCACCGAAGCCTCGCTCTCCATCGGCACCATCCTTGTCGATGCCGACACCGAGCGTTTCACCCTGTCGAAGACCGGCTATTTCCTGCTCACCGACCCATCCACTCGTGCCAATCTCGACTTCAACCACGATGTCAACTACGAGGGGCTCTTCCAGCTCGAAGCGTCGTTGCTCGAAGGCCGTCCCGTGGGGTTGGAGCATTTCGGTCCATGGCCTACGGTCTATGAGGGTTTGTCGCAACTGCCCCCCGAGGTGCAGCGCAGCTGGTTCGGTTTCGACCATTTCTACAGCGACGGCTCGTTCCCGCAGGCATTGCAGCTCGTATTGGGTCAGATGCAGCCGCGCCATCTGCTCGATGTGGGAGGCAACACGGGTCGTTGGGCGCTGCAATGCGTGGCCTATTCGCCCGATGTCGAGGTGACTATCGTCGATTTGCCCCAGCAGCTCGAGATGATGCGTGCGCAAACAAAGGGCATGCCGGGAGCCGAGCGCATCCATGGCTATGGCATGAACCTCCTCGACGCCGACAGTGCCTTCCCCACCGACCGCCATTACGACGTCATCTGGATGTCGCAGTTCCTCGACTGCTTCAGTGGCCCCCAGATCGTGTCCATCCTCACCCGTGCCGCCCGCATCATGGATGCCGACAGCCGTCTGTGCATCATGGAGACGTTGTGGGATCGCCAGAAGTACGAGACCGCCGCCCTTTGCCTCACCCTGACGAGCGTCTATTTCGCCGACATCGCCAATGGCAACAGCAAGATGTACAGCACCGAGGACCTTCAGTCGTTCATCGAGGCCGCAGGCTTGCAGGTCGAAACCATCCACGACAACCTTGGCTTGGGCCACTCCATCGTGGTCTGCCGCAAGTGAACCGATATTTGCAAAGTGAACCAATGACCGACGCCAGCAACACCAAGACGCAGTGGCAAGGCACCACCGACGGCCTGCCGTGGATGCACCGTGCACTCGTTGCAGTGCTGGGTGTGGTGCCCATCGGCGTCATCTATGTCTTTGCCGCCGTCTTCGTCGTTCCGTTCTACATCATCGGCAACCGTCGGGGCTACCTCTCGCAGTATCATTTCTTCCGCGAGGCCTTCGGCTACGGACCGTTCAAGGCGTTCCGCTACGTCTGTCTCAACCATCTGCGCTTTGCCCAGGTCATCATCGACCGCTTTGCCGTCTATGGAGGCCGCCGCTTCCGCTTTGCCGTCGAGGGGCTCGAAGCCTACAACGAGCTGGCCGAAGGCGAGTCAGGTTTCGTGCAGGTGTTCAGCCATGCGGGCAACTACGAGCTGGCGGGCTACGAGCTGCGTCAGCCCCGCAAGCGCCTCTATGCCCTGCTTTTCCGCGACGGGTCGCAGACCATCATGGAGAACCGCGAGAGCGTCTTTTCGCCCAATGGCGTGCAGATGGTGTTCGTGCAGCCCGACATGAGCCACATCTTCCTGCTCAACAATGTGGTGCGCGACGGCGACATCGCCTCCATCCCGGGCGACCGCATCTTCGGCTCCACCAAGTCGGTCGATTGTCAGTTCATGGGTCGCAAGGCGCAGTTCCCGATGGGTCCGTTCCAGTTGGCAGTGGTGCGCGAAGCCCCCATCGTGGCCATCTTCGTCATGAAGGAGAGCTGGACGCAGTATCGCATCTTCGTCCGTCGCCTCGGCCTCACGCTTCAGGGGCAGTCGTCGGCCAAACGGCAGCTCACCGTGCTCCTCGCACAGGAGTTCGCCACCTGCCTCGAAGCCATCGTGCGCCGCTATCCCGAGCAGTGGTTCAACTACTTCGATTTTTGGAAAACCGAACAACCCGCGTCCTGACGCATGGAGATAAAGGATATTGACATCAGGGACATCATCCCGCAGCGTGCGCCCATGCTGATGGTCGATAGGCTGTTGTCCTACGACCCCGCCGCGTCCGAGTCCGAGCTGCTCATCCGTCCCGACAACATCTTCCTGTCCGACGTGCTTCAGACGGCAGGTATTGTCGAACACATCGCCCAGACGTGCGCCGCGCGCATCGGCTACTACAACAAGTACATCCTCCATCGCCCCATCGTCATCGGCTACATCGGGGCCATCCGTCGCCTCGACGTCATGCGTCATCCGTCGGTGGGAGAGGAGCTGCTCACGCGCATCGACGTGCTGGGCGAAGCCTTCGGTCTCACGTTGGTCCATGCCGTTGTCCGCACGCGTCAGGGCGAACTCATTGCCGAAGGCGAGATGAAGATTGCCCTTAGCGAAGCCTGAACGTATGGTAACAGTCATCGCCGACAACATACTCTCCCCCCTCGGGGCCACCACGTCCGAGAACCTGCAGGCGGTGCGCGACTCCCGCACCTGTCTTCGGGAGCATCGTCTGTGGGACATCCCCGAACCGTTCGTGGCGTCGCTCTTCGCCGATGGACAGGGCGAACGTCCCACCTACGAGGCATTGATTGCCGCGTCCATCCTGCGCTGCCTGGCCTCGACCGACGTTGCGGGGCGCGTGGTGCTGGTGCTCAGCTCCACCAAGGGGCAGACCACCGGTCCCGAGGGCGTGCCCTTCGCCGTGTCGGCTTCGCACATCGTCGAGCGCATCCGTCCCGCCCTGCCCCGTGTCGAAAGCCTTGCCGCCTTCACCGTGAGCAATGCCTGCACCAGCGGCCTCTCGGCGCTCATCGTGGCGCGTCGTCTGCTCGACATGGGTGCCTTCGACTACGCCATCGTCGCGGGCTGCGATGTGCAGTCGCGCTTCATCGTCTCGGGCTTCCAGTCGTTCAAGGCCATGTCGCCCGCCCCATGCCGTCCGTTCGACGAGGATCGCAATGGTCTCAACCTGGGCGAAGCAGCGGCTACTATTATATTTAAAAGGTGTAGCCCCGACGAAGTCACATCCGGCACGTGGGAGGTGCTCGCGGGCTTCATGCGCAACGATGCCTTCCATATCTCCGGTCCGTCGCGCACGGCCGAAGGCAGTTTCCTTGCGCTCGAAGCCGCCTGTCGCGAAGTCGCCCATCCCGTTTGCCTCTCAGCGCATGGCACGGCCACACTCTATAACGACGATATGGAGTCGAAGGCCATCTACCGCGCAGCGTTGTCCGAAGTTCCCGTCACGGCGCTCAAGGGCTATTTCGGTCACACCATGGGCGCAGCAGGCATCCTCGAAAGCATCCTCACGATGCACGCCCTGAGCGAAGGCTGGATCCCTGGCACGCGTGGGTTCAAAACCCTCGGCACCAGCCGCCCCATCACGGTCGTTGGTCAGCATCAACCCTTGCCCGACGCTGCCGAACCGCCCTCGTTCATCAAGCTGATGAGCGGATTCGGAGGCTGCAATGCGGCGATGGGGTTCAGGTTACTTGGGGATACTAAGGGACACATGTGCTGTGGGGTAGGGGCAAGACTTCCGAAGCCCACCCTCACCGTGCAGATCACTCCCCAGGGCGCGACACTCTGCGGCGAGACCTTGCCCACCGCAGGAGCCACGGGCAAGGCGCTCCTCACTGCCCTCTACAAGCAGTATGTCGGCGACTATCCGAAGTTCTACAAGATGGACATCCTCAGCCGTCTCGGGTTCATGGCAGCCGAACTGCTCATGCAGCGCGAGGCATCGCCCGAGGCCTTCGACCATCATCGTGCCGTCCTGCTCTTTGGCCGCACTGCCTCACAGGTAGCCGACCGCGCCTTCGAGCAGACCATCCAGCCGGGCGACAACTACTTCCCCAGCCCTGCCGACTTCGTCTATACGCTGCCCAACATCGTCACGGGCGAGATTGCCATTCGTCACCAGCTGCATGGCGAGACGTGCTACTTCGCCCTTCCCCGCCGCGACGACGCGCTCATCCACCAGCTCGTGGCCCAGGCTTTCGCCGATCCCGCCACGACCTCCGCCCTCGTCGGCTGGCTCGACGCTCCCGACGAGAACCATTTCGAGGCTTCTCTTTCCATATTTGAGACATAAATCCCCTGTTCAAACAAAGATTTTTTTGATTTTTTTGTGAAACATCCATTCCAACAAATCGAAATCTGAAACCGATAATATCGAGAAAAGGATGTGAAAATGGATTTGAGACGTGGGCTTCAATAGCCCGTCTCACAATCCGGAAAATTGCAGGTCCAATACCTGCAAAAAAATGCTCTTCGAGCAAAAAACAAATAAATTGGGATCCTGACTGGTCACACATCGACCCGAAGGATTTTCTGCACGAAGTGCAATTTTCTGCTGCCATTGGGGCAGCATATTTTCCGGCAGCAGAGACAGGGCTATTGAGCCCGCCGTCTCCTGCCATTTTCACAAGAATCAAAAGAAATAAACACTTAAAATAATGAACGAACTAATTGAAACTCTAAAACAGCAAGTGATCGAGGCCCTGAACCTCGAAGACCTGACCCCCGCAGATATCGACGCCGATGCCCCACTCTTCGGCGAAGGCCTCGGGCTCGACTCCATCGACGCCCTCGAACTTATCATGATCCTCGAGAAGGAATACGGCATCAAGCTCCAGTCCCCCGCCCAGGGCAAGGAGATCTTCAAGTCCATCCGCACCATGGCCGAATTCATCCAGGCCAACCGCACAAGATAAAGGTCTTCAAATCCCTCAAACTCTTGAACTCCTCAAACCCCATTGTCGTCTCCGGTTACGGCGTAGTGAGCGCCATAGGTGTCGGCAAAGAGCAGACACTCGCCTCGCTGCGTGAACATCGTTCAGGTATTGCCCCCGTGCAGTACCTCGCGACGGTGCATCGCGACATGCTGGTAGGGGAGGTCAAGCTCAGTTTTGACGAGCTCATGGAGAGGGTGGGAGTGCCCTCCGACGCTGAGGCACCGCAGAGCCGCACCGCCCTCATCGGACGTCTCGCCCTGCGTGAGGCACTCCAGCAGGCCGCGCTCACCACACCCGACGACTATGCCCGCACCGCCCTCATCTCGGGAACGACTGTCGGCGGCATGGATCGCACCGAGATCGAAGCCTCGGTGACACCCGACGGGCAGATTGTCCACTACAACTATGACTGCGGCACTTCCACGCTCGACATCGCGCGGGGCTTCGGGCAGTTCGCCTTCGTCGATACCATCTCCACCGCCTGTTCCTCGGCAGCCAATGCCATCGGTATGGCCGTCGAGCTGGTGCGCCAGGGACACTTCGAGCGTGTGGTGGCAGGAGGCAGCGAAGGCCTGTCGCGTCTGCATCTCAACGGCTTCAATACGCTGATGATCCTCGACCAGCAGCCCTGCCGTCCGTTCGATGCCCAGCGCAACGGCATCAACCTCGGCGAGGGAGCCGCCTATCTGGTCATCGAGAGCGAGGCATCCGCGCTGCGTCGTGGCGTGAAGCCCTTGGCCGTGGTGCGCGGCTTCGGCAATGCGTGCGACGCCTATCATCAGACTGCCTCTTCGCCCGATGGCGAGGGAGCCGTGCTGGCCATGCGTCGCGCCCTCGACGATGCGCATTTGCAGCCCTCCGACATCACATACATCAACTGTCACGGCACGGGCACGCCCAACAACGACCTCAGCGAGCTCAATGCCCTGCATCGCGTCTTCGGCGACGTGCTGCCCCCGTTCAGCAGCACCAAGGGCTTCACGGGACACACCACCTCAGCCAGCGGCAGCATCGAAGCCGCCTTCTGTCTCCTCGCCCTCCAGCACCACTTCCTCCCCGTCAACCTCAACTTCCAAACCCCCATCGACCACGACATTCCCGTCCTCCCAAATACGGACGATCAAGTCATCCCCCTAAGCAGGGGGACCGAGGGGGTCTTCCTCATCAACTCCTTCGCCTTCGGAGGCAACGACAGCTCGCTCATCCTTTCAGCCTATCATTCTTCCCCATCCTCCGACCAAGCAGAGCCATCGTCCCTTTCACGCCCCTTTCACTCCCCTTTCACTCCCCTTCAATACCCTTCGAGGAAAATCTTCCTCGTAGCTCAAACCCTCCTCTCTCCCAACGTCGATCCCAACTTCCGCGACTATCTCGCGCCCCTCGAATCGCGACGCTTCGACAAGCTGCTCAAGCGCACCCTGTGCTGTTCGTTGGAGACCTTGCGGCAATACCCCGACATTGTTCCCGAAGCCATCATCACAGCTACGGTGTGGGGCAGTGCCGTCTCCGCCATCTCGTTCTTCCACGACATGATGCGCCAGGGCGAAGCGTTCCTCAAGCCCACGTTGTTCATGCAATCCACGCACAACACGATGAGTTCGCTCATCGCCATCCAGACGCACAACCACGGCTACAACAACACCCATTCGCAGCTTTCCGACTCGCTGCCCCATGCCCTTCTCGACGCATGGCTCCAGATGCAGTCGGGTCGCGTGCGCAGCGCCCTCGTCGGCATTCACGACAGCATCCCCGCTTTCGACAACCGCAGCTACCTCCTCGTCACTGCCGACGCCCTCCCTCCCGATTGTCACCCCCTCGCCGAACTCGTCATGAATTTCTCATCACGAATTTGCGAATTTAAGAATATAAATAACGCTATTTAGAGCAAAAATAATTCTCAAATTCTCTAATTCTTGATAAAAAATGAGATTATGCCACTATTACTCTTGTCCATAATCCAAGCCCTCCTCCTTGCCGCAGGACAAGTCCTGCTCAAGTTCGCGCTGCGGGCAGCAGGTGCGTTCGAGTGGAGTACGGGCTTCTTCGCCAGCCAGCTCACCAACTGGTGGTGGCTTGCGTGTGGCATCAGTTTCTGTGGGGCAGGCATCCTGTGGATGTATATCCTTCGCAACTATCCCTTCAGCCAGGCCTATCCGCTGTCCTCGCTGGCCTATGTCTTCGGCATGATTGCCGCCCTATGGCTCTTCGACGAGCACATATCCCTCACGGCATGGATAGGCGTGCTGCTCATCATGGCAGGTTGTTATCTCGTCACGCGATAGATCATGGAGCTTCGACACACGTTATACGACATCATCGAGCGACCCGCATCGACCCCCGAGGAAGGTGCGACGGTGGTCTATCGCATCCAGCTGCATCCCGATAGCGACATCTATCGGTCGCATTTCCCCGGTCGCCCCATCACACCAGGCGCGTGCATCATCCAGCTCGTGCAGGAGTTGGCGCAAGACCATTTCCACGCCCCCACCTTGCAGATCAGGCAGATCACGAACCTCAAGTTCCTCGCCCTCCTCGAACCCCAGCATCATCCCTGCATCGACGTTCATCTTCAGGGCAATCCCGCCCAGTTTCAAGCCACCCTCACCGACGGTCCCCTCATCTTCGCCCGCCTCACATGCGCATTCTCGTCTTAATCCCGACCTACAACAACGCCAAGACGCTCCAGACGGTTCTCGATCGCCTGCAGCCCTTCACGTCCGACATCATGGTGGTGAACGACGGATCGACCGACAACACCCAGCAGCTGCTCGACGAGTACCCCCATCCGCTGCATGTGGTCAGTTATCCCGAGAACCGAGGCAAGGGACATGCGCTCGTCACGGGCTTTCGCGAAGCCAAGCGGCTGGGCTACGACTGTGCCATCACCATCGACAGCGACGGGCAGCACTATCCCGAGGATTTGCCGCTCTTCCTTCAGAAAGCCAAGGAGTGGGTGCGTCCGGTCATCATCATAGGCCGACGGGTGCTGGAACATGAGAACAAGACACGGGGAGCGATCTTTGCCACAAGGTTAGCCAACTTCTGGTTTGCATTTCAGACGTGGCAGTATCTTCCCGACACGCAGAGCGGCTATCGCCTCTATCCCCTGCATCATCTGCATTGGCTCAATCTGATCACCTCGCGCTACGAGGCCGAGCTCGAGCTGCTGGTCTTCGCTGCCTGGCATGGGGTGCCCATCGACACCGTTCCCATCCGTGTGTATTATCCCCCCAAGGAAGAGCGCGTCTCGCATTTCCGTCCACTATGGGATTTCATCCGCATCTTCGCCCTCAATACCATCCTCTTCTTCGTCAGCATCTTCTTCGGCTGGTGGCTCATGGCTTGGAAGAGTAGGGGGAAGAAATAATATTAGATAAAACTATAATTAAATAGCGTAATTTGTGATATATACATTGCAAATTGCGCTTTTTTGTTGCTTTACTAAAGAAATTTTGAAGAAAAGTGTAAATAATTATTGAAATATCTAAAATTAGATTGTATATTTGCGGTGAAAATAAGATATAACCATTATTAATCCTTTTTTATTATTTCTATTATGGAAAAGACTGAAACCCGCAACACTTTGTTCAACTATTTTGGTGAACAAGCTCTCCTGAAGGAGATGAAAACCGTCTTCTTTTGTCCCTACGATGTACCTGAGTCAATCTTCAAGTCGATTCGCCAGTGGATTAAGACTCTGGATCCTGAAAAAGACTGTGTCGTTTGTGGCAATTCTACGGGCATCGAGCGTTATACGCTTCGCCTTCTGCTTCGCAAGAAGTTTTCGGTTATTTTGCCATTGGCTACTGTTATCCCCCAATGTCTTGAGGAATTGAATCTTGGATGGAGGATGACTGAACAGGAAACAATGGAGCTTCTTGACGAGGCCCTTGCTGAACACCGTATTTTGATGGTGGCATCGACAGAGAATATGTCAGTATCAACACCGACTAAACGCACCATCCTTATTCGTAACTACTGGATGAGATGGATTGGCAATCGATTTGTCTTGGCTTGTAATGGTAAGGGAGATTATTTCAAACATCTTCTTTGGAAACGCGAAGTGGAGATTCTCGACATTAACGAAGTAAAAGAGACAGAACCCACGATGACGAAGGAGCTTGAACTAGAGCTTTCGGTTGTATGTGACAACGATTATGATTATCTTTTAGCTATATAAACTATGAATGCGAACGAAATGAATGAGAACGAGATTCTGAAAAAGATTGGAGTTCGGATGAAGGAAATCCGACTGGAACAGAACATTAAGCAGAAAGAGCTTGCCGAGAAGAGCGGCCTCTCAATGTTCTCCATCAGTCAGATGGAGACGGGGCACAATACTTCGATACTGAGCCTGGTGCAAGTACTCAAATCACTCAATCGCTTGGATATGATTGAGCCATTCCTCAAGGAGAAAGAGATCGATGCGGCAACCCTGGCACGTTTTATCCAGTCGCAGCAATCGCAACGCAAGCGTGTGTCGAGAAGCGAGGGATTTCAACGACCTGAGATAAGACCCTATTTTGCCGATGAGGACGATGAATCAACAATATCTTTGGCCGCTGATGATTCCGATGTAAATGATGAGAAATGACGCTCAATCCCTCTTTTTGTTAGTTGTTAATTGTCAATTATTTTATTATTGATTTCTTATTTGTTAATTTATTATTGCAAATCCTATGAATACTATTACCATCAAGAATAAGACTTTGAGTTACTTGGGTGATGCATCCATGCTGCTCTGCCCGATGACGGCTTTCCTTTGCTCTCATCGTGTACCCGATGGAGTGTCGAACGCTGTTCGTCGGTGGGTTGATGGACTTGACACGGCCAATACATGTGTAGTTTGCGGCAATCTTTCTGGTGAGGAACGCTTTGTTCGTCGTTTGCTTATCGAACGCGGTATTCCTGTCGTGTTAGCTTTGGCCAACGCCATTCCTGATGATCTTGCCGAATTGAGGCTTTCCCCTTTGGAAATGACTGCCTTGCAGACTGGGCGTATGGTAATCATCTCGCCCATCATCGACTCGTCGATAAAGGATGCCTCGGGTAAAACCTCTGCTGCTCGTAATCTTCTGATGATTGCCATTGTAGAACATATCGTCGTGGGTTTTATGGCTGAGTCCGGCAATCTGGCTCGTCAGCTCTTGGGGGTGGGGAACGTGAGCGTGCTTCAAAACGAGGGACAGGACGAAGTGCGAGAAACCGATGTACAAAAGGCAAAAAACAATGCCAATAGTATGGGTTGGACCATATATAGGAGATTGAAGGAGGGACGATCCATCGACGAGGACAATCTTGAGAAAGCTACTGAAGGCGGGAGTGATTCGGCATCGGACGCATTGGACCAAACATCTGAGATGGTTTCACCAAATACTTCGTCTGACGATCTTATGCCTTGGGAAACTGCGTCGAATGCACATCCCGTTTCATCATTTGAGATGCGTCAGTTGTTGGCACAATATCTCAAGTTAAGCGATTTAGAAAAGCCGTCCCTGCTTCATTCTTTGATACTTTTTCAGGTTGTCAAGCATTATGCACATTTCCCAGACTTCAACTTCACGGCATTCTTTTCTCTTTGGGGTCCAAAGAATCTGCGTCCGGAAGATTGGAAAGCAACAAAGGTGAATGAGGTTTGGATGCCATCGCTTGTGGATCGTGTAATGTCTCGGTTGTTCAAGGCGATGCCAAGCAAATTCCATGAGCCAATTAATAGGGAAGAACGATTTGATCCTCAGCTTGCCCATATGCTTCTTGATGAGGCCTTGCAGCGGGCAAAGAAGCCCAACAAACGTCTTTTTCAACGAGCCTTGAACCTTGCCTATTTCGAGCGAAACAGCGAGGACATTGCCAAGTATCGTGAATTGTTGGGGAAGGATGCAGCACATCATTCATAAATGAAATCAGCTCTGCGATGTGTTTCCGCAGAGCTGATTATTTACCCAATCTCTCCAATAGACTTTCGCGATAGCTGCCACCGATGGGGATCTTCTGACCGGCTACGGTGACGTTGAGCTGTTCAATCTCGGAGATATTGTCGATGGAGACGATGTAGCTCTTGTGAACGCGGATGAACTTGTCGCGGGGTAACTGCTCTTCGAGCGACTTGAGGCTGTAGAGCGCGGTGATGCGCTTGCCCTTGGTGTAGAACGAGACATATTCGTGCTGCCCCTCGATATAGAGAAGGTCGTCGTAGTTGATCTTGTACAGCTTGTAGTCGGCCTTGATCAGGAGTGAGGAGTTTGAGGGGGTTGAAGGGTTGCTTCCTTCGGTGCGCGCGAGCGGAGCTCGGAGTGAGGAGTTTGAGGAGTCGGAGGGTGCTGCCGTCTCCACGCCCTTGAGCTTGACGATGGCTTTTTCGATGGCCTGCATGAAGCGGGGGAGGGCGATGGGCTTGAGCAGATAATCGACAGCGGCGACTTCGTAGCTTTCGAGCGCATATTCGCTATAGGCGGTGGTGAAGATGACTGCGGGCACGTCCTTGAGGGTGCGCGCCAACTCGATGCCGTTGAGGTCGGGCATGTGGATGTCGAGGAGCACGATATCGACGTGGCGCTCCTTGCAGAAACTGTAGGCTTCGAAGGCGTTCTGTGCGGTGCCTGCGAGTTCGATTTCGGGTATTTTCTTGACGTAGTCCTGCAGCAGCTTGCGTGCCAGGAATTCGTCATCAACGATCAGGACGGAGTACATAATCAAATATGGAGGACGGTTTTGTAGTGGGTGTCGTCTTCGATGACCTTGAGGGAGCATTTGTCACCGAAGAGGACGGCGAGGCGCTGCTGGACATTCATGAGGCCGATGCCGGTGCGCTCCTCGTCCTGGCGGCCTATGATGGCGGATTGACGGGAGAAGGCGGTGGCCGAGGGCTTGGAGTTGTCGGAGGTGAAGAGCAGGCCGGAGTCGTTTTGTCGGATGGAGATATGCACCCATGCCTTGGGATCGTCGATGAGACGGCTGTGCTTGAAGCAGTTCTCGATGATGGGCTGCAGGAGCATGGGCGGGATGGTGTAGTTGGGGTCGGCGATCTGCACGTCGAAGGTGAGGTCGGGCTCACGCTCCATGCGGATGCGCTGGAAGTCGATGTAGTTCTGTATGTACTTGACTTCCTTGGTGAGGGGCACAGAGTCGGCGCGGCAATCGTCGATGACGTAGCGCAGCATCTCGGAGAGCTTGAGCACGGAGGAGGGGGCCTTCTCGTCCTGCATCATCGTGAGGGCGTAGATGCAGTTGAGGGCGTTGAAGAGGAAGTGGGGGTTGATCTGTGCGCGCAGATACTTGAGCTGCTCCTGCATCTGCTGTTCGCGGAACATGGCTGCCTGCCGCTTGCGTTCGTCGATGAGGAAGTTGATGGCCGTGGCTGTGATGACGATGAGCAGGAGGAAGATGAACTTGAGGTGGAGCATGTAGTAGGTGCCTGCCCATCGGCCCCGGTCGTCATTGGCTGCGGGGGTGTCGGCCATGTCGGAGAAACGCAGGTGGATGTAGGCGTCGAAGCGTGCGGACAGGGGCACGAGGATGATGAGCAAGAGGAGGACGCTGAAGTAGAAGAGCGTCTTGCTGCGATGGAGCAGCTTGGGCAACAGCACATATTGCATGACGGCGCAGCAGAGCATCATGGGGAGGATGGTGGCGGAGGCGTTGCGGAAGGCCTCGACCCATCCGAAGGTGCGCACGAGGAGCAGGACCATGGTGAGATAGACGAGCACCCACAGCACGGCGTAGTTGTGCTGGCCGAGGAAGAGCAAGAGGCGGTTGAGGATGGATGACTTTTGGGTTTGCATCGGGCGGGCAATTTGTGGCGTTTGTCGTGTGCAAAGATAGCTGTTCGTGATGAGATTTGCAAGAGAAATGGGCGAAAATAATGTTATAATTCGTTAAATTGTCGCGTTTGCGACGTTTTTAGTGAGTCATGCGTGGGCTTTGGTGAATTGTATTTGCATATATAATATATAATGTGTATCTTTGCGGAGTTGAATTTTAAGTTTTAATTGATGAATAGTATGAAGAAACTGTTTACTGTACTTGGCGTGCTGCTTGCTGCCGGACTGGTGATGCCACGACTGTCGATGGCCCAAGCCCAGCAGGACACGGTGGCACTCGACTTGGACAAGATCCTTGAGATTGCCCTTTCGGACAATCCGGACATCCAGGTGGCTGACAGGACCATCCAGATTCAGAAGTATGCGAAGAAGGAGACCATCTCGGGCCTGTTCCCGAAGGTGGATCTTTCGGCTACGGGTACGAAGAACCTGAAGGTGGCTACGATGGTGATGAACATGGGTGGCCAGACCATCACCGTGCGCATGGGTCAGCCTTACAACTACTCGGCTTCGGCTTCGGCTGCGCTGCCACTGTTTGCCCCGCAACTGTGGAAGAGCGTTTCGCTGAACGAGGAGCAGGTGAAGCTGGCCGTGGAACAGGCTCGCGAGAGCAAGATCAACACCATCGCGTCGGTGAAGAATGCCTACTACAGCCTCCTGCTGGCCCGCGAGAGCTACGAGGCGCTGCAAGCTGGTTACAAAACCGCCGAGCGCAACGTGGAGGACACGAAGAAGAGCTTCGAGATGGGACTGGTGAGCGAATATGACAAGCTGACCGCCGACGTGCAGCTGGCGAGCATCAAGCCGAACCTGCTGGCTGCCCAGAACGGCATCAAGCTGGCCGAGATGCAGCTGAAGGTGCTGATGGGCGTGGATGTGGATGAGCCCCTGCGCTTCACGGGCCGCCTGGAGGACTATGAGGAGGGACTGTTTGCCGACCTCATGAACCTGAAGGCCGACACCGACCTGAGCGACAACTCGACCATCCGTCAGTTGGATTACAATACCCGCATCCTCCGCATGAGCGAGAAGCTGAACAAGCTGGGCTACCTGCCCACGCTGGCTCTGGCCCTTTCGGCCGGATATACGGCGATGCCCCAGGAGTTCAACCCGTTCAAGGCTACCTACTTCGGCAGTTCGACGTTGTCGCTGAGCTTCTCGTGGACGATCTTCGACGGCCTTCAGAAGTACATGAAGACGAAGCAGAACAAGCTGACGATCGAGAACCTGGAACAGCAGCGCGAGAACGCCCTGCGCCAGCTGGAGCTGAGCGTGGCTGCAAGCCTGAACAGCATCGAGACTGCTGCAGAGCAGGTGGTGAGCAACAAGGAGAACGTCTATGCCGCCGAGCGCGCCTTCATGATTTCGGAGAAACGCTACGAGGTGGGCTCGGGCACGCAGCTGGAACGCAACAGCAGCGAGTCGAACCTGTTGCAGGCGCGTCTGCAGTATGTGCAGTCGATCTACGACTTCCTGAGCAACCGCGCTGCGCTTGAGAAAACTTTGGGCAAACTGGTCACGGATTAAGAAACAATAAAACTAGAAAATATGAAGAAATTAGCAATGATGGCTTCGATGGCAGTGCTGGTGCTGGCCACCACTTCCTGCATGAAGTCGAAAGAGACACAGACCACCTTCAGGACGAAGGAGAAGCTTGAGGCTGTGAACGTGAAGGTGCAGACCGTCCAGTCGCGCGACGTGGATCAGATCCAGGAGTTCACGGCTACCGTGGAGGCTGACGTGGTGAACAACATCGCCCCGCAGAGCCCCGTGCGCATCCGCCGCATCAACGTGGAGGTTGGCGACCGCGTGGGCAGGGGACAGACGCTGGTCATCCTCGATGACAACAGCCTGGCTCAGGCGAAGATTCAGTTGGACAATGCCGAGTTGGAGTTCAGCCGCTACGACGAGCTCTACAAGGTGGGCGGCATCTCGAAGAGCGCCTGGGATGCCCAGAAGGCACGCGTGGATCAGCAGCGCCGCGCGTATGAGAACCTTGCGGAGAACGCCCGCCTGGTAAGCCCCATCAGCGGCGTGGTGACTGCCCGCAACTATGACAACGGCGACCTCTACAACGGCCAGCAGCCTGTGCTCGTGGTACAGAAGGTCAACCCCGTGAAGCTCATCCTGAACGTGAGCGAGACCTTCGTGAAGAACGTGAAGGTGGGCATGCCCATCAGCGACATTTCGCTCGATGCCTATCCCGGCGAGACATTCACGGGCAAGGTGTCGATCGTGTATCCTACGGTGGATTCGAACACCCGTACGTTCCCCGTGGAGGTGACCATCTCGAACCCCAACCAGCGTGTGCGCCCGGGTATGTTTGCCCGCGTGACGCTGAGCTTCGGCACCACGAACAGCGTGATGGTGCCCGACCAGGCCATCTGCAAGCAGACGGGCTCGGGCGAGCGTTTCGTCTATGTGGTGAATGCTGACAGCACCGTGACCCACACGCCTGTTGACCTGGGTCGCCGCGAGGGTGCGGAGTATGTGGTGAATTCGGGTGTCGAGGCTGGTGCCACCGTCGTAGTCTTCGGACAGACGCTGCTTACGGATGGACGCAGTATTCATATCCTGAAAGATTGATTGTTATGACACTATACGAAGGAGCGGTCAGAAGACCGATTATGACCACGCTGGTATATATCGCCATTGCGATCTTTGGTCTCTTCTCCCTGAGCAAATTGCCTATCGACCTGATGCCGGATATCGATACCAATATGATCATGGTGATGGAGACCTATCCGGGCGCCAGCGCTGAAGATATCGAGAACAACGTCACCCGACCTCTTGAGAACACGCTCAACTCGGTGAACTACCTGAAGCATGTCACTTCGCAGTCGCAGGAGAACTATGCGCTGATCACCCTGGAGTTCGAGTATGGCCACGACATCGACGCGTTGACCAACGACGTGCGCGACAAGCTGGACATGGTGAGCTCGGCCCTGCCTGATGGTGCGGGCACGCCCATCATCTTCAAGTTCTCGACCGACATGATCCCCATCCTGGTGCTCAGTGCCCAGGCGAAGGAGAGTACGCCTGCGCTCTACAAGATCCTCGACGACCAGGTGGCCAACCCGCTGGCACGTATTGCCGGTGTGGGTTCGGTATCGGTGTCGGGTGCTGCCGAGCGTACGATCTATGTATATTGCGACCCGAACAAGCTGGAGGCCTACGGACTGACGATCAACACGATTGCGGGCATCATCAGCGCGGAGAACGTGAACGTGCCGGGCGGTTCGTTCGACACGGGCAACAATGCCTACACGCTGCGTGTGGAGGGTGAGTTTGACGACCCGCAGGAGATGCTCGACCTCGTGGTGGGACGCAAGGGCGACCAACTGGTGTATCTGCGCGACGTGGCCACCGTACACGACGGCCTGCAGGAGCGTTCACAGAAGGTTACCACGTTTTTCACCAACGATACCGACCCCCGTGGCTATTCGGGCGAACAGGGTGCGATGATCATCGTGCAGAAGCAGTCGGGTGCCAACTCGGTGGCTATCTCGGAGAAGGTGCTTGACATGCTGCCGCAGATCCAGAAGACTCTGCCTTCGGACGTTACCCTGGGCACCATTGTGAACACTTCGGAGAACATCTACGCTACCATCGGTTCGCTGGAGGAAATCATCATCTTCGCCATGCTCTTCGTGGCGCTGGTGTGCTTCCTCTTCCTCGGACGCTGGCGTGCGGTTGTCGTGATCGTGATCACCATCCCGCTTTCGCTGGTGGCTTCGTTCATCTACCTGGCTGTGGTGGGTTCGTCGATCAACATGATTTCGCTGTCGTGTCTGTCGATTGCCATCGGTAACGTGGTCGATGATGCGATTGTGGTGCTCGAAAACGTGACCAACCACATCGAACGCGGTTCGGAGCCCAAGCAGGCGGCTATCCACGGCACGAACGAGGTGGCCATCTCGGTTATCGCTTCGACGCTGACGATGATCGGCGTGTTCTTCCCATTGACCATGGTGTCGGGCATGACGGGCGTGCTCTTCAAGGAGCTGGGTTGGATGATGTGTATCATCATGACCGTTTCGACCACCTCGGCCCTGACGTTCACCCCGATGCTGTGTTCGCAGATGCTTCGCCTGAAGAAGCGCGAGAGCTGGTTCAGCCGCTGGTATGACCACTTCATCGTGCGCGGCTTCCTTGACAAGCTCGACCACTGGTATGCCAAGCGCATCAACTGGGCCGTGCGTCACCGCAAGACGATGGTGGCTGCCATCCTGATCTTCTTCGTCCTGTCGATGCTTCCTGCCATCTTCGGACTGATCGGTACGGGCTTCTTCCCGCAGCAGGACTCGGGCCGTATTTCGGTGAAGCTCGAACTGCCTATCGGCACACGTCAGGCACGTGCCGAGGAGATTGCCAACGAGCTGGCCAATACGTGGATGAGCCGTTGGGGCACACCCGACAAGAAGGTGCTCAAGGCGTGCAACTTCACCACGGGACAGGCCAACACCGACAACACGTTTGCCTCGATGCAGTCGAACGGTACGCATATCATCTCGTTCAACATCGCGATGTACAAGGTGGCACAGCGCGGCATGAAGATTTCGATGTACGATGTGGGCAACCAGATGCGTCAGGACCTGAAGAAGTACCCCGAGCTTGCCAAGATCATGGTGACCGAGGGCGGACAGCGCGGCATGGGCGGACAGACAACCGCCGACTTCGAGATCTACGGCTATGACCTTGCCTATACCGACTCGCTGACCACGTTGATGAAGAACTACATGTCGTCGCTGCCGGGTGTGAGCCAGGTCAACATCTCACGTCCCGACCGACAGCCGGAGGTGCAGGTGGATTTCGACCGCAGCAAGCTGGCACGCTATGGACTGAACACCCAGACGGCAGGCATGTACCTGCGTTCGGCCTTCAATGGCACCATCGCCTCCTACTTCCGCGAGGATGGCGAGGAGTACGACATCATCGTGCGTTACACCCCCGAGGTGCGCGAGGATGTGAAGACCATCGAGAACATCTGGATGCCTTCGGCTGCAGGTGCCGTGCGTGTACGTGACGTGGGCAAGGTGGTGGAACGCGAGACGCTGCCTACCATCGAGCGCAAGGACCGTCAGCGCATCAACACCCTGTCGTGCGTCGTGAATGCTGACGTGTCGGACCTCGGTTCGGTGGTTAAAGCCGGCAAGGCCTACATCGAGCAGCTGCGTGACGAGGGTTACCTGTCGGGCGACACCGACATCCAGGTGAGCGGTTCGTACGAGGACCAGCAGGATTCGTTCAAGGACCTCACCACGCTGGGCATCCTGATTCTTCTGATCGTGTTCATCGTGATGGCTGCACAGTTTGAGTCGTGGTCCGACCCGTTCATCATCATGCTCGTCTCCATCCCGTTCACGTTCACGGGCATCGTGCTTGCCTTGTGGCTCACGGGCATCGACCTGAACATCATGTCGATGCTGGGTGGTGTGATGCTGATCGGTATTGTAGTGAAGAACGGTATCGTGCTGATCGACTACATCCACCTGTTGCGCGAACGTGGCGAGAGCGTCATCTCGGCCGTTGTGCATGCCGGTCGCAGCCGTCTGCGTCCTGTGCTCATGACCACGCTGACCACCCTGCTGGGTATGTTGCCAATGGCTATCGGCACAGGTCAGGGTTCGGAGATGTGGCAACCGATGGGTGTTGCCATCATCGGTGGTCTTCTCGTCTCGACGGTGATGACCCTCGTCGTTGTTCCGTCGATCTACTGCATCGTTCAGGGCTTCAAGATCAAGACCGAGCGCGTGCTTTGGGCTAACAAGCTGGGCGTCGAGGCCGAATGGAACAAGAAACGCCATAAGTTCAAGACACGCCATAAGAAGTGATTATAAACACGAATCATCATGGTTTCTTTAACACGAATTATCATATAATGACCATGAATTTAGTTAGTATCATTTCAATCAAATAATTCATGATAATTCACGGTAATTCGTGTTAATATAACAAATTCGTGTTGAAGAAATAACATAAGACTATGAAAGGAATATTTATAGCATTCGACCAGGCACATCGCGAGGAAGTGATCGCGGGCCTTGCCAGCTGTATGCAACATGGCTTCACGATGATCCCCGATGCCTGGGGCCGTGGCTCGAACGGCGGTGAGCCTCACTACGGCAGTCATGCATGGCCTGGACAGAACAGCGCCATCTTCGCCGTTTGTGAAGACGATCGTGTAGAGAAGATTCTCGAACGTCTGAAGAAGATTGACAAGGACCGTCCGCAACTTGGCCTGCGTGCCTTCGTGGTTCCCGTCGAACAGGCAATCTGACACAGATAATTACACCTCAATGGAGCGAAAACCTGCTTAACCTCGGGCATTCGCTCCTTTTTTCGTTCATTTTTTATTCTTTTTGGCTCGAAGATTTGCATTTTTGCCAAATTCTAATTATATTTGCGGCGTGTTTGTTTTAAACTCCTCAAACTACTAAATATCCATGTACACAACAGACAAACAACTTTACGTAGCTCATTCCGCGAATGGTCCTATCAACCTGATAGGCAAGATGTGTAATCGCCATGGCCTTATCGCCGGTGCCACAGGTACGGGCAAGACCGTATCGCTGCAGGTTTTGGCCGAGACGTTCAGCCAGGCGGGTGTGCCCTGCTTCATGGCCGACATGAAGGGCGACCTGAGCGGCATCAGCCAGACGGGTGCCATGTCGAGCTTCATCGAGAAGCGCTGCGCCGAATTCGGCATCGAGAACCCGAAGTTCCAGCCCTGTCCCGTACGATTCTGGGACGTGTTTGGCGAGCAGGGCTATCCCATGCGCACCACCGTTTCGGCTATGGGACCGCAGCTCCTCGCTCGACTGTTGGGACTCAACGAGACGCAGACGGGCGTTCTCAACATCGTGTTCCGCATTGCCGACGACAATAGCCTCCTGCTCATCGACATCAAGGACCTGCGCATGATGCTCGACTTTTGCGGCAAGAATGCCTCGAAGCTCACCACCGAATATGGCATGATGACGGCTGCCAGCATCGGTGCCATCCAGCGTGCCATCATGGCCCTCGAATCGGAGGGTGCCGAGCAGTTCTTCGGCGAACCTGCGTTCAACATCATGGACCTCATCGACCAGGAGAATGGCCGCGGCATCATGAACGTGCTTTGTGCCGACAAGCTGATGCTCAAGCCGAAGCTCTATTCGACCTTCCTCCTTTGGCTCATCACCGAGCTGTATGCCAACCTGCCTGAGGTGGGTGACCAGGAACTGCCCAAGCTGGTGTTCTTCTTCGACGAGGCACACATGCTGTTCGAAGACACTTCGAAGGCGCTTATCGACAAGATTGAGCAGGTGATCCGCCTCGTCCGTTCGAAGGGCGTGGGCATCTATTTCGTCACACAGTCGCCGACCGACATCCCGGAGGATATCCTCGGACAGCTCGGCAACCGCATCCAGCATGCCCTGCGTGCCTATACTCCCAAGGACCAGAAGGCCGTGCGCACAGCCGCCGAGACGTTCCGCGCCAATCCTGCCTTCAGCACCTACGAGGTGATCATGGAGCTGGCAACGGGCGAGGCCCTCGTTTCGTTCCTCGATGCCAAGGGTGCCCCGACGATGGTGGAGCGTGCACGTATCCTCTTCCCGCTCAGCCAAATTGGTGCCATCACCGCAGGTCAGCGCCTCGACATCATGAATGCTGCGCCCAGCTACATCAAGGAGTACAAGAACTACTTCGACCGCGAAAGTGCTTACGAGGTGCTCAGCGAGGTGCGCAAGGTGGCCGACGAACAGAAGGCTGCCGAAGAGCAGGCTTTGGCCGACGAGAAGGCTCGCATCGAAGCCGAGAAGCAGGCTGAGAAGGACCGCAAGGCTGCCGAGAAGGCTGCGAAGGCCGAGGAGAAGGAGCGCAAGGCTGCCGAGAAGAAGAAGTCGTCGGGTCTTTCGCGTACCATCTTCGGCACGCTCATCGGCGCCGTGGGTGCCAGCGTGGCTCGCAGCGTGGGCAACAGCATCGGCAAGTCGATTACGGGCGGCTCGAAGAAGTCCAGTTCGTCGAAGAGCACGTCGTCGAAGAGTTCGTCGAAGAGCAAGAAGTCGGATAGCGGCGGCTTGGGCGACATCTTCGGAAAGGCTGCCAAGAGCGCGACGACTACGGCTACTCGCAAGATTACGCAGGAGATTCTGAAGGGACTTTTGAAGTAATTCCTTTTCGTTTTTTCTTAAAGCGAACCTTTTCGGTTTTTTCTTAAAGGCGAACCTTTTCGTTTTTTTCTTAAAGGCGAAAAATACCTTTATTAAGAATATACCTCTTTACTAAACATAAAAACACAATCCTATGCAAAACATTCCTCTTGTCTTTTGGATCGTTCCCATTGCATCCATCGTCGCACTGGTGATGGCATGGGTATTCTTCAGCAGCATGATGAAGGCTGATGAGGGCACTCCGCGTATGCGTGAGATTGCCGAGTACGTACGTAAAGGCGCCATGGCCTACCTGAAACAGCAGTACAAGGTCGTGCTCATCGTGTTCATCATCCTCGCCGTGATCTTCGCCATCATGGCCTACGGCTTCAATGCCCAGAACCCCTGGGTACCGTTTGCCTTCCTTACGGGCGGTTTCTTCAGTGGCTTGGCAGGCTTCTTCGGCATGAAGACAGCTACCTACGCTTCGGGCCGTACAGCCAACGCAGCACGCAAGGGCCTCGACAGCGGCCTTAAGATTGCCTTCCGTTCGGGTGCCGTGATGGGCCTCACAGTAGTGGGTCTTGGCTTGCTCGACATCGCCATCTGGTTCCTTGTGCTTAACCACTTCTACCATGGTGATTCCACTTCGCTTATCACCATCACCACGACGATGCTGACCTTCGGCATGGGTGCTTCGACACAGGCACTGTTTGCCCGTGTGGGCGGTGGTATCTACACGAAGGCTGCCGACGTAGGCGCCGACATCGTGGGTAAA
>JAFZTS010000038.1 GCA_017618715.1 Bacteroidales bacterium
CACACTGCGCAACTCGCTGTTGAAATCGGCGAGCTTCGAATCCTTCTGCCAATAGGCAACACTGGGCGCATTGTTGATCCATGTCTCACCCACAACGACGAACCCCGGATACTCACGGTCGAGCGCCAGATTCCAGTCGCGCATCATCTCGCGATCGCAATAGGGATAGGTATCCTGGCGGATGCCATTGATTTTAGCATATTCAACCCACCAGATGCTGCTCTGAATCAGATAGTCCTTCACGAGCGGGTTGCGCTGGTTCCAGTCGGGCATAGCTTCGGTGAACCATCCGTCGGTGGTATGCTTCAAATCCCATTGGCTGGCATGAGGATCACCAATCGATGCCGTACGATGAGCACACGCCTCGAAGGTGGAATCGAAGTTGAACCAGTCCTTGGCGGGAAGGTCCTTGTAGAGGAAATTGTTGACGCCGCAATGGTTGAACACCAGATCCATCACCATCTTGATGCCATGCTTGTGGCACTCCTCGACGAGACGTCGGTAATCCTCGTTGCTGCCCAGGCGAGGGTCAATGCGATAGTAGTCGGTGATGGAATAGCCGTGATACGAACAAACCACATCATTCTCCTGTACCGGTGTAGGCCAGATGGCGGTGATGCCAAGTTCATCGAGATAATCCAACGCCTTACCGATACCGGCGAGGTCTCCTCCATGGCGACCGAAATCCGCTTTCGCATCGAAATCGACCTTGGGCTCTATCATACCGGGCACATTGTCGAGCTTGGAATCGCCGTTGATGAAACGGTCGGGCATCAGCAGATACAACACATCCTCGGGGCCGAAAGGCACAATTGCCTCGCCCGTACGTTCCTTCAGCTCGAAGGGTTGGTTAAGATATGCCTTCTTCTGTCCCGGCTTGATGAGAGTGAAATTGAAAGTCTGGGATGGAGCAAATCGCAGGTCCAGATAGACAAAAAGATAATTGGGATTGGAAACCCTCTCAACACGAATCAATGACACATTCTGTGCCTGGGAGAGCACAACATCACAATCGCCTATGTTATCACCGTGCAGCAATACCTGAAGCTCGGGGTTCTGCATGCCGCTCCACCAGTTGAGTGGATGCACATGCTTAAGCTTAGGTGCCGCGGCAAAACCAAACAGGTGTGTCAATACGGATAACATAAGGAATAATAAAATACGTGTTTTATTCATTGTAAAGATAGTTTTGTTGTTTTTCGGCAGCAAAGATAGGAGTAAAATCTAAAAATTCCAAATTTTTTCACAAAAAATGTGCATTTTTTTTGGCGGATTGCACAAAACGCGTTATCTTTGCGTCGAAAAATCCAAAAGAACACACCAATATTACACGCTAAGCCAGCCTTTATAGCATAAACCAATTAAACATTACGTAATTCTTTTATGAAAAACATCGTACTTTCCGCTGCCCTCGTGGCAGTCCTGGCTTGCACAAGTTGTGCAACAAAATCGAATCAGACCGCCGAATCTGATGCAACAGAAGGCAAGATAGTCATCTACCAGATGATGGTTCGCGTGTTCGGCAATGACAACACTACTAATATATATAATGGTACGCGCGAGCAAAACGGCTGCGGGCGCATGAGTGATATCAGCACTCCCGCTCTCGAGAGCATCAGGCGTCTGGGCTGCAACTACGTTTGGTACACCGGCATCCTGCAACAGGCCACCAAAACGGATTGGAGCAAATACGGACTACCCCTGCAGACAGCAGCCGTCGTGAAAGGCAATGCCGGATCGCCATACGCCATCTGCGACTATTATGCCGTGAGTGCAGACATCGCGGATGATGTCAACAAGCGTACCGAGGAATTCGAAGCCCTCATACAACGCAGCCATGATGCCGGACTGAAGGTCGTGATGGACTTTGTGCCCAACCATGTGGCTCGCGAATACCACTCCATCTCCTGTCCCGAAGGCGTAGAGGATCTTGGTGCAGGGGACAATACTGCCAAGGCCTTCGACCTGAACAATAACTTCTATTATTTCCCCGGCCAGACACTTGTTTGGAATGAGGTGAAGGATGAGAATGCCAAGGCTAAGAAGAATGCACGGAATGCCAACTCATACGTAGAAACTCCTGCCAAAGTGACAGGCAATGATGTCTTCGGGGCCGTTACTCCATCTCCTTACGACTGGTATGAGACCATCAAACTCAACTACGGTGTGGAGTACAAGGCTGACGGCTCACGCGTCAAGGCTTGGGAGAATGCCGATGGCACCATCACCATTCCCTCCACCTGGGTCAAGATGAGTGACATCCTGCTTTATTGGTGCTCAAAGGGTGTCGATGCCTTCCGTTGCGACATGTCTGAGATGGTGCCCTACGAATTCTGGCACTATGGCATCAATCGTGTCAAGGAACAATATCCCGACGTCCTCTTCATAGCTGAAATCTACAATCCCCGTGTCTATGAGGACTACATCGTCACAGGCGGCTTCGATTATCTATACGACAAGGTTGAGCTCTACGACTCCATCCGCAGCGTAGTGGAAGGGCGTCGTCCCGTCGATGCCATCCAGGCTTGTCTCACTTTGCCGACCTATACCAACGACAAGGTCAGTGGTCACATGCTTAACTTCCTCGAAAACCATGACGAGCAGCGTATCGCCTCCGACTTCTTCGGCAAGAATCCTCAAGCAGCCATTCCTGCACTCTACGTGAGCGCACTCATCAATGGCAATCCATACATGCACTACTTTGCCGGCGAACTCGGAGAGCCTTCGATGGATGCCGAGGGATTCCAAGGCGCAGACGGGCGTACCACCATCTTTGATTATTGGGGACTTGAACGCCAGAAGGCATGGAAGCAGGCAGGATGGGACGAGAACAAGCTTCCGCAGGAATACCTTGCCATCCGTCGCCGCTATGAGGAAGTGCTGCGACTGGCTCAACGCGATGCCGCCGTCCACGGCACCACCAAAGACATCACGACTCCCGAGATGAAGGCAGCCGGCGTGTTCGCCTTCGAACGCTCCTCAGCTAAGGGCCGCATGATTGTCATCGCCAACTTCAGCGACAATGACTTTGCCGGCACCATCCATGACCATGACTTCTCCTGCAAGGCACATGACGGAGTGGTGCTCTGAATATAAAACACAACATAAAAACTGTAATACTCATGAAACTCAATTTCAAGATCAACTATCGCACCGTATGGGGTGAGTCCATCGGTGTGATGATTGCCGACAAAGTGGTTCCCCTCAACACCACCGACGGCGAAATCTGGGAAGGCTCCACCGATATCGAACTACCCAAAGGCGGCCTGCCGCTGCTCTATCGCTATGGAGTCTATCGTGACGGCTTCTGCACACGCCAGGAGCGCAATAGCATGGCCCACGTCATCGAGAACGTGGCTCCCGGCAAGAAGCATCTTGACCTCAACGATATCTGGCACGATGCTCGTCGAGTAGCAGGTGTAGCCATGCCAATCTTCTCCCTGCGCAGCGAAGGCAGCTTCGGTGTGGGAGACTTCGGCGACCTCAAGCGCCTCATCGACTGGGCCGTATTGACGCACCAGACCGCCGTGCAAATCCTCCCCATCAACGACACCACTATCACTGGCACCTGGACCGACTCCTATCCCTACAACTCCATTTCGATCTACGCCTTCCATCCGCAGTACCTTGACCTGCGCCAGCTCCCTGCCCTCAAGGACGAGAAGAAGGCAGCCGAATACGAAGCCAAGCGTGTCGAACTCAATGCCATGAAGCAGATCGACTACGAACTCGTCAACAACACGAAACGTGCCTATATACGCGACATCTACGAGCAGGAGGGCAAGAAGTGCTTCCGTACGGTCGGCTTCAAGACCTTCTTCGAGGCCAACGAAGAGTGGCTGCGTCCATACGCCGCATTCTCCGTGCTTCGCGATGCCTTCAGCACTCCCGACTTCACCAAGTGGCCGAAATACAAGGTATATAAGAAGGAAGAGATTGATTCGCTCACCGATCCCAAGTCGCCCGAGTATCATTCGGTATGCTACTACTACTACGTACAGTATCAGCTTCACATTCAGTTGCTCGATGCCTCGACCTACGCTCGTGAGCACGATGTAATCCTCAAGGGCGATATCCCCATCGGCATCAGCCGCGCATCGGTAGAGGCTTGGGTTGAACCGTTCTACTTCAACATGAACGGCTCGGCAGGTGCTCCGCCCGATCCATTCTCGGCCAATGGCCAGAACTGGGGCTTCCCGACCTACAACTGGGATGCCATGCTCAAGGACGGCCTCAAATGGTGGCTCAAGCGTTTCCGCAAGATGCAGGAGTACTTCTCGGCCTACCGCATCGACCATATCCTCGGCTTCTTCCGCATCTGGGAGATTCCCACCCACTCTGTCCACGGATTATTGGGCCAGTTCGCACCATCGCTGCCCATGTCGCCCAACGAAATCGAAAGCTACGGCATTGCCTTCCAAAAGGAATTCATGACCGAGCCTTTCATCAACGACGACCTGCTGGAGCAGCGCCTCAGCCCTCTACGTCACTATCACGATGAGGATCCCCGTTGGCTCGACGGCAAGGATCCCGTTGCCTACGTCAAGGAAACCTTCCTCGACCACTATCACGACGACATCTGGCGCATGAAGCCGCAGTTCGCCACCCAGCGCCAGGTCGAAGGGTTCTTCTCAGGCAAGAAGAAACAGCGCAACCTCGACCTCAAGGAAACGATCTACAGCCTCATCAGCAACGTTCTCTTCCTCGAAGACCACAAGACCAAGGGAATGTACCACCCGCGCATCTCTGCACAACTCGACTACACCTACAGCCGTCTGCAGTGGTGGGAGAAGGAGGCATTCGACCGTCTGTACAACGATTACTTCTATCGTCGCCACAACCAGTTCTGGTACGAACAGGCCATGCTGAAGCTGCCTGCACTCGTCAACTCCACACAGATGATTGTCTGTGGAGAAGACTTGGGCATGGTGCCCGACTGCGTACCTTGGGCCATGAACCAGTTGCAGATCCTCTCACTCGAGATTCAGCGTATGCCGAAGAGTCCTCAGGACAACTTCGGACACGTACGCTGGTATCCGGAACGCAGTGTCTGCACCACCGGCACCCACGACACCGAGACTCTTCGCCAGTGGTGGGAACTCGACCCCGAACTCACTCGCAAATTCTACTATGAGGAGCTTGGCGGCAAGGGTGAATGTCCTGCAACGGCCACTCCTGAGATCTGCGCCCGTATCGTCAATGATCATCTGACTTGTCCATCGCTGCTCTGCATCCTGCCATTCCAGGACTGGCTTGCCATCGACGGCGACATCCGACTGGCCGATGCCAATGCCGAGCGCATCAATATCCCGGCCAATCCACGTCACTACTGGCGCTATCGCATGCACCTCACCCTCGAGGATCTCATGAAACGCGATGCCTTCAATAAGCGTGTCGCCAGCATGATTGATGCAGCTAATCGTTAATTCAATTTTTATCACTATGGCAAAGCAACTACCTGACTTGAAATTCAGTCAGTTGATCAACATCAGTTTCGGATTCTTTGGCGTGCAGATAGCATATGCGCTCCAATCCGCCAATATCTCGCGTATCTTCGCCACCCTCGGTGCAGATCCTCACTCCCTCTCCTTCTTCTGGCTCTTGCCTCCCATCATGGGCATGATTGTCCAACCTCTCGTCGGCAAATATTCCGATCGCACATGGACACGCTTTGGACGCCGCATTCCCTATCTGTTCATTGGTGCCATCGTGGCAATTCTCGTGATGTGCTTCCTGCCGAATGCCGGATCCCTCGGTCTGTCGGTGGGCCAGGCCATGGTCTTTGGCGCAGTGATGCTCATGCTGCTCGACACCTCCATCAACATGGCGATGCAGCCCTTCAAGATGATGGTGGGCGACATGGTCAACGAGAAACAGAAGACCACGGCCTACTCCATCCAGTCGTTCCTCTGCAACGCCGGTTCGGTTGTCGGCTTCCTCTTCCCATTCCTCTTTGCCACCTTCGGCATCTCGGGCACTGCTCCCACAGGCGTCGTTCCCGACACCGTGAAATACGCATTCTATATCGGTGCCGCCATCCTCATTCTCTGTGTCATCTACACCTCGATCATGGTGAAGGAGTATCCTCCCAAGGAGTACAACGAGTATCATCCTGTCGATCCGAAGGAGCATGAGGAAAAGGAACCGGGCATGCTCGAACTGCTCAAGAAGGCTCCTTCCACCTTCTGGACCGTCGGATTGGTACAGTTCTTCTGCTGGGCAGCGTTCATGTACATGTGGACCTATACCAACGGTACAGTGGCACATGGCGCCTTCGATGCTCCCACCAAGATCACGGAGGC
>JAFZTS010000039.1 GCA_017618715.1 Bacteroidales bacterium
CGGAGGCTGGCAGGTGCCGCCCAAGAGTGAGAACGCCTTTTGCGGAGGAAACCTGCAGGGAGTGATTGAGAAACTTGACTACATCAAGAATCTTGGCTTCAACGCCATCATGCTCTCGCCCATCTTTAAGTCGGCAAATTATCACGGGTATCATACCCTGAATTTCGAGGAGGTTGACCCGCACTTTGGCACTTGGGACGACTATCAGCAGTTGCTCGACAAAGCCCACGAAAAGGGGTTGAAGATTATCTGCGACTTCGTGCCCAACCATTGCTGGTACGAGGCGCCCATTTTCGAGCAGTCGCTGCTGAAAAATGGCGGCAAGCACCGCGACTGGTTCTTCTATCCCAAGGAGGACAGCGATGAGTTTGTATCTTTCCTGGGTTTCGGCGACCTTCCTAAGTTCAATCTGACGAACTCCGAGGTGGCCAGTTTCATGATTGATAAGGCCAAACGGTTAGCCCGCATGGGTGTAGATGCTTTCCGTATCGACCATGCTTTGGGTCAGCCGCATAGTTTTCTAAGGAGCTTACGCGAACAATTACAGGGCATCCGCAGCGACATCGTTGTGTTCGGCGAGGTTTGGGCGTTTGGTATCGGCCCGCAGTTAGCCGGCCAACTGTATTTCAAGACGGATGCAAGATTGCAGGAGTTCCTGGCACAAGACACTAAACATTTTAGCCAAGACGACCTGCAGGTCGACTATGTGGGCACATTAGACGGTGTCCTGGACTTTGCCTATCGCGACATCCTCTTGGAGGAAATCCATGCCGGTCGGGGGCTCAGGGGCAACGAGACCTTGCGCAGCAAGATTAAGGACCATTTCGCCAAGTATCCAGCCGATTTCAAGTTGGTCTTGTTCCTGGATAACCACGACACTGACCGCTTTATGTTCGACTGTCACGACGATGCTTACCTGCTGCAAGAGGCCATCGACCTGACGATGGAACAGTCTCGTCCGTTCTCCTTCCTCTATGGCACGGAGCAACTGATGACCAACAATCCCACCATCTTCAATGCTGAACCATACGCCGACCTCCGTGTCCGCAACTGCATGGACTGGAATTTACACACTACGCTTGTTCAAACCCCCATTCCCCTCACTTAGAAGACTCAAAGCCGATAGTATGAATACAGAAGTATATCAATTAGGTAAAGAACTTGACTCTTTCAATTATCAGCAAGTACAGGATGATATTCTGGCCATTCTGGAGAAAGGCAGCAATGCGGTGATCGATATGACCGCATGTAACTACATTTCCAGTACGGGCTTGCGCGTGTTGCTCTATTCCAAGAAGGTGGCAGCCGCCAAAGGGCTGAAGGTCTGTCTGAAAGGAATCAGCAGTGAGGTGAAAGACGTCATGGATGTCACGGGCTTTAGCAATTTCTTCGATTATGCATAGAGTCGATCTGTTTCCTACCCATGAGTACCAGGGACTGAAACTGCGTCCTGGCCGGCCTTATCCGTTTGGCGCAACGGTTGTTGGCAATATGGTGAACTTCTCGGTTTATTCTCGTTATGCCACCGACTGCACACTGGTGCTCTTCCATAATCGTGAGGAAAAGCCCTTCGTGGAAATACCTTTCTTCAAGGAGTTCCGATTGGGCAATGTGTTTTCGATGATTATTTTCGACCTGGATTATGAGAACATAGAGTACGGTTTCCGCATGGATGGTCCTTTCCTGCCGGAAGAAGGGCACCGCTTCGATAAGTCGAAGATTCTGCTCGACCCTTACGCCAAGTTGATAGTCGGCCGTGATGTGTGGGGACAGCAGCCCAATTGGGACAGCCTCTACCAGTATCGTGCCCGGGTGGTGTTCTCCGACTTCGACTGGGAGGATGACCTCCCGTTGGAAACGCCCGTCAACGACCTCATCGTCTATGAGATGCACGTGCGCAACTTCACGTGTGGTGCGGCTTCTGGCGTGAAGCACCAGGGTACGTTTGCCGGCATCATCGAGAAGATTCCCTATCTGAAGGAACTGGGCGTCAACTGTGTGGAACTGATGCCCATCCATGAGTTCGACGAGTTTGAAAACCACCGCGTCTCCCCGGTCGATGGGCGCCCGCTCTACAACCTGTGGGGCTACAGCAACATAGGATTCTTTGCCCCCAAGGCCGCATACGCCTCGTCGGGCAGGTTCGCCATGCAGGTGGACGAGCTGAAGAACATGGTGAAACAGTTGCATAAGAACGGCATTGAAGTGATGCTCGACGTGGTGTTCAACCACACCGCCGAGGGCAACGAGCAAGGCCCCTACATCTCCTATCGCGGCATCGACAACAAGACCTATTATATGCTGACCCCTGAGGGTTGTTACTATAATTTCAGTGGCTGCGGCAATACCCTGAACTGCAACAATCCCAATGTGCGTGACATGATTGTGGAGAGCCTGCGCTACTGGGTGACCGACTACCACATCGACGGCTTCCGCTTCGACCTGGCTGCCATCCTCGGACGCGACCAAAACGGCCATCCCATGTCCAATCCGCCCCTGCTCGAATCGCTGGCGCATGACCCCATTCTCGGCAAGACGAAACTGATTGCCGAGGCTTGGGATGCGGGCGGACTCTATCAGGTGGGCTCGTTCCCGTCGTGGGGACGCTGGGCTGAATGGAACGGCCGGTTCCGTGACAGCATGCGCCGATTCCTGAAGAGCGACGAGGGGGTGCTGGCCGACGTGAAGGAGCGCATCATCGGCTCGCCAGACCTCTATGCCTCGCAAGGGCGGGGCATCAAGGCCAGCGTGAACTTCATCACGGCGCACGACGGATTCACGATGATGGACCTCGTGTCGTATAACAGCAAGCACAATGAGGCTAACGGCGAGGACAACCGCGACGGTGAGAACCACAATAACAGTTGGAACTGCGGCTGTGAAGGCGAAACGGATGATCCTGACATCAACCGCCTGCGCCACCGGCAAGTGAAGAACGCCATCACGATGCTCATGGTGAGCCAGGGCATACCGATGGTGCTGTCGGGCGACGAGATGGGCAACTCACAGCAAGGCAATAACAACGCCTACTGCCAAGACAATGAAATCGCCTGGCTCGACTGGAACAACTTAGAGAAGAACGCCGACATCTTCCGCTATTTCAAGCATATCATCAAGTTCCGCCGTAAGCATAAAGTGCTTCGTTACGACGAACACCTCCGCCACCAGGACTATCAGGGCCTTGGCTATCCAGACTTCTCGTGGCATGGGGTGAAGGCCTGGCAGCCCGAAAGCGGCTACAACAATCTCACAGTAGCATTCATGCTGAACGGACAATATGCTAAGACCGACGGTGTACCTGATGACTTCATCTATGTGGCTA
>JAFZTS010000040.1 GCA_017618715.1 Bacteroidales bacterium
ATATAAAACTATTTTTGGGGTCAAAAAATAGAGAAATTTGAACTGCAACACTGCAACGCTGCAACGGGCAAAAAAAAATGATGTTTTTTTGAAAAAAAGTTGTGAAAAAATTTGGTAATGTCAGAAAAAATGCGTATCTTTGCACTGTGAAAATCAAAGGAATAGGAGCAGATCCGGAATGTGACTTGAACGGCGAGATTCATACCCTCATCATGTGGGGCGCGCCCCTCGATGGTAGGAATAGCGGATTATTCTTTCTGCTTGTTCTCGGGTTACAAGGTAATGCAATCCTGTGACGAAGCCATGTCGGCTTGTTACAAAGTGTAGCATTACTGTGGCGATGGTTGTTTTACTTGTTACAATGTAGTACATTCTTGCGGCGATGATGGTTTACATGTTACAAAGTAGTGCAGTTTGGAGGCGATGGTGTAATAGATGTTACAAAGTGGTGCAGTTCGCGGCGATGGTGGCTTACATGTTACAAAGTGGTTTTGGGGGGTGTGTGACATGGAAAAGGCCGACATGATGCGGCATCCTTGTGGGAACACCATGTCGGCCGAAAAATGGGGTAATAAGTGATTGCTTAACGGTTTGCCTCGCCATCGCCATAGATGAAGGCGAATGTGCCGATGGTGTAGTCAAGGATTTCATCGTCGCGGAAGAAACGCTTGAGTTCGATTTCGGCGTTTGATGTGGAGTCGCTGGCGTGAACGATATTCTGCTGGTTGCTCATCGAGTAGTCGCCACGGATGGTTCCAGGGGCTGCTTCACGACCGTTGGTGGGGCCTGCCATGGCGCGTACCACCTGCACGGCATCGACACCCTCAAGGGCAAGGGCAACGACGGGCGAGGCCTGCATGGAGGCTGCCAGCGAGGGGAAGAACGGGCGGTTCACGAGGTGGGCATAGTGTTCGCGCAGGATCTCGTCGGAGAGCTGCATCATCTTCATGCCGGCGATGCGCAATCCACGACGCTCAAAACGGTTCAAGACTTCGCCAATCAGCTGGCGCTGCACGCAGCTGGGTTTCAGTAATACTAATGTTTTTTCCATATTGTTGATATTATAGGTGAGGTAATGACGTGACAAATATACGAACAAATGTTGAGATTATTGCACGTTTCGGCGGATTTTTCAATTTTATGGCGCTTTTGTTCGAGTATTTGCGCAAAAATGCTAATTCGACTCACACCTTTTGCCGCAATTTCAATAATTTGTGAAAATATGCGCGTGAAAATTTGGAGAATTCGTGAAAGAGTCTTACCTTTGACCCATCATACCACTTAATTTTTTAATGCATATGAAAAACAAGGGAAAACTTTCGGCTTTGCTCACAATCTTAGCCATCGTGAGCCTCCTTTCACCAACGGGGATCTGGGCCTCGGTGTTCGTGGATGGATTGTATTATGAATTGAACACTTCGGACAAGACGGCTGAGGTGGCGCCCAACCCTGACAAATATCAGTACGATGTGATTATTCCGGAAAGCTTCGAATATGAGGGCGTCACGTACAGCGTGATACAGATCGGCAGTCGCGCTTTCCTGGATTGCAGTGAATTGACCGAAATTCTCATTCCGAGCAGCGTGGCCATTATTGAATCGAGTGCCTTCGAGCGTTGCAAGGGTCTGACAAAATTGGCCATCGGCAAGGGTGTCCACACCATCAACTACGAGGCTTTCAAGAATTGCAGCAATTTGACCACTCTCATCTTGCCGGCAAGCCTGAAGAAGTTAGGGAACGAGACGTTTGCCGGCTGCTCTTCGTTGAAAACGATCGTCGAGCAGAGAACGACAGCTCCGAAGGTCGTAAGCACCACGTTCGATGGTGTCGATAAGGACGCGTGCACGCTGTATGTGCCTGAAGGCTGCAAGTCGGCTTATTCGAAAGCTTCGTATTGGAAGGAGTTCACCAACGTCGTTGAGCGCGCGGTTGTGGACGCAGGTCCCTGCGGCGACGACATCACCTACATCATCGACAAGGACATGACGATGGTTATATCGGGCACGGGTGCGATGTGGGATTATAACTGGGAAAGATGGGTCGGTGAATATCAGGAAGATATCAGGACGTTGGTCGTTGAGGATGGAGTGACCTCGATTGGCAGTTTTGCCTTCTATAGGTTCTATGGATTGTCTTCGGTGACAATTCCCAACAGCGTGACCCACATCGGCTACAATGCCCTTGCTGAGACAGCTTGGTTCTATGATCAGCCGGAAGGACTGTTGTATGCAGGCAAGGTGGCTTACAGGTACAAGGGGGGAATGCCCGAGGGTACGGAAATCGTGCTGGAAGACGGAACTTTGGGCATTTCTCCAGGCGTGTTCGAAGACTATAAACCGGCTTCGTTAAGCATTCCAAGCAGCGTGATTGACATTCAACCGGTTTTCGATTACGATGAGAGATTCTATGAAGGCTATGCTAGCAAGAGTGCATTGGAAAGTGTAGGTTCGATCACCATCGATGAAAACAATCCTGTGTTTGATTCGCGCGACGATTGCAATGCCGTCATTGAGACTGCCACGAACAGGTTGATCGTTGGTAGCAGGAACACCACCATCCCCGAGGGAGTGACTGCCATCGGAAACTATACATTGGGTCAATTGACCTCGGTAGAGATTCCTTCGAGCGTAGTTCTTGTGGAGAATCTGGCTTTCTTCGAAGGCTATTATCGGATTGACGCCGATCCGGTTCGTGAATACTCTTATGTCTTCAGAACTTCAGTCGAATCAATCAAGATGGCGGGAAGCACACCACCGGAAATGCTTATCACCTGGAATTATCCGGAAGATAGCCGCACCTACAGGGAGTTCCTGGAGAACTGCATCCTGTACGTGCCCGAAGGCAGCAAGTCGGCTTACGAAAGCGCCGAAGGCTGGAAGGAATTTGCGAACATCGTGGAGTACGATCCCAATCAGGGAGCCACTGCAATCGAGAGCATCTTCGAGAGAAAGGATAGCAACGGCGAAAAGATCTACGACCTGCAGGGACGTCGGATGTCAGCCCTCCAATCGGGTCAGATGGGCATCGTGAACGGCAGGATTATCTATCGCAAATGATTCTTGAGGAAGTCGGCGCGGGTAGCGAGGAAGAAGAGAAGGGCGCCGGCGATGTGCATGAAGGCTATCCACCAGAAGGCGGCGGCGTAACCCATGTATTCGACGATGGAGCCGCCGAGGAGGATGCCGATGCCGATACCGAGGTCCCACGAGGTGAGGAGCGTGGAGTTGGCGGTGCCGCGCTGGTTGTTGGTGGCCACACCGATGATCATGTTCTGGAAGGCTGGCCAGAGGTGACCGTTGCCGAGGCCGATGAGGATGGCGGCTCCGTAGTATCCCACCATGTTGGGACAGGCGACGAAGAGGATGTAGCCGACGGTGGAGGTGAGGATGCCGATGCCCGCATTGTAGGTGAGCCGCCCTTGTCGTAGCATCTTGCCGCCCTGCAGGCGTGAGAGGATGAGACCGATGGAGAGCAGCATGAAGAACGTGCCCGTGCCGCTGGTGATGCCCATCGTCTCCTTCCCGTAGATGGCGAGGTAGTTGCTGAGCACACCGAAGCACACGCCGAAGAAGGCCATGTTGAGGCCGATGAGCCAACCGCGCACCAGAAAGAAGCGGTCGAGCGAGACAGGACGCTTGCCCGTCTGAACGGGGCGCGGCGGCGGCTTGAGGGTGGCATCGACAGCGAGGCCGATGCCTGCCACGACGAAAGCGAGCCAGAAGAGGAGGTCGAAATTGTGGACGTAGCGATAGATGAAGACACCGACGGTGGGGGCGATGGCGGTGGCCAGGTTGTTGCTGAGCCCGTAGTACCCGATTCCTTCGTTGCGGCGGCTGGAGGGCAGGACGTCGATGGCCATAGTGCTATTGGCCACCGTCGAAGCTCCGAAGGGGGCACCATGGAGCGTTCGGACGATGGCAAACAACAGCAACGTGCCTGCCAGAAGGTAGCCACTGAAACAAATGAAATAGATGAATAGGCTGATGAGGAGCACCCTTTTGCGCGAGAAGCTATCCACGAAGAACCCGCTGAACGGTCGGACAATCAGGGCGGTGACGGTGTAACCCGAAAGCACCAGCCCGATCATGTCCTTCGATGAGCCGAACGTCTCGCTCAGATAGAGCGGCAAGAGGGGAGTGAGCAGATAGAAGGAGAACGACAGCGTGAAGTTGGTCGTCATCACCTTCCAGTAGTTGCTGTTCCAAAGGCGGTCGGTAGCGGGTTGCATGGGTGCAAATGGTGCGTCAGAGGGCGATGGCCGCTTCGAGGGCGAGCGTCATCATGGTGCGGAAGGAGGTCTGACGTTCTTCGGCGGTGAGTTCGGTGTTGTGTACGAAACTGTCGCTGATGGTGAGGAGGCAGGAAGCCTGTTTGCCGAGGACGTTGGCGTTGTGGAAGAGGCCGAAGCTCTCCATCTCGACGCATTCCGAGCCTGAGCGTGCAGCGATGTCCTGCCAGGGCTCCTGACCGTAGAAGACGTCGCTTGAGTGTACGACGGCCTCCTTGCAATCGATGCCGAGTTCCTTGGCCTTCTGCATCACCACTGCGTTGATGATGGGGCTGGGTTTGATCTTCTTGCTGCGATAGCCGTTGAGGACGCGGGCGTAGGAGCTTTCGCTGTAAGCCACTTTGGCGAGGACGACGTCCATCACATCGAGGCGTTCAACGTAGCTGCCTGCCGAGCCGATGCGGATGATGTTCTCAACACCGTACTGTGAGTAGAGTTCGTAGGAATAGATGCCGATGCTTGGGATGCCCATGCCGCTGGCCATGACCGATACGGGCACGCCCTTGTAGAGGCCTGTAAAGCCGAGGACGTTGCGTACGGAGGTGACAACCTGCGGGTCGGTGAGGAAGGTGTCGGCAATGAACTTGGCGCGCAGAGGATCGCCCGGCATAAGGACGGACTTGGCAAATGCGCCATCAGGAGCGGAAATGTGGGGAGTTGCCATGGTGATTTGATTTTTTATAGGAATAATATTGTTGGCGCTTCTGGGATATCTAAAGAATCTAGAATATCTGGAATTTCTAGAAAATCTAGACGATCTAGACTTCCTGGAGCGCCCGTATTAGCTCATCGATGATGCGGACATTGGCCTTGCGGAGGTTTTCGGAGGCGAGGGCGAGGTTCTTCGAGAACTCGTCATAGGTGGCTGCGCCGCTGTCGCAGAGGTCGGTGACCGATTTGACGAAGAGGATGGGGATGTGGAAGAGGGAGCAGACGAAGGCGACGGCAGCGCCCTCCATGTCCTTCAATTCGCCGTTGTTCTCACGGATGATCTGCTCGTCGCAGGGCTGCATGTCGAGCGAGGAGCCGGTGGTGACCTTGCCGAGCTTGAAGCCGAGCTTTTGCGCAAGGCCGGAGGTGCCTTCCCAAACGGGGTAATTGCCGAGGGCTTGCGTGCCCCAGGCATCGTCACCCGGGACGCGACGGTCGTGGAACATCACGCCGCTGCCGAGATAGACGTCGCCGATGCCGGCACCGTTGCTGCGGAAAGCGCCACAGGTGCCGGAGTTGATGACGAGGTCGGGTTGAATCTTTTGGATGGCTGCCAGCGTAGCCACCGAGGCGGCTTCGCATCCCACAAGGTCGGAGCCGTGCTGTTCGCCGTTGAGCACCACGTAGAGGTCGGAGCCCTGAATCTGCGTGTGATAGCATTGGCAGGGGAGGGGTGCAAAGAAGCCTTCGAGCAACTCGACGCCGTAGTGCTCGATGAAGGGGGTGGCTTCTGCCCGCATGGCGACGATATAGCAGATTTTCATCAAAACTCAGAAGTGAAGTGGAACTTGATGTGCGGGAAGTCCTGTTGTGCCATGGAGAGGACGTAACCCGACTCGGCGAGGAAGACGTCGCGGCCTTGCTTGTCGGTGGCCATGAACTGCATCTTGCGGCGCTTGAAGTCGCGGAGCTGCTCCTCGTCATCGGTTTGCATCCAGCATGCCTTGTAGAGGCGGATGGGTTCCCAGCGGCACTTGGCGTTGTACTCGTGTTCCAATCGATACTGGATGACTTCGAACTGGAGTTGGCCGACGGTGCCGATGACTTTGCGGCCGTTGAATTGGTTGGTGAAGACCTGTGCCACACCTTCGTCCATGAGCTGGTCGATGCCCTTGGCAAGCTGCTTGGCCTTCATGGGGTCGGCGTTCTCGATATACATGAAGAGTTCGGGTGAGAACGAGGGGATGCCGGTGAAGTGGAGGTCTTCGCCCGAGGTGATGGTGTCGCCGATCTTGAACGTGCCCCCGTTGTCGGGCAAGCCGACGATGTCGCCCGGCCAGCATTCATCGACGACTTCCTTCTTCTGTGCCATGAAGCAGGTGGGAGCCGAGAAGCGCATCTTCTGCCCGAGGCGCACGTGCTTGTAATAGACGCCGCGCTCGAACTTGCCCGAGCACACCTTGACGAAGGCGATGCACGAACGATGGTTGGGGTCCATGTTGGCATGTATCTTGAACACGAAGCCTGCGAAGTCCTGTTCGTCGGGTTGCACGACGCGCTCTACCGTCTTGGTGGGTTTGGGCGAAGGTGCAATCTGACAGAAGCAATCGAGGAGTTCGCGCACGCCGAAGTTATTCAAGGCCGAGCCGAAGAAGACGGGTGCGAGCTGTCCGTCGAGGTAAGCCTCCTTGTCGAAGTCGGGATAAACGCCGCTGAGCAGTTCGACGTCTTCGCGCAATTTTTCGGCATCGCGTTCACCGACACGCTCTTCAAGCAGGGGGTCGTCGAGGCTTTGGATGGCGACGCTCTCCGAGATGGTTTGCTTGCTGGGGGTATAGAGGTTGAGCGACGACTCGAAGAGGTTATACACGCCCTTGAAACGCTCGCCGATGTTGATTGGCCATGTGAGGGGGCGGCAGGTGATCTTGAGCTCCTTCTCGACTTCGTCGATGAGGTCGAAGGGGTCCTTGCCTTCGCGATCCATCTTGTTGATGAAGACGATGACGGGGGTGTTGCGCATACGGCAGACCTCCATGAGCTTGCGTGTCTGCGTCTCGACGCCCTTTGCGCAGTCGATGACGATGATGACGCTATCGACAGCGGTGAGCGTGCGGTAGGTGTCTTCGGCGAAGTCCTGGTGGCCGGGGGTGTCGAGGATGTTGATCTTGTACTGATGTTCCTCCCCGTCGGTTTCGACACCCGGAAGGGTGCTCTGCGAGGTGCAGGCGTAGTCGAAGGCCATGACGGAGGTGGCGACGGAGATGCCACGCTGCTTCTCGATTTCCATCCAGTCGGAGGTGGCTGTCTTCTTGATCTTGTTGCTCTTGACGGCACCGGCGACATGGATGGCACCTCCGAAGAGGAGGAGCTTCTCGGTGAGCGTGGTCTTGCCGGCGTCAGGGTGGGAGATGATGGCGAATGTTCGCCGCTTGTTTATTTCGTCTGTTAGTTGGGACATAATTAATCTTTCAATAGGTCGGGGCGGAGACGGCGGGTGCGTTCGAGGGCCTGTTCGTGCTCCCATTCGCGTATCTTGCGTTCGTGGCCGCTGAGCAGTATCTCGGGCACTTTCCAGCCCTTGTAGTCAGCGGGACGCGTATAGACGGGTGGGGCGAGGAGGTCGTCCTGGAACGAGTCGCTGAGGGCCGACTGCTCGTCACCGATGGCACCCGGGAGAACGCGGATGACGGCATCGGCGATGATGGCGGCAGGCAGTTCGCCACCCGTCAGAACGTAGTCGCCGATGGAGATTTCGCGGGTGATGAGATGTTCACGGATTCGGTAGTCGATACCCTTGTAGTGTCCGCAGAGGATGATGAGGTTCTCCTTCATCGACAGGTCGTTGGCGATGTGCTGGTTGAACGTTTCGCCGTCGGGTGTGACGAAGATGACCTCGTCGTAGTGTCGCTGGGAACTGAGGTCGGAGA
>JAFZTS010000004.1 GCA_017618715.1 Bacteroidales bacterium
GTTCGTAGACGTTCTATTTCATTCCGAATTGGAGCGTCAATGTTCGTAGACGTCCTATTTCATTCTGAATTGGAGCGTCAATGTTCGTAGACGTTCTATTTCATTCCGAATTGGAGCGTCAACGTCCGTAGATGCTCCATTTACGACAGAAATAGAGCGCCTACGTTCGCAGACGCTCTATTTCCGTTGTTTCAAGCCATTCCCGTAAATTTACCCACAAAAAGGATGACACCGGACGACATTTCGCGAATCACATAGACGAACGGGCGATTGGCATGGAACGTTGCCTTGGGAATCACTTCCTCTTGGTTTGGACCTGCACTTGTCACTTCCGCCATTCCCGCAACCGTAACTGCCGCAGCCTCCGAGCCTTCCTCATTCACTTTGATTTTGGCTTTCTGGCGCATCATCTCGATATAAACAAGCTTGTTGCACATATTCGGGATCTCAGCAAATTCCTTGTCGAAGGCCTGACGGATACCCATCTGTTGCAATAGTGAGATCAGACCGCCTTCCAGATCTTTGGTATCGGATGAAGTTTCGAAACGCGGCAACTTCAGATCCACTTCGTAAGTACGAAAGACACCATCGCCCGGATTGGAATAGTACAAGCTCTCATAATTCTCAACGTCCGAGAAGCCTTTTTCAGCCAGACGATTGACGATATCGTCGGTGGTCTTTCCTTCTTCGGGCAGCATCACCACCATGTTCCAAAGACTGTTCCCGTATGGAATCTTGACAGCCGAGTAGGTCTCATTCTTGACATAACTGATATAGACATCCTGTTGCATCATGGGCATTTCGGTGCTGCCCGTGCCTGTCGTGAACTTCTCGTTCTTCGTGTTCTTGGGGTCGAACTTATTGGTCCAGTCGGCCTTGAAATAGATAGCATTGAGCAAATATGATACCATTTCGGGGTTCACTTCGTCCAGTATCGACGGAATCATTCCTTTCGTCTGTTTTTTGCACCAGTCATTGATGTGGCTGAGAGTCTTCGACGAAGAAAAGTCGAGAGCTTCGGCCTTCGCGTCGTAGTAATACGCCATGTCCTCCTCAAACTGAGGCTTCAGCGTATAGTCCTTGTTGAGGAAAATGGCGTTGGCGATGTCCAGCTCCACATCCTCATCGGCCTTCGGGAGGTTGTCAATCAGATTCTTGCAGTAGTCGTTCACGGCCTGGATGCCGCCCTCATGGAAGCCAAGGGTCTCTTCGAGTTCCTTCTCGGTGTTGCCTGTGGCGGCATCATTCACCATGCCGAGCACGTAGGTGATGCTGAGCGGTGAATAGATGAAGCTTCGGCCCGAACGGTCGGTCTCGTTCACCGTCTTCAGGAAATTCAGGGTGAAGCCGTTGTTGTCGTTGGCAAACACGCGCTGCTCCTCGGTCAATTGAAGGGGGGTTGCTTCCGACACCATATTGACAATTCTCGTCTCTCCGCCGCCTTCTTCGTCTAAAGAGCACGAAAGCAGCATCATGCTGCATGCAGCCATCGCTGCCATACAATAGAATAGATTCTTCATAATCGCTTGTTATTGTTTCTGTCCTATAAACGCAAATGGTCGGGAAACCTTGCATCATCACCCATATAAAATTCATAAATTCGCAAATTCGTGATAAAAATCGAATAATTCAAGATAAACGCTTTGTAATCTCAACTTTTCTTCGTATATTTGCCCCGCGAAATGGTTTTCGAACCAGCAAGACTATCACTTAATCCGAACATCATGAAATATTCCCTTTCCCTCCTGCTCGTCGCGGTCCTGACGCTCCAAGCACAGGCAGCTATCCATGTCACCAACCTCAGCGTCGAAGGACGCAAGGACCAGCCCCTCGGATTGGATGTCGAGACACCACGCCTCGGCTGGCAAATCGTGGCCGATGCAGGGGAACAGGATGTTGTGCAAACCAGTTACCACATCCTCGTCGCTTCTTCGCCCGAACTGATGGCCAAAGGCCAAGGTGACCTGTGGGATGCCTCCGTGGCAAGTCCGCAGAGCCTGTGGATTGATTACCTTGGCACACCTTTGAAGCCCAACCAGCGCGCCTATTGGAAGGTGCAGGTCACCTGCGAACGTGCCAAGGGGAAAAAGACCGTCAGCGAACAAAGCGACTGGTCAGACATTTCGACGTGGGGTGCAGGATTGCTCAACGACGGCAACTGGCGGGGCAATTGGATCGGCTTCGACTACGCCATGCCTTGGGATGTCGAGAACGAACACTCCCAGCTTTCGGCGCGCTATTACCGTACCACATTCCAGACACAAGGCAAACAGATACGCCATGCCACTCTCCACATCGCCGGCCTCGGCCTTTACGAAGCTTTCGTCAACGGCCAGCGTGTGGGCGACGTGCCTGACTCGAAGAATCATTTGGGTCAGCAGGTACTCATGCCCGCGCCCACCGACTATCGTCGCTCGATCATCTACAACAGCTTCGACGTCACCCCTTATTTGCTCCCCTCAAACCCCTCGAACCTCTCAAACCCCTCAAACTCCTCAAACCCCTCAAACCTCTCCCACTGCCTCGCCGTCACCGTCTCCAACGGCCGCTACTACACGATGCAGCAGAAGAAGAAGCTCTACAAGATTGCCAACTTCGGGTATCCCACGCTGCGCGCCAACCTCATCATCGAATACACCGACGGCACTTCGGACATCATCGCCACCAACGAGAAGAACTGGCGCATTACCGCCGACGGCCCCATCCGCTCGTCGAACGAGTACGACGGAGAAATCTACGATGCAAGCAAGGCGTTTGAAAATTGGACTATGGCCGACTTCGACGACAGCCAATGGAGCCGTCCCGACCGAAGCGCCCTTCCCATCGGCAAACTACGCGGCAATACCACGCCCCCGATGGTTGTGCAGGAACTGCTTTTTCCTCGCGACACACGCATCACCGAAGATGGTCGCATCCTGTTCGACTTCGGACAGAATTTCGCCGGGTGGATGCGCGTGCCTGTCGGACTCATGGGACTCAATAAGGGCGACACCTTGCGTCTGCGCTTTGCCGAAAAGCTCGAAGCTCCCATCGGTGCCCCATGGACCGAAGAAGAATCGTGGAACAGCAATGGCCCCGGCTACTGCCTCACCGACACGTCGCGGCTCTACGTCGAGAACCTGCGCAATGCCCTCGTCACCGACTACTACATCGCCAACGGCAATGAAGATGAAGACGAAACCTGGGCTCCTCGTTTCACCTATCACGGTTTCCGTTTCGCCGAGGTGGAGATTCTAAGGAATGCCAATCCCGACTATACGGTGAAGAAACGCATCAAACCAAGAAACGGCAATACAACACCCCTCTTAGCCCTTCTTAACTCCTCAAACCCCTCAAACCCCTCAAACCCCTCAAACTCCTCAAACCTCTCAAACCTCCTCGTGGGCGAAGTCGTTGGCGACCCGATGGAAACGCTCTACACTTTCGAGACGCCTAACCCCGTACTCAACCGCGTGGTGCGCAATGCTTTCTGGGGCGTACGCTCGAATTACAAGGGCATGCCCGTCGATTGTCCGCAGCGCGACGAACGACAGCCCTGGGTGGGCGATCATTCGATGGGTTGCTGGGGCGAAAGCTACTTGATGGACAATCATGCGCTCTACCTCAAGTGGATGCAGGACCTCGAGGATTCGCAGCGTCCCGATGGCACTTTGCCCGGCGTCTCTCCCGCATTCTGGAACTATTATAACGACGACATCACCTGGCCATCGGTGTTTATCTTCGGTGCCGACATGCTCTACACACAGTTTGGCGACATCGAAGCCATCCGTCGTCACTATCCTGCCATGCGTCGCTGGGTGATGCACTTCTGGGAAAATCACCGCGACCCCAAGACGGGTGTCATCAAGGCCGACAAGTATGCCGACTGGTGTTGTCCGCCCGAAGCGCCCGAACTCATCCATAGCCAGGATCCTAATCGCGTGACCGACGGTGTGCTCATCGGCTCATGCTACCTCTACCGTATCTTCCAGGACATGATGAAGTTCGACGACATCCTCATCCAGGAGTTGCAAGGCTGCTCCACCGCCGAACGCCTTGCCATGAATCGTCAGGGCCTCACCATCGAGCTGCTCGAAACCGACAAGGCCGAATACCAGGCTTGCCGCACGTCGCTGCGCGATGCCATCAATGGCGAGTTCCTCAACGTCAAGACAAGCGCTGACGATCCCAAGGCGGGACGCACCCCCAGTTCGATGACGGGTCCGGGCAACCACATCCTCTATCCCGACTCGGTCTTCTACAGCAACAACAGCGTCACGGCCAACCTCCTGCCCTGGGCCTTCGGCATCGTTCCCGACGAACATGCTGCCACCGTTGAGCGTTGGATCATGCGCAAGCATCTGCTCCTCCCTGGCGACACGCCCGAACTGCGCGGCATCGACGGACACATCCAATGCGGCGTCATCGGCATGTCATGGCTCCTGCGTGGACTGGCCGACATGGGTCGTCAGGACCTCGCATGGATGCTCGCCACCGTGAAGAGTTATCCGGGTTGGGGCTACATGGCCCTACACGGAGCCACCACCATCTGGGAACTTTGGAACGGCGACACCGCCAATCCCCGCATGAATTCGGGCAACCACATCATGCTGCTCGGCGACCTTATTCCTTGGTGTATGGAAAACGTGGGCGGCATCAAAGCTGCTGCTCCAGGCTTCTCGACCATCTCCTTTGCGCCAAACTTCGAGGTCGAAGAACTCGACGAGGCATCTGCCAGCTACAAGACGCCCTACGGATTGGTTGCCAGCCATTGGCAGAAGACCGATCGCCAGCTTATCTGGGACATCACCATCCCATGCAATGCGACAGGGAAAGTCACGCTGCCGTACAATGTTGTCTTGAAGAATTCTCGGAGTAATCCGAGTACTCAGAGTTCTCAGAGTACTCAGAGTACTCCGAGTAACTCAAAGACCCTCACCCTTGGTTCCGGCACACATCACCTTGTCTTCGACCTCGATCCCGCCCTTCCCGTGCGCGATTATTACAAAGGTGGAGCCTACGAGCGACAGTATGCCGACAGCCTCAGCCGTGACCGTCAGGGCATCGTCTGCGACCAGTTCGTCTATGACTTCCAAAATGCCGCTCATCCTTCGTGCCACAGCGCCTCCATCGCAGAACTGCGAAATGGCGACCTGCTCGGCACCTTCTTTCTCGGAGCGCGTGAAGGTGCGCCCGACGTCTGCATCTATACTTCGCGCAAGCCGAAGGGCAGCGACCAGTGGGAGCCTCTTCAACTCGTAGCCAACGGAGACTTACGTCCAGGAGCCAAGCCTTTCGGCACCGAAATAGACAGCACGCTCACCACGCCCATCGAGGACAATGTGAACCGCAAAGCGTGCTACAACCCCGTACTCTTCCAGATACCGGGTGGCGACCTCCTGCTCTTCTACAAGATCGGCAAGAACGTGCGCGACTGGACGGGCTACATAATGCGGTCGTCCGACAACGGATATACGTGGAGCGATCCGCGCCAGGAACTCGTCACAGCGTCGAACCCTGCGCTGAGCCCGCAGCTCTCGCCCGTGCAATCGAGCGACAGTCTGCTCGGAGCCATCAAGAACCAGCCCATCTACCTGCCCAAGGGCTTCCGTTGCGCCAACGGCACGGTACTCCAGAAGGCACGCATCCTCTCGCCATCGAGCAAGGAGACGGGTACCGCCTCGAAGGAAAAGTCGGGACAATGGCGCAGCTACATTGAGATGAGTGAGGACGACGGCCACACGTGGGCGCTCTATGGTCCCGTACCCGATGAGCCGAAGATCGGCACCATTCAGCCCGCTTTACTCGTCCATAAGGACGGACGCATACAAATGCTCTGCCGCACCCATCGTCCCAAGGACAGCGAAAGCCATCTAGCCCGCATCGCTACCGCTTTCAGCGAAGATGGCGGACTCACCTGGGGACCGATGCAACTGCTCGACGACGTGCCCAATAACAACTCGGGTATCGATGCCGTGACGCTGCCCGACGGCACCTTCGCCCTCGTTTATAATCCCTTCTCGCTCGTTCCCGGCCCCGACAAGCCGCTGCGCAATCCCACTTGCATAGCCACCAGTTCTGATGGTATCACGTGGACGCATCGTCTCACCCTCGAATCATCGCCCATCAGCCAATACAGCTATCCTTCTCTACTCCTTGGAAGCGACAATACACTTCACGCCATCTACACATGGCGTCGTCAAGGCATCAAATATCAGCAAATAAAGCTCAAATAGGGCTCCATTTGTAAAAAAACCTTAAAAAAAATGAGTTTTTGGATGAAATGTTTGGAACATTACAAAAAACGCCCTATCTTTGCATCGTGAGTAATTCCACAAAACTTCATAAAATGAGAGAAAGGGCTGACGACTGTCGTGAGATGGGCGTCAGTTTTTATTAAGAAGTATCACTAACAATTAATATAAAACATTATGGCAAAGCAAATCACAGATCAAAATGCCAACGAAATCCTGGCAAGTGACAAACTCGTAGTCATTGACTTCTGGGCACCATGGTGCGGCCCCTGTCAGCGTCTCTCTCCCATCATCGAGCAGCTCGCCGAAGAGTATGAAGACAAGGCTGAAATCTGCAAATACAATGTGGATGAAGGCGAAGACCTCACCACCAAGTTCGGCATCCGCAACATTCCCGTTGTCATCCTCATCAAGAATGGCGAAGTGGTAGGCAAGAAGGTCGGTCTCGCTGCCAAAGCTGACCTCCAGAAACTGATTGAGACAAATCTGTAATAGGACATTATCACGAATTCTGGTCTCTATCACGAATTTGAGAATTAAAGAATTGCAAAAGTAGTCACTAAATATAATTAATGGTAATTACATGGTAATTCATGTTAAATAACTCTGTCAACGCAATTCTATAATTCGATAATTCGTGATAAAAAAGAAAAATATGCAAATCGAGATCTGTTTCTCTCCAAGCCTAATCCATCTCTACGAGCATCGTGACAGCGTGGTGGTGGTGACGGACGTGTTCCGTGCCACCACTACCATCTGTACGGCCTTTGCCAACGGAGCCACCTACATCATCCCCGTGGCAACCGAACAGGAAGCGCTCGCCTACAAGTCGCTGGGTCATCTGGTGGGCGCCGAACAGGCCACCGAACGCTGTTCGTTCGCTGACTTCGGCAATTCCCCTTCCGAATACTCAGTCGATAAGGTCAACGGCAAATCCATCGTCTTCATGACGACCAACGGCACAAAGGCCATCAAAGGAGCCGCCGACTGTTACCAGCTCCTCATCGGTGCGTTCGTCAACCTGCGCGCTTTGACCGAACGCATTCTCTCATTGGGCAAGGATGTGCTCATCGTTTGCTCGGGCGCCAACGGACGCATCTGCCTCGAAGACTCGCTCTTCGCAGGTGCCCTCACCAGCACGCTGCTCGCCGAAGATGGTGTCGAAGCTGCCAGCGATGGCGCACGCATGGCCGTCGCCCTCTGGCATCAAGCTAACCGCGACTTCTCGAACATCCTGATGCAGAGCGAACATGCCCGCCGCCTCATCCAGCACGGCTTCCGCGCGGACATCAACTACTGCCTCCGCAAAAGCATCTTCGGTGTCGTCCCCGAGCTCCAAGGCGACAAACTCATCGTCCGCAAAGAGTGATCGCATATATTTAACACGAATTACCACGAATTGACATGAATTTTTGTTGATTAGCTATATGGATCCAAAGCAATACAAAGACTTCGTCTTCAAGATTATTGGAGCAGCAATGGAGGTCCATAGGGAACTGAATTGGGGACTTTTGGAGCCGATCTACAACGAGGCGTTACATTTAGAACTGCTTGACATGGGTATTGATAATGAGCGTGAAGTATCAATCCCTTGCTTTTATAAGCATCATCAACTGGATAAACATTACCAGATGGATCTAGTTGTGGGTGACATTATTGTAGAACTGAAATCTGTCAGTGAACTAAACTCATCCCACCGTTGCCAATTATTCAATTATCTGCGATTAACAAAGAAGCCAATTGGTCTGCTCATCAACTTTGGTCAAGCGAGTCTTCAAGGCGAACGTTATGCTTACGACGAGGAAACTAATGAATGCATCTTGCTCGACAAGAACATGAATCCCGTCTTTACGTAATCTGTTTCTCTATTGTGTTTTCTTCAACACGAATTATCATGAATAACCATTAATTTTTTTCTGGGTCGAAGCTAAACATTACTTCAATTCATGTAAATTCAAGGTAATTCGTGTTAAATAATCACGCCAAGACTATTCAACGATTATTCTTCAACACGAATTATCATGAATGACCATTAATTATTTGGACGAGCAAAACATATGTCAATTCATGTCAATTATACGGTAATTCATGTTAATGAAGAATCGACAAAACAGCACATACGTCAATTCACGTCAATTACACGGTAATTCGTGTTAATGAAAGACCGACTAACCGGCACATACGTCAATTCATGTAAATTTACGGTAATTCGTGTTAATGAAAGACCGACTAACCGGCACATACTTCAATTCATGTAAATTCACGATAATTCGTGTTAAAAAAAATATGGTAAAGTTAGGACAATACAATACGCTGAAGGTAGCGAAGACAGTTGACTTCGGCCTATACCTCGACGGAGGAGACGGACTTGAGATACTCATGCCGAAGCGCTACGTGCCCGAGGGAGCCAAAGTTGGCGACGAATTGAAAGTTTTCGTCTATCAGGATTCCGAGGCACGACTCATCGCCACCAACGAACATCCCTACGCCACCGTGGGGCAGTTCGCCTATCTGAAAATCAACAGCGTCAACCAGGTCGGCGCGTTCGCCGACTGGGGCACGTCGAAGGAACTGCTCATCCCCCATCGCGAACAGGCGCAAACGATGGAGGAAGGCCGTCGATACATTATATATATTTATATAGACCAGCTGTCAGGTCGTATTGCAGGCACAGCCAAAGTCGGCAAGCATCTGGGCAACGTGCCGCCCGCTTACGAAGAAGGACAGGAGGTCGAAGCCCTCGTTTGGCAACGTACCCCACTTGGTTACAAGGTCATCATCAACAATCAGCATGCCGGCCTGCTCTATCATAACCAGATCTTCCAGGAGATACACATCGGCGAACGTCTGCGCGCCTGGATCGAGGGTGTACGCGAAGACGACAAGATCGACCTCAGCCTCCAGCCTATTGGCTATCGCCAGATGATCGATCCTGCTGAGGCCAGTATCCTCAAGGCCCTGCATCGCCGCCAGGGCTTCCTGCCGCTCACCGACCACTCTTCACCCGAGCTCATCGCCTCCGAGCTGCAAATGTCGAAGAAGACCTTCAAGAAGGCCATCGGCGCCCTTTACAAGCAACAGCGTATCTCCCTCCTTGAAGATGGCATCCAGCTGCTCGACTACTCCGACGAGTGATAAAACCTCACAGAGTTCATGGTATTATGTCGTACAATGTTCCCAGGATAAGGTCACACAGATCGCCTCAGATAAACACAGATTTTTTCACTATGCGCGTCATGTTTTATCGATAGGCAGACAAAACGGACAAGCAGACATGATGATCAAGTGCGGAGCCGCGTAGCGCAATCTGTGGAAATCTGTAAAATTGCTGTGTGATAAAAAAATCACCTCGGGAAAGCGAGGAACGGGGTGGTGATGTTGGCGAGGTGCTTGTAGCCTTCGACGTTCGGGTGCAGCTTGTCCTTCTGATAATACGAGCCATAGTTGCTGTGCGTGAAGCCTGAGCGACGGAAGAGGTCAAGATATGGCACATCGTGCGCCTTGGCCCACTCAATCTGGGCATCGACAAAATGACGGAGGCCGATGCCTTCAGTGTAGAGCGAGTCGTAGCCCGCCGCCCCTTTATTGAAGATTGGTAACGTCGTAAACAGAAGAATCTCGGCATCGGGGTTCTTCTGTTTTAGTGTATAATAGCAGTAGTTCATCCCTCCCAGCATCGTATTGAGCTTCGACGTGTCGTAGCCATCGGCCTCGGTGAAGTCGCTGAGCGAACCGATGGAAGCTCGCCCCTTCGAGAAATCATTGCTCGGCGACCAAAGCAGGTAGATATCGTGGGGATCATCACGACGACAGCAGCGATCAACGGCATACTGGACTCCATTTTCCTGTGTAAGGGGGCTGTAGCCTGCGCCATTGATGCCATGACCGAATAGGCTGAGCTGTAGCTTCTCCTGCCAATAAAACTTGCAGCTATCTGACTCCGTGATGTTGCAAAACGATCCGCCAAAGATACCGATACTCTTGCCATAGTTGGGCGAGAGGGTATAATACAGATCCGAATTGATTTCAATCAAATAACCTGAATATTGACTGATTGAACCCTGCCGTACGAAAACATCGGCCACTGTCTTGGTAGCTAAAGTTTCATTCTCTGCGTTATTTACCCTCAAGATCAGATTACCCACATTACCCGAAGAAAGAACAAACGTAAGCAAATCGAAGTTTCGTGTCTTCTGTTCCTCCGATGCGATCTGTTGTGAAAGTTGCACAGTATTCCCTGTGCCGATTTCAGTCATAGTCATCAAGTCAAATTCATGACAAAGCCCCGAAACCTCCAACTCGATTGAAGCTGCCTGTCGAGGCCATCTGTCGAGGACTTCGACCTGTACATCAGCCACTACCAAAGGAAGCTTGATAATTTCGTCTATAGACGCACTGCTCACATCAATCTTCATGCGAATAGCCCAAACGCGACCTAGTCCTGTAGGAGTATCGAGCCACTTCAAGGTAAAATGCTCGGCATCGAATGATGCCCATTTGTTCTCTGCGGCCACGAAATAGAGTTCATGTTCACCATAAGCCAATTGCATCACGAAAGGATCAAGTGAAGGCTTGGTCTCAACTTTCACATCATCACCGAACTTGTCAATAATCAGTAGATGAGTAGGCTCAGAAAGAGCACGAGTGAACGGAATCTGCTCGAATTCGTTCACCACAAACCGAAATGTCAATTCAATCTGTGACCCTATCTGTTCTTCAGTGTGCTGTTGACACGCTGAGAATAAAAACAGAGACCATAACAACTATCAGTTTGCTCTTCATTCACATTAATTGCGTCTTCAGACCTACTCATCTACATTTGTTAATTACTTACAAAGTCTGCCATGCAGACCCATTCCATATTTCAGCATTTCCTGTAGAAGTGTTGAAATAAACAAAACCCGCACCTACATAGTTGCCTAAACCAGAAGGCCGATTGGCTGTTGTTCCTCTTTTTATCCAATCGTATTCAACCAATATATCAGTAAAACAACCAGTTGCATTGTAAGCAGTAATCAACTGATCCGAGAGGATCTGTTTGACTTCCTCGTAGCCTATTATAGTCTTGTCTCTATCATATCCTCTGTAATACACGTTATGCAATCGAACGGTATTCTTAGTACCACTTGAACAATTTATCTTTATTAGGTTACTCTCATTAAACCATCCATTATTAGTAGTCCAACCCGTACAAACCCAATTAGAGATGTATAAACCATCGATTTCGACTTTATCACAATTTAGGAAGAACAATATTCTCTTATCATTAACCGAAGTTGTCATAAAAGGCATATTAAACCTGCAATTTCTAACAGTCATATTTGCACCGCCATCAAAATATATACCTTTTGCTGCCTCTTCTCCTGCACAATTAATCAATGAGAGAGAATTACACCACTTGATATAATATATGTACCAATTGCTACCACCATCGGAAACAGAACTATCAGGTTTCCACGTATCAGCACAGCAATTCATTAAAGTGGAATAGGTCAAAGTTTCAAGGTAATAAGCATTCTGCTTGTAACTCTTCACGAAACAGTTAGTCATAGTAACCGATGTTCCACCTTTGATAGAAAAACCCGTAAACACACCTGTAGCAGTACAACGCTCAACCTTAGACAGAAATGTATTCAAATAAAAGCCAATGGAGCAACCTGTTGAAGCCAAACCCTCCAATACAAGTCTATAATGTTGCTCGCTGGTAGAGAATCCATAATTCATTACATTCTCTGTTCCATTCTTTACAGAGATATTCCTAATAGTGACGAAATCACTAGCGATACTAACAATTGTATTCATTGTGGTATTTGTCGGACTCGCCAACAATTGAGGTTTGCCTTCATGATCATTAGATTGACGTGTTCCTTCTAAAACCTTTCTGCTTGAGATAGAAAGGGTAGTTTTAATCAGATACGTTTTATTCAGCAAGATGACTCTCTCGATTGGTGAAGACAGAGCTTTCTGAATGGCAGTAGCGTCATTCGTAGAACCATTACCCACAGCGCCCCACCATTCAGCATAGCAGCAGTCCACATTCCATGTACCCGCTAATGTTACACCGCTAAAGATTTGCCTTGGTGGAGATACAATAGTTGATCTATTGCCTGTCAAAGTGTAGTTGCCGATGATTTTTCCACCTTCGAAGATTATCATCGTGTTGGATGCCATAGTGACATTAGAAGTAAGCGTAATGTCGGAGTCAAGGTGATATACACCTCCTGATTGCTGGACAGCAGATAAGAAATCCGCTAATGTACTTCTAACCTGTTCACTAACAGGCTGAGTACTCTCATTTAAGATTTGTGCCATAATTGTAAAATAGATAATTTGAAATAAAAAGGTCAGTTACCTAAGGAACTGAAAAATATAACTTCCCTATATAAATTTTGAACATCCCTTCAGTATGTTGCAAGATGCGCCGCCCGAATAAGTCATAAACGGGCATTTCTTCGTCCACGACACCCATTGTCTCCTCTATGCCAGCGCCAGGGGCGACTACAGGCAAAAGGGCCAGTGAGACGATATTGTTGCCCAACAGATCGGGTCGGAGAGAGATGTTGGACTGATGAAAGGTGCGGGTCTCGAAACCTCCGTTGGAGTAACCGATTACCAGTTGCCAATGGAAATTGCTGCTGCCACTGTTCACACGGAAAGTCCGACCACTGAAACAATAGCCATCGAAATTGCCCTCTGTCAAACGAATGTCGTTAATGCTTGCCGAGACATCGTAAACCAAGCCGTCATGAAACACCTTTGTGGAGACAGTGAGATGAATGACATTCCCTAAATTAAAACGCGAAGCAAGTTGTTGGCTTTGAATAAGAGGACGCTTCTGACAGAACGGTATAAGCTGTTGCTCGATTCGATTGACGAAATCCTGATAGGTGGCACCTTCATCGATAAAAGCGAAAGTTGCTTCAATCTCATCTTCTATCGCATCCCGCATCGCGTTAATCATCGGCACAGTGACCGAAGGTTTGCAGAAATCCCCAAGATAGACCATCATACGGTCAATGAAAGGATTGCGGAATTCCGGCATGTCGAACAGCCGCGCAAAAATGCGCCTATGCTCTGGCTTTTCATCGTAATTGCTCTCGTTCCCGGTCAGCGTAATGAAATTCATCCAATTCCAGTCGTCTCCACCGCCCGCAAAATCGTCAAGGTCCTTAAGCAGAGGATGGAGAATCTTCTGACCTTCGCTCCTGTCGTACCACAGATAGACATTGGTATGGGCAAAAGTACGATTGGATGAATATGCTTCACAGCATAGATAATTTAGGAAAAGCGACATGTCGAACAGTTGAGCGAAGTCTTCATATTTGGAATTCGGATCATCGATCAGCTGCCGAACATCGTCATATTCTGCCACTTTGGTATAGAATGCCTCAATTTCGGAAATCGAATCCTCCTCAACACCCAAGTTATTCGAAGCCCATGTGTTGTTGGCACGCTCACGAATGTCCATAATACCATTGTACTTGCCATCGATATAGACGATGCAGGGACGATAGTCGAGATACTGCAAACTGTCGATATGATTGGCAAAAAGTAACTGCACGAACCCGTCATCGATACGTGAGTCGAGGCAACGCGTACCACTATTGCGAAGGCAGAAAGTCTTGGTCTTCTTGATGAAAGGCTTATGGGGGAAGAATGTCGAAGATTTAAAGCGTTTCTTCTGCCAACGTTTGTTGGTATAAAGGTTCATCGCTTTCTGATGTCTTCGTAGCGACCCGGCACCATGCATACCCGCCTCGCCAATCTGATTGATGAGCGCCGTGTCGGGCTCCGTTTGCTCAAAGAACTCGATATTGAACGGGCGACGCCAACCCTTGAAGCAATTACCATCGAAGTCATCGCCCACCATCATGCCTATCTCCTCATCGTAAAGGTATCTGCTGTCGGTCGAAAGCGAGAACACAGGCAGTTGCGTCGTGCGTGGATGGATGATATAGGAATGCGTCACAGGCAGGGAGGTCAATGCGAAATCTGATATCAATCGGGCACGAACCACCGTTGTCTCTGTTATCAGCATCTTGCAAGGTTCTTCCTTGGCATAGCTCGCAGACGCTTTCGTGGGAGCCGAGCCATCGAGGGTGACATACAGGCGCGTGTCGGAAGGAAGAGCGGCATCGGGAAACGCGATTGTGAGCGAGAGCGATTCACCCACAGGGAGCAGTCGCCCTGTATGACTGAATACGGGATCAGGCAAGATAAAGTCTGAACCAAGGCTTTCGTTCGGTTCACCAGGCGTTGGCGTGACTTCATATTGCCATTGGTCTGCCCCATCAGTCACTCGGCCCCACGCGATATTGGGAGCAGGCATCTCGTCGTATGCCACACTATCAATCAGTACGCCCTCCGCATTCCAAAGATAGAGAGCTCCGGCCTTGGTGGATTCCAACCGGAAGTCGGGGTGTTCCCACCCGTCGTCCTTCTTGTCGCAATAGTAAAGGATACGACCGTATGCGGGCAGTTCACGAAAATGAAAAAGTTCGTACGACTTGTCAAAATCGTTAGTGATTCCAATTCGCCAGCCCCTCATGTTGATTTTCTTTCCTGTAGTATTATAGACTTCGAACCAGGAGTCGGGGAAATCCTTTCGATAGAAAAGGGCATCGACATTGCTTTGCATCAGTTCGTTGATAACCACTTGATGCGTCTGGGCAGCGAGATGACCACCTAAACAGACAAGTAGCAACAGACATGTCGTTGTCAAGAGTTTTTGTAATGATGTTCTATCCATATCCTCTTAATATCTGATAATCTTTCGGAATGTTCCATCGGGTTCGCGCGCCAATCGTATGTCTCTTCCTCGCGCATTGCTGCAAGGCATACCATAGATGGTAAAGTATCCCTCTGAAGTTTTGGCCTCATCGTTCACAACACGCTCAATGCCATAACCTGGGTCAATGGGAATGGTTGTAATAACAACAGATTCACACGCGCCCACTATCTCGGCCAAATGGATACTGACCGAAGGCTGATCATATCGAATTGTTTTCATGTTGCCATTCAAGTACATGACTGTCATCACCCATCCCGCAGCTGGATTCCGGCTGTCGAGCCTCAGCGTACGATCCAACCACGTATATCCCTCAAAATGGCTTTGGGTAAGGCCGACATGATTGACCAGGATTGAATCCCCTTGAGGATAGATGGTCATAGGGACGACAGTTCCCAACGAGAAATATTGCGACAAATGATTATAAGCCCTCACGGGCCGCATCTCGCAGAAAGGAATCAGTCGTTCGTTGATTGTCCTGTCAAAGTCAGCATAGCTTACATCTTCGGTCATCACATCAAATGTAGCCGCTACCTCGCTATCGATCTCGTCGCGCATCTGACGAATGAGAGGCAACGTCACATCGGGGCGAAGGAAATCGCCGAGATATGTACCCATGCGGTCGATGAAAGATTCACGGAACTCGTCCATCATCATCAGCTTCTGTATCAGACGATGTTTAATGGGCTGCAATGCCCATTTCCCCTCATCACCTGTCACCATGAGCCAATTGAGATAATTGAAGCCCAATTGGGAATTGGAGAAATAGTCGAGGTCTTTCAGCACGAAATGCCATTTGCCCTCCTTCTTCCTCCACATATATACATTATTATGCGGAAAGTCCTCATTCGTAGCAAAAGTCTCGCAGCAAAGATAGTCGATAAACTGATCCATCTCCATCACCTTGCAAAAGTCACCAAATGTTGATGATTCGCTTTGGATCAGCTGTAACATCTCGGAGTAAGCTGGCTCATTACTGTAGAAACTCTCCACAATATCTACCTCTTCGTCAATTCCATAGTTCGACTCCAGAAAGTCTTCGTCTGCCTTCTCCCTCAAGCCAAAAATTCCCTTGTATTCTCCATTGATATAGCCGATGACGGGAGAATACGCTATCCATTCGAGCGAATCCTTCCACCGTGCAAAGAATCGTTGTGCCAAGGCATCCTCAAATCTTGAGTCGATGCACCGATTACCGCCATTTCGCAAACGGAATGACTTGACTTTTGTGACTTCAGGTTTGTCTTCGGGCCAAAGCTGTGCCTTGAAGCGCTTCTTTCCGAAACGCTTGTTGGCATACAACTTAAGCGACTTCTGCGAATAGATACGCGAACCCAAACCGCCAACAGCTGTTTCGCCAAGCTGATTGAACGTGGCGTCATCGTCCTGCTTATCGAAATATTCGATGTTGACGGGACGACGCCAATCCTTGTAGCAATTTCCTGTTCCCAAGGGCTGTCCTCCAAGCAGGATGCCGTAATCTTCGCTGTAGAAATATGCGCTGTCAGACACCAGACTAACTATAGGCAAGTGGAGCTCGCGAGGATGAAAAATATAGGAATGTGTGGCAGCACGCGAGGGCAAAGCGTGTGCCGAGAGTAGTTTGGCTCGAACGGTGAGGGTATGATCAATCGTCAAATGGAATTCGGTGGCTGAAGGAGAGTCGATAGTGGGCTCCTCACCGTTGGTGGACATATAGATGCGGGTATCGGAAGGCAAATCAAAACCTTCGGGCAACGTTATTAGCAGTTCAGCAGGTTCCGACATAATACGTCCCGGCAAGCTGAATACGGGCGAAGGCAATAATATGGACGAGCCACCTCCTTCGTTGGACGCTCCCGGAGTGGGTTTTAGTTCATGCTGCCAATCTGCGTCGCCATCGGTAAGGCGACCATAGGCGATGTTTGGAGCGGGCATAGGGGGATAGCAAAGGCTGTCGATCACTTCTCCTTCTGGGCTGAAAAAATAGATGCAGCCTTCTGATGTGGATTCGAGACGGAAGTCGGTGTGAGCATACTCTCCCTTCTTGTCACAATAAACAAGTTGGAACCCATGTGCAGGCACATTGTGATACATAGGGATACGATAGGAGGAATTGGGGTCAGAGGTCGGCCCAAAACCATATCCCTTGATGCTGATATCCCTGCTTGTCGGGTTATAGAGTTCAATCCACGAATCTGGAAAGTCCTTGTTGACCATCAAAGCATCCACATTGCTTTGCATTATCTCGTTGATCATGAGATGGCCAGTATCGTAGGAAGAGAGAGATAGATATGAATCAGCAGTCAGTGCATCACACTGCCACAAACAGACAGCAAGGAGAGAAACAGCCAACCTACTCATAAAAAATAATCCTTAAAAAAGCGCAGAAAGCCAAACACTTGGAGCAATGCCCCAAGTATCTGGCTTCAATAAACGTGAAATAAATCGTATTAATATGCTGGGATGAGCAACCATGCGGCTGGACATGTGCCCGGATCATCGTTGGCGTAGGTCGAACGGATATTGTCACGCACACTCACAGCCTGGGCGCGGGTGTCATAACCGCCAGCCACTACACGATAGAGGCCAGCCTCGTTCTGTACCAGGAATGCGTTGTAGCCACGGCTCACCATCTTGGCCTTGAAGTTATCAGCGTTGGCCTTGTTGCTGAATGCGCCAACCACAACATTGTAGTCCTTCAAGAGTCCGGCATCACCACTGTTCACCACTGATACCTTCTCCTGACGATCACCAGCCTGGGCAACAGGCTGGGTACGAGTCGTGGTACGTGTAGGCGTGGTGTAGGTGATTGGCTCCACTTCCTTTACCTCCTCGGTAGGAGATGCAACGGTAGCGGCCTCGGAAAGGGTTTTCTTACTTTTGCAGCCAGTCAGTGCGACAGCTGCAACAATGGCAAAAGCCATCAAGAGTGTCTTCTTCATATTTATTTGGGTTAAGTAGATATGTCAATTTTGGGGGCAAATTTACGCAACAAATCCGTAGAAAGCAAATTTTTATTCTAAAAAAAACTGAAATCCTTGGAAAAATGCTCAAAAAGCCGTAATTTTGCCGCAGTTTAAGGAAAAAGAAACAAATGAAAGACAGTATTATCATCCTCAGCGGCGGCATGGACAGCGTGACGCTGCTCCACGAATTCCAAGAGCGCATAGCCCTGGCCCTTACTTTCGACTATCATTCACGCCACGCAGAGCACGAGATAGCCTGTGCCCGCTGGCAGTGTCATAAACTCGGCATACCTCACCTCGTCATCAATATCGACTTCATGGAACAGTACTTCCGTTCCAGCCTTCTGAAGAATGGCTACGAAGAGATACCCGACGGGCAATATGACGAAACGACGATGAAATCGACCGTCGTTCCCTTCCGCAATGGAGTTATGCTCAGCATCGCCGCCGGCATCGCCGAAAGCCAGGGCTTGCAGCACGTGCTCATGGCGAACCATTCGGGCGACCACTTCGTCTATCCCGACTGCCGCCCCGACTTTGTCGTTGCCATGAGTCACGCCATCGAAGAAGGCACTACCAACGGCGTTACGCTCTTCGCCCCCTACACTCCCCTAACGAAGCGCGAAATCGCCCTCCGTGGCCGTGAACTCGGCGTCGATTATGCCCACACCTACTCCTGCTACAAGGGGCACGACCGCCACTGCGGCACCTGTGGCACCTGCCTTGAGCGCAAGGAAGCCCTTGACGGCTTCGACCCCACGGAATACGAGGCATAATCTACCTCCCCGTATAGAAATCCGTAATGCGACGGATGGCACGGGCACAGACAGGACAGAAGTCCTGCACATCATTGATTTTCATGCGACATTCCTGAGCGGGGCGATAACAGCCTTTGCTCTGATAACCTGCGCCCTCGAAGACACCCACCACCTGTGTTGCAGCATTTAGCTTAGCTAATGCTTCGGGATCGTCGCGGGCAATCCGATAGTCGGGCACATTGGGATCAAGTGGTGTCGGAATGGGCTGCCCTTGAGGCAACATATCGGCCCATTTGCTGCCGAAATCCTTCAAAGTGGTGACATTGGGTTCCCACGGCTCGGTGTCAGCAGGATACCACTCGCTGTCCATATCGTCGTAGGCATATTCGTCGGCCAGACCTGCATAGGAGTGTCCGAACTCATGCACAAAAACTTCGCGGAAAGTGGGATGGTCGCTCGTGGCGAAGGTAATCTGATTGTAGATGCCTCCCCCACCGTATGTGTCGGAATTGACGAGCACCATAATGTGCTCGAAAGGCACACCCGAAAGGAGATTATAGATTGTGTGCATGTCCTGCGAAGTAAGATAGCGTTGGCTGTAGAACGTATCGTAGTGAGTGCGCACGGCTGTTTCCTTCCACACGCCACGATGAGGCACCGAAGGCCCTGCCGCACGGCTTGGAGCAGCTACAGCCACCACATTGAAACGATCCTTGAGGCTTGCGAAAGGTTCCCAAGCAAAGAGTGCATCGACAGCACGCTCGCAGTCGGCAAAGAACTTACCCATCTGCTGCTCGGTATATCCTTCGGCAAGAATGGCGAAATCGACGCACTCGCTGATGTTCACATCTTCGAATGGATCAAACTCGGTGGCATCGTAATTGCGTGATGCTTTCGACTTTTGTGGCTTGTCGGCTTTCTGTCCACCTTTCCATATATAATAAAATGGAATACCATTGTCACCTATCGGACGTATCAGTATGTCAGCGGGGTCAACGGTATGGGTGAGCGAAGTCATAACCTGCTGATGGTTGTCGGAGAGCGTGACGGTAATATCAACCTTTTCCTTGGGATAAGGAATATTGTAGCTCGTCTCAAAGGCACGACTCAATGTCTTCGCCTCGTCTTCGAGTAACCATTCCTGGAATAGCGTCGAGAACGTCCAGACATAGATGATCTCCTGCGACGCATGGTCGCGCACGGTAAGCTGACCATTGCCATGCAGGAACTTTTCAGACAAACGGTTTCGTCGCCCTGCCCATCGGGGTTGTTTGTAGAGCTGTTCAAGGTAGATGTGTTGTTCCTGGCTATTGCCGGCAAAGACATAGTCAAGACGCAGGGTATTATCTTCGAAATACTGGTCGAAGGACTGTGCCTTCGAGACCGACGGGAGGGAAAGAAAAACAATAAACAGCACAAGGGGTGCGACGAGCGGATGAAAGTGTTTCATAGCAAGAAGTATTCTGATTTTGGGGCAAAGATAAGGATTATTTTTGAATTAACAATTAACAATTAAAAAATAACAATTCCAAGAGCAAGAAAAATATGCAGGATGGCAACATTTCTGTCGTAGAACTTGACAAATTGTCTGTACTTGCGACACATTGCTGCTTCGGCACAGCTCTTGCCAAAAGGCAGATGTAATTACATTTAAAATAATACTTAAAAAAATATACTACTATGGCAACAAACATGAATTATCCGAACACCCAGCAGCAGGGTGAAAAGGCGCTGGACAAGTATGCCCAGAACCTGTGCGAGCTGGCTCGAAAGGGCAAGCTTGACCCCGTGATAGGCCGTGACGAGGAGATCCGACGTGTGCTGCAAATTTTGAGTCGTCGAACCAAAAACAACCCCGTGCTTATTGGCCAACCCGGTACGGGCAAAACTGCCATTGCCGAAGGCTTGGCACAGCGTATCGTGCGCGGTGACGTGCCCGAGAACCTGAAGAAGAAACAGATCTACTCGCTCGATATGGGCGCACTGGTAGCCGGTGCGATGTACAAGGGTGAGTTCGAAGACCGACTGAAGAGCGTCATCAAGGAGGTGCAGGAAGCCAACAGCGATGATGCGACGGGCAATGATATCATCCTCTTCATCGACGAGATCCACACCCTGGTAGGAGCAGGCGGTGGACAGGGCTCGATGGATGCGGCCAACATCCTGAAGCCTGCTTTGGCACGCGGCGAACTGCGCTGCGTAGGTGCCACCACCTTGGATGAATACCAGAAGTACTTCGAGACCGACAAGGCCCTGGAGCGTCGTTTCCAGAAGGTGATGGTCGATGAGCCTGACGAGACGGCAGCCATCGCTATCCTGCGTGGATTGAAGGAACGTTACGAGAATCATCACCACATCCGTATCAAGGACGAGGCTGTCATCCAAGCCGTACGTCTCTCGACACGTTACATCACCGATCGTTACCTGCCTGACAAGGCCATCGACCTGATTGACGAGGCTTCGGCCAAACTGCGTATGGAACGTGACTCCGAGCCACAGGCTTTGGACGAGATACATCGTCAGATCATGCAGCTGCAGATCGAGCGCGAGGCCATCAAGTGGGAAAAGGACAAGGCCAAGATCGACCACATCGACGAACAGATCAAGGCGCTGCAGGCCGACGAGAAGAAACTCAATGACCAATGGAAGAAGGAGAAACAGCTCATCGAGGTCATTCAGCGTAACAAGGAGCAGATCGAACAACTCCGCTTCGAGGCCGAACAAGCCAAGCAGCAAGGCGATTACGGCAAGGTGGCCAAGATACAATACGAGACCATCCCCGGCCTTGAGAAGCAGAACGAGCAGATCAGCAACGACCTGCATCAACAGGTGGGCGATTCAGGAGCCTTGATACGCGAGGAAGTTACTGCAGAGGACATCGCCGAAGTGGTAAGCCACTGGACGGGCATCCCCGTGAACAAGATGATGACGTCGGAGCGCGACAAACTGCTCCAGCTCGAAACGGAACTGCATAAGCGTGTCGTTGGACAAGATGCAGCCATCGAGGCCGTGTCGAACGCTATCCGTCGTAATCGTGCCGGACTCTCCGATCCCCATCGTCCCATTGGCTCGTTCCTCTTCCTCGGACAAACGGGCGTGGGCAAGACAGAGCTCGCAAAAGCCTTGGCTGAATTCCTTTTCGACGACGAAAGGATGATGACACGTATCGACATGTCAGAGTATCAGGAGAAGTTCGCCGTAACCCGTTTGTTCGGTGCGCCTCCAGGATATGTAGGCTATGAAGAGGGCGGACAACTTACCGAGGCCGTACGTCGCAAGCCGTATCAAGTGGTGCTCTTCGACGAGATAGAGAAAGCACATCCCGATGTGTTCAACACATTGCTTCAAGTGCTCGACGAGGGTCACATGACCGATGGCAAGGGACGTAACGTCAACTTCAAGAACACCATCATCATCATGACCTCGAACCTCACCGAGGACCAGCTCCACGGCAAGGCACCCGTCATCACGGCCGAAGGACGACCGATGCAACCCATCCGACGCGAGTTCCTGAACCGTATCGACGAGATCGTCAACTTCAGCGCACTCACCGAAGACGACATCCGTCGCGTCGTGGATATCCAGATTGCACGTTGTCACAACCTGCTCAAGCAGAACGACATCGAACTGCGCGTCACCGACGATGCACGCCGCTTCCTGGCCAAGGAGGGTTACGACCCCGATTTCGGTGCTCGTCCAGTGAAACGAGCTATCCAGCATCTGGTGCTCAACGAACTGTCGAAGACTCTTATCAGCGGCAAGGTCAACCGCCAGCAGCCCATCATCGTGGATGTGGCCGACGGCACAATCACCTTCCGAAACTAAAACAAAAAATACAACGGGCGCCCCGCAGAAATGCGGAGCGCCCGTTTTTTTTTATTTTAACACGAATTATCGCGAATTAACGTAAATTTTACTGTAATGTCTATATTTGACCTGTGTTACAATAAAAAATTCGTGTGAAATTCATGATAATTCGCGTTAAAAAAATCAATAAGCGAAGAGCGGATACTTTTCCATTTCGGCATTGACCTCGGCGCGAACCTTGGCGATGACTGCCTCGTTCTCGGGATCGTTGAGAACCTCTTCGATCCAAGCGGCTACCTTGACCATGAGGTTCTCCTTGGCGCCACGGGTAGTGATGGCAGGTGTACCAAGACGGATACCGGAGGTCTGGAAGGCTGAACGGGTATCGTAAGGCACCATGTTCTTGTTGGCCGTGATGTCGGCAGCTACGAGCGCCTTCTCAGCCACCTTACCGGTGAGCTCGGGATACTTGGGACGAAGGTCAACGAGCATCGAATGGTTGTCGGTTCCACCCGAGATGATCTTGAAGCCACGCTTCACGAGTTCTTCAGCCAGCACAGCGGCATTTTTCTTCACTTGCAATGCATACTCCTTCCACTCGGGACGGAGAATCTCGCCGAAAGCAACGGCCTTGGCTGCAATGACATGCTCCAATGGGCCACCCTGTGTGCCTGGGAATACGGAGCTGTCGAGGCAAGCCGACATCATCTTCACGACGCCCTTGGGAGTCTTGAGACCCTTGGGATTGGGGAAATCCTCGCCGATCATGATGACGCCACCGCGTGGGCCACGGAGCGACTTGTGAGTAGTTGTAGTAACTATATGGGCATACTTGACAGGGTTCTCAAGCAGACCGGCAGCAATCAGACCGGCAGGATGTGCCATGTCAACCATAAGGATGGCTCCTACTTCATCAGCAATCTTGCGCATACGGGCATAGTCCCATTCGCGGCTGTAAGCCGAGCCACCACCGATGATGAGCTTGGGCTTGTGCTCCAAAGCAAGGCGCTCCATCTCGTCGTAATCCACGCGACCGGTATCCTCACGCACGTTATATGCCACCGGCTTGTACAGCATGCCGGAACTGTTGACAGCTGATCCATGAGAGAGGTGGCCGCCATGAGCAAGATTGAGACCCATGAAGGTGTCACCTGGATTGAGGACAGCAGCCAGCACAGCCTGGTTGGCCTGTGCGCCGGAGTGAGGCTGTACGTTGGCCCAACATGCGCCGAAGATCTCCTTGAGGCGATCGATGGCAAGTTGCTCCACCTTATCGACAACTTCACATCCACCATAATAACGCTTGCCGGGGAGGCCCTCGGCATACTTATTGGTAAGCACCGACCCCATGGCTTCGAGCACTTCATCACTCACGATGTTCTCCGAAGCAATAAGCTCAATACCTTTCATCTGACGCTGACGCTCCTCGGCTATCAGGTCAAAGATCACACTGTCTCTTTTCATAAGTTACGTAGTTTTATTGGTTTATGTTCAAATAATTATTTTTGCTTTTTATTTGCTAACAGCCTTATAATGCACCTCGTACTTCACTGTACCATCGGGAGCAGTAACCTCCTCGACGACCACCTCATACTGAGGAGCATCAGTAGATGAAGCGTTCTCGGCCTTATCGACAACCATCTCCACCTGTAGTGGTTCAGGTTCCTTCGTCTCTGCTTTGGCAACGGGTTCAGCCTCCTTCTCGGGCACCTCTTCGATTACCTTTTCGACTGGCTTCTCAACGATTGTCTCAACAGGTTTCTCGACAACTATCTCAATAGGCTTCTCGACAACTGTCTCAATAGGCTTCTCAACGACTGTCTCGACAGGTTTAACCGCAGGCTTCGCTTCCGAAACAGACGTTTGTACAGGCTTAACTTCAGCTATTTCGACAGGCTTGACCACAGGTTTTTCTACCGAAACGGGCTTGGCTTTGATAGCAGAAGGAACAACTGGAACATCCTCGACCGCATCAACCAGATCCAACTCGGGATCGATGTCAATCCTTCCATCCACAACCTTCGGCTCGCGTTTCTTGGGGGTTGCCTGAGCCGTCTTCACCGGTCTCACTCCTCCCGTGGTCCAATAGGGAAGGTCTGGCCGCTGTGCATTGCTGGCGATTAGCTTTGCCACACCTTCTTCCGGCCCGATGATGACGGGCATACCGAGAGTTACCAGAGGTTCGAGTGCAGCAACATTCTCGTTCTCAAGCCGGATACAACCTTCAGTAGCTCGTGTACCGATGCTGCTTGGAGCGTGCGTGCCATGTATGCCGATGCCCTGAAAACCCGTCTTCAAACGCAGAAAGTACGGTCCATAAGCATGCTTGATGAAACCATTGCCATCGTGGAAATCGTGCCCCCAGTTGGCCGAATCGTGAATCTTCTCAAGCAGGAAGTAGCCTTCTGGTGTCTTGTGGTCTCCTGTATAATTCTTCTGTCCGAGATTCATTCCACAAGCAATCGGATAAGTAACTACAACTTTCCCCTGACTATTCACCAAAGTCAAGGTCATATCTTTCTTGCTGATGAAAATGAACCCCTTGCTCATGTCGGGCTTGTAGAAGTTCATGACAGACCGCAAATCTTCGGCTCCGACAGACAGAGAAAGTACAAAGGCCAAGGCCAAGCACAATATCTTATTATACATGGTGCAAAGATAGGTCTTTTTTCGTTTCATAGGATTATTTTACAGCAAAAATTTTGAATTTTGTCGAAATATCGCTATCTTTGCAGCCGAATCTGCATATCTAAATGCTAAAATAAAGTACTATGACAGATAAGAAAGACATACGGCAGCAAGCACTCGAAGCCATGGGGTTTGCGGAACTCAACGCGATGCAGGAGGAGATGCTCAGTCTCTTTCCACAGGGACACGACATGCTGCTGCTTGCTCCAACCGGCAGCGGAAAAACACTTGCCTACCTTCTGCCTCTTTGGCAAGCTGGAGGCAGGACACTCGTTATCGCTCCCAGTCGCGAACTCGTCCAGCAGATAGCCGACGTCTGGCAACGGTTGCACACCGAAACACGATGCGTGGCTTGCTATGGCGGTCATGACCTGCGCGTCGAACAGCAACAACTGTTGTCCCTGTCAAGCGACCAGCCGACGTTGGAAAACTATCTTATCGTCGGGACACCAGGCCGTCTGAAGGACCATATCGAACGAGGCAACATCGTGCCTCAGGCTTTCACGTTCCTGGTCATCGACGAGTTTGACAAATCCCTGGAACTTGGCTTCGAGGAAGAGATGCATGCCATCCTTGATATGCTGACCAATATTCGTCAGCGCATCTTCACCTCGGCCACACATACCATTCCCATTGCCCCCTGGACAGGTTTTCACGACTATCAGCAACTGGATTACGGCTCGGACCAGAAGGAACCCGAACGTCTGGTGATGTACCAGGTGAAATCTCCCGTGCCCGACAAACTTGAGACACTCCGCGAACTATTGCTTTGTCTGCTCGGCCCATCGAAAGGAGTGCAACAGGAACAAGCCATCGTCTTTGCCAACTACCGTGAAGCTACCGAGCGCATCGCTCACTTTTTGTCGGACCAAGGCATCGAGAATGCGCTTTATCACGGCGGTCTCGAACAAGACATGCGCGACAAGTCGATCATCCGTTTGCGCGGAGGGTCGATTCGTGTGCTCGTCAGCACCGATTTGGCCAGTCGCGGACTCGACCTTCCCGATGTGGCTCATATCATCCACTATCATTTCCCACAAAGTCAGGAAGCCTATACCCATCGCAATGGACGTACGGCACGCGCCGGTGCATCGGGCAAGGCATACGTCATCGTAGGCCCAGAGGAAATGCTGCCTGAATACTTTGATGACAACCTTCCCTACTATTCACTCAAGAATCCTCCGACGAAACTCGACCCCGCTCCTATGGTAACCGTCTATATCGGACGAGGCAAGAAGGAAAAGATCTCGAAGGCCGATGTAGTGGGTTTCTTCACCAAGAACGGAGGGCTGAAGGGTGCCGACCTGGGACGCATCGACATCATGGACCATTGTGCATACGTCGCCATCCGCCGCGACAAGGCGGAGGAGGCGCTCGCCAAGGTGAAAGGTCTCAAGATCAAGGGCGAAAAGACCCATTATCTGATTGTGACGGGCAGTTGACGGTATTTTTCGGCAGACAAATACAATAAATTGCCGTTTTGAACGTTAATTCATTTAACACGAATTACCAATAATTTACATGAATTTCCATTGAATTTGAAATACAATAAATAATTAATGGCAAATTGATGATAATTCGTGTAAAAAACATCTAATCATCTATAATTTTTGTTTTAGTATGGAAAAACTTGTAGAACGTTTCATCAAATACGTGAAGGTTTTTACGACAAGCAACGAGGAGAGTGGTGTCACTCCAAGTACTCCCGGTCAGATGGTATTTGCCAAGCAACTACGAGACGAACTCGTTGAACTCGGCTTTGAGGATGTTGTCCTCGATGACAACGGCTATCTCTATGCCACATTGCCATCCAACCTCGAAGGCAAGGAAGTACCCACCATCGGCTTCATTGCCCACATGGATACGGCTCCCGATGCCAGCGGCGAGAATGTGAAGCCGCGCATCATCGAGAACTACGACGGCAAGGACATCGTGCTGAACGAAGGTCTTGGCATCGTCATGCAGACCAGCGTCTTCCCCGAGCTGCTCCGTCACGTCGGTGAAGACCTCATCGTTACCGACGGCACCACCCTGCTCGGTGCTGACGACAAGGCAGGCATTGCCGAAATCATCACCGCGATGATGTTTCTGCGCGAACATCCCGAAATCAAGCACGGCAAGGTACGCATCGCCTTCAATCCAGATGAAGAGATTGGTCTCGGTGCCCACAAGTTCGACGTGCCCCTCTTCGGCTGCGACTTTGCCTACACGATGGATGGCGGCGAAGTGGGAGAACTGGAGTACGAGAACTTCAACGCCGCTTCGGCAAAAATCACCTTCAAGGGCTCGAATGTCCATCCCGGCACAGCCAAGGACAAGATGATCAATGCATCGCTGCTTGCTATGGAGTTCATGGAGCAACTGCCCGAAGAGGAGCGTCCCGAGCATACCGAAGGTTACGAGGGCTTCTACCATCTCACTTCGATGTCGGGTACCGTCGAGGAGGCCAACCTCAGCTACATCATCCGCGACCACAACCGCGAACTCTTTGAGGCACGCAAGGAGAACATCCAACGCATCGTCGATAATATCAATGCCCTGCATCCCGGTTGCTGCTCTGCTGTGGTCAAAGATCAATACTACAACATGCTTGAGAAGGTGCAGGAGGCAGATGCCGTGCTTGCTGCAGGTGGACGTTGCCTTCCCAACGGACAGCCCTATAGCATCACCGAGATTGCCAAACAAGCAATCCTCGACGCTGGTGTCACTCCCGTGGTACAGCCCATTCGTGGCGGCACCGACGGTGCCCAGCTCTCGTTCAAGGGACTGCCCTGCCCCAATATCTTCGCCGGCGGCATGAACATGCACGGCAAGTTCGAATACGTGCCCATCCAGTCGATGCAGAAAGCCATGATGACCGTGGTCAACATCTGCCGCATCGTATGCGCTATTTAGTTACAGCTCCTGCATCGCTCCGACAGCCATTGCGCATCGGACTTCCTGCATCGAAGAGCCTCAGCAACCGTGCGCTCATCATGCAGGGCCTTTGTCGTGAGGCTTGTCGGCTCACGAATCTCAGCGACTGCGACGACACCATCGTCATGCTTGCCGCTTTCAGCGACGATGTTTCAAGCTTTAGTTATGCTGACGACGGTGCACGCATCGTCGATATAGGAGCTGCCGGCACCTCGATGCGCTTCCTTACCGCTTTCTTCGCTTGCCAAGAGGGCAAGGATGTGGTGATGACGGGGTCTGCTCGTATGCGGCAGCGTCCTATTGCCTTGCTTGTCGAAGCCCTGCGCCAACTCGGTGCCAGCATCGAATACGTGGCAGAAGAAGGCTTCCCTCCCTTGCGCATCCATGGACGAAAGCTGAGAGGAGGAACCTTGACCATCGATGGAAGCGTGTCGAGTCAATATATCTCTGCCTTACTGATGATAGCTCCAACGCTGACCGAAGGTCTGCATTTGACCTTGAGCGGCCACATCACCTCGGTGCCCTATATCGAGATGACTCTCGGCATGCTCCGTCAGTTCGGCATCACGTCGGGTTGGAATCAACAGACAAACGTGATCAGCATCGCTCCACAACCCTACGAAGTGCAGCACTATCATATCGAAAGCGACTGGAGCGCATCGAGCTACTGGTATGAGATTACTGCTTTGGCCGCTCTTTCCGACTCGACCAACGTCTTGACTCTGGAAGGACTGCATGAATCAAGTCTGCAAGGCGATGCCGCCATATCCCGTTACATCGAATCATTGGGTATCACGACAATCTACGACAAGAATGGTGTCACTTTGAAAACCGAAGGTAGGAAGACGAATTCCTCGAAGATGCTGGCTCTCGACCTCACTTCCCAGCCCGACCTTGCACAAACAATCATCGCCACTTGCTGTGCCCTAAATATTCCCTTCCGCATCACGGGCCTGCACACCCTTCGCATCAAGGAAACCGACCGCGTGGCTGCTCTCGAAACCGAACTGAAGAAGCTCGGGTATGTCGTGACTGACAACACGAGTAACGGTTCTGTCGAAATGCAATGGGACGGCACCCGATGCGAGGCTGAAGCCACGCCTGTCATCGCGACCTACAAGGACCACCGCATGGCCATGGCTTTTGCTCCCATGTCTTTCGTTCGTCCCGATAGAAGCATCCTCATTGATGATCCGGCAGTGGTTTCGAAGTCATATCCGAACTATTGGGAAGACCTCCGACAGGCGGGTTTCTTCATCGAGGCAGTTGACACAGCAACTCCCATCAACGGCTAATTCATATTCGTAAAATGATATATCTAATTTCTGCGCTCGTCGTACTGGTGATTATTGTAACCATTCCCTCGCTCATCGGCCACAAACGCTACAAGAAGCGTGTGGCCGAAGGCACAGCAAAACCCGACGAAACGTCCCCCCTCGAAATCACCAAGGACGTGCCCGAAGAATGTTGCGGACAGCATGCCACCTGCGAACGAGACTCGCTGCTTGCTGCCGTTTCCAACGAAATCATTTATTACGATGATGAGGAACTCGACCAATACAAGGGGCGCGAATCGGACGAATACACCGACGAGGAAGCCGAAGAGTTTGCCAACGTCTTTTACGAGCTAAAGGAAATCGAAGTGGCCGGCTGGGTGCGTTCCCTGCAGCTACGACAGATTGCCTTGCCCCTCCAACTCATGGATGAAGTGCTTCTCGTGGTACGCGAACGTCGTTTCCAATCGGTTTCGGCCGATGGCGTGGACCATAGTAATGATAAGGTGAGAGTGGGTTGAAAAGGGTTTGAAGTGCGGCCAAAAACGGCCGTGACGGGGACAAAGGGAGGGATAGAGGGTTCCTAAATAATAATTCTTTTTATGTGATAAAAAACTAGAATTCGGGATAAAAACAAGGATAAGAAAAAATTGAATACCCGACGTCATCATCAACTACATTTGATTATCACTGCGTGCCTCGCGGTGATGCTTGTCGTATGCCTCAGCGCATGCAAAAGCAACACCAAGCTGAACCGTGGCATGAAGGCGATGACGACGAAGTACAACATCTACTTCAACGGCAACGAGGCCTTCAAGGAAGGGCTCACCGCCATGGAGAATACCCATGACGAGGAATTCGGCCAACGTATCAAGCTCCATCCCGTCTATAAGCTCATCGACGCAAAGGAGCCTCCTGCCAACGCTCAGTTCGACCGAGCCATCGAGAAATGCAAGATTGCCGTGCAACGCCGCAGCATCTCCAACAAGCCCAAGCGTAGCGTACGCAATACTCCCGAGTACAAACTTTGGCTTACCCATGACGAATACAATCCGTTCTTGCACAACGCGTGGATCCTTTCGGGCAAGGCACAATTCTACAAAGGCGACTTCAATGCCGCTGCTGCCACCTTCACCTACACTGCACGACGTTTCTGGTGGCGCAAATATACCGTAGCTGAATGTCACATCTGGACGGCACGCGTCTATGCCGTACAAGGCTTCAATTTCGATGCCGAGGCGGAACTGGGACTGGTCATCAACCCGAAACAATACAGCAACCAGAAGGAACTGAGCGCGCTGCCCGTCTATAAGGACCTTCCACGCACTCTCCAGAAGGCCTTTTCGCTGGCACAGGCCGAGATACTGCTCTGTAAACCTGAGACCTCGCTCGAAGCCATCGATTACCTGCGCGTCGGACGCGATGCTTCGCATTCTCATGCCCAGAAACTGCGTTGCGACTATCTCCTTGCCCAGTTACTTGAGGAACGCGGTGATTTGGATGAGGCTTACAAGATATTCGGACGACTAGGGCACAGTGGTGACGACTACAAGACACAGTTCAACGCAAAGCTTGCGCAAATCAACGTCCTCTCGAAGAAAGGCGGCACTTCAGCCAAGAACCTTGCCAAAATCGAGAAGAAGTTCAACCGCATGCGACATCAGTATCGCAACGAAACATATCTCGACCAGATCTATTACGGCCTCGGCAACGTGGCTTTGTTGCAAAATGATACGGCCAAGGCCATCACGCAGTTTGAGACCGCGCTGGAGAAGAGCACACGCAATGGCATTGACAAAGCCATTGCAGCCCTGCGACTGGGCGAAATCACGTTCATCAAGGAAGATTACGTCAAAGCACAAAAGGCCTACAGCACGGCGATGGGTATCATCGACAAGGACTTCAAGGGTTACAAGGAGATACAACGCTTGAGCACCGTGCTCGACGAACTACAAACCCATGCCGAAACCGTGCAACTCCAGGATAGTCTGCTCAAACTTGCTGAATTGCCTAGGGCAGAACTCGACAAGGTCATCGCCAAAATTATCAAGGACCTCATCAAGGCCGAGAAAGAGGCTGAAGACCAGGAGCGATTGGCCGAGTACAATGCCAATCGTGCAACGAATGCCGACCCATTGGCCGTTGATGACGAACAGCCTACCGTAGGCAAACAAGATAAGTCGTGGTACTTCTACAACCCCGCTCAAGTCGCCAAGGGCAAGACCTCGTTCCAGCGCACATGGGGTGCTCGAAAGCCTGAGGATGACTGGCGCCGAAAGAACAAGACGGAAACGGCATTCTTCCAAAACGACGAGGATTCGAAAGATGAAGGTTCGAACGAACATCTCGCCGAAGGTTTGCCCACAGATAGTACCGCTACCGAGGGCATTTCCGACGATCAAGTTGCAACTGAAGAGTCAACAGAAACGACAGAGAATGAAGATGCCAACGACCCGCATAAGCCGGAATACTATCTGGCTCAAATTCCGTTCACCGACGAACAGAAACAGACTGCCAACGAACTCATAGAGGAAGGACTCTACAACGAAGGTGTCATCATCAACGAGAAGCTCGAGAACTTCCCACTCTCCATCAAGATATTCCGGCAACTTGAGACCCGCTATCCCGAGAGCCAACATCGTCCCGATATGTACTATGCCATTTATCTGATGTATCTGCGCATGGCCGACAGGGCACAACGCAAGGGTGACACGGTGCAACAGAACAAGATGTTAGCCGAATCCGAGATTTGGCGACGCAAGCTCATGGACTACTATCCCGAGAGTGCCTATGGCGTCGCTGTCAGCGACCCCAACTACATCGAGACGCTGCGAGAAATGGCTAAAGGACAGGATTCGCTCTATATCCACACCTACGAAGAGTATCTTGCGGGCAATACCAAGCTTGTACACGACAACTACAACTACGTACACGAGAAATGGCCGCTTTCGAAGCTCATGCCCAAGTTCCTCTTCCTCCATGCTCTGAGTTTTGTACAGGATGGTCAAGGCGAAAGCTTCAAGGAGGCACTCGAACAGCTCACCGCCACTTATCCAGAGAGCGAAGTGTCTCCGCTAGCCAGCCTGATGATCAAGGGCTATCGTGAGGGACGCAACCTGCAACTCGGCTCACAAGTGCGCAGTATGATGTGGGGCACTTCACTCCGTCGTGGCGATGGCACCGAAGAAGCTGCCGATGCATCGATGCAGTTCATCGACGATGACAATGTGGCGCACGTCCTGCTACTTGTTTTCAAGACCGACAGTTTGTCGAACATCCAGAACGACCTGCTCTTCGAGATTGCGAAGTTCAACTTCGAGAACTATCTCGTCAAGGACTTCGACCTCGAGATTATCGACACAGGTAACGGTCTGTCCGTACTCGTCATCAGCGGATTCGAGAATCTCGACGAACTGCTCGACTACCACGACCGCATGGACGATAGTGATACCTTTGAGCTCCCTGCTGGAATCACCCAGATTGACATCAGCGATCCGAATTTCCGTCTGCTTCTCCGTGGCAAGACCTTCGAGGAATACTTCGATTGGGTACAGGCCACCTACGGCAGCTCCGAAGGTGAAGACACCACCCCCAATCCCGAGAACTCCGAAGATTCCGAAAATTCCGACCACTCCGACCACTCCGAGAACTCCGAATCCCCCGAACTCCCCGAGAAAGAAAATGAATAATCCCCAGATCCTTTGGGCTGACGACGAGATAGATCTCCTCAAGCCCCATATCATGTTCCTTCAGAAGAAGGGCTACGACGTCATCACTGTCACCAACGGACAGGATGCGCTGGACTTTACCCGTGAGCATCCGGTGGATCTCGTCTTTCTCGACGAGAATATGCCGGGCATCTCTGGACTCGAAACCCTCAGCCAGCTCAAGGATGCGCACCCCGACCTCCCCGTCATCATGATCACCAAGAGTGAGGAAGAGGACATCATGGATCAGGCCATCGGTTCGAAGATCGCCGACTATCTCATCAAGCCCGTGCTTCCCAACCAGATGCTGATGAGCATCAAGAAGAACCTGCACGCCCGCGAGATTACCCAGCAACAACAGACATCGGGTTACCAGCAGGAGTTCGGACGTCTGTCGATGGCCATCAGCGATGCTCACACTTTCGACCAATGGGTGGAGGTTTATCGGCGGCTCGTCTTCTGGGAGAACGAATTCTCGGCCCACTCCGACCCGCAGCTCAACTCCATGCTCCAGATGCAGAAGGACGAAGCGAATGCTGCATTCTATAAGTTCGTCAAGCGCAATTACCAAGACTGGGTGAAGGATTTGGTCAAAAAGGCATCGCCAACCAATACGGCACTCAATACCTTCAAAAAAGATCTTGCCAGCAACGACGCTCCCCTGATGTCGCCTTCACTTTTCAAGGAGCGCGTCTTCCCGCTTCTCGATGCGGGCGAGAAACTCTTCTTCATCGTCATCGATAATTTCCGCCTCGACCAATGGAAGGCCGTACAACCCCTGCTCTCTCCTTATTATAATTTACAGGAAGACATCTATTGCGCCTTGCTGCCAACAGCCACGCAATATGCTCGCAACGCTATCTTCAGCGGTCTGATGCCCAACCAGATTGCGCGCATGTTCCCCGACCTTTGGGTCGATGAAGACGAGGAGGAAGGCAAGAACCTCAATGAGGCGCCTCTCATCCAGACGCAACTCGACCGTTTCCGCAAACACTATGAATTCTCCTACCACAAGGTCAACGAGAACAGCTATGGAGAAAAGCTTGTGGCGGGACTGAAAGGCCTCAAGCGCTATCCGCTCAATGTCATCGTGATCAACTTCATCGACATGCTGAGCCATGCCCGCACCGAAATCAAGACCGTGCGCGAATTGGCACACGACGAAGCAGCCTACCGTGCTCTGACACGTACCTGGATGGAACACTCTTCGACCCTCGATCTCTTCCGCACCATCGCCGAAATGGGTTACAAGGTGATTTTGACCACCGACCACGGCTCCATTCGTTGCGACAACGCCATCAAGATCATTGGTGACAAGAATGTCAACACCAACCTGCGCTACAAGCTCGGCAAGAATCTTAATTCCCAGTCGAAGAGCATCTACTGGGTCGAGCGTCCACAGGAGTTCGGCCTACCCATCCTCAACGTCAGCACGCAATATGCATTCTGCGGAGGCCACGATTTCTTCGCCTATCCCAACAACTACAACTACTACGTCCAGTACTACAAGGACACCTTCCAGCACGGTGGCATCTCGCTCGAAGAGATGCTCATCCCATTGGTTTTTCTCACGCCGAGAGCGTGAGAAGAACCCACAAACCCAGAAACACTCGATGCTCTACGCTGACCTCATCCTGCCGGTTCCCCTGAACCAGACATTTACCTACATCATCCCCGACGAGCTCGAGACGATGGTGCAGATCGGTCAGCGCGTGCTGGCACCTTTTGGGCGAAATCACACATATACAGGCATCATCGTCGGCCTCAATCCCCACAAGCCGGAGACAGCATACGAGCTGAAGCCTATCCAACAGGTCCTGGACAAAGGCCCGGTCATCCGCCATCCACAATATCCGCTCTGGCAATGGATTGCCAGTTATTACATGTGTCCCATCGGCGATGTGATGAAAGCGGCCCTCCCCAGCGAACTCAAACCTGAAGAAGGCAAAGAAGGGACGATACGCGAGGACTTCCGTCCCAAGATGCGCACCATGGTGCAAATCACCCTGCCCAGTCTTGAAGACAGCTCTCCTCTGACTATTCCGAGTACTCCGATTACTCCGACCATTCCGAAAACTCCGAGCTCCCCTCTGGAAGCCGCATTCAAGGCCCTGCAACGCTCTCCACAGCAGCAGGCGCTCTTCATGAAGTTGCTCGACATGAGCCACGCCCTGCAGAAGGACAAGGCTGATGCGGTTCCCAAGGACGTACTGCTCAAGGCTGCAAACGTCAGCACGGCAATCTTCAACGAGGTACAAAAGAAAGGTCTGTTTACCACTTTCGAAGAGCCCGTTTCCCGTCTCGACACCCATGACGACCCCTACCTCGAGCAGAAATGCGAGCCTCTGCATCCGCTCACCGAGATGCAGACGGTGGCTTATCGTCAGATTTGTCAATCCTTCCGCGACCATCAGGTTTGTCTGCTGCAAGGTGTCACCTCAAGCGGCAAGACCGAAATCTACATGCACCTTATCCAGGAAGTGCTGGATCAGGGGCGTCAAGCCCTGCTGATGGTGCCTGAAATAGCGCTCACCACACAACTCTGTCAGCGCCTGCGACGTGTCTTCGGCAAGCAGATGCTTGTCTATCATTCCAAACTCTCCGACATCGAACGCGTGGAGATTTGGAAAGCAATGCTCGATACCTCGAAGGGTGCCACGCAAAGCTCCCGTCTTATCGTAGGCGTGCGTTCGAGTATCTTCCTCCCCTTCCGTCAGTTGGGGCTCATCATCGTCGATGAGGAACATGAACCGAGCTACAAGCAACAGGACCCTGCCCCCCGTTATCATGGTCGTGACACCGCCATCGTCCTGGCCATGCGTCATGGTGCCAAGGTATTGCTGGGCAGCGCCACACCGAGTCTCGAGAGTTTCTTTTTGGCCAAACAAGGGAAATACGGATTGGTACGTCTCACCGAGCGACATGCCGGCGTGTCCTTGCCCAAAATCACCCTGGTGCCTACCAAGGAAGCCTTTTCGCCCGAACTCATCAAGAAGGTCGGCCAGACGCTGCAAAATGGTCAGCAGGCCATCCTCTTCCAAAACCGCCGAGGTTACTCCCAACAGATCGAATGCGTGCAATGCGGATGGACGCCACGCTGTCCCCGTTGCGATGTCACGCTCACCTATCACAAGCGCACCCGTGCCCTCGAATGTCATTATTGCGGCTATCGTATGCCCTGGCCACGCGAATGTCCAGAGTGTGGAGGACAACAACTCGAAAGCCAGGGCTACGGCACCGAACGCATCGAAGAAAGTCTCCAGCGACTCCTCCCCATCGCACGTCCGATTCGCATGGACACCGATTCGACAGGCACACGGAAAAGCTACGAGCGTATCATCCAGGACTTCGAACAAAAGAAATGCAATGTGCTCATCGGCACGCAGATGGTCACCAAGGGGCTGGACTTCAGCGCTGTCCAAACCGTGGGCATCCTAAGCGCCGACGGATTGATGAACTTCCCCGACTTCCGTTCGCACGAACGCGCTTTTCAGCTCATGGAACAGGTGGCAGGGCGTGCAGGACGACGCGAAGGGCAGCAGGGTGAGGTCATCATCCAATGTCGCGACCCAAAACACCCACTCCTCCAGCAGGTGGTCAACCACGACTATTTGCAGATGGTCGAAACCCAGCTCGACGACCGTCACCGTTATGGGTATCCTCCCTTCACTCGGCTCATCATAATCTATATGAAGGGGCGCTACGAGGATCGTCTCGATGCCATGGTGGCCCAATATGTCCAGCAGTTGCGCTATACTTTTGGCGAACGTGTCCTCGGCCCCGAAGCCCCTCCCATCGGTCGCGTCAAGAACATGCATATCCGACAAATTCTTTTAAAGGTCGAACGTGAGGCTTCGACCAACGAGATACGACGTCTCCTCAACCTCATCCAAAGCCGATTGGCGCAGGACATCCAGGAGTTCTCGCGCATCGTCTTCTATTATGATGTGGACCCGATGTAACAAGCGTAACCTAGATAACCTAGATAATCTAGATAATCTAGATAGTCTAGAATGTCTAGAATGTCTAGCCCCTCAATAAGAACAAACAATGAGCAAAAAAATTGCAATCATCAACGACATCTCGGGATATGGTCGTTGCAGCATTTCGGTCATCCAGCCCATCGTCAGTCATCTGGGGGTGCAGGGTTGTCCGCTGCCCACAGCCATCTTCTCGAACCACACGGGCTTTCCCTCGTTCTATCGCGAGGATTTCACCCGTCGCATGCCTGCATATATCGAAGAGTGGAAGAAACTCGACCTGCAGTTCGACGGCATCATGACCGGCTTTCTGGGCTCTGCCCGCCAGATCGGCATCGTCGAACAATTCATCAAGGATTTCCGTCGCCCCAACACCATCGTACTCGTCGATCCTGTGATGGGCGACAATGGTCACATCTATCCCACTTATACCCGCAGGATGTGCCGCGAGATGAAACGTCTCATCCAATATGCCGACATCATCACGCCCAATCTCACTGAGGCCTGTTTTCTTACCGACACTCCATATAGACCCAACGGTTGGCGTCATACGGAGCTTGTCGTCATGGCACGCGAATTGATGGCCATGGGTGCTAAGCGACTTGTCATCACCGGCATCATGATGGGCGAAAACTTCATCGGCAACGTGGTGGGCGAACACGATGGCGACGTGGAATTCCAGCGTCAGATGATTGTCGAAGAGACGCGTTCGGGCACGGGCGACGTCTTCGCCTCCGTTCTTGCGGCCGATGCTGTCAACGGTGTGCCTTTCGCCCAGTCGTCCAAGCGTGCCTCCCACTTCGTGCGCCAATGCCTCATCGAGACACTCCGCACCCCCGGCCCCACCAACACCGGCATCGACTTCGAATCCTGCCTCTGGCAACTTCGCAAGATCTGACCCCACGTCAACGCCCCGTCATATAGCGTTAATGTCGCAGCCATGTATGGCTGCCCCTATTTAGAGACATCAACCAATTAATAACCACAATGGAACAAAACAAACCCAATCAAGGACTCCCCGAAAACGCCATGCGCCCGTTGAAGCCTGGCGAGGAGTATCATCCGCTCATGCCTGCCAAGGCCAATCCCCGCGAAGTGACCACCTGGTCAGTCGTGTGGGGTTTGCTCATGGCTGTCATCTTCAGTGCTGCCACCGCCTATCTTGGCCTTAAGGTCGGACAGGTCTTCGAAGCAGCCATCCCCATCACCATCATCGCTGTCGGCCTCGCTTCGGCCACCAAACGTCGTGACCCACTCGGCGAGAATGTCATCATCCAGTCCATCGGTGCCTGCTCGGGCATGATCGTAGCCGGTGCCATCTTCACCCTACCCGCCCTCTACATCCTCGACTCGAAGTTCCCCGATGCCAACATCAGCGTCAGCTTCCTCGAAGTGTTCATTTCCTCGCTCCTGGGTGGCGTCATCGGCATCCTCTTCCTCATTCCGTTCCGCAAGTACTTCGTGAGTGACATGCACGGCAAGTATCCTTTCCCCGAAGCCACAGCCTCGACGCAAGTGCTTATCTCGGGTGAAGGAGAAAGTTCTTCGGCCAAGCCTCTCATCATCGCCTCTGTCCTCGGCGGTATCTATGATTTCCTCGTAGCTACCTTTGGCACGTGGGCCGAGAACTTCACCAGCACATTCTGCTCGCTCGGTACAACAATAGCTGCCAAAGCCAAGTTCTTCCTGAGCTGCAACACTTCGGCGGCCCTGCTCGGCATGGGATATATCGTGGGTTTGAAATATGCCACCATCATGTGTGCCGGCTCGGTACTCATCTGGTGGATTGTCGTTCCTGCCCTCGCCTTCATCTGGCCCGACCTTGAGGTCGGCAACGGTATCCTTGCTGGCGATGCCATGCCCCAGCAGATCTTCCAATATGCCAAGAGCATCGGCATCGGCGGTATCGCCATGGCCGGCATCATCGGTGTGTGGAAGAGTCGCAGCGTCATCATGGGCAGCTTCTCGCTCATCAAGCAAGCCTTCGGAAGCAAGAGTGCTGAAGCAACTGCTGTTGGTGCATCCTTTCCTCGCACCCAGCGCGACCTCAGCATGAAGACCATCGTCCTGGCCCTCATCATCGCACTGCTCACCACGGCCCTCTTCTTCTACCTCGATGTGATGCACGGTTCCCTGCTCTTCACCCTCGTGGCCCTCATCATCGTCTTTGTCATTGCCTTCCTCTTCACCACAGTGGCTGCGAATGCCATTGCCATCGTTGGCTCCAATCCTGTGTCCGGCATGACGCTGATGACGCTCATCCTTGCCTCGCTCATCATGGCAGCAGTAGGTCTGAAGGGCACCGAAGGTATGGTGGCCGCGCTCATCATGGGCGGCGTGGTTTGCACGGCGCTTGCCAGTGCCGGTGCCTTCGTCACCGACCTCAAGATTGGTTATTGGCTCGGCACTACGCCTGCCAAACAGGAGGGCTTCAAGTTCATCGGCATCCTCGTCAGCGCAGCCACGGCAGCTGGTGTCATCATGATCCTCAACCAGGCTTACGGCTTCACACCCGACAACTCCGATGTGATGGCTGCTCCACAGGCACGTGCCATGGCTGCCGTCATCGAACCACTGATGATGGGACAGGGTGCGCCCTGGCTTCTCTACGGCATCGGTGCTGTCATCGCCCTCATCGTCAATGCATGTGGCATCTCTGCCCTCGCCTTCGCCCTGGGTATGTTCATCCCGCTCCAGCTCAACCTCCCACTCATGGTTGGTGGTGCAGTCAACTGGTATGTCACCACGCGCAGCAAGGATCCACAAGTCAACGCTGCTCGCGGTGAGCGTGGCACGCTCCTCGCCTCTGGTTTCATCGCCGGTGGTGCGCTGATGGGAGTGGTTAGCGCCGGCCTCGTCTTCGCTGGTGCCGATTGGCAGATTGCAGGTGGTGAATGGGCTACCAGCTTTGGCGGTCAGCTCCTCAGCCTCGTGATGTACATTGCCTTGATCGTCTTCCTTGCCAAGGCTTGTCTGAAAGTCCGCAAATAATTTTCCTTAATATTCCAAATAAAAGGGGTGTCGCCGTGTTGGTGACACCCCTTTTCTTATTTCAGCAATTTCAAAACCTGTCGCTCGGAAGCATCAGGCAAAAACTTCTTGAGCTGGGCAACCAGCCTTTGTAATGACTCCTCCGGCGTTCGCACCCCGATGGCCGAACGTACGATGTCTTCGCCATACATCACCTCTGGTGTGGAATAGCGAGCCAAGCCCCAACCATAGCGATTACCATGCTGGTCGATGTTGTATTCGAAATCCGAGATACAGGCCCACAGTCCCATCTGCAACTGCGCGATGTAGCGTTCGAACGTCGATTTAAGCTTCATGCCGTAGAGTCCCACCTCGCGCTTCAAGTCTCGCGAAAGCACATCCCTGTCGAGACAAAGCACCTCGTAGATAAGACGCTCGGGAGCTTGCGAATCTTCTGGTGGCAAAGGATAAGCGGCACGTCGCAAGTTGACAAGGTCGGGCAACCATTCCAAGGCTACCCAACCGGCTTTTCGGTTGAAGAACTTCCCGTAGGCTGTGTGTCCAAGTTGAATGATAGGACCTTTCCATTCCCAAGGCCCATCCTGTTCGTCGCTGAACCAAAGTTCGGGAGGTGTATGTTCGGCCACACTGAATCCCGCGATGCCGTTTTCGAAGAATGGCAGCATCCCCACCTCCAGCACCGTCTTCTCGATGTCGGCTGGATGCCGGAATTCTAAATTGGAACCGAACATTGCCCTCTATCAATACTCAATCTTATCGACCTTAAGGCGCCAATCGCGGAAAGCCTGTTGTGCCTCATGACGGAGCACGCATATCGACGGGATGGAACGCTCGGTAGCCGGACGGTCGATCTCATCGTAGATGAACTGGTCGTCGAAGTTGATCATCTTGGCATCGATGGCCGTGTTGCCATAATAGATCTTCTGTATGCCACTCCAGTAGATGGCGCTCAAGCACATCGGGCAAGGCTCGCACGACGTATAGATCACGCAGCCGTCCAGATTGAACGTACCCAGTTTCTGGCAAGCGTTGCGGATGCACGACACCTCGGCATGGGCTGTAGGGTCGTTGTTAGCCGTCACGCGGTTCACACCCGTAGCCACCAGTTCTCCGTTCTTGACAATGGCTGCGCCGAAGGGGCCACCGCCATTCTTCACATTCTCAATCGAAGCTTCGATGGCGACGCGCATGAACTTCTTGTCTTCCTCGGTGATCTCACGACTCTGCACCATGGCGAGACTCTCGATCCTGATATCATGATACACCGCATGGATATTCTTGCGTCCGTTCATGAACTCCTTCTCAATCATGAAGGCTGCGCCTACAACCTCAGCCCCTGCCATATTGCAAAGCTCGAGCGCAGCAAGGGCAGAACTGCCCGAGGAAAGGAAGTCATCGACAAAGAGCACCACATCATTCTTGCCCAGATAATCCTTGCTGACGACAAGCTCGTAATTCTTCGACTTGGTGAACGAGCGGGCGCTGGTCTTGTAACAATCCTCCATGGTATTGGGTCTGTCCTTCTTGATATAGATCACAGGCAAACCCATAGCAAGACCGGTCATCAGGGCTGGGGCAATACCACTGGCTTCCACAGTGACAATCTTGTTGATGCGCGTTTCGTGTCTGAAAAGACGAGCAATCTCTCGTCCTACAGCCACCATCAGTTGAATATCAACCTGATGATTAACGAAACCATCAACCTTGAGGACACCTCCTGGGAGGAAATGACCCTCACGAATGATTCTATCTTCAAGTTCTCTCATAGTTTTGTGTATTTTTCGGGTACAAAGATAAATAATTTTTATCTTTCAACCAAATTTTTACGCAAAAAATTTGTTCTTTTCATCAAAACAACGTATATTTGCAGCGTGCCAAATTGTTAATTGTTAATTATTCATTGTTAATTGGATAAGAATATTATGGATACCTTAGGAAAACTCATCGGTTCGTACATGACCGAAAACATCCCGTTGATGACCAGCATCGCCATCCGTCTTGGACTGGCCCAGCACCGCCTGGCACGTTACTACGTCCAGGAACTTCGCGTCCACGAGGGAGGAATCTATCTGATTTCACGTCATGGAGAAAAGAAGAACAAGATGTATCGCTGGAAAGACATTCGTCGAGTTTGGTTCGAACGCTTCGAAACCGCCAAGGACGAAAAAGGCGAATTCAGCTTCCGAATCGACATCATCGCTCCCAACCTTGACGTCATCTTTAGCATGACCCAAAACGGTTGTACCCCCGAAACCGAGGACTACCAGCTTATGTCGAAAATCTACGAGTTATGGCACAAGGAGACGTGGCATCACTATCATGTCGTGGCCGCCATCATCCATGTGGTCAAACCTGGCGAGAAAAACATCGTGTCGAAGGACACCCGTTTCCTTTGTACGCAGAAGGACCAGACGCGCCATCATTACACCAGCTTCCACTGGGAGTTCCCGGGCGGCAAGGTAGAACAGGGAGAAACCGAAGAAGAGGCACTGGTACGCGAACTGAAAGAGGAGATGAACTACGAAGTCACTATCGACCGTCATTTCATCACCGTCAATCACGATTACCCCGACTTCGCGCTTACACTCTCCTGCTATCTCTGCACCGGCAAGGACGAGAAATTCACACGTCGTGAGCATCGCGACCATCGTTGGCTCACTCCCGAAGAGATGAAGGGACTCGAATGGTGTGATGCCGACAACGCGGTAATCGAATTGCTGAATCAGTTGTAAGGATTTCTTGCAAAACTTATCATTATTTAATACTACTCGGGCCGACAATGTTCCAATAAAACTTGCCGACCCGATGTATTTTATGCACGAAGTGCAATTTTATGAAACTTATTGGAGGTTTCAATTTTCAAGCAACATGGCTCGGCTATTGATGCCGAAGCCATTGCCATTTTCACCTTAATAATCGTTATAAAAGCGATAAATAATTATCAATCTTCCACTCCCTTCGCCTTATATTTCTCCCAAACCGGAGAGCCAAAGAAGGTGATGAAGAACTTGGTGAGACCTGTTCCGACGCCCTTGCTTCCATTGATGACTACCTCAGGAAGATTCTTCATCGAATCCACCACGGCCTGGCGCTTCACATTGCGTCGGGCCGTGCTGTCGTGCATAGCTGCAGCGCCCTCCATGAGATAGGTGCGTGCCACATAGCCGATGCGCAACGTCATCAACGCATTCACAGCACCGTCGATAGCAGGACCTGCTATGATGCCCGGAATCTTGAAGTTGCGAAGGATCGCGCCCAGCGAGAATCCCGACTCAGCTTCGGGGTCAATGTCGCCGGCATCCACCACCACGTCCGAACCATCGACAGCCACATCGGTGCCGTCAGCCACCTCACCCACATTCACATCGGCACCATCCACACCGCCAGAAAACAGTGAGAACGGGTGGATGTCGCCCACACCATGCAAAGCTTCCGACACACACCACGAAAGCACCGCAGTGATGAGGATGCGCCAATACAGACGCATCAGTTGCGGATAGGTGGGACGATAGCCAGTGGCAAGAATCAGCTCCTTCACCATTGTATAATCGAGCACAAGGCACGACAGTGTATCAATCTTGCTGCTTGGCGAGACTGCCGTCACCATGAACACCGTCTGTGCCCACTGCCGCACGAGCGGATCGATGCCACGCACTCCCAGTGCCGCATCACCATGCAGACGCAGTTGTACCTCGCGGTCAACCACCAGGCTTAGGTTCTGTTCGTCGTGCCACTGCTGCACATCGTTGCGCAGTTGCAACTGATGATCTACGCGCAGTTTCTCGTCTGCGATATAGTTGCAGTTCTCGGCCAGACGTGCGCCAAACTTCTTCAGCTCGACGACGTTGTTCATCCCCTCATGGTTCAAACTCGGCAATTCGGGCGTGCGATGCAGTTTGACAATAGGACGAATCACCAGCCAAAGGAACGCCAAAAGAATCACGCCATAGAAGGCATATTCCACCCACCAAAGGTGCGTCACCCTTGCCAGCTTCTCGCCTATCGTAATCACGTCACCGATGAACATCAGCACGATGATGCCCAGGATAATAACCAGTGTGATGATGATGTTTCGTTTCATAATATCAGTATGTAACCAAAATTAATGATAATTATATGTTTTTTTCTTAACATGAATTATCATGAATTATACATGAATTATTTTTGAGAGATGTGTCATTTACAGACATTCATACTGAAAAATTTACGTTAATTCGCGATAATTCGTGTTTCCCCTTTCTGTCACGTCCGAGAGAAGCGTCCCTTAAAATCCCTAATCATCACGAAATATCAGTGATTTACGTAAACTGTATTCCCTCCAACTTGGTCTTGAGGGTCTTCAAGGCGGTGATGCGGGCATCCACCTGGTCGAAGTCGCGGATAATGGCAGCAAGCACCTCGCCACGTTTCTCCTCCAGCAGCTTCGAATAAGCCTCGCTGCGCTTACGGATGATGTCCTGCAAACAGTTGGCCACATCCTGCTGCACACTGGGCAGAATAGTGGTCTGAAGGCAACCGCCACGATAGATGCCAGGCTCCGATGGTTGCGTGACGCCAATCACCGTCATCTTCGCCTCGTTCATCATGCTTCGCATACGCTCATAGGTATATCGGTCGATGAGGAAGGTGTCGCCAATCTTCTGCTCCACGTCATACGCCTTCATGACAGCGTTGCTCTCGACCACCTTCAGTTCGTCGTCCTTGAATCCGCTCAAGGGTTGGATGGTGATACCCGCTACACGGTTCAAAGCATTGCGTATCTCGAGGAAGCGACTCTCGGTCATGGCGTTGATCTTTTCCAAATAGTCCGTCATCAAAATGTGGCTATCGACATACGTCCTGATGGTCTGCGCGAACATGTTAAGCATCGATTTGACGATGCCGCGAGCCGTTGCACCATTGTATTTGGCACCCATGTTCAACTGCTGGCTCATGGTCACGTTGGCAATACCGTCGAGGCTGCTTGCCAGGTCATCTGCCGAGAAATGCAAGGGGAAAGCTGCGCGTGAATAGACGAGCTGATGGTCTTCGCGAATGGCGTCGAGTTCCTGCTCTGCCTTGTCGTACTGCTCACGTGCCTTATCAAACTTCGCCAGCTGCTCGTCAATCATCTTGCAGAGCAGTTCCTTCTCGTACTTGATGCGACCCAGGCAGTTGTTCAGTCGTGTCGTATGCTGGCTGCTGATAATATGCTGGTAGAGTTCCTTCTCAATCTCGCGGAAAGACTGGGTGGCAGCCTCCAGCTCGGCACGATACTCAGGCAGAACGATGGAGCCTGTTGCTCCCTCGCTATTGTCGGCCACCTTGCCCAGGTTAATCGAGAAGCAGTTGGCGTCGGGCAAGTTGAAACCGCGTGAACGGATTATCTCCTTCGCCTTCTCCATCTGTCCACGAATGGCGCGCTTTTGTTCCTCCTCGGTGCGCCAGTAGGCTGACTCGAAGTAATTGTGGATCAGGCAAACGGGCGCCGAACCATTGCCTGCACGGAGGATGTCGAAGAAGTCGGTTGAGATCTTCGAAATGGCCGAATTGGAACTCTGGATGAAGATTACCAAATCGGCACGGTGCGCGATGATGGGATAAGCCTTGTCCTCAAGGTTGGCATTCAGGCCATCGAAGCCCGGCATATCGACGAGGAAGATATCACGGCCCAGGAAATCGCCACCGGGTGCTGTGATGGACGTTAGCACATTGTCGGTCGTGACGCGCACCACCTTGTTGTCGATAGGCTGCTCCACATGCTCGGTGAGATTCTCTTCGTTCAGCGGATAATGCTGCACCTCAAGGCCCGACAAGTCGGCATAGCTCAATCCCTTGATGTAGTCGATGATGGCCTCCACGTGGTCGGCCTTCGAGGCCTCGGGGTCAAACTCGGTCTGTCGGAAGGTCGTGATACGACACTCCTCCCCCGCTTTGCACTGCGAGATCACCGAGGGGCGCACCGTACATTCGAGGAAGTGGGTGGGGCTGACGTATGCATGGGCCAGCGAATTGACGAAGGTCGATTTGCCAGACTTCACGGGACCCACGACAATCACCACAAACGCCTTGCTGTGCACTTCCTCGGCACGGTTCAGAAGCAGGTGCATCTGCGTGTCGAGTTCGGTGTTCCATGTGAGGTCGGTGTCGTTTGCAATCGTCTTGAGACGGTCACTCACCCTCGCTGCCGTCTTTTCGAGCAGCTCCAGACTTGTATTAGGGGTATTAGCCATTGATGGTATCTTTTTCTGGTTTCCTTGTATTATCGGTTTTTCTTCAACTCTTTGTATGTCCTGCATTTTGACCTTCAGCATGTCTAAAGGTTTAGTCTTGCAGCACTTCTATTTCTTTTTAAGGCGAAAAATGGATTCATGAAGATGAGCCTGCCTGATGGCAGTCTTGATGATAAGCTTGTAAGAGTCATCTGAAAGCAAGCTTTCATCTGTCCCTTTCAAACTCACCATCACCCCTTCGGGGCTACATCTTCTTGAATCGAAAATCGCTACGCAGAAAAATAAAAAAAATACTCTATAGCAAAATATTATACAAAAGAAAAGGACAAAATATTATTTTTTTGATTTTGCTGCGTAAGCCATTTTCGAGGAGATTGAATGAAAGCCACGAAGTGGTGCTGACTGGCTAAATTTGGCAGATAGGAGCTTGCTCATAGCTGCCAGATTTAAGACATTCAGCAGATGCGCCATTTGCGCATCCATTCAATCTACTCCATTTTTCGTCTTATTATAAACTCGCCGCAAATATACAAAGAATTTCCGACATGACGAAACAATTCTGCACTTTTTTCAAAACAGGCACAAAAAAGGAGCTGCAGCATGCTGCAACCCCTTATACATTGAGCGAAAATCCGGTATAGATTCTACAAATACTTCAAATTTCGGTGCAAGCACTATGTCGGCCGTTATAATGCTTCTTCTATTGTAGGAAGCATTATGTCGCGCGTCAGAGTGCTTCTTCCATCGTAGCAAGCATTATGTCGCGCGTCAGAGTGCTATTTCCGATCGTAGCGAGCATTATGTCGGCCGTCAGAGTGCTTCTTCCAATCGTAGCAAGCATTATGTCGCGCGTCAGAGTGCTTCTTCCACCGTAGCAAGCACTATGTCGCGCGTCAGAGTGCTTCTTCCACCGTAGCAAGCATTATGTCGGCCGTCAGAGTGCTCTATCAAATCGTAGCAAGCATTATGTCGCGCTTCAGAGTGCTTCTTCCATCGTAGCAAGCACTATGTCGCGCGTCAGAGTGCTCTATCAAATCGCGGAAGCACTATGTCGGCCGACATAGTGCTATATCCGAATTAAGATGACAATTCCTATTTTCCTATAAGCTTTCCTCGGAAAAAAGATTCTTGTTGACTGCTGTTTTCGTGTAAGATATAATGTCAATAAAGATAGAATCTTCAAGATGAGCGGACAACTCTATTGTAAATATGAATCAAGATCATATTCCTCCGAAACAATTTGGAAGTCGGATAGTTCTTGGTTTGCCTTGTATTTTGCCGATTCTATCACCCTCATACTGATGCTCATTCGTTTGCCTCTGAATTTCACTTGAGGATAAGCTATATAGTAATCGGCCTTCTTTTTGAAATCGGAACAATCTAACCCATATGGAACTGACAGAATATTCGACTGATTCTCATTAAAGTAATTCGTAGGGCAATAATCACTTACTTGGTAAATCACCACATCATCCTTTTTTGATTGTGTCTGAATGTAATTTATGGCCTTATTTCTACATTGCTCCAGCAATGAATCAAAAAGTGTTGACATGCGGAACTCTAATTCCGGCTTCCACCCTTTCTCAAATAACCATTTATCCTTTTCCTTATTAAAGATAAACAAAGAGAAATAGCTGTAACCATAACGGAATCCGCCTTCTGATCCAACGCTTGCACTGTGGTTCATCACAATAATGGAATCTCGTTTTATTATGATGGTAGGGGTATCGATGAAATATGTATCCTGTTTGAGATTATGAGGCCATTTTTTCCTGTGGAATATTCGCAATGAATGATACTGCTTTTTATTTATCAAGTTTTTTGTTTGATGGTTTTCCTCGATTGCAAAACTATTGGAATTGAAAAAGGTCAGGTTTTTGGGGAATAATAGTTTGTTGCTTGGATCAAGATGTTGGCAAAAGTCAACATAAGCAATGTCAAGAATCTCGTTCAAATCCTGTTCTTGAGCTATTGCTATATTGTGGAAAGCCACAATAAAAAAGAAAAGCATGTATCGTTTCATCTGTTTCCTATGGTTTGTTTCTACTTAGGAGGAACATCTATCCACGCCGAATCCTGACAAATTACCCAAAAAGAATCTTCATCTCTTTTTCTTATCAAGAATTTAGCTCTTTCGCGAGGAAGGGCAAGCATTTGGGGGTGTCCTTTGTAAATAAAGATCGCACCCTTGATTTTTTGACCATAATTCACAAACCATTCATGATAATAAACTACTTTCTCTCGTTTATTTATAAGAAAAAGTCTGTCTCCAACATCATAATAATATTTTTGGACAAATGGCCCAAAATAGTTTACTATATCTACGAGAGACCATACATTGGTAATAAAATATGCAGAATCCCATTCTTCCGGATACAGATCGGATAGGTAAATAATTGTATCGCCCCTTTTATAACATTGCTCAATTTTATAATTGATAGAACGATCACAAGATACCATAGAGAATAATGATCCTAATACGATGAAGAGTAAACCAAAAATCTTTTTTGTTTTCATAATAAACTGTTTGATAAATGTTAATGTTTGTCTTAATGACCGCTGCAAATATAGCCATTTTTCCCAATCGTTCCAAATTTTTTCGGAAATATTTTCATTTTTCCTGCAACATTGCCATTATTTTTGCTACATCGTAATGAAAAGCAAAAAAACAAACTTCAATATTCACTCAAAAACCAAAAAAAAATGAAAACTCGCGTATTCAACCTCATCATCCTCGACGAGAGTGGCTCCATGAGCTGCATCGAGCGTCAGGCCCTCACCGGTGTCAACGAAACCCTCCAGACCATCCGCCGCGCACAGGAGAAATATCCCGAGCAGGAGCAGTATGTAACCTTCGTGCCCTTCCAGACAGGCAGCATCAAGTTCGTCCGCGACTGCGAACCCATCTCGGAGGTCAAGGACCTTGAGCCCAAGGATTATAACCCAGGCACATGTACCCCTCTTTACGATGCCATTGGCCTCTCGGTCAATCATCTGAAGAAGAATGTATCGGAGAACGACTCCGTGCTGGTGACCATCATCACCGACGGTTACGAGAACGATTCGCACGAGTTCACCAGCCGTGACATCAGCCGCATGGTCGAAGAGATGAAGTCGAAAGGTTGGCTCTTCACCTACATCGGTGCAAACCAGGATGCCATCGAAGTGGCCAAGACGATGAACATCAAGAACGCCCTGAACTTCGTGCAGGACGAAGCGGGCACACGCCGCATGTTCGAGAAGGAGCGCCGTTCGCGTGGTCGTTTCATGGATGTAATGCACAGTGCATTCTGTTGCTATGCCCCTTCATCGAAAGAGGCGCAGGAACTGCGCCGTAACCTGGCTGATTCGGACAACTTCTTTGCCGATGATGACGACAAGGCGTAAAGGATTTGGTTGATAACCAGGAATGGAGAACAATGATAACGGGAGCACCCGACTTGGGTGACTCCCGTTATTCTTTATTCAAGACTTTTTCGAACTGAATATTTTTTTAACACAGGCAGCTATACCTACAACGCCTACGGCAATGATTTTCCAGAACTTCAATAGCAAAACCCCAATCTTTGCCAACAAACCAGATTTAGCGAGAATGCTACCTGCAACTAATCCTCCAATTGTCCAGTCGGAAATCTTGTCTCGTTTTTCATCGAAGTCGGCATAAGCATAACCTTTGTCAAAACGAATACTCTTAACCATCGAAGATTCATTAACTGAAACTTCATCAATGGTTTCCGGATCTGGATCGACTACCGCATTGACGGAAACATATCCATCCTTACCAAGAATTCGCATATCATAATTGACTGTCTCTCCATGTTGGAATGCCAACGTTCTTGCCCAAACCAACGCATGGTTCACCGAGTCATAATGAGGAGGGACTGCCCATCCAATTAACTCACATCTGTGTTCCTCAGGAAGAGACTTGTTATCATCTTTGAAATCCTCTTTCAATTGCTCCAACAATTCATCATAATCGATACTTTTTGCATCATTGTCCCTTATGTACCCGCAATTATCATACGAGATAACATAAGCCACGCATATCTGATAAAAAAACTCATTTTCACTGGGTACAAGGACTCCTAACAGATCGTCAAGAACACTTTCAGAATTATCCCAATAATCAATCAACAAGTTCTTTGCTTGTGCCTTATCAAGATATACTAATCCTTCTGGAACATCAATCTGCGCGTGGCATTCAGGAAGGGATATTTGTCCAGTCTGTCCATTTACGACATCTTGCTTAAGAATATCGAGGTCTTCTGTAGAAAGGCCACCGGAAAGCATTTCCTCATCCGATGTACTTTTGAAAGAACATAGCATCAACCAAAATGATGCCACTAAAAGAGTAGATAGAATAATTGATGATTTACGCATAACAATAGAATTCTACAAATCATTTATTAGTTGCCAGATTATCATTCGCTGTTATACAAAGATAACACTGAATTGGTGCGCAAAGATAATCGATTTTGGACGATTCTCCAAATATTTTATGAAAAAAATTGTTTTTGGAGAAAAAATGTCGTTGTTGTGATTACTTTTATTGTTGTATGAAGGACTTGAAGCTCGAAACGAAGTTTTCGATGAAGGTCTCCCTGCGCTCCAAGCGAGACTCTTCCAACGAACGCATACAGTGAGAATCCTTTTTGCTGGGCTTGAAAATCTTTTCGAAAAGACTTCCACCGGAAGCAGGTTCAAAGTCAAACCTGTGGACTGCACTCCTACTAAACTGACTCTCGAATACTTCCTCATTCTCAGCCGACGGCTCGATAGAATAGCAGACATGCTCCTCTTTCCGCAACCTTGCCTCCAGCAGGTTGTCATACTGCGGCAACTGGCGTTCGGCAGCAGTCACCAAACTATCGACGATACCGTCCAGTGTATCCTCATTGACACGACAGATACTATCGACCAACAGAAGGTTGTTGGCATCGAGTTTGGCAATTTCATCACGGTTCATCTCGGTCATCAGCCGCTGCACCTCTTTGCAGCATCGACTGACGCGCGAACGGAAGGTGGTGTACTTCATACCGAGGGCCTGGGCGGTCTCCTCATCGCTGAGCTCGTCTCTTAGATTGAATGATTTAGTCACCTTCTTCTTCATGCTGCGGAAGAAGATGTAACGATCCTCAATCGACCCGAACTGGTTGTACCATGCCAGGCTGAAAGCGATGCGCGTAAGTTCGATCTGCGGCTCGTTGAGGTGTTCATATTTCTGTTCCTGAAGATAGGCGGGCAGGGCTTCGTCGAGTTTCACCAATGCGCGTCGCTCGCTGCCAATGAACTGCTTGAAGCAACGCTGCATCCAAGCATCGACCTTGGTGTTGTCGGTGATGGTCTGCAAATAATAGTACTGGGTAGGTCCCGCCACATAGTCGGGATGTCCCTCATAGAGGTAAATGTAGAAGTCGGAGAGGTAGTCGTCGAAAGTCTTGAACGCATCGACGTGGACATCGTCACTGCACTGGTTATAGCAGAGCTGCAGTTTGTCGTGCAAGCGCACCGAGAGGAAGTACCAGAGTGCAACGGTGCTCTCGTTGTTGCAAAGCAGGATGGCCGACAGCAGTTGCGCCGAGGTCATGCCCTCATAACGCATCATCTGCTTGGATAATATGATTGGTTTCCTTGTTTCCATGATTCGTTTCTCCTTCTCAAACCATTGTGCCAAATTGTTAATTATTTATTGTTAATTGTTATTTCTTTTATGTTTCTCTTTGCGGGTGTAGAGCTTCTTCGAGCGGTGCACCTTGTCCTTGGTATGGAAGCCAGGGCCCAAGAGTTGTTGCTCGGCTTCGCGATTGGCCTTCTTCATGGCCTTCACGAAGTCGTCGATGGTGATTCGCGTTTTGCTTTTCTTGATTCGTTTCATGAGGTCTCCTATTCGTATGTTTTGAGTGTAGAGTTTAGAGCTTTGAGCATTGAGCTTTGTGTTTATTGGGGTGCAAAGATACACATAATTGTTGAAAGTTCCAAATTTTGGGACAATTATTCCGTTGTTGTTTCGTTTTTCGGCACAGAAACTTGGATTTACTGATTCTTCTTCGTATCTTTGTGCCCCAAAACATGAGACAATGCAGACTGGAGAATGTTACGTCAACCGCTTCGATCCAAGCAAAGTTTACAAGGTGCTGGACATCCGCGACACGAAGCTCTACGCCGAACAGTGCTTCTGCCGACCTGATGGCATGGAGGTGAGCGGCTTCTCTTCGTCGATGGCCTATCGCCTCAAGGATCCACTGATACGGCCAGAGACCTACGAGCGTATCAAACAGCAGATTGAAGAGGCTTTGCAGCTGTGCGTCCATCTTGTCAAAGAAGCTGACACCTCTCCCCTCCTTCCCTCGTTCGACTCCTTCGGCGAATGTGACGCTGCGCCACAAGCCGGCGACTACATCGTGGCCTATTACGACGAGATGACCACCCTTTTCCACGTCACGAGCTGCAATGGCAACAAGGTCTCGGGTGAATATTTCCAAATCGACTCCACATACGTCGAACACGACAGGGCACGAGCTTTCGACTTGCCCGACCGCGTCATGCTGACCAGCGAAACCATCTTCGCCAAGATTCCCAAGGTAATGCAGATAACCGAGTCGGTGGTCAAAGCCTTGATAAAAGGGGATCTGGAAATGAATAACAAATAAAAAACAATACAAATTGTTTTGTCTAATCGTTATATCGTTATTACGACATTTATATATTGTACCATTTCTTTATTTTTTTGCACCATTATTTGGCCACATAGAAAAAAATATGTATCTTTGCGCCGATTTTTAAGGATAAACTAAAATGATCAACAGACTACTTATACGTATCAAGACCGTGCAGCTCGTTTACGCCTGCGTACAAAGCCAGGAGCGCCTCTATGCCGACGAGAAACTGCGCGAGTCACTCGAAGCCACCCAAAAGCTATATAATTACCTGCTCGCCCTCATCGTAAAGGTTACCGATTATCGGCGCAAGCAGATATTGGCTGCCAAGGGCAAATTCCTGCCCACCGAGGAAGATTTGAATCCAAACACCCGCTTTGTGGATAACAAACTGGCACGGATGATTTCCGAGAAGAGCGAGGCTGTAGATTTTTGCGAACGTGAAGGGCTCACCAGCGATTTCGACACCGAGCTTTACCGCTCCATACTGGAGGCTATCGGGCAGACCGAGAGCTTTGAACAGTATATGACCCAGCGTGAGACACCGACCTTCAACGAAGACAAGGAGCTTTGGCTCGAGATTCTGACCACTATCATCCCGCAATGCGATAAGCTCGACGAGGTGCTCGAGGAGCGTGATATCTACTGGAACGACGACCTGACCACCGTCCTGAACACTTTGACGCGCATAATCAAGCGCCTCAAAGCCGACGACGAGATGATTCCTGCCGGCAAGCTCTTCCAAAACGCCGAAGACGAGACGTTCGCCCTCGAACTCTTCCACCACACCCTCGAAGACTTCTACGACAACGTGAAGCTCATCGACGCCATCACTCCCAACTGGGAGGCCGAACGCATCGCCATGATGGATAAGGTGATCATGTCGTGCGCCCTGACCGAGATTCGTCACTTTACCGACATCCCCGTCGCCGTTTCGATGAACGAATATCTCGAACTCGAGAAGCACTACAGTTCGGCCAAATCGGCCAGCTTCGCCAATGGCGTCATCGACAAGATCGTCAAGCAGTGGCGCGCCGACGGCGTGATTTTCAAGAAATGAAAGAAACAAACAAATAATTCAAATAATTATGCTTAACACCATCCTACTCCAGGCCGCAGGAGGCGGCAGTCCTTACAGCTCGTTGATTTTCATCGTGCTGATTATCGCAGTGTTCTACTTCTTTATGATTCGTCCGCAGCAGCAACAGCAGAAGAGACTGCGCGAAGAGCGCAACAACATGAAGAAGGGCGACTATGTAATCACCACCGGCGGCCTCTATGGCAAGATTGAGGGTGTAAAGATGTCTCAGCCCGACAAGAAGGGTGTTGCCCAAGTCGAGAGCTTCATCATCAGCCTCAAGCCTGACTACACGGTGACGGTTATGGTCAGCAAAGAGTGCGTCTTCAAGGACCTCAATGACGTAACTTCGACACAACAGAAGTAACATGGCCCAGACAAGGCGACATAGCGACAAGGACAAACATCCGTCAACGTTCTTCCGAAAAGTCAACATCCTCATCCGTCGTCTGCGACGGGGTGAGGTGGGGACTTTTCTGCTTTTTGTTGCCATAGCCTTCTTCTTCTGGACTGTCCAAACCGCACGCAAAGAGTCGGCCAAGGACTTCATTGTGAAGTTTTACGTCGAGGACCAGCCCCAGGACTGGGTGTTCACCACCCACGTGCCTCAGGAACTCAAGGTTACCATCTCCGACACTAATTCGCGACTGTCGAACTACCAGCTTAACAACCGATTGGATTCCCTCGGCGTTAATTTTGAACGTTATGCCGACGTGCAGGGCAACTTCCGTATTTCGGCGGCCGAATTGCAGTCGCTGCTGATGGAAGGTCTTGAGAGCAGCACGCGCGTCGTAGCCATTTCACCGACGCTCATCGATGCACGCTTTGCACAAACCGAGGGACGAAAGTTTCCCGTAAAGGTGAGCGGTACCTACGATGTTGCCCCTAACCACCGCATGCGTCCATTCATCATCGAGCCCGACTCGATCATCATCAATGCGCCAGCTGCCGTGCTCGACACCATGAAGATGGTTTATGCCGTCAGCAAAGGCATGCAGAACATGACCGATACCCTTGAGGAAGTGCTCTCCCTCGAACTGCCCATTGGCGTGAAGGCTACTCCCGCGAAAGTGAAAGTGATGATCCCTGTGGCCCAATTTGTCGAGAAGACGATGGGACAAGTGGAGGTGCAGGTGCTTAATGAACCGGGCAATCGTCATCTCATCATCTTCCCCTATTCGGTTGACCTGACCTGCTTGGTTGATTTCGAGCATTACCGCGACATCACACCCGAAGACTTCCTCGTTGCTGTCAACTACGACAGCATACAGGGACAAGACCGACAGGGCAAACTGCCCATCACGGTGCGATATATCGGACCGCCGGAAATTGTTACCAATGTGCAAATCACACCCAAGACGGCCGAATATGTCGTCGAAAAGAGATGATCCCGAAACTCATTGCAATAACCGGCGGAATAGGCTCCGGCAAGTCCGTGGTGTCACAGCTTCTGCGCACCATGGGCTTTACCGTTTATGATTGTGATGAGCGCGCCAAGTGGGTTATGACTTATGACGAACGGCTTCGAAGTGAGCTTTGCCAACTATTTGGAGCCGATACTTATCTTCCAACAGCCGATGGCTCTTGGATGCTCAACCGATCTTATTTGGCCTCACGTATCTTCGCCAGTGCCGATGCCTTGGCTCAGATGAATGCATGCGTGCATCCTGCTGTATGGCGCGACTTGAAAACCCAGTTTGAAGCCGAGCGTTGCGACCGCTATTTCTTCGAGTCGGCCATCCTTTATGAATCTGGCTTTGACCAGCTTTCCCATCCCGATGAGGTATGGATGGTCAGCGCTCCCATCGAACTGCGTATCCGTCGTGCCATGCAGCGCGACAACACGCCACGCGAACAGGTATTGAGCCGCATCGCCTCGCAAATGCCACAAGAAGAAAAAGAACTGCGTGCCGACCACATCATCCTCAACGATGATTTGCATTCAGTCATCTTGCAAGTGCACAAACTTTTGTAAGCCTTCGGTTTGCTTTTTCATAGAAAGAAATTTCATATCATCATAAACAATGAAACGATTCTTTTCGTTAATCCTTCTGCTGCAGGCCATCTGCATGGTGGCAGTGGCACAAATGGTGGACCCCGTGAAGTGGAACCACAAGAGCCAGGTCAATGGCCAGGAGCTCACCGTAACCTTTACTGCCAACATCGACCCGACCTTCCATCTCTACGCGATGGACATCCCCGAGGGCGGTCCGCAGAAGACCGAGTTCACCTTTGAAACCCTCGAAGGCCTGAAGGTAAAAGGTCCCACGAAGGTCACCAACGGCAAACTCATCAAGACACACGACCAGGCCTTCGATATGGATCTGTCATTCTATGAGAACACCGTCACCTTCCAACAGAGGTTCAATATCACCGGTTCACCATACAAGGTCGAGGGTTTTGTCTTTTTCATGTCGTGTAACGATGGCATGTGTACGCCGCCCACTCGTTATGAATTTACAATTACCGGCGAGGCAGAATTAGCTGCAAAGGATAAAGACGAAAAGCCTGTCGTGACCGAAGAAACACCTGCTGTGCCAGTGGCTGAGACGCCTATCGATGCGGGAACAGACACAACTGCCGTTGTCGATGCTGCACCCGTTGCCGTAAGCGCCGAAGGACTGTGGACTCCTGTTATCGACAAACTCGAAGCTTTCTCCAGCGGCACGGCAGGCGACAGCTCGGGTCGTGCCCATTCCTGGTGGTACATACTCATCGCAGGTTTCATCGCAGGTCTTGTTGCCCTTATCACGCCCTGCGTATGGCCCATGATACCCATGACCGTGAGCTTCTTCCTGAAGCGCACCAAGGACCGCAGCCAGTCCATCCGCGACGCTGTGACCTACGGCATCTCAATCATCGTCATCTACGTAGGTTTGGGACTGCTCATCACCGTCATTTTCGGCGCCTCAGCTCTCAACAGTCTGGCCACCAATGCGGTGTTCAACATCCTCTTCTTCCTTCTGTTGGTAGTCTTCGCCATCTCGTTCTTCGGAGCCTTCGAGCTCACGTTGCCTGAGTCGTGGACCACCAAGCTCGATGCGAAAGCCGATGCCACCACGGGCCTGCTTTCGATCTTCTTCATGGCATTTACGCTCTGCCTCGTCTCGTTCAGCTGCACCGGTCCCATCATCGGCACACTGCTCGTCGAGGCTGCCACTTCGGGTTCGATGCTCTATCCTGCCATCGGCATGTTCGGCTTCGCACTTGCCCTGAGCCTACCGTTCACGCTGTTTGCCATGTTCCCCTCGATGCTCAAGTCGATGCCATCGTCGGGAGGATGGCTCAATATGGTGAAGGTCGTATTGGGCTTCTGCGAACTGGCACTAGCCCTGAAGTTCCTCTCGGTGGCCGACCTTGCCTATGGTTGGCGCATTCTGGATCGCGAGACTTTCCTCTGCCTCTGGATTGTCATCTTCGCCTTGTGCGGCGCATACCTGCTCGGATGGATTCGTCTGCCCCATGACGACGATCCAGACCCGTCGGACCGCGTCTCGGTAACACGTCTGATGCTCGCTTTGGTATGCTTCTCGTTCTCGATGTATATGGTTCCCGGCCTGTGGGGTGCTCCCTGCAAGGCCATCTCGGCTTTTGCTCCACCGATGTCCACCCAGGACTTCAAGCTTGGCGAAGACGCCATCACCACCTACCACAGTTACGAGGAAGGCATGGAGGCCGCTCAACGAGTTGGCAAACCCGTGCTTGTCGATTTCAGCGGATATGGTTGCGTCAACTGCCGCAAGATGGAGGCTGCCGTGTGGACCGACCCACAGGTGAAGAGCATCATCGACAACGACTACATCCTCATCGAGCTGATGGTCGATGACAAGGCTGCACTGCCCGAAGTGGAGATTGTTCAAGAGAACGGCAAGGATGTGAAGCTGCGCACCATCGGCGACAAGTGGAGCTACCTGCAGCGCTATAAGTTCGGGGCCAATGCCCAACCGTTCTATGTGCTGCTCGATGGAAAGGGCAACCCGCTCAACGGCTCTTATTCATACGACGAGGACATCGATGCCTACGTCAACTTCCTGAAGACAGGACTCAAGAACTTCAAGCAGTAATCAACACTTATGTTAGAAAAAGAAGAACGCCAACGGATCATCGCACTCATCAACTGCGAAGTGGTGCCAGCCATCGGTTGCACCGAACCCATGGCCGTCTCGCTTTGCGTAGCCAAGGCAGCCGAGACATTGGGGCAACGCCCAGTGAAAATTGACGTACTGATGAGCAGTAATATCCTGAAAAATGCCATGGGCGTCGGCATCCCCGGTACGGGAATGATAGGCCTGCCCATCGCCATCGCCCTGGGTGCATTGATAGGACGGAGTGAATATGGGCTTGAAGTGTTGCGTGACGTCACTCCCGAAGCCGTATCCAAAGGACAACTTTTCATAGATGAGAAACGCATCAACATCGGCCTCAAGAAGGACAACTGCCCAGACAAGCTCTATATCGAAACCGTCTGCGTAGCAGAAAATGGCGACAAGGCGAAGGCCGTCATCGAGCACGATCACAACCACTTTGTCTTTGTTTCTAAGACAGTCAAGGGCAAGGAGAATATTCTGCTCAACACTCCCCATGCGCAAGTCCTCGAAGACGAGGCCAGTGACGTGGAGCTCACGCTTCGCAAAGTTTATGAGTTTGCCACCACCTCCCCTCTCAAGGAACTCGACTTCATCAACGAAGCACGTCGCCTTAACGTGAATGCAGCACGCCAAGCCCTCAAGGGCAACTATGGCCACGAACTGGGCAAGACGCTGAGCCGACCGTTGGGACGCGGCATCATGGGCGAGTCAATCTTCAGTCATATTCTGTCGGAGACCTCTTCGGCCTGCGATGCGCGTATGGCAGGTGCCATGATTCCCGTAATGAGCAATTCGGGCAGCGGCAACCAAGGCATTGCTGCCACCTTGCCCGTCGTCGTCTTTGGACAAGAGAACCACAATACCGAAGAGGAAATCACGCGGGCACTTATCCTGAGCCACCTCACGGCCATCTATATCAAGCAGAGCCTCGGCAAGCTGTCGGCTCTCTGCGGCTGCGTGGTGGCTGCCACCGGCTCGAGCTGCGGCATCACCTACTTGATGGGTGGCACGTACGACCAGGTGGCCTATTCGGTCAAGAATATGATTGCCAACCTGGCAGGCATGGTCTGCGATGGCGCCAAGCCGTCGTGTGCTCTGAAGGTTTCGTCAGGCGTTTCGACCGCAGTACTCAGTGCCATGTTGGCCATCCAAAACCGCTATGTGACCAACGTCGAAGGCATCATCGAGGATGACGTGGATCGCTGCATCCACAACCTCACCCGCATCGGTGCCGAAGGCATGAACGAGACCGACGAGATGGTTCTCGACATTATGACCAACAAAAAACTTTCATGAATATGATCAAATGCTTGATTATCGGAAGCGGCCCCGCAGGTTATACTGCCGCCATCTACGCTTCACGTTCCGGCCTTGAACCCGTCTTATACGAAGGCCCCATCAGTGGTGGACAACTCACACAGACCACCGAAGTTGATAACTTCCCCGGCTATCCCGAAGGTACAACGGGACCAGAGATGATGGATGATATGCGTCGCCAGGCAGAGCGTCTGGGTGCCGACATCCGTTTCGGTATCGTCAATAAGGTGGAATTCTGCGAAGACGGCAGCAAGCCCCATCATGTGTACATCGACGATGGTACTGAACTCGATGCCCAGACCATCATCATCGCGACGGGTGCTTCGGCAAAGTACCTCGGACTGGCTGACGAAGAGAAATATGCCGGCATGGGCGTATCAGCCTGTGCCACATGCGACGGCTTCTTCTATCGCAAGAAGGTCGTTGCCGTTGTCGGCGGTGGCGATACTGCCTGCGAAGAGGCACATTACCTCTCGAACCTTGCACGGAAGGTTTATCTCATCGTACGTCGAAATGTGCTTCGTGCCAGCGAGGCCATGCAACAGAAGGTGAAGGAACGCGACAACATCGAAATCCTTTGGGAGACGCAGACCGTGGGTCTTTATGGTGAAGACGGCGTCGAGGGCGCTCACCTTGTCAAGGGCAAGGGCACCGACCATGAGACGTTCTACGACCTCCCTATCGACGGCTTCTTCCTCGCCATCGGACATCACCCCAACACCGACGTCTTCCTGCCCCGCACCGATGCTGATGGAACCCGCCATCCTGGCGTAGAGGTCGATGCACAAGGCTACATCAAGGTGAATCATCCCTACACTTCGACCAACATCCCCGGTGTCTTTGCCGCAGGCGATGTGGCCGACCCCATCTATCGTCAAGCCATTTCCGCTGCCGGCAGCGGCTGTCATGCCGCCATCGATGCCGAACGCTATCTGAGCAAGTGATTCATCACCACTATTTTCTTCAATGCCCCGAAGAGCCGATCCAAGGCCTTCGGGGCATTTCCGTATAATTTCATCAAAGATGAATCTTCTACCATAGGACACTGAAACAGTTGAAAAACACGATTTTTTGCAAAACATGATAACTATAATTTAAAAAAATGAGAGGAAATGCCTGTCTATGGCACTTTTTATAGGTCATTTTCAAGAATTTGTGCGTTTTTCTTGCAAAAATCATTTTTTTTTTCATAATTTGCACGATAAATACAAGCAAAACCCATTTAAACAATAAAAAAAGAAAATGAAAAACAAATGTATGACATGGGCCTTGATGCTCGGTTCGTTGGTTGGTGGTCTGACCTCGTGCTCGATTGACATGCCCAAGGAGATTCCTTCCTCGTTTGAGACGATGACAGTGAACAAGTCCGACATTGAGGTGCCGATCAAGTTCAGCGCCAGATTGAAAGGACAGTCCGATGTGACCATCACTCCTCAGGTGAGCGGTCAGCTCATGAATATCTGCGTCAGCGAGGGACAGCAAGTGAAAAAAGGAACGACACTCTTCGTGATCGACCAACGAAATGCACGACTTGAGTTGGAAGCTGCTGAGGCAAACCTGCAGGCTGCGCTTGCCAAGGAGAACAGCGCCAAGATGGAATATGAGTCGAACAAGAACCTCTTCGAGAAGAACATCGTGAGTCGCTATATGCTTGATAACTCGCAGAACAACTACCTGCAGGCACAGGCTTCGGTGAGTCAGGCGAAGGCATCGGTGAGCCGTGCTCGTGTAAACCTTGGCTTCTGCACCATCACAGCTCCAGTAACGGGTGTGATCGGTGAGATTTCCGTGCGTACCGGCGACCAGGTGTCACCCGCAACCCACCTCACCGTGCTGAGCGGTAATACGACAATGGATGCCGAGTTCTCGGTTACTGAGGCAATTATCGAGGCACAAGTGCAGTCTGGCTTGACACAGAACGACAAGGCAAAGCATATAGCTGCCTTACCCGATGTAACATTCGTGATGAAGAGCGGCACGGAGTATCCACACAAGGGCCGCATCACCAGCTTGACGGGCGTGGTAGATGTCGCCACAGGTTCACTTGGCGCCAAGGCATCGTTCCCCAATCCTGATGGGCACCTTTTCTCGGGCATTCAGGGTACTGTCGTTCTGCCGTTCCAACGAAAGGACGTGATGGTTATCCCACAGATAGCTGTGGTGCGCCTCCAGGACAGATCGCTGGTATATAAAGTACAGCCCGACAATACCGCCACCGCAGTCACTGTGACGACACAGGATGTCGGCAACGGTCAGGACTTCATCGTAACCAGCGGCCTCAACGTGGGCGACAAGATCGTGACCATCGGAGCCAATAACGTACAAGAGGGACAGCAGGTGATCTTCCCCGATGCCCCGAAAA
>JAFZTS010000041.1 GCA_017618715.1 Bacteroidales bacterium
GAACGTGCTACCGAACGTGCCAACTTCGAGCGTAAACAAGAGATTATCATGGCGCTCACCAATCTTAAGGATGATGTCGAAAACGCCACTGTCAAGGGTGTTCGCGACTTGATGAATCAGTGGGCAGAGATTGGTCATGTACCATTCAAGGAGAAAGACAAGCTCCAGGCTAAGTCCAAGGAACTGATCGATTTCTTCTTCGATAAGCTTGACATGAAGGGCCAGCGTCGTCGCTTCGAGAACATTAAAGAGCACGTGGCCAGCATCAAGGATTCGAATACACTTCAGCGTAAGCTTGAGCGATTGATCAATGACCTGAAGACCTACGAGAACAACCTTGGCTTCCTCAATGCCAAGTCGAAGAGTGGCAATGGTCTTGTAGCACTTATGCATAGCAAGATGGACGAACTTAAAGCCGAAATCGAAGAATTGAAGAAACGTATCGAAGCAGGCGAAAAATAAAACTATCTAATACGGCGGGACACATCATCCCGCCGCAAATTTGTTAACAATGGAATTAGCATCAAAGTACAATCCCTCTGAAGTAGAGGACAAATGGTATCAATATTGGCTTGACAACAAGGCTTTCAGCAGCAAGCCCGATGGCCGTGAGGCCTACACTGTGGTTATTCCACCTCCAAATGTGACTGGTGTGTTGCACATGGGCCACGTCCTTAACGAAACTATTCAGGATATCCTCGTACGTCGTGCACGTATGGAGGGTAAGAATGCCTGTTGGGTACCTGGCACCGATCATGCAAGTATCGCCACCGAGGCCAAAGTCATCAAACGCCTTGCAGAACAGGGCATTAAGAAATCTGACCTTACACGTGATGAATTCCTGAAGCATGCCTGGGCATGGACCGATGAACATGGCGGAATCATCCTTAAGCAGCTTCGCAAACTGGGTTGCTCCTGCGATTGGGATCGCACTGCATTTACTATGGACGACCTTCGTTCCAAGTCGGTAATCAAGGTCTTCTGTGATCTGTACGACAAAGGTCTCATCTATCGTGGTTTGCGTATGGTGAATTGGGATCCCGAGCGTCAGACTGCCCTTTCCGACGAAGAAGTTATCTATCACGACGAGCACTCAAAGCTCTTCTACATGAAGTATTATGTAGATGAACCTGCAGGTAGCACCGATGGTGAGGAACCAGGAGCTATTGTTATTTGCAACAATGACAAGCCATTTGACGCTACTGTTAAGTGTCAGGTGATACATCGTGATGAGAAAGGTCGCCGTTATGCCGTCGTTGCTACTACTCGTCCTGAAACCATTATGGGTGATGTTGCTGTCTGCATCAATCCTAAGGATCCGAAGAATACTTGGCTCAAAGGTAAGCGTGTCATCGTTCCAATAGTAAATCGCGTTGTCCCCATTATCGAGGACCGCTATGTGGAAATCGAATTTGGTACAGGTTGCTTGAAGGTTACTCCCGCACACGATGTCAACGACTACGCACTGGGTCAGAAGTATAATCTGGAGGCCATCGACATCTTTAATCCCGATGCTACCTTAAGCGAAGCCGCAGGTCTGTATGTCGGCATGGATCGTTTCGATTGCCGCAAACAGATTACCATCGATATGACCAAGGCTGGACTGCTTGAGAAAGAAGAGGATTATGACAACAAAGTGGGCTATTCGGAACGTACTAATGTGCCTATCGAACCACGTCTTTCTTTGCAGTGGTTCATTCGCATGCAGCATTTTGCCGATATCGCTCTTCCTCCAGTGATGAATGATGACATTCAGTTCTATCCTGCCAAGTACAAATCTACTTATCGTAACTGGCTCGAGAATATCAAGGATTGGTGTATCAGTCGTCAGCTGTGGTGGGGCCATCGTATTCCTGCTTATTTCCTGCCTGGACAGGAAAATGTCAAGGATGAGGATAAGAAGTACGTCGTTGCTCCCACACGCGAAGAGGCTTTGGCAAAAGCCCAGAAGATTGCTGGCTATGAAAATCTGAAAGCTGAGGATCTTATTCAGGACGAAGGAGCTCTTGACACATGGTTCTCCAGCTGGCTTTGGCCTATCTCGCTCTTCAATGGCATTCTTGATCCCAATAACAAGGAAATACAGTACTATTATCCAACTTCTGATCTTGTAACTGGTCCCGATATTATCTTCTTCTGGGTAGCCCGTATGATTATGGCTGGTTATGAGTACATGGGTGCTATGCCTTTCCGTCATGTTTATTTCACTGGCATTGTTCGTGATAAGTTGGGACGTAAGATGTCCAAGTCATTGGGCAACTCGCCCGATCCTCTTGATCTCATCGATCGTTTCGGTGCAGATGGCGTGCGTATGGGTATGATGTTGTCGGCACCTGCTGGCAACGATATCCTCTTTGATGAATCGCTTTGCGAACAGGGTCGTAACTTCAACAACAAGATTTGGAACTCGTTCCGTCTCGTTCAAGGTTGGACTGTTGCCGACATTCCTCAGCCCGAAGCATCGCTTAAGGCTTGCGAATGGTTCGATGCAAAAGTCAAGAGTGTAGGATTTGAGCTTCAGGACCTCTTTAGCAAGTATCGTTTGTCCGAGGCGTTGATGCTCGTTTATAAACTCTTCTGGGATGATTTCTCAGCTTGGTACCTCGAACTTATCAAGCCTGCGTACGGAGAGCCTATCGA
>JAFZTS010000042.1 GCA_017618715.1 Bacteroidales bacterium
CGCTGTGGGCATGATGCCAGGGCCGGTGACTTGCTCTTGTCTTCCAGAACTACGCGACCTTTTCTTACTAACTGTTGAATAGTAGGCATTTTGTTTTTACTTTTAGACGATAATTTGTTTGTTTAACTCTCATGCAAAATCCATTCACCTCGGGCTCTCTTCGCCTTCGCGTGCGATTTTGCGGGTGCAAAGGTATAAAATATTTTTTAAACAACAATGGATTGCGCATCAATTTCTTTAAAACTTTTTCACTTTTTCGCTCATTCGACACATCCACATGGCAATTTTCGAGGGTCAAATCGCCAAAATTCCCAAATTACAGATGCGCTAACTCGTTATAATTGAGTTTAAAAGCCAAGCTTTCCCACCCCGATTTCCTCAACTTTTCCCGATGTTTCGGCTGGCTGTTTTTCCAACACATTACCTCATCAAAATGACGGAACAGACGACATAAAAGAGCCGAAAAACTGAGTTCGGATCATTTTATTGCAGTTTTTCGGTTCAAAAGTTGCATACATTCGAAAAAAGCCATATATTTGCGCACGAAACATGAACAATTTCCGATATGAAAAAGACAATTCCAACCATGCTCCTCCTGTTCGCCAGTGCATCCATGCTTTGGGCAGAGGATGCTATCACCACACCCATCGATAAGGACCTCTTCCCCACCAAGGGCGAAATCTTCGACTTCTCGCCTCAGGCCATCCAGGCGTTCAAGGACAAGGCAGCCCAATACGAGAAGCTTATCCAGGACTATGAGGCCGGCAAGGTTACGCAAGAGGAATTTGACGCCTTCGAATACGACGACACCCATGCCGATGTCTTCGACATCATCGGAGGAGGCTGCAGTTTCTATTGCGGATGCCAATACGACACGGTCATCTGCTCGTCGTCACTGCCTCAGCAAGGCAAGTACACCTACGAAGCCTTCAATGCTGCCGACCTCTCCTACGAAACCGCTTGGGTCGAAGGCAAGGAAGGATCAGGCATCGGCGAATGGATCGAATATCAATTTCCCCCAGGCAATCCGCGCATCACTACCATCATCGTCTGCAACGGATATATCCGCACCCGACAAGCCTGGGAAGAGAATGCTCGCGTCAAGAAGCTGGAAGTCAGCGTCAACGGGCGCAAGCTCACCACCCTGCACCTCGACGATATCTATGCCGAGCAAAGCTTTGACGTAGGGGAAATAGGATGGTCGCGAGCCGAAGGGACACAACCAGGCACCGAGCCAATCAAGATACGTTTCACCATCCTTGATGTCTATCCCGGTACGAAATACACCGATACGGCCATCTCCGAAATCTACTTCGATGGCATCGATGTCCATTAACCCTATTTATACCACTACGCGCACGTGACTGTAGGTTTGATGATCCTTGGTCACTATTATCTGCCTATCGATTTTCTTGAGTTCCGCCACGTGCGAAATGATGCCGACCAATCGGTTTCCTTCCGTAAGTGACGAAAGCGCCTTGAGTGCCTGTGCCAGCGATTCGTCATCGAGCGAGCCAAATCCCTCATCTACAAACAGCGTATCGAGTCGGATGCCTCCTACCGTCGATTGTATTTCATCCGATAGTCCCAACGCCAACGACAAAGACGCCATGAATGATTCTCCGCCCGACAAGGTCTTCACATCGCGTGTCGAACCGTTATAATGGTCCAACACGTCAAGGCCCAGGCCTATCTGGGCCATACCATTCGATGTCTTGCTGCGTCGTAATTCATATTGACTCGATGACATGATCATCAGTCGCGTATTGGCACGCTGGATGATACGTTCGAAGTACGACATCAGCACATAGGTCTCCAGATTGATACGCTCCTTGCCGTTTAACCTTCCTTCGGCAGTCTGCGCTATGAGATTCTTCATCTGGTATTCCTTTTCCAGTTTCACCAAGTCACCCGACGTCCGATCCATATTCTCCAGAACCCGCCTGTTGTTGTCCATCGCGATGATGGTCTTCTGATGCATATCATCTACGGCCTTTTTTAGCCGCACAAGGTCGTCATGCCTCTTTTGTTCGCTTTCGACGTCGAGCGAAGGAACTTCTGCAATGAGTTTCGCCAGTTCGCCGATCGATCCGACCAAACCCGCAATTTGCTGATTGCATCTGTTCAAAGCTTGCTTCGCATCTTCAATCGACTGCTCCAATTTCCTTTTTTGTGACTGGTGTTCACCCAGAACACTGCGTGCTTCAGCTTCCGTGCCGAAAGGCAGCTCCTCTTGCAGCCGTTTTTCTGCATCCTGCAGGCTTTCTTTCCTCGTTCGCAGCTGGGCCAATGACACCTGTATGGAACTTATCTTCTCAAGCCTGGCGTTCAGCATCAATCTGTCATTCGGCAACTCTTTTTCAAGCTGACGTTTGCGATTTTGTTGGGCTTTGAAGACATCCAATTGGCTTGTTTTGTCGTCCTGCAGACGCTTTATCTCCAACAGTTTCGCGGTTATGCGTGTTTGCGCATCATCAATCCCGCTTTCACCAATCCTTTCGACAATCTTCTTTCGGATAGTTTCTTCGGAATTATTCACGACGCCTTGCTGTAACGTGAATTTTGCCAAGGCATCTTCCGACTTCATTCTAAGCTGCTTGACCTCTTCCTCTTTCTGTTTCAGTGCCTCCTCCGAAGGCGCTCCTTCTGCTTTCTGAGCCAATTGGGGATGATGTATGGAACCGCACACTGGACAAGGCTCCCCCTCCTTCAGTTGTTCGGCAAGGTAGCCCGCCTGTTCGGCAATGAACAGGCCATGCATGTCATTGTATCTAGCATTCGCGATGACATACTGTTCTTCCTTCTGCCTCACATCCTGCCTCAATCTCTCAAGTTTTGCCTTCAAGCTGTTGAAGTCAATTATTTGTGACGACAGGTTTCGCAGGTCTTTTTGCAGCTGCTCAGCGTCCCTGAGTTCAAGCTCCAGACGTGCAATGTCAGCGACAGGATCCTTCAGCTCTGCCAGTTCCTGTTCTTTCCGTTGGATGTCCCCTTCAAGTCTCTCCTTTTTCTTCTGTTCATCATTAAGGAGAGCAGCCTGTATTTCAAGGTCTCTCCCCACTTTCTGAATCTCACTTCGGTATTGATTGAGTTGTGCGAACTTGGGCATGAGCAGATTGATCTTACTGATTTCCTCTGCAAGTTTATCTATTTCCGGCTGTCTGGCACTCGCTTCTGACACAGACTTTTCGCAGTCCTTCTTTGTAGTCTGCTCCAACTCATCCTTTGCCTTCGTCTGTTCTTCGTGCTTCTGCTTGTTTTTCAAGTATGTGGAGTACTGCTCCAGGCGTTTTCCGATAGCCTCGATCTCGGTCTTAAGGCGCTCCTGCTCGGCAATCTGCCGTTCACTTCTTGTTTGGTCTTCCCTTTGTACCTTATCGATGACTTCACGCACCTCACTGGTGGTCATCCTGTTCTTGCGAACCTGCTCTTTGGCCATGTCGAGTTCGCGAGCGGCAGGATTCTCCTCCTCGCACGTAGCTCCATCGATATATTGGAGCACACTCCTTCGCTTGTTCTCCACTTCGGCATATATCGTTTTGGCTTCTTCGGCCAGTCGTTTTTGCAAATCAAGATAGTTGCCTGTACGGAATATTTCACGGAAGATGGACAGACGCTCCTTGGTGTCGGCAAGGAGAAGTTTGAGAAACTCGCCCTGTGCAATCATTGCAATCTGTGAATATTGATTGAAATCTACCCCCAGAACCTCCTTCAGGAGACGATCCACCTCCTTGTTGTTCTCGATTGGAGCCTCATCGCTCACTTGCAACCACACCTTGCCTTTCTCTTCTACCAGCCCATCCCCACGGCGAGCAGGTCGCAACTGAGTGGGGCTGCGATGCACTTTGTATCTCTTGTTTGCATATTCAAACTCCAACTCCACCCACGTCGGCGTACTGGCATCGGCATACATCGAGCGGAACATGCTGCTTTCACGTGCCTGTCCACTCGATTCGCCGAACAATGCAAAGGTGATGGCATCAAAGATCGTTGTCTTACCGGCTCCGGTGTCTCCAGTTATCAGGAACAATCCTTCTCTGCCCAACTGCTCAAAGTCAATGACCTCCTCGCAAGCGTATGGGCCAAAAGCTGACATTCTTAATTTCAATGGTCTCATCGTCCAATAGGGTTAAGCGTCTTTATTCCAAACATTCTTGATCATTGTCTCCACATACGCCCGTTGTTCTTCGTTGAGCACTTGTCCGTTTTGCTTCTCGAAAAGCTCATCGAAGAGCTCGATGGGAGTCTTCTTCTCGGCTTCTGTCGCTCCTCCTACAGCCGCCATTCCGGCTCGAGTGCGTTGGTTGTCATATCTCAGCTCCATAAGCCGATGATAGATGGTTTGCAGTTTACGCATTCCATCGGGGATATCATCTTCGTCGGTCAAAGTGATGCGCACGTAATCTTCTTGATAGGGTGTATGCTCATAATAGGCTCGATTTGTCAATTCTTCATAGCTGCCCCTAAGGTCATGCCAATCATATTGCGGCATCAAAGCTATCTCTTGCACCTCGACACGTCCCTTTTCCCTTATCTCGACCAGTGACAACGACTTTTTGTCCCTGACTTCCGAGAAGGAGTATTTCAATGGCGACCCACTGTATCGTAGCGTTTCCCGGCCGCACCATTGTGGACGATGCAAATGCCCCAAAGCCACATAGTCAAAGCCTTCGAAGGCCGAAGCATCGACATTATCCAGTCCGCCGATTACCATGTCCTCCGAATCGGAACGTTCAGAACCCGTCACCAGTTGATGTGCCACAAGCACATTGCGACGCTCGCTCGACAAATCCAAATGACCAATGACATAGCGCATTGCCGCATCATACGAAGTCAAATCCTCCACTGTAGGCACAAAGTGCTGGACAACCGAAGGCTTGATGAATGGCAACAGATAGAATGCCACCTCTCCTTGTTCATCACGCAGAATCACAGGCGTTATCTTGCCATCATAGACCGGCGAGACATAGACACCGCTCTCCTTCATGATGCGCGAAGCAAAGGCCATACGCTCTTGTGAATCATGGTTGCCACTGATGATGAAGATGCTGATATTCAGTCTTGTGAGGCTCACCAGAAACTCATCGAAGAGTGCTACAGCCTCGCCTGAAGGGATGGCCTTGTCGTAGATGTCTCCCGCAAGGATTATCGCATCGGGTTTCTCCCTGTTAGCAATGTTCACTATCTGGCGTAGGATGTATCTCTGATCCTCAAGCATCGGAAAGCCATTGATGCGTTTACCGATATGCAGGTCGCTGGTATGAAGTATTCTCATAGGTATTTTTTTATAATAACGATGCAAATATAGGAAAAGTTTACAAGAAATGCAAATTTTTCCGCAACTTTGATAAAAATGACCCTCAAAACTACTCACTCATACGAAAAACAACTATCTCCATGAATAAAAAGCGGCACGAATTGGATATACTGCTATTAAAAACGAAAACACGCCCCGACATTCCAAACGGAACATCGGGGCGCTTCTTGAAAAATATCTATCTGATTAAGAAGTTTTTTGTTTCAAAATGACATGTTGGTTTTACTTGCTGGCGAGATCCTCATCATTGAGCAAGGTATCCAGACCCTTGTTCTTCAGAGAGTTGTTCATCAGAGCAAGGTACTTGCGATACTGGGCGTTGTCGAGGAACTTGTGAGCATATGCAAGGTTGATATTCAAAGCCTTCTGCATACGAGCACCACGCTTCTCTTCCTTGGTGCGCTCCAGACGCTTGATCGAATTACTGAAGTTCTCTGAAGCATACTCCATCACATCAATCTGATCCTGGGAAAGGTCAAGATAGCGCGACAAAGAACGCATATTGACATTGAAGTCGTAACATATAGGAGTAGCGTTGTTTACAGTTTCAACCTTCTCCTGAGCATTTATGTTTGCAGCGGCCATCATGATGGCTGCGACTGCGATAATCATCTTTTTCATATTAATTTTTTAATACCTTAAATAAGTTAAACAATAATAAGTAATAAAACAATACAATTTGTATTAAATTAATACACAATTGTTAAAAACAGCCAAGTTAGCAGCAGATACACTGCCATTGTAGCTCCGACTGAGATCATTAAATTTTTCATACCTCAAATTGTTTTTTTAATTGTTAAAAATAAAAAGCAAATGATAAACGCGATAAAAGTAGTTTTTAGTTTCTTTTGTTTTTTTGTCGTTTTTTGTAGTTTCTTTGTTTTTGACGCTGCAAAGGTACGGGGTTTTTCATTCACTCCATCAAAAAATACCCAAAATCGTGCAATCGGTTGCTCAACCACCCCCATTTTGGGCAAAAATGATAGTTTCGATTGGCAAAATAAACGTTCAAAATTGGAAAATGGACACAAGAAAAGCCCTCTTCCCTGAAAAATGAAAGTGAAGAGGACTCTTTTTAAATAATGTGTAAGCAATTATCGTATGAAAATCTGATCCACCACGATGCCTTCGTACGGTGTTTTGAGTGTCAAAGTATGCTTTTTCCCACGTTTGATGGCAAAAATATGCGTCTTTATAGCCTGGTTTGTGAGGACATTCTCCTTCCACTCCTCGCTGCGTCCCTGTGTTCGGTAGTCCATAGTAGCTGCTTTCTGTTTGTCTAAAGCCACTTCCAGCGACAAATGTTCTCCATCCACCGGATGAGTCGGCAACTTGTGTAGTTCAACGGTCACCGAATCCAGTTCCTCATCACTCACGAACTCAAAGATCACCGTCTCGTTAGGCCGCAGTTGGATAGCACGGCCTTCGTATCCCAGTCCTTCACATGCGATATAATTGCCTTTGCCATCAGTTCCGTTCCATTTCTTCCGACAAACCATATCCTCAGCCAAGGGCGCATCAGTCATCGAACGCGACACTTGGTTGAAGACGCTCAGCGATCGTGGATTGTAGTCCATCATCTTGCTCCACTTTCCCTCATTATATATACCCGCGTCGTACACGCGCGTAAGGCGCAATATACTGTCGTAGGCGGCATCGCTCTGTTCCCACGACATCATGCCTTGACGGGCATACTGTCCGTACAGGATCTTCCGGTTCATCTGGTCGGCTGCCTGAACGGGATACTTCACGAGCTGGAAGAAGGCATCCTTGCGATTGGCAGGAATCTGTTGGTCGATTTCTTCGACCTTGTCCGAGAGCGCACGATAGTCTGCCAAACGCTGATCGATGAAGTTCCGACTCCACGGCAAGTCGCGTACCGTGTTCCAATACTGTCTGTCAGCTTCCTCCGTTCGTGTATTTCCCATGAATTCTGGTTTGCGAATGAATGCCAGCCGATACGACTCCTCCATCACGGGCTGTATCCTCTGTGCCTCTGCTTCTCCAAATTCGCGGGCATAGAACTGCCTTTCGTGGGCCTTTACGCCCATTTCGCTTACCTTATCTATATCCCAAGCCATGTCCATGAAAAGTTCCGTCTGGTATTCTGCCGGCTTTATGTCGCCCACATTGAGGATCCATATCTTCCGTATGCCCTTGTCGTAGGCCAGCCTCATCTGCTGGTAAAGCAGACCGGGACTGAAGGTTCCAAGCCACAGATAATCGTGCGGACGCCCCCAATACGAGACGTGATAATAGATACCGTTGCCGCCCAAACGTGCCGCTTCGGTCTCTGTCGGGAAATGACGAATATATCCATAGTTGTCGTCGCACCACATCAGGCAAACGTCGTCAGGCACCACCAGTCCCGCATTATAGACATCGAGCACCTCCTTGTAGGGGATAAACACCTGCGGCACCTGGCTCACGTCCTTGTTGACATATTGAGATAGCAACTTGCGCTGGTCCTCAAAGACCTTGGTCAAGACTTCCTTCTGTTCCTCGACGGTCTTTGCACCCTGCATGGCGCCATCATGTACGCCGCGCATACCGATAGTGTAGAGTATCTCCTGATCCTTCACCTCCCTGACACGATCCTCCCAGAAGCGATAGACCTCTGCTGCATTGTGCACATAGTCATAGTCGCCCTTTCCTCTTCGGCTCCACTCCCCTGCTGCACTGCAAGCCATCGGTTCACAATGGCTGCCGCCCATGTAGATGCCGTAGCGTGCAGCCATCTCGCGGTTGCCGGGCACAAGGAAGAACGGCACCGTGCATTCGTGCATAGCCGGCCAGATGGTGTTGGCACGCAGTCGCAACAGCAGTTCGAAGACACGGGCATAGGTCTTTGGTCCAATCCGTCCCGGCACGTCTGTCGGTTCATAGGTTTGCGTGCTCCACGGCATCAATCCCCAATCCTCGTCGTTGATGAAGATACCACGGAAAGGCACATCGGGAGCCATCTCGATCTTCGTGCCTTCGGCGATGCGAAGTTCCTCCCGTGCCCTCGGAGCAATATCTGCCCACCATTCCCATGGCGAAACTCCCATCATCCGCGACAACTCCAGCAAACCATAAGCCAGACCGTGGGCATCCGACGAGAGTATGGTCAAGGAGTTTCTTGTACCAACAATCTCGAAACGCTCCCATCCCTCAAGAATATCATTTACAAGATAGATGCCCTCAAAATGCTCAAGGGTGCAGTCCCGCTTGAAACTGACGTCCAATTTCACATCGAGCACAGCTTCAAAATCATGTGCCAGCATCTCTAATGCAGTCTTCACCACTGGTTCTGCTCGAGTGGTGTCACATTGGATGTGTATCGTTTCCCCGCGTTTCACCACAAAGTCCTGTGCCCGAATCCCCATGGCAAGCATCAAGATGGCTATAAGCATCGTTATTCTTTTCATTGAACGTTTCAAATTATCTACAAATGTTATCATATATTTTGGCAAAAAATGGCATGTTACCCATCTTGGACCCTTTATATTTTATGCCCGTAGGGCAATTTTGTGCTGCCTATTGAAGGCAGCAATTTTCCGGCAGCTTGGCACGGCTATTGATGCCAGTGCCGCTGCCATTTTCACCTCCTTTTACTTGTTATATCTCGTCTTTGTTTTCGATTTGTCGAAATGGTCGCTGCAAATATATGAACTTTTTTTGAATCCGCCAAATTATCTCCTATTTTTCCGAAAAACAAAAAAAATACACACTTTTCATCCAATTTATTTGCGCAGTATCAGATTATTCCCTATATTTGCAGCGCAAACCCCTTTAGCAAACCATTTATTATCATAAACGCACACTGTCATGAAAACTCTTTTCGCAAGCATTTCGCTCCTCATCTGTAGCACGGCAATGGCCGTAGCACAACTTGGCAATGGCCCGGTGGGCTTCGTCAACTATTCCGATTTAGGCAATGACGGCATCACCGGCGGAGGCACAGGCCCCGTGGTGCGTGTCAGCACGCGTGCCGACTTTGAACGTTACGTGCAAGGCCCCGCCCCCTACGTCATCATCCTCGATGCCGACATCACAGGTGGCGGTATGGAGGATCTCAACGATCCCATCTCGGTAGGTTCCAACAAGACCATCATCGGTGCTGGTGCCGGCAAGGCACTCAATGGCATCTGCATCGACATGAAGAACCAGAGCAACGTCATCTTCCGCAACATCACCCTCACCAAGGGACGCGAGGACGGCATTGCCATGCGTGGTTGTCACCATATCTGGATCGACCACTGCGACCTCTCCAACTCCTACGACGGACTGCTCGACTTCACCCTCGGCTCCGACTATATGACCTGCAGCTGGACCAAGTTGCATGACCACGACAAGGTGTCGATTGTCAATTCGGGCACATGCCATTTCGAGGACTATGGCCGCGAACATGTCACCTACGCCCACTGCTGGTTTGCTAACAACGTGCAACGCAATCCACGAATCGGCTACGGTCGCGCCCACGTCTATAACTGCTATTGGACCGACATCTCAAGCTACTGCATCGGCTTCCACTCGCAGGCACAGGTGCTTTCCGAGAACAACTACTTCACCGCCTCGGCCAACCACCCATTCAACAACCAATACTCCGACGTTCTTCCCTACTGCGGCTATCTCACCGACCGCAATTCCTACTTCGCCAAAGGCAATCCCGGCAACAACTATTCCCAACGGTTCACCGACATCAGCTACAGCCCTCTTACCTATTATAATTATAGTTTCGACCTCAACGAAACCGAGGATGTCCCCGCTACCACTCCCGATGGCGTAGGACCCAAGGATGGCATCGAATACGAGCCCATTCTCAACCCTGGCAATGGCGCAATCGACGTGCCTGTCACCCGCCACCTCACTTGGGGCAGCATCGAAGGCGTGACCAACTCCCGTGTACTCATCGGCACCGAGCGCGACAACCTCGTCGAGACTGCGGCTGAAGACATTGTGCTCCAACCCCTAACGACCTATTATTGGCAAGTCATCGTCACCGTCGATGGCACCGAGCATTCTTCTCCCATCTCACAGTTCACCACAGCAGCCGAAGTTCCAACGAAGCCCTATCCCGCCGATGGCGATACAAGTCCGTGGCTGCGCTGGCCATCTTCGTCTTCTGCCTTCTGCACCAATATGCAGCTCTCGTGGTGTCCTGCCTTCGATGCCTCAAGCTACAAGGTTTATGTTGGCGAATCAACTGACGCACTTATACTCATCGACCAGACCTCCGCACTGACAAGCACGAAGTACGACTTCCTGTTGGGCAAGACCTACTACTGGCGCGTCGATGCCGTGAAGGCCGATGACACGGAGCAGACTGGCGACGTTTGGTCGTTCTCGACCCCTACCAAGACATTGCTTCCAGGCAAGAACGAGGCCGAGCTGATGTATCGCTCGGGCATTGCCTTCTTCGAGAATCTGGGTGGTGCATCAAGCTATGCCGCCACCGTAGGCGATCAGGGTCCCGGTGCATTGATAGGCATCTGGGATGGTGAAGAAGGCACCTATGCCATCTCGACCACATCCTACGACCAGACCCTCGGCCCCAACCTCATCGGTGTCACCGTGGGCGACAAACTCATCGACGCATGGCTCACCAGTGATCAAGAATACAAGTTCAGCACACGTCAGACGCGCCACACCGTCTATCTCCGTAAAGGCGACCCCATCCGCATCGACTTCGTGGCAGGTTATGTCAATGGTAGCCTCAACGAAAGTCGTGCCCACATCGATTACATCACCTTCACGGCTACCGATGCAGACATCGTAGAAACCAGCCGTCCAAGTGGACAGTACCATTCGCCCATATCGACTCCAGGTTACGACTGCGAATACCTCCCCGTTGCATCAGTGCTCTTCACCGACAGCCTCGGCACAGTTGGTGACTACGGTTCAACGCAGGTCAAGGACATGTATTGCTCATGGATCAGTCGCTCAGTCGAGGCGATGACCTACTACCTGAAGGAATGTGCGATGGCCAGATTGGAATACAAGAGTGCGACAGGTGCCCTCTCGCTTGTCACCCACATGCTCGACTTCAACCAAACCTTCGCCCTCGATGCGCCTCTCACCGACGGAAACAGTACGCTCAATGCCGTACGTCTCTACAAGTCCGCTCCCGCCGACACCATTTATTACAAACCCGTGGCAACCGAAGGCTACGAATGGCAGCTCCTGCTTTCGCCCGACTGCATCTTCCTCGACACCGAGGGCGTGAAGGGCAACAAGAACAAAGTGCAGATACGCGACGGATACGACCAGTGGATGAAATACTACAACCCCTCGGCCAACGAGGTGCAAGCCAAGAATGCAGCCAGTGGCATACGAGCATTCATCGATCCGGTGACCGACACGTGGGTCTATCCCTTCGTGCCTACGGGCAGCGATGGTTCAAGCTATTCCTACGTTGTGGGCACCGAGAAGAACATGACTTATTTCCTTCAGGCATGTAAACGCGTAAAGTTCTACTACAGCGGCACGGGCGGAGCAGCCACCAACCTCACAGTCACTGTCACCGATGTAGAAACAGGTGAAGCCGTGACCGTCGTCGGCCCTGACGCCAAAGGCAAGAATGTGGCTTCAAACATGGTCGAGGCTGAGGTGAATCCCAATCATCTCAGCACCGTAAAGATTATCGCTACTACAGGCGACATGCTGATCTATGCACTCAAGATGTGGCCAAGCGACGAGGAAGGCATCTCTATAGTTCGTCCCGACACCCATTCCAATTCTCCCTCCTACAATCTATGGGGTCAAAGAGTCAACAGTGACCACAGCGGAATGGTCATTCAGGACGGATCAATCAAGTTCAAGTAATCCCGAATTCTAGACCTCTTTATCACGAATTAGAGAATTTTAGACTTAGAGAGAGACCAGACAAAAATTTTTTTGCATTTTTCATCTTTTAAAAAATCTCTAATTCGCAAATTCGTGACAAAAAAGAATTCGATAATTCGTGATAAAGATCAAATATTCCCGAGATAGACCCACTTGATCCCAGCGTCAAGCGCAATATCGCGGGCCTTGACCATCGTGGCCTTCGGCGTAGGATAGCTATCCCGCATCTTATATCGGGGGAAGAAACGGCTGAAATGGAGCGGACAATCCTGCATGTCGTGTTCGACGAGCCACTGGCACATCTGGCGTATCATATCCATATCATCGTTCACTTCGGGAATCAGCAGATTGGTGATCTCAAGATGTGTACCTGCCTCATGCAGAATCTGCAGCGTATCGAGCACGGGCTGCAGATGTCCTCCACTCACGCGCCGATAGATGTCATCCGAAAACGACTTCAAGTCGATATTCGCAGCATCGATGAGCGGAGCCAAGTCTCGCATCGGCTCCTGGTTGATATATCCCGCCGAGACGAGGATGTTCCAAAGCCCATGTTCATGGGCGAGAGCAGCGATATCTGCCACGTATTCAATCCAAGTCAACGGCTCCGTATAGGTATAGGCTATGCCGGGAATTTGATGTTGCAAGGCCAGCCCCACCATCTGCTGTGGGCTCAGCGAATAATGGGAAACCTCCGTAGGCAAAGCCTGCGAAATCTCATAGTTCTGGCAATTCAGGCATCGGAAGTTACAGCCCGTACAAGCCAACGACAGGCATCGCGTGCCAGGATGGAACCGATTGAGCGGTTTCTTCTCAATGGGATCATCGGCCAACGAACAAGGCTTGCCATAAACATCACTCACCATCACACCTCCCTTGTTCCTTCGGCTCCCACACAGCCCATGCTGCCCCTCCCCCATGGTGCATCCATGAGGACAAAGCAGGCATTTCAGCCTTCCATCATCCTGCTTCTTGTAATAGCGACACTCTTGCATGATTTTTATTTGTTCTCTAGATTATCTAGATTATCTAGAATCTCTAGAACTCCTAGATGAAGAATCAGAACACGATCGCCTCATACACATAAAGCTCGGCATTCTTCCACCCATCCCAACCGATGCCGGCCTTCTCGGCAGCGCAGTGCGAGACAAATTCCTCCTTCGACCAGTTCACCTCGTCAGCAACCTGCGGCAGATAGGTGCCCGAACGCCAGCCCTTGCGGATATAGATGCCATGCTTGCCGAGCACGAACTCGTCAAGGCTCTTGATGCGCCGCATCGGCGTCAGAACGGAAATCTCGATGTCGAGTTCGTCAAGCTCCGATTGGCGTACGCTGTTGAAGCGCGGATCCTCAAAAGCAGCCGCTCTAGCCATTTGGGCAACTATCTCGCCCAGCGTATGATCTTCACCAAAATGTCCAATGCAACCTCTCAACCTTCCCTGTTTATGCAGGCTCACAAAGGCACCACATTTCATCTTCAAGGTAGGCGAAAGATTCTCCGGCTTGTAGGTTTTGCCGTAGAAAGAGAAGCGAATGGATTCATAGGCAATCTTCTTAAGCATGGCCTTGTCGTCATCCGACAACCGGAACCCCGATATCCCCTGCTTGTCCCCCTCTCCTTCTGAAGATGACTGGGAGGAGGCTTTCTCCTCAAATGCAGGCACTGTTGGCACGCGTGCGCCCTTCTCCTCCCTTGTAAAGGCGAATGAATGATAACCCACCACGCGATCATGTCCGCCATAATCCGAATCGCCCGAATTGCAGTAGCGGATGTGGTGTATCTGTATCCCCTTGCTATCTTCGCACATCATCAGGAGCACAGCGATGGCCGCCTCTCCACAGGCACTGGTGGCGAGATTCCTTATGCCCAAGCTTTCGTTCTTCTCAAGCGCTTCGATAAACTTCAGGACGCTTCCCGTCTTGATGGCATCGCCCGTAGCACCATCCACCTTCTGAGCATCCTTGTACGACGGATAGTGCGAGAAGTCGCTACTGATCACGAAGAGGTTCTTCTCGTTGAAGTAAGGCAACAGGGCTTCAGCAATCTCCTGCAGTTTCTGCCAGTTCTGCGTCGCGATGACGATGGGTACGATGGGAGGCATCTCCTTGAAATGTCCTTGCAGCAAAGGAAGCTGTACTTCCAGACAATGCTCCTTGTTGTGCGCACGCTCATCGCAGGTAAAGACGGTGTTCGACGAAATGATTTGCTGTCCGAGCTCCTTATCCACCTTCACATTTCCCAAGGGTGTATTGTAAGCGTCGTACTCCGCCCCTACCGAAGCCTTGTCGAGATAGACATGATGACTGGGACCCAACAGGAAGATGTGTTCATACTGAGCGGCAGGATCGATGCAGCTGAATGCCGAGGCTGCAGTCGCTCCCGAGAATACATATCCCGCATGAGGCACGATAACAGCCTGCACACGCGGCATCGGCCGTATGTCCTTGCAATTTTCGAAACAACTTTTGACATCAGCAAGCAGTTGTTTCTGACTGCCTGCGTAGAATTGTCCAGCCACAGCCGGACGTCTGATCTTGCCTTCCATAGTAGTCGTGATTAAAAGAATGAACAATGTGATGAGCCACTTTTTCATGTGCTGCAACGCTTAATATTGGTTATTCGAGTGCAAATATAACATAAATTTCCGTTCGATGCAAACATTTTTCGGATAAATTTGTTAAAAACAGACCAAATTATTTGGATTCATAGAGAAAAATTCTTATATTTGCACCGCATAATACATGATTAACAAACCTGATTACCGTCCGTTCAGTACCAGTCAGTAACGGACACTATATTAAATTAAAGTAACATGGAAAATCGAATAGGATGGGTTCCTCTTGGCTTAGCCACGGGATTCATTTTTTCAAAGTTAGGCAAAACACCAACACAGAGAGTCGGAAAACTTGAAATGTCTCGTACCAACAACCGATACATTTATCGCTACACCCCCGATTATGTCAGATACCTGACTGTCGAGACCGGCGAATGGCAGTTCGGTAATTCCTCTTTTAATGCAAAAGCTGGCGACTTCTACCTGAATGTCCCCTTCACATGACAAGCTTTCCCCTATCAGCCTAATCCATTTAGTTAAGTTATAACAGAAACTCCCGCCAAAAAGGTGGGAGTTTTTTGTGTATTCACAAAGGTTTAAACCGTTAGGAAAGTTTAGTATTGTAGTCAAGAAATGCTAAAAATGAGGAATGGGAGATAAACCATCTGGAGGGTGCTGCGTCATAGAGGCAAAAGAACAAGATTATTAACCTCAAAAACGAAATAAGACAATGAAGAAGATTCTAACCACCCTCGTACTGATAGTAGCCTGCGCTGCAGGAACCGTCTTTGCACAGCCTCGTCACCACGGCTACTACGGAGGCCACTATGGCGGCCCTCACCACGGATATGTTCACTATGGACCTGCTCCCTACTATCATGGCAGCATCGGTTCGTTCATCCTCGGTGCAGCCATCGGCGCAGTTGTCGATCATGCCATCACCAAGGCTGCTACCCGTCCAGTGGTTGTTGAGCGCACGGTCGTTGTCGATAAGAATGGCGATCCCATTGATGCAGCTTACGATCCCATCGAGGAAGATACTGCACCCATCGAGGTCGCACCCGAAAGAGAAGTTGTTGTTGTGGAGCGCAAGGCACCCGTCGTGATTGTACGCAGCCACGCTCCAGTAATGATATTTGATGATTATGGTTTCCACTTCGAAACGCATCCACATCATCCTCATCCACTTCCATAAGATCAAGACGTAAGAGGATTTTTAGTAGATTGTTGCGTTGAAGAAAGCAGCCCGACGTGAGCCGAGCTGCTTTCGTTAGTTGTTCCCCACCCTTGCAAACGAGGCAAGGGGGCCCCATGACATTACGCCACAAGACCCCCTTGCCAACCTTCAACGATTTCACGGAATGCTTCAGGAATACGTACGAGATTGGGTGCAAGACGCAGCACACGCTTCTCCTTGTCTGAAGTCCTCTGAATGATGTAATCGCCTGCCGCCTCGCCAAGAGTGTCGAGGACGGACCTCTTTGCCCTGGAAAGGGCCACCGAACGCTCATTGTTGCTTCCCTCCTTTTCCGATAATCCGAAGCGACTGCACATTGTGGTGGCAATCTTTTCAGCATCAAGGATTGTAGCTTTGGTGTGAGTTTTCTCTGAGTCGTAAAATAAGGCGAGCGCGATACGCCTGAACTCACCGTGGTACTTCTGAAGACTCGCGAGCGTAAACTCTTGTCCAGGATGCAACATGAAGAAGGTGTAAAGCACCTTCGAATACCTGTTAGTAAATGGGATGACGACCTGTTCGTCACCACGCACAGCACAAATCTCCCAATAACCCGCCACAGAGTTGTGATTAACCATCTCCTCCCTTCGTATCATCGAGAGCGTGAAGGGACGCCTGTCGACCTTCTTGGTCAGTGCTTCCCTGAGTTTCATGATGTCGATACCATTGACCATAGCATCGGCAATCTGTTCGAGCGTCACAAATTTGATCCACTCCTCACTTCCGAAACGAGTGGTCAATGCTTCTAAAAATAACTTCTTTAGAGCTTCCATCTTCTCAAACATCTTAAATCAAACCATCATCGTAACAATTCGCGGCTGCAAAGATATGGAATTCCTACGAGATGTGCAAATAAAATCGAGATTTTTTTCGAAGATAAATGTTAATTTTTGCTAACAGAGATCATGAGCTCATTAGGAATCGTGGCAGGCTTCATTTTCGCGGTGGTGAGAAACCGTCTTGCCCTGTAAAACCATGACCGAAACCAAGTTTTTTACAGGGCAAGCTCTCTATTTATGCGCAGAATCCAATGCCGCGTGTCTTCTTGTCGTAACCTTCCTCCTTGCAGATTCGGTTAAGCGAATCGAAGCTGATGTCATGACCATAGAGAACGTATTCCACGCGTTGGCGACGCACCACATTCTCAATCTGGCCACCGCTGAAGTCATATTGTGATGCAAGCGCCAGGGCGGTTTTCTCGTCGATTTCGGGCAACATCGACCGCCAAATCTTCGCCTTGGTCTCCTTCTGCGGCTTGTGGAACTCGATGCTGAAGAGGAATCGGCGCTCAAAAGCCTTGTCGAGGGCTCCGGGCATATTGCTCGTACAAATCATGATGCCGTTGAGCTTCTCCATCCGTTCGAGCAGGATGTTCTGCACGCTGTGGTACATCTTCCCTACAGCATCGCCATCGCCCTGTTCATTACGTTTGCCCAAAATGGCATCGCACTCGTTGAAGAGCAGGATGGGGCAAAGCGCACTTTTGGCAGCCAAGGCCTCATATTGGTCGAAGAGCTCTGTGACGTGCTTCTCGTAGTCGCCCACCCATTTGGAGATGAGTTGAGAGACTTGTGCCACCAGTACCGCGCGTCCAGTAGCGATACTGATTTGATTGACAAGTTCCGTCTTGCCACTACCCGGCCCTCCGTGGAGCAGTACGCAGAAACCTGTGCGCATATCGTTGTCCTTCAGGCGCTGCTGTACATCGTTGAATGTCTTCGGGCTCAACAGGTCCATCAGTCGTTCCACCTGACGCTGCTCCTCGGCATTGTAGAAGAGCTCCTTTCGCGTCAGTTTCTCGGGCAGTATCACGTTGTCAGGCGTGACAGCCTTGCGCGTAGCAAGATTGATGTGGAACTCCTTGAGCACCGTCTTGATGGCATGTTCGGTGAGCTGGAAGCTGTCGGGCTCGGCCATGCCGTCGTTCATGGCGTTCTCCAGCAGACCAAGCTTGGCCAAATCGCCCGTACCATTGTTGATGCCGTTGCAGATATCGTAGGTCTCGTACGATTCCTCAAGGATATCTTCATACATCGACGACGAAATCTCGGTTTCGTGATGGAAGATGAGGCGCGCTGCTGCGATGAGGAACAACACCTGCTCTGCTGTTGAAAGAGGCAACGCCATCAGCTGCTTCGACAACTCGAGATGCTGGGTGGAGTTGAGCAAATCGCGGACGTCAAGGGTCATGGTGGAATAGTATTCGGAGTCGTTATCGGTCATGTTCAACCAGCCATGAATATCGCGCATCACTTCGATAGCTGTATAGGAGGCGGGGTCGCGCGGCTGGAAGGGTTCGTCGTAAGTAACTGCTTTGACCACCTCCTTGCAGAGACGATAACCCTGCCGTGTACCATTATAGTCATGGACGTGAGTGTGGTAAATCATCCGCCTTTGGCGCAAACGTTCGAAGTCGTCGTGCAAGGTCATGACCTTTAGGACCGAACAATCGAGATAATGTGCAATCTCGCGGCGGCTCGCTACCGCATCGCCATCGAGCATGATGGCCAAAATGACACATTCGACAGGACTAATCTTCAGCTTGCGCTTGATAAAGGATGTCTCGCGTTTCACCGAAAGGAACATTGCTTCACTCAGTTTGCTGTCCCTGGCCTTCGTCAAAATGGTTTCGAAGGCGCTTGCCAAAGTCATTTTCGTTGTACTCATTCGCAAATCATCAAAAAAAGTTAATTATATCGCAGACAAATCTCTCGGACGGAAGATGCGTGGCATCAGATAACCGTGTCGCATGCCACCCTGGTCGTCGGAATAGGTCACCAGATGTCCGTGCCCCTTGCTTTGCGCCAGCGCCCGCTGCTTCTTGTCGAAGATATTTTCGCCGAAGCGCTGGGCACGAGCAATGCCCTGCAGGATGTTGCCGGTCACGACGTACGCTATCTCGCGCGTCCGTTTGGGGCGAATGCTGTCCCATTTCTGGAGGGTGAATCCATGCACACGGCTGCGGAAGATGTTGAGCTGTGACTGACGGCTGATGGTGTCGAGGACGGCATGTTCAGTGAGGGGAATCTCGAGCTTTCGTCGTCCGTCGTTCACGGCAAAGACGGCCTTGATGTTGGAGCGCGACAGTCTGCCGTTGGCGATGCGATAGCCCAGAAAGATGCCTATCGACACGAAGTCGATCATCCCTTTATTATCGATGACACCATCCTCGAACAAATACATCGGGATGCCCACTACCTGACTTGGGAAGAACATCGCGAGATCACGCTTGAAGGCTCGTATGTCGGACTCCACCTTCATAATCTGCCTGTTTTGTCCCTCCATGTCATAAGCTTGACGCTTCAGTGCCTCAAGTCGCTTTGGAGTGTATTTCGCCTGTTCACCGGGGTCGGTGTAGCGTGTCAGTTCGGCAAGCTTCCGTGCGGCCACAAGTCGCAGTTGTTTGTAACGTATCAGGATGTTCTTCACCTTCTCGTCCTTTGATTCGTCAATCCTTCGTTTCACCGTGATTATATCTACCAACGTCTTTTGCAGGCGTTCGATTTCGGCAGCCGTCATGGGTTTGCGAAGCACATCCACCTCCAGTTCATCGAGCCAGGCATCCTGTTCGAATACGCTCCTGGCCTCCGCTTTGTCTTTGCCTGGAGCAAAGACCAGACGGTTCACTAGGGTAGCCCTAAGCGGCATCACCTTGGCCACAAGCTCGTTCTCGCCGTTCTCGTTCAGGTAGTCCATCAGGTCGTGGTAGCGTTGCAATACTTCTTGAAGCATCTCCTCCTGGTCGTGGCAATTCATCAAGGCCAAGGAGTTCATGAAGAGGCGCACCAGGTCGGACTGCGTTTCCTCATCGTTGATGTCGGGCATGTCGGGGATGAATGCTGCCATCTCGGGACGGTCGAGCAAGTACTCCTTGACCACGCGCGAACCGTACTTGTTGAGGATATTCTCGTAGGGCGCATAGGTTTTCTGGTTGGCCGTCACATTGGCATTGAGCGAACGCTGCCGACGCTCATTCATCATCAGGAAGCGTTGTTCGGCGGGGATGGGCGACGATAGGATGATGTAGTGGCAATGGTCGAGCTGGCCGGTGCGGTCGGCACGGCCGTCGAACTGCGTCTGACGGTCGGCACAGTCCTGCAGCTCCCAGGTGATGACGACGCGCTTACGTGTGTCATCGAACTCGGGACTGTTGTGGAGCGAGATGCCCGTACCCATCATGCGGTTGCCGATCAGGACATCGAGCCGCCCGTTGTTGAAGTCGGCTGCCAACTTCTTCTTGTCGCTGGGCTTGCACCTTACGCAGACTGCGCTGCTGTCCTCGTCGTTGAGCCGCAACCCGAGACGTCGTTGTGTCAGTACACCCACGCTGTAACCTGCCTGTTCGATGCGATGCACGAAGTAATCGATCGGACTAAGTGGCAGGCCGGTCAGCGTTCGGTCAATGCGACGACGGATGCTTTCGTAGGCTTCCTTTGCTTCACCATCAGGGAAGGCGGCATTGAGCTCGTGGATGCTGATCACATCGTCGCACTTGTAGTGAGGAGCATGCTCATGCTTGCGAGCATCGCTGGGACGAACGCCCATACCGGTGACACTGTAGTGGAGCATGCCGCTCAGACTCTTGTGCAACACGAGGGCGAATTCGTCGGAAGGCAGTACTTCACCGACATTGGCTAGACTCTCGAGCTGGGCCTCCATCGTATGATTGATTTGCACGATGGGTTTTTTCCCTTCGCGGAGCACGTCGAGGGTAGCTTCCACGGCATCCTCAGCCTTGGTGGACATCAGCAACTGCTGGATGATGGGCATCATACGCTTCGAAAAACGTTCATAGAAGACATTGACCGAGTCCTCGGTCAATGGAATAAATGCGTCCAGATTACACTTTCGACGCAACACCTCCTCGGCATCGATCGTATTGAGATAGGGCTCGATGAAACGCTCCTGGAAGTCGTAGAGATCCTGCACGATTTCGATCACAGTATCGTAGCGTCGGCGTCGGAGAGCCACGGCATCTTCGTCGGTGGTGATACGCAATTCGCGCACCACACCGCTCATGTCGCGTTCGCGACGTGTCATGCAACCCGATTCGGTTAGGCCCTTGGCCAATTCCTCCTGCAGGATGGGGCCGCCATGAGCCACAATGTCGATGAGTTGCTCGGCTCCGATGTGGGCATCGCCGATGGCCGTCTTGAGGGCATAGAGCGGCATGGAAGAGGGATATTTGGCATAGGTGGCCGACGCGTAACACACGCCTCGGGCCTGCTGCACGGCTTCGCGGAAAAAACGTCCCACATTGCTCATGTCGCCACTGGCATTGTGACATTCGTCCATCAACAGATACGTATCCTTTATGAAATTACGCACACGAGCGACCTTCCAATTGGTGCTCTCACGGCGCATCAGTTGCGAGTATGTCAGCATCAGGAAATCGTAGCCTGGGGGCAACGTGCCATGCAGGCGGAAGTGCTCCATCTCGCTTCGTGTGGGCAGTTCGTACACCACATTGCCCTGCTGGTCGGTGACCGTGGCTTCGCGATCGGCATTGAGGATGAAGGGACGAAGGTGTCCGCAGCCGATGTCGTGCAGGTCACGGTACATGTCGGAGAAGAGCAGCGAGCGTTCGGTCACATACACAGGGTTCCTGCCCTTCAGCAACGACCACACAATCAAGGCGGCCAGCTGTCGCCCCTTGCCCACGCCTGTCATGTCGCCGAGGATGAAACCACGACCACGGCCCATCTGGAAGATGGCCATCGCCACGCCATCAATCTGTTCGGCGCTCAATACGCGCTGCATCTCGTCAATGGTGTAGAAGCCCAACTGCTGTCGTACCCACTGATCCACCGGACCTTTCTCCTGCTCAATCTGGGTCAACACATTTTCCACAGCACTGGCCATACCCATCGGAATCATCGTCCCGATCTTTCCGCCTGTGCTAAAGGGTTGATAGGCCACTGTGTCGGCCACTTCCATCATCATCATTTGGTTATCTCTTGGCTCCATCTTGTTGTCGTGTAATGTGTCAGGTTTCTTGTAGCTTAATTCATGCCGCAAAGTTAACGTCGGTGTGTTACCAGTATTGATACATCCCTGTTAATTTATCTTAACTTCGTGGGGCATTTCCTCCATTTTTCACTTTTTAGGCTGCAAAGATACGCTGCTTTTCCAACATTGCAAATACTTTTCAACGTTGCAAACCTGACAACATCTCGATGGAACACAAAGAGGGCCGCACAACCTTCGCTGTGCAGCCCTCAATTTCCCTATTTGCTTCCAAAACTAAAACTCAAAGGTCTTGGCAGGAGCAACAAATGAGCAGATCGATGCCTTAACATTGGTCAGATAATACACTGCCGTGTTACCATCTTTCTCATCATACATCGCACGCAGCTGGGGATAGGCATCGAGCATTGCTTTCTTGGCCTCGATGCGAGGATCTTCCACCAACACCGCAGTAATGCGACACCACGAACCCTGTCCATCAAATGCGCTGATCTCCACCTTCGGATTCGCAGCAATCTGATGAGCTACAGGCTTCACATGTCCCGTCTGCACATACAGCTTACCTTCGAACTCATTAAATGTCCCAAACGGACGCACACGAGGCTGGTCTCCCTCGCACGTAGCAATGAAGTAGCACGGACAGCCCTTCACAAACTTCAAAATCTCTTCCATAATGATTTGTTTATGCACTTAATACTTATTCTACGATAATCTGATACCGAGCCTCAAAGGTAGCAGATGGAGCGAGTGTCTGGATCCAATCCTTTTCTTCGTAGGTACCAGTATAATGTACACGGTCACATCGTCCATACCAAGGCTCGATGCAGACGAATGGTGCATTCTTGCCTGGAGGTGACCACAGTCCCATGAGCGGAGCCTCGCTCTTGAGGGTGAGGTAAGGTTTGCGGTCGGCATCGCACAACGTCACAACGGGAACCTGCCCGTTCTTGAAAATGAGGGCATCACGGTCAAAGCTCGACGTATTGATGGGCAGATAGCCGCCCGCCTCGGTCTCGATGGTCGTACTTTGTGCAGGATCGACGCATCCCTTCTCGGTGATGATGCCCTTCTGCAGGGTGGTGGCCTCTGTACCGAGCTTGAAGAAACCACGCTCGGTACTCTTTGCCAACACTTCGTTCTGACGAATCACACCCGCCGCCACGGTTTCGTCGCTTAGCAGAGGCCAATAGAAAGCAGGATGAGCGCCAATCTGGAACTTCATCTCGTTCGCCTTGTCGGGATTGATGACGCGCCAAATCACCTCAACACCGCGACCCACCAGACGATAACCTATCTCAAGGCGGAACGGGTAAGGATACTTTTTCAAGGTTTCTTCTCCCGACTCCAGCACAAACATCAGCTGGGGATTGCCCTCGCTGTCGGGCGTATCGCTGAGGAGGGTGAAATCCATGTCGCGAGCAAAACCATGCTGACCAAGATGATAGGTCTGAGGCGCTGCATCAGATGCGGAACCAGGTCCTGCACTACGATATTCTCCGTCCCATACCGAGCCCACGATGGGGAAAAGAACGGGCGAATGACGCTTCCAAAAAGCAGGGTCGGCCTGCCAAAGATACTCGCGACCCGTAGCATTCAATACAAGCGACGACAATTCGGCGCCATGTTCAGCCACCTGAATGGTGATGATTCCGTTTGTAATGGTTTTCATAAAGGGGGTAGTTTTTCTGTTTGACGTTGCAAAGATACAAATTTATTTCATCAAATGCAATAATATGGCATCGTTTTTTTGCTTTTTATCAAAATATACCCTATCTTTGCCCACATAAAACTGAAGATAATGAACATAGCGAATCAAACCAACGGCTCCATAACACTTCATGCTCACCTCCCCTATCATGAAATACGTGCGCCCAAGGATTATATATATTATAAGGTACGCGTGCGAGGGGGAATGGGCGGTGATGCCAACGCAGATATCGTCAAGCAGCGCGCCAACTGTATCAAGGTTTTGGCCAATCTGCTGCAGGTAAGCATCGTGCATCAGCATGTCGCACTCTATCTGGTTCGCTTCGAAGGTGGAGAGTCGGCCGACACCATTCCTGCCAACGCTGAAGCTCTCGTTGCCATCCCTTCCGAAATGGATCAGGAGTTCAAGGACATCATGATTCAAGGATCCTGCGCACTTCAGGCGCAATATGGAGTGACCGATCCAGATGTCGAAGTGCTGCTCAACTCTGCCGTATGGCATGGTAATATCATCGACGAAGAATCGACACGTCTCCTCCTCGCTGACATCAACGGCATACCGACAGGTCCCCTTGAGATGCGCACCGACATCGTTGGCACAGCAATGACCAGCAACAGCATCGGCAGTGTCAAGATGATCCGCGCAGCATCATACTTTGAGATTAGCAACATCTGTCATAGCTTCCGCGAGAAGGACCTCCACCTGCTCGCCTCCAAGATTCGTCAGATCCTGGAGGTTAGTGGCGCCGAAATTCTCTAAGTCTGAAGAAAACAATTCTTTTATGTGGTCGCTTCTATATAACAAATATGAGTGTTTATTTCTTTGAATTCTTGTGAAAATGGCCTCGTCTCTCGCTCCAATAGCGGACCGCTTTATTTTATGCCCGTAGGGCAATTTTTTGCAGGTATTGGACCTGCTCATTTTCCGGCAGCCTGGCTCGGCTATTGATGCCAGAGCCGCTGCCATTTTCACCTGACTTTTAAAGCAAAATAAAAACAGAACAATATGAAAACATCTATTTCTTTACTCCGTTTTCTCCCCTGCATCCTCGGTCTCTTCTGGGCCACCACAAATCTATCAGCCCAAGACGAGATTCACGCGGTGACCCTTCGTCATCCGGCCACCGGCATCGAGATGACAGCCATCAACTATGGCGCACGTATCGTCAGTCTTAAGCCATACGGCATCGACGTTGTCCTCGGCTACGACAAACTAAGCGATTATGTCGAGACACGTCAGAACTTCGGAGCCGTTGTGGGCCGATACATCGGGCGCATCATCCAGGGCCATCTCGAAATCGACGGAATCACTTACGAATTACAGAAGCAAGGAAGTGGCGACTGCGGTCATGGTGGCAATCCCAACTTCGGCGCACGCTATTGGAACATCACCGCTTCGACTGACACCACCGTGACGATGCGCTACATTTCGCCCGATGGCGAGAACGGCTTCCCCGGCGAACTCACTCTCGACGTAACTTACACGTTGCTGCCCGATGCCCTGCGCATCGACTATCTAGCCACGACCAGTAAGCCTACCGTCTTGAATCCTTGCAATCACTCGTTCTTCAACCTCTCGGGTGATTTGGGCTGTGACGTGCTCGACGAAGCGCTTTGGATCGACAGCGACAGCATTGCTCTCTATGACGAGAACAAGCGCGTCTATGGCAAGCTCGGTGCTGTAGCTGACACGCCGTTCGACTTCAATGAGCCCATATCCATTGGCTATCGCATTGACGACGACAACTTTCAGCTCGGCGTTACAGGCGGTTACGACCATTGTTATCAGCTTAACAACTATCTGCGCAATAAGCAACATTCCTGCAGTGGAGAATGCTGCAACAACAAATGCAACGACGAGGCATTGCTCCGCGCTCCAGTGGCATGGCTCCACGACAATGAAACAGGTCTCACTATGCAAGTCTATACCACCGAACCCGCTATGCAAATCTACACGGCCAACGGGCACAAGGGAAATCTGATAGGCAAGGAGGGCAAGCCCTATAACCGTCGCAATGCCATCTGTTTCGAGACGATGCACTTCCCCGACTCTCCCAACCAGCCACACTGGCCCTCCACCCTGCTTCGACCAGGCGAGACCTTCCGCAGCACAACAATCTACAAGTTCCTCAAAGACTAAATGGACATCAACATTCTGCTCTCCCAGATGACCATCCTCTTCATGGTGGTCATCGCGGGATATATATGTGGACGCACTCACCTCATGACGGCACCCCTGAGCAAAGGATTGTCGGGACTCATCGTCAATCTCACCTGTCCCTGCCTTGTGCTGGCCAGTACGATGGGTGAAGCAATGCCCGACCGCCGTCTTATTATTCCTCTGCTTATCGTCGGCACAGTCACCTACGCCATATTGTTGCCCGTCAGTGCCTATCTGCCCCGTGTGTGGGGCTGCCAAGACCCTGAACGTGGGCTGCATAGCTTTATGCTCACGTTCGGTAATGTCGGTTTCATCGGCTATCCCGTTGTAGCATCGGTTTTCGGCCCAGAGGCCGTCTTCTACGCTGCCATCCTCAATGTGCCCAACACAATCGCCGTTTTCGTATGGGGAGCACGCTTCATAGCAGGTCGAGACGTGAGCGGCTCGCTCCTCAGTCGTCTCGTCACACCCGCCATGATTGGCACTTACCTTAGCATCATCGTTGTGGCCACGGCATGGCGCGCTCCACACATCATCGCCCAGCCCATCACGATGGTCGGCAACATCACCGTACCCGCTTCGCTGCTCATCATCGGTTACAGTATCTCTCAAATCCCAGCCAAACACATGGCCGGAGGGCCGCACGTCTGGATTACCAGTTTCTGCCGCCTGCTCGTTATGCCCCTGCTTGTCTTCGGCATATTCCAACTCATCGTTCTCCTTATTCCTGCGGCTGCGTTCGTCTTCGATCCTTCCATCGTCCGCATCAACACCCTCATCATCGCTATGCCCGTCGCTTCGTTCGGCACAATCTTCTGTCTCAAATACGGTGTCGATGAGACGGTGATGGCTCAAGGCACGTTCCTCACCACCATCCTCTCTCTTGCCACTATCCCCGTCGTTGCAGGGCTCATTTAAATAAAGATAACGCTTGACACAAAAGAAGCCGAAGAGTCTGTACAAATGGACGAATTGCACATCTTTTCGTAACAAAACGCTAATTATTCACATCAAATACCATAATTATTGTCAACCACGGATATCATTTCTTGCATTTCTGTAAAAAATTAAGGATTTTTTAAACTTTTAGGACGAAATAAAAAGTAAAATTCCCAAAAAATAATCAATTTTGCACCAAATATCTGCCTTAGCTTTGAAGCCAAGCTGACCTAACCAACAACCATTATTGTCGAGCCTTACACTACAATTATGTGCGCCGACTTACAATTGCTATTTGTCTTAATTACATAAAATCATTACTTATGAAGCAAAAACATTTATTCTCAAGGAGGAGCCTGCTGTTAGTAGGTGCCTTGGCTCTTGTCAGCTCCTGCCAAGACTATGAGCCGTTCAATGAACAGGATGTGCAGGACAGAGCCTACACCCATGAGTTTGTAAAACAATTCGGCGAGATTGATCCCAACCAGGACTGGGATCTCTTCGGCCAGTTGGCGCGCCATATCGGCCCGGCAACGCGTGCAGGGGAGGATGCGGTACCAAGTGTCGTACTATTCGACAAGACTATGGAGATTGAACAGGCAGATCACAGCAACTATACCAAAATCTTGCCTGAGATAAATATTCCCAATAATTCTTACGCGAACTCAAACCTCGGTCGAGTGACTCAGGACTTCCTCACATCTGCCCGCGAGATTGAGCTTTTCCCTGTTCACTGGACGACTTCGGCTACCGATGCAATTGGCATCTATTGGTACGTTGATGAAGAGGGTGAAGGTGTAAAAACCTTGATGGGCAAGGATGATAAGATGTATTACATCAAAGAATACACTATCCTCGAAAACCACAAGACTCGTCTTGAGATAGCGTTTGAGTATAATGATGGTCATAAGGCATCTCATTATATTGACGGAGTTTTGGATGTCAAAGAACAATTCCTTACTCAACAACAGATGGCAGACCAAGGCATCAGAAGGCAATACCTTATTTCACATGGTTATAAGATTACGGTTCCCAACGAAATATCGGAATACGGATTCTGGATTAAGAACTTGGGTAGCGGTCTCGACGAAAGGTATTCCGAATGGAACCTGAACAGTAAGCCAGGCGGCCCGATTGAAGACAATGGCGACCACATGAGCTATACGGCCACCTTCAACCTCAGCAGTTTGGTGGACGAAAGTGGCAATCCTCTGTATCCGAATGACCAGAACCAGTACCTCTGCTTCGAAGATTGGATCAACTGGGGTGATGCCGACCTCAACGACCTGGTATTCATTGCCGAAGGACTTGATTTCACCAATATCAAGGATAATAACACTATCTATGAGAATGCGCTTCTTGTCTGTGAAGACCTCTCATCCTACGACTTCGACTTCAACGATATCGTTCTCGACCTGACCTTCAAGGAAGAAGAAAAGAGAATATATGAGTGGGTTCATGAGGCAAATGGCATTGCCGCTCACTGGGAGCTTAAGGAAACTGAAGAGACCGACAAAACGCTCTTTGTAAAGCCTATGGCAGCAGGTGGCGCTTACGAGACAGAACTTATAATCGGCATCCTTAACAAGGGTGAAATCCACTCCTTGATGGGAGAAACGGGTTGGGGCGGCAACCCCAAGCGTCATGAAATCATCAATGCCGGTGCAACATATTCCAACAGATCTGATTCTATTCCTTATATTATGCCAATGGGTTACGAATGGAAAATTGGCAATGGTGAAGGCAAATATGCCACTCACCTTTCGCAGCTCTTTGCAGAGGGGTTCATCATGTTGAAATGCTTAGGAGAAGATCCGAATGGCAAGTCTGCTGAAAAGATTATCACGAGTGGGAAAATCAATCTCGACCCGAATTCAACTACCGCTGCTCCCCAGATGATGCTCCTGCCCAAATACTTCGAATGGCCACGTGAGGAGTATCCCATTAGCAATGCCTATAGAGGTTTCAACGACTGGGTTTCCGACATCACCAAGACCAGCTGGATCCTTGACACCCAGGTTGCTGACTCAATCACCGACCGTGGCGACTTGAAGCCAGATAATCCGGAAGAGCAGCAGAATCATAACCTCATCGAAACCATCGAGGTGCCCATCCAAAAGGGACAGTTTATTTATGATGACCCAGATGAGCCATGGATTTTCGACAATGCTTATTTCGTTAGCCTCCTGGGCATAGAGTCCTTGACGGTCGATGAACAGTCGAAGGCAGATATCATTGTACATTACGTAAAGAAGTATGATGTCTATATAGATGACGCAGATGGCAACCTGCTCGTAAATGATAATTTCGGCACTGGTGGTGCGCGTACTACAACCTACACGTTGAGTCCACGCAAGTTCAACCAAGCATTGAACTCAGGTGGCATTTGGATTATTCCAGAGGACGATCAAGCTGATTTTGAAATCTCGAAGGTTGAAATCAAACTTTATGGCGCAACCGACCCGAACAAGCGTCACAAGCTCGTTGTTGATCCGATGTCGGTATTGTTGGACGAGATTGGGCAAACAATCACAATCTCAGCCTCTTCTGAGACACATGCTAACATCTCATACCAGACATCCAATGCCAATGTTGCAACCATTGACGCAAATGGTGTAATCAGAGCTCAAGGTGTAGGCTCTTGCGACATCATCGTTACTGCCCAAGCAAGCAATAGCTACTCTGCAAGCCAAGCGAGAGTCAAGGTCGTAGTCGACAAGACTCCAACCCTTACACTTCAAATGAGTGATCCCGTAGCTGCACCTGACTTTGAGGGTCTTGAATGGACATACGACCCGCAGTGGGGCGTAGCTGATGAAGATCTTCTGTATCCAAGAGGAAGCACGCATACTACTTATGACCACGTACAGAATATTACAGTTTCAAATACGCATGATTTAAGCACTTGGACCAATGGCGCTGTATTATCATTCCACTTCCAAGTGATCGAAGGCGACTGGACTCCTCAAATCTTCCACATCAAGAATCCTGCTGGCAACATTATCGCTGGCAACGATGAAAACATTACTGTTTGGGAAGGCGATCGCACATACGAAATCAGTTATGCATACCTGCAGTCCTGCATGGTGAACGGAGAGTGCAAGTTGACAATTGAGTACAGGACTCCACCAACGTCAATTACAAGCGCAACCTTAACCAAGAAAGCCACCCAGTAAGGCTTTCCACCCCACTAATATCGAGGGCCGCAATCATCGGGATTGCGGCCCTTGTGTTTTATCTCCTTCTTCCTCTCCCGATGAAAAAGAACAGTTAATCGACATCCCAATTTGGAATGTCGTCATTTTACAGATAGCACCTGCGGAAAGCCTACGCGAGGCCTCTTTGCGATGCATAAAGTGGTGGATCGTCGTCTATTATAGGGACAATAAAATGTCAAAAATCGCTATTTAATTTAATCATTTAGAGCGTATTTTGTTAGCCATGGATTACAATAATACAGGCTATTAGCAATTTTATTACAAAATTGCAGATTATCATGCCAAACTTAATGGATTGTTAAGAAATTCGTCATATCTTTGCGTCGATTATCGTCTTATGGGCACTCACGACATACGAGATTCTTCTCTGCGTCTGAATTTCTAAATTATGGAAACCATTCCCTGGTTTTTCCTAATTTCGTCCATACTGGTTAATCAATCCAAACCCATTACCTGACATCATTTTTTTAATTAATTAAAGTTTATGAAAAATAACTACCTACCTTTTAAGCCGCTCCTGCTCGCAGCAGGCAGCTTGGCTCTTGTCAGCTCCTGCCAGGACTACGAGCCGTTCAGTGAACAAACGGTGCAGGACAAAGCCTACACCCATGAATTTGAAAAACAGTTCGGCGAGATCGATCCGCGTCAGGATTGGGACCTCTTCGGTCAGCTTGCTCGTCACATCGGTCCTGTTACACGTGCAGACGTGAACCCATCGCCGACTATTACCTTTATAGATGGTTATGGTGTGGATGACACCCTTCACATCTCTCCCTCTCAGCATCGGAATTACAGACTGTTCCTGCCTGAGTTAGACATCCCCAGCAACACTTACGAAAACTCCAACCTTGGACAAGTAACGCAGGACTTCCTCACCACCGCCCATAGAATTAAATTGTGTCCTATGCATTGGACCACTTCTGCCAACGACGAGATCGGTATCTACTGGTACGTCGATGAGGAAGAATATGATGATCAGGGAAACGAAATCACCAAGACCATCATGGGCAAGGATGAGCACATGTACTACATCAAGGAGTTGCCCATAATCACAGGCACTCATAAGAAGCGCATCGAATTGGAGACGGTATATAACTACCAAGACGGAAACGGAGATGTCGCAGTTAGAACTTCGTTGGATGGAGTATTCAGTATTGCCGAAGTTTTTACGCCCGAAAACCAGTGGAGTTCTGAGCATATCGTTGACCAGTACCTGGTATCCCACCCCATCCAAATCGATATTCCCGACAATATTTCGGAATATGGATTCTGGATCAGGAATTTGGATGGCTCCGGACAACGATACTCCGAGTGGAAGCTGAACAACAAGATTGACGGCCCGATTGAAGCTGATCCTGCCCATAGGATGAGCTATACTGCCACCTTCAATATCAATGGCCTTGATCTTGAAGGAAATGGTACGAGGGTTTGGGATCCCAGCCAATACCTATGCTTTGAGGACTGGATGAACTATAGTGACGCCGACCTCAATGACCTGGTATTTATTGCCCGTGGCCTTGATAACACGAATATCAAAGACAACAACTTCATCACCGAAAATGCGCTCCTTGTCTGCGAAGACCTCACAAAATACGATTTTGACTTCAATGATGTTGTCCTCGACCTTACCTACAAGGAGGAGGATGACAGGACTTACAAATGGGTTCAAGAACAAGAAGTCGAGACACCTTGGGGAACACAAAAGATTGCTGCACACTGGGAAGTCATATCTTCCGAAGCAAAAACCACATGGCTCTATGTCACGCCAATGGCAGCCGGAGGTGCATACGAAACCGACATTTATTTTGGCGAATCATCAGCAACCAAGGGAGAAATCCACACTTTGATGCAGGAAACAGGTTGGAACAACAATCCTTTGGAACACGCCATTATCAATGCTGGGGCCAATTTCCAGAATATCGAAGGTGTCCAGACAATTGGCGAGCAAATCTCAATGGGTTATGTATGGAATGTGGGTAACGGACAAGGACAATATGCCACCCACCTTTCGCAGCTCTTTGCCGAAGGCTTTATCCGCCTCCATTGTAAATATGATGACAAGGATGCCACCAAGATTGTCACAAGCGGCACAATCAACACCAGCAAGGATACTCCCACGGCTCCACAGATGATGCTCTTGCCGAAATTCTTCGAATGGCCTCAGGAGGAGGTTCACATCACCGATGCCTACACTGGTTTCAGCGATTGGGTATCAGACATCACGAAGACCAGCTGGATTCTTGACACGCAAGTTGCAGAAAACGTCACCGACCGAGGCGACCTGAAACCAGACAATCCGCAGGAAGCTGTCGACCCGACACTCATCGAAGGCGTATCCGTTCCATTCCATGGAGGACAATTCATTTATATTAACCCGGAAGACGAGACCGATACATATACCTACAACAATGGTGTCTTCATCAGCCTTGCAGGTATTCAGGAATTGCTTGTCAGCGAAGAGTCTAAGGCTACTGTCATCGTTCATTTTGCCAGCAAGCCTGCGAACATCTACTTTGATGATGCCAATGGCAATTTGCTTGTTTATGACAAATTCGGTGACGACCTCCAGCATACGACCTACTACACATTCAGTGCCAAGAGGTTTAACTTGGCCGTCCAGTCGGGAGGCATGTGGCTGCTGCAGGATGAAGACCGTCCATTAAACGTCACGGCAGTTGAAATCGAAATTATTGGTGCAACAAGCCCCGAAAAGCGACACAACCTTACCGTCAGCCCCATCTCCATGACCTTCGATGAGATTGGACAAACTATGCCAATCACAGCTACCTCCACAACAGGTGCAAACTTCTCGTACTCATCGACCGATGCTACCGTGGCAACTGTGACTATGGACAATGGCATACCCACAGTCCACGCGGTGGGCGAAGGAAACTGCCAGATTATCGTCACGGCAGTAGCCGGCAATGGGTATCATGCCAGCGTCGAGCGAATCACTGTGGTTGTCGATAGAACCCCAACTATGCCGCTTACAGTGGGCGAACCCTCTTGGCATGCTGATATAACAGAAGATGGAGCGACCTATTATTTCATCTACCACCGCGTACTCTCGACTTACGCCGACTTGAACGGATGGAACAATGGTGCTTCGATAACATTCCACTACGAAGGTTATGACTGGGCTGGAACTGCTAGGAATTTCTTCCGTGTATTGAGCCCCAATGGAACTGTCATTGCCGGTGACTTTACATCACATAATAGTGCAGATGGCGATGTCACCTACACGATTAGTGCAGCAAACCTGGCTTCCTGCCGCGACAATACCACTGGAGAGTATAAGTTTACCATTCAATATACCGATTGGGACTTCAACGGCACACCCAATATTACGAGTGCCAGCGTGACCAAGATAGCCAACTAAATAGATTTTTGATCAATTTCTTTCTTATACCCGCGAGGGGGCAATCGTTGAGGATTGCGCCCCTCGCTTTTCTTTTGTCGGATGCGTCCAATTTACGTTAGTGAATTGGACCGTCACAATCGGATGCGTCCAATTTACGTTAGAGAATTGGACCGTCACAATTGGAAGCGTCCATTTTACGTTAGTGAATTGGACCGATACAATCGGATGCGTCCATTTTACGTTAGTGAATTGGACCGATACGATCGGACGCGTCCATTTTACGTTAGTGAATTGGACCGTCACGATCGGACGCGTCCATTTTACGTTAGTGAATTGGACCGTCACGATCGGACGCGTCCATTTTACGTTAGTGAATTGGACCGACGCAATCGGACGCGTCCATTTTACGTTAGTGAATTGGACCGTCACGATCGGACGCGTCCATTTTACGTTAGTGAATTGGACTGACACAATCGGATGCGTCCATTTTACATTCGAGAATTGGACCGACGCGATTTGAAGTCGTTTTTTTGCTATGCTTGTGTTGCATTATCTGATAAAGAATAATTAAATGGGGGAAAACAGCCAATTGGATGAAAAAAATGGCGGTTTTGAAAAGGATTTTTTATATCTTTGCGCCACTAAACACATCGTTTCTATTCTATACAGCTTCATTTTTGCACATTTCCACATGAACACTGCATTATTCTGAGCTAAAGTATATAAGCGAAACATCCAATTATCTTTATAATAAACAAATGTCATTTTCAGTTACCCACATCAAGACATGCCTGCTTTTGGCGGGCAGCATTGTTCTCGTTTCCTCTTGCCAGGATTACGAGCCATTCACCGAACCGGAAATCAAGAACGTCACCTACAATCGTGAGTTCGAAAAGACTTTCGGCCCTGTTGATCCCCACCATGATTGGTCGATGGCCACCCGCGTGACAGCAAACATCGACCTTTCTCACGCTCCAGAAGGCACCTACGAGGTGAAGATCTTTTCCGAGAAGGAAGGTTATCTCTTGACCAAGGCTATCGTCGAAAACTCCGCCACGCTGAGTTTCGATGCCATCAAGGGTGAAACACACGTGCGTATCCTTGCCCGCAAGACCTCTGCACTCGGCCTCTCTGTCATCAATGCCTACTACCCCATCGTGGATGGTGAGGTAAATACTGCAAAGGAGGGAACGCGCGCCAGCACAGCCGACAATTGCCAAACCACTTTGGGAGATCAGATTGACTTGGGAACCAAGATTCAGCAGGGTGTGGCTACTTTCCAATTCATAGCTGCCAATGGAGCAATTGGCACAGGAAATTTCGTTACCTCTTTGCCCACAAATGACGATATCTATTATATTGCTGCGATTGAAGGACAGGATTATTCGGAAGGCGCTGATGGTCTTTATTCGGTTACTCGCAATGGAGCAACATCTCAGATGAACATGCACGAGGTTGGTGAAATAATTAATGCTGGATCTACCTTCCGCTTGTATGAGGCCACAACGAAAACCGTATATTCTGATGACCAGACTAATTGGAAGCCGGAGTACGATAGTAATCCAAATAAGCAGACGGAATATGAGTATTCTGCACAGCAAGGCAGTTGGACAGGGCAAAATGTTGATGCCTTACCAACAAATGACAATGTATATTATATTACAACTATCCCAGGTGAAAGCTACAACAATGGGGATAATGGAAAATATTCGGTTACATATAATGGCTCTACATCAAACTATAATATGTACGAATTAGCAGACATAATTAGTAAGAGTTATCGTTGCTATGAAGTTACAGGTAGTGGCGTTTCACTGTCTTACTGGGGTACTCCGGCTTATTATAAGGTTAAACGATACTCTTTGGATGTTGATGGCTATTACATAGCTCCTGGTACTTATGTTTATCCTGCTTACTATAAACCGACAACTGAAAACGTCACTGTGAAGTGGGCTGGCGACTTCTATTATCTCAATGATGTGTATAAGTCGATAGACAGTGATACTCAAGTTAAATTCGAGGATCTGCTTCCGCTCGTCAGCTCTTCACATCCAGATCCTATTTTCCACGAGCAAGAAGATAACAGAACCAAGTGGGAAGACGTACTCGACTTCAATGTAGAACTGGTGCTCAAAGAAGCTGGCCCCATGACCTACACCTACGTTTTCTATGGCTCTATCTATCACAACATGCTCGGTTACTTCTACTGGAACGAGACCGAAGGTATGACCGATGCCGAGAAGAGGCAGGCACGCATCAACGCGCCACGCTATGTCCTCATGAACGACACCTATCCCGAAGATGTCCAAACTGAGACTGGCAAACCCAATCTTCAATGCTACAATGACCAGAGCGGTGCCAATGCACACACTCCACAAGGCATGTCCATGCCGCAATGGGTTGATTCAGGTCAAGAAGCCCATGCAGGCCATTATCTGCAGGGCACTACCTATCACATGGTATATTTCGGTGACGACTACAAGCAAGCCGGCAGCTACGAGTTCCCTGCAGGTCTGCATGTGGCATTCTTCCTACTCACCAAGGCCACAGATGGCGGTTCTTACCAGAACAACAAGGGTACTGGTCTGTTCTACTCCATCAAGGACATGAACAACGACCAGGAAATCATGGAAGATGCCCAGGGCAACAAGACCATTCTCAATGACAAGAAATGGTGGGCAGCGGAGAACGCACAAGGCGAGTGGGATCCGTCCCAAGAGCGCCCCAACGAAGGTGAAGTGGCTGCTGTGTTCTACAGCTACAAGGGCAACATGGTGCTTGGTTTCGAGGATGACGTCGATAAGGACGAGAACGATATGCTCTTCCTTATCTCTGCTCCCGTTGAGCCTCCTGTTGAGCTCACCACCGAAGAGGAGAACACTTGGATTGTGGCTTGCGAAGACCTTGGCGGCACCTACGACTACGACTTCAACGACCTCGTCTTTGAAGTGGGTCTCCATACTACGACCACAACAACCACAACGACCGAGGGGAACCAGAGCTCATCGACTGTCTCATTCTCAACCAATGTGTACTTACGTCCATTGGCCGCCGGCGGCACACTGCCTGCCCACATCTATCTTGGCGAGCAGGACCTTGGCGAAATACACGGTCTGCTGAGCTCGGGAGCTTCCACCAGTACTCCTATCAATGTTGGGCCGAAAGGTATATCCGTCACTCTGACCACTGATTCGATTCCAGTGGATACTGGAGAAGAAGTATATGCCGATATCAATGCCGTACTCGAAGACATCAAGATCGTGGTCACCAACGAGGGCGATAAAGATGCCTCCGAGATCACCTTCCCGAACTATGTGACCACCGCCACAGCTCCGCAGATGCTATTGTTGCCCAAGGGTTGGGACTGGCCAAGCGAACAAACTTGTATCTACGATGTTTATCCATTGTTCGAGCAGTGGGCAGCTGATAAGACGAAGAACGGATGGATTGAAGACCCTGATACCAACAATATCACATCCAGTTACTACATAGTCAATCCATTCAAATAAGTCGCACAATCTGAATTCACTATTACATATTCAAGGGCCGCAATCCTCAGTTTAGATTGCGGCCCTTTTCATTTCTGTATGCCGTTATTGAATAATTATGAATGGCAGCAGAAAATTGCTTACGCAAAAAATAATGCTCATCCCAATGTAACCTTAGAGCCGGATGGATTTTCTGCACGAAGTGCAATTTTTTGCAGGTATTGGACCTGCTCATTTTCCGGCAGAAACAACCAGGCCATTGGGCCGAGGTTGTCTGTCATTTTCACCTCCTTTTACTTGTTATAACTCGTCTTAGTTTTCGTTTCTAACTAAATGGACGCTGCAAATATACTAAAACTTTAAGAAATGGCAAATATTTACTATAAGAAATGGCGACATTACAATTTGAGGTAATAATATTCTCCTCTGGCATGGTGTCGAACTGGCGGTGGCTGAAGAACTCTGAGCTGCTCGGATCTCCCCCTGTGCGGGTCTCCATTATAATCAAGGGCCGCAATCCTCAGTACGGATTGCGGCCCTTGCTTTTATGAATGGAGTTTGTTTAGAACTCGAGGGACTTGCGCGGAGCGTTGAAGACACGGCTGAAGTCATCGCGATTGCCAACTACGAGGTTGTCGAACTCGCGCTGACCGGTACCGGCTGGGATGAGGTGACCGCAGATGACGTTCTCCTTCATACCCTGCAAGGTATCGACCTTGCCGAGGATGGCTGCCTCGTTGAGCACCTTGGTCGTCTCCTGGAAGGATGCGGCCGACATGAAGCTCTGGGTACCGAGGGCTGCACGGGTGATGCCCTGCAGCATCTGCTCACATGTGGCAGGCTGTGCATCGCGTGCATCGACAAGTTTCTTCTCGCGACGCTTGAGCATGGAGTTCTCGTCGCGCAAACGACGTGGAGAGACAATCATGCCCGGCTTGAGTTCGGTGGAGTCACCCGACTTGGTGATGACCTTCATGCCCCAGATACGATCGTTTTCGGCAGCAAATTCGAGCTTATCGACCACCTGGTTCTCAAGGAAGTTGGTATCGCCTGACGAACGCACATTGACCTTGCGCATCATCTGACGTACAATGACCTCGAAGTGCTTGTCGTTGATCGACACGCCCTGCAGACGGTAAACGTCCTGCACCTGGTTAACGATATACTCCTGTACGGCTGTTGGGCCGAGGATGTGGAGGATATCATTCGGGGTGATAGCGCCATCGCAAAGAGGATTACCGGCACGCACATAGTCGCGCTCCTGAACGAGCAGCTGACGATTGAGCGGGATGTTGTACTTGCGAATGTCGCCATACTTGCCGACGATTTCGATCTCCTGAGTACCACGCTTGATGCGACCAATCTTTACCTCACCATCAATCTCGGTGACGATGGCAGGATTGGATGGGTTGCGAGCCTCGAAGAGCTCGGTAACACGAGGCAGACCACCGGTGATGTCGGATGCCTTGTTGGAAGTGCGGTTGATCTTTACGATAATCTTGCCAGGCTGAACCACCTCATTGTCATTGACCATGATGTGGGCACCCAATGGCAGGGTGTAAGAAGCCAGCACTCTTTCATTAGCACTTTCCTTGTCGATGATTTGGACAACAGGAGCAATTGAACGGTCCTTCGACTCGATGACGATCTTGTCCTCAAGACCCGTGGTGGCATCTTCCTCAATCTTGTAGGTCACGCCTTCGATAACGTTCTGGTAACGGATGGTACCAGGATGCTCGTTGACGATAACGGCATTGAATGGGTCCCATTCGGCGATGATATCACCCTTCTTCACCTTCGCACCGCTCTGGAGGAAGAGCGTTGAACCATAACCGATGGCAGCCTGCTGAAGCGTCATGCCAGTGTTGGGGTCCTCGATGCGCATTTCGGTCATACGGCTGACAACCACCTTCTCGGTCTTTCCATCGAGCTGTGGAGCGTCGATGGTACGAAGTTCGTCGATGATGAGGTTACCGTCATAACCAGCCTTGAGGTTGCTGACTGCGACAACGCTACCGGCGATACCACCAGCGTGGAAGGTACGGAGGGTAAGCTGGGTACCAGGCTCACCGATGGACTGTGCAGCGATGACACCGACAGCCTCGCCCTTCTGCACCATGCGGTTGGTCGAAAGGTTGCGGCCATAGCACTTGGCGCATACACCATGCTTCGATTCGCAGGTGAGTACTGAACGGATCTCGACACGCTTGATGGGGCTGTCCTGGATCTCGTCAGCAATGCGCTCGGTAATCTCTTCGCCCGCAGCGATAATCAGCTCGCCCGTGATGGGGTGGATGATATCGTGAACGGACACACGTCCGAGGATACGCTCCTTGAGGGTAGCAATCACCTCATCGTTGTTCTTGAGCTCGGTGCAAATGAGACCGCGAAGCGTACCGCAGTCCTCCTCGCGAATGATGACGTCGTGGGCGACGTCAACAAGACGACGGGTAAGGTAACCGGCATCGGCCGTCTTGAGGGCGGTATCGGCCAGACCCTTACGAGCACCGTGGGTGGAAATGAAGTATTCGAGTGCCGACATGCCTTCCTTGAAGTTGGCGATAATCGGGTTCTCGATAATCTGAGCACCCTCGGCACCGGCCTTCTGGGGCTTGGCCATAAGACCACGCATACCCGAAAGCTGTGCAATCTGATCCTTCGAACCACGGGCACCCGAATCCATCATCATATAGATGGCGTTGAAACCACGCTCGGCCTCGGTGAACTGCTTCATCAGGGTCTTGGTGAGCTTGGTATTGGTGGCCGACCAGACGTCGATGACCTTGTTGTAACGCTCGGTATTGGTAATCCAACCGCCGTTATAGGTTTCCATAATCTGCTCGATCTCCTTCTGCGCATCACTAATGATGGCAGCCTTTTCGGCCGGAACGAGCACATCACCAAGGTTGAACGAAAGGCCTGCACGGAACGACTCGTAATAACCGAGGTTCTTGACATCGTCGAGGAACTCGGAAGTGCGAGGGATACCGCAGTACTTGATGACATTGGTGATGACACCACGGAGCGACTTCTTGGTGATGATTTCATTGACGAAGCCGACCTTGGCAGGCACCTTCTCGTTGAAGATAAGACGACCACAGGAAGTCTCTACCATGCGCTTGATGGGCTTGCGACCGTTCTCCTCATCGACATCATCGACGACGCACTTGATGCGTGCCTGCATCGAGCAACGACCTTCGTTCATGGCAATCATAGCCTCTTCGGGACCATAGAAGGTCAGGCCCTCACCCTTATCGTTATCACGAATCTTGGTGATATAGTACAGACCGAGCACCATATCCTGCGAAGGCACGGTGATAGGAGCACCATTGGCAGGGTTGAGAATGTTGTGCGAACCGAGCATGAGAATCTGAGCCTCAAGGATGGCTGCGTTGCCCAATGGGAGATGGACAGCCATCTGGTCGCCGTCGAAGTCGGCATTGAATGCGGTACAAGCGAGCGGGTGAAGCTGGATAGCCTTACCCTCGATCATACGCGGCTGGAAAGCCTGGATGCCGAGACGATGAAGCGTAGGAGCACGGTTGAGCAGTACGGGATGGCCCTTCATGACAAGCTCAAGGATGTCAAATACGACAGGATCGCGCTTATCGACAATCTTCTTGGCCGACTTGACGGTCTTGACGATGCCGCGCTCGATGAGTTTGCGGATGATGAAAGGCTTGTAAAGTTCGGCAGCCATAAGCTTTGGCAGACCGCACTCGTTCATCTTCAGCTCAGGACCAACGACGATTACGGAACGTGACGAATAATCGACACGCTTACCGAGGAGGTTCTGACGGAAGCGGCCCTGCTTACCCTTGAGCGAATCGGAGAGCGACTTCAACGGACGATTGGACTCCGACTTGACGGCGCTGGACTTGCGGGAGTTGTCGAACAGCGAATCGACGGCCTCCTGAAGCATACGCTTCTCGTTGCGAAGGATGACTTCGGGAGCCTTGATCTCCATGAGTCGCTTCAGACGATTGTTGCGAATGATGACGCGACGATAAAGATCGTTGACATCGGAGGTGGCGAAACGACCACCATCGAGCGGAACGAGAGGACGCAATTCGGGTGGAATGACGGGCAGAATCTTGATAATCATCCACTCGGGCTTGTTGCGCTCCTTGGATGAACGGAACTGCTCGACAACCTGCAGACGCTTCAAGGCCTCGGTCTTGCGCTGTACGGAACCCTCGTTGTTCGCACGGTCACGAAGCTCATACGACAGAGCATCGAGATCGACCTGCTGAAGGAGTTCGAGGATAGCCTCGGCACCCATCTTGGCGATGAACTTGTTCGGATCGTCATCGGGAAGAGCCTGGTTCTTGACACCTACCCTTTCGATGGCCTCAAGGTATTCGTCCTCAGAGAGCGTATCGAGCTTGTGGTAGCCCTCCCTGCCCTTCTCAAGCGGTCCAGGCTGAAGGATGATGTAACGCTCGTAGTAGATGACGGAATCCAGCTTCTTGGTTGGAATGCCCAAGAGATAACCGATCTTGTTGGGGAGGGAACGGAAATACCAGATATGAGCCACAGGAACCACAAGATTGATGTGACCGCAACGCTCGCGACGCACCTTCTTCTCGGTAACCTCCACACCGCAACGCTCGCAGACACAACCCTTGTAGCGGATGCGCTTGTACTTGCCGCAGTGGCATTCGTAGTCCTTGACAGGACCGAAGATGCGCTCGCAGAACAGGCCGTCACGCTCAGGCTTGTAGGTACGATAGTTGATGGTCTCGGGCTTGAGCACCTCACCGTATGAGTTGTCAAGAATCTCTTCAGGCGAGGCCAGGCCGATGCTGATCTGCGTGAAGTTGGTCTTCTTGGTGTTGTTTTCTTTTCTAAAAGCCATATTGTATTTGACTATTATGAATTATTCAATCTTGATGCTTAAGCAGAGACCCTTGAGCTCGTGGAGGAGCACGTTGAGAGACTCTGGGAGTCCTGGTGTCGGCATATTGTCACCCTTGACAATGGCCTCGTAGGTCTTGCTGCGGCCCGTGACATCGTCCGACTTGACGGTGAGAATCTCCTGGAGAGTATGAGCAGCGCCGAAAGCTTCGAGCGCCCAAACTTCCATCTCGCCGAAACGCTGGCCACCGAACTGTGCCTTACCACCAAGAGGTTGCTGGGTGATGAGTGAGTATGGGCCAATGGAACGTGCATGCATCTTGTCCTCAACCATGTGACCAAGCTTGAGCATGTAGGTGACACCTACGGTAGCCTCCTGGTCGAATGGTTCACCCGTGCCACCATCATAGAGCTGCGTCTTGCCATAGCGTGGAAGACCGGCCTTGTCGGTCCAGGCGTTGAGTTCGTCGAGGCTTGCACCGTCGAAAATCGGGGTGGCGAAGTGCTCGCCTAGCTGATATCCTGCCCATCCGAGTACGGCCTCGAAAATCTGGCCGAGGTTCATACGGGAAGGCACGCCAAGCGGGTTGAGCACGATATCTACCGGACGACCGTCAGCTGTGAACGGCATATCCTCGTCGCGCACGACCTTCGAAACGATACCCTTGTTTCCGTGACGACCAGCCATCTTATCGCCCACGCCGATCTTGCGCTTCTTGGCGATATAGACCTTGGCAAGCTTGATGATGCCTGTGGGCAGTTCGTCGCCAATGCTCATGTCGTACTTGCGGCGCTGGAGCTTGGCGTTGATGTCCTTGCTCTTGCGGAGGTAGTTCATGACAGTGGCCTTGATGAGCTCGTTGGCATGCTCGTCTTCGGTCCAATTCTGGAGGGTTACCGAACGATAGTCGATGTTGTTGAGTATTTCTGCGGTGAAGGGCTGTCCCTTGGCAACGATGTCGATGTTCATGAAGTCCTTGACACCCTGCGACTCCTTGCCTTCGGTCAGTTTGAGAAGCTTTTCGACGAGGAGCTTCAAGAGGGCATCCTGCTGGTCCTGATACTCCTGTTCGAGCAGGGGCATCATGGCCTTCTCAGCCTTCCTGACATTGCGGTCCTTGCTGGCGCGGCTGTAAAGAGCGGTGTCGATGACAACGCCGTGGAGCGAAGGATTGGCCTTGAGCGAAGCGTCCTTGACATCTCCTGCCTTGTCGCCGAAGATGGCGCGAAGCAACTTCTCTTCAGGAGTCGGGTCAGACTCGCCCTTGGGGGTGATCTTGCCGATCATGATATCACCGGGCTCGATCATGGCGCCGACACGTACGATGCCGCGCTCGTCGAGATCCTTGGTTGCATCCTCGCTGACATTGGGAATATCGCTGGTGAGTTCCTCAAGACCGCGCTTGGTCTCGCGTACCTCAAGCGTATATTCATCCACATGCACTGAGGTCAGGATATCCTCACGAACGATGCGCTCCGAAAGGACGATGGCATCCTCGTAGTTGTATCCCTTCCAAGGCATGTATGCCACCTTGAGGTTCTTGCCGATGGCCAACTCGCCGCGCTCGGTGGAATAGCCTTTGGTAAGGATTTCACCCTTCTTCACACGCTGACCCTTGACGCAGGCTGGCTGCAGGTCGTAGGTGGTCGATTGGTTGGTCTTGCGCCACTTGGGCAGGAAGTATTCCTTGACGGGCTCATCGAACGAGCAGAACTCCTCCTCGGGCGTACGGTCGTAACGAATACGAATCACAGTAGCATCGACGAAGATTACCTTGCCATTGCCCTCGGCGATGATCTGAGTGCGGCTGTCGCGGATGAGCTGCTCCTCTATACCGGTACCGACGATTGGAGCTTCGCAAGTCATCAGAGGCACAGCCTGACGCATCATGTTGGAACCCATGAGTGCGCGGTGGGCATCGTCATGCTCGAGGAATGGGATAAGGGCGGCTGCGATGGATGCAATCTGGTTGGGAGCCACGTCACAGAGGGCTACCTCGGTGGGCAGCACCTTGGGGAAGTCGGCACCCTCGCGCACGATAACGCCCTTGTCGAGGAGCTTGCCGTGCTTGTCCATACGCGCGGTGGATTGAGCAATGTATTTGCCCTCTTCGGCCTCGGCCGACATCCATTCTACGCCTTCGTCACTCAGATCGACGACACCGTTCTCGACCTTGCGATAAGGGGTCTCGATGAAACCGAGGTCATTCACCTTGGCATAAACGCACATCGAGGAGATAAGTCCGATGTTAGGACCTTCGGGCGACTCGATAGGACAGAGACGACCATAGTGGGTGTAGTGTACGTCACGCACCTCGAAGCCGGCACGCTCACGCGACAGACCGCCAGGGCCAAGGGCCGACATACGGCGCTTGTGGGTGATCTCGGCAAGCGGGTTTGTCTGATCCATGAACTGGCTCAGGGCATTGGTGCCGAAATACGAATTGATGACGCTGGAGATGGTCTTGGCGTTGATGAGGTCAACGGGCGAGAAATCTTCGTTGTCACGAACGTTCATACGCTCGCGGATGGTGCGGCTCATACGGTTCAAACCAATGGCGAACTGGTTGTAGAGCTGCTCGCCCACGGTGCGAACGCGACGATTGGAAAGGTGGTCAATATCATCGACATCGGCCTTCGAGTTGATGAGCTCGATGAGGTACTTGATGATGGAGATGATATCCTCACGGGTGAGAACGCGGGTCTCGATGGGGGTCGAAAGACCGAACTTCTTGTTGATACGATAGCGGCCAACCTCACCGAGGTCATAGCGCTTGTCGCTGAAGAAGAGGTTCTGAATCACTTCGCGTGCTGATGTATCATCGGCGGGCTCGGCGTTGCGGAGCTGGCGGTAGATGTACACGACGGCCTCCTTCTCGGAGTTTGTGGGGTCGCGCTGCAGCGAGTTGTAGATGATGGCGAAATCGTCAAGCTTGGCATCCTCACGCTGGAGGAGCACCGTCTCGGCGCCGCTTTCGAGAATCTTCTCGATGTTCTCGTCATCGAGAATGGCTTCGCGCTCGACGATGACCTTGTTGCGCTCGATGGTTACGACTTCGCCGGTATCCTCGTCGGCGAAATCCTCCACCCATGACTCGAGGACACGTGCAGCCAGCTTGCGACCTCTGGCCGCGAACATGGTCTGCTCGTTCACCTCAACGGTTTCGGCGAGGTTGAAGATCTGAAGAATGTCCTTGTCGCTCTCGTAACCGATGGCACGAAGCAGAGTGGTCACGGGCAATTTCTTCTTGCGGTCGATGTAGGCAAACATGACATTGTTGATGTCGGTTGCGAACTCGATCCACGAACCCTTGAACGGGATGATACGGGCTGAATAGAGTTTTGTTCCGTTGCTGTGGAGACTCTGACCGAAGAAGACACCGGGCGAACGATGCAACTGGCTCACCACGACGCGCTCGGCACCGTTGATGACGAAGGTGCCCTGGGGTGTCATATAAGGAATCTGACCAAGATATACATCGGTAACCTTGGTGGTGAAATCCTCATGATCAGGATCGGTACAGTAGAGTTTCAACTTGGCCTTGAGTGCCACGTTGAAGGTCAAACCACGAAGCAGACACTCCTCGATGGAATAACGGGGAGGATCAACGTAGTAGTCGAGAAACTCCAACACATAGTTGTTACGAGTGTCGGCAATGGGGAAATTCTCGGCGAAAACCTTGAAAAGGCCCTCCTTCTTGCGATCCTCGGGCGGGGTGTCGAGCTGCAGGAAGTCTTGGAACGACTTGAGCTGGATGTCGAGGAAATCGGGATAGGCCAGAGGAGCCTTCGTGGATGAGAAGTTTACTCTCGGTTTTCTTGTTCCAGAAACAGTTTTTGTCATATTTTGTGACTATAATTTGGAATTTCCTGCCTGGAGGAAGCAACAGGATGCTGCTAAAGCAGGAACGGTGATTTTCCGTCGAAAATTGGAAGCCGTGAATTACAAAAATCGAAACTATTTTTCAAAACAGCAGACCTATAGACACGGCAAAAAAGGACGCGATGGCGTGCCCTTTCGAACTTTTTTGCAGAATGTTTTGTCATTCCAACCCCGAAACTCGGTAGAAGCCGGTCGCTCCGAGGAAAAAGAAAAATGCTTGTTTGAACTTTTCCGTCCAAAACGTAAAAAGGGTTTAGGTCCCCCTTTTGATGGAAAGGACCTAAACCTATGGGTGATGCGAGATCAAAATTACTTGAGCTCAACAACAGCGCCAACACCCTCAAGAGTCTTCTTGAGAGCCTCAGCCTCGGCCTTTGGAAGAGCCTCCTTAACGGTGCTGGGAGCGCCATCAACGAGTTCCTTAGCCTCCTTCAGACCAAGACCACAAGCCTCCTTAACGGCCTTAACGACCTGGAGCTTCTGGGCACCAGCCTCCTTGAGGACAACGTCGAAGTTGGTCTTCTCCTCAACAACGGGAGCTTCAGCTGCAGGACCAGCAGCAACAGCAACAGCTGCAGCAGCGGGCTCAATACCATACTCTTCCTTCAAAATCTGTGCGAGTTCGTTTACTTCCTTAACGGTGAGGTTAACCAACTCCTCTGCAAGTTTTTTCAAATCTGCCATAATTGTAATTTTTAAAATATTATAATTTTATTGATTAATTGCATGTTGTCGGCCAGAAATGTTATGCAGCCCTGACGAGCGTGCTCGGATCCCAGCCGGTAATCCGATTACTCTGGACGCTCGCCCAGGGTCTTGAGCACACCATGAATGGTGCCAGCGCCGCTCTGCAGGGCAGAGAGCACGTTCTTTGCAGGAGACTGCAGAAGAGCGATAACGTCGGCGATGAGCTCGTTCTTGCTCTTGATGGCCACGAGTGCCTCGAGCTGGTCTGCACCGAAGCAGCCTTCCTCGACGTATGCACCCTTGAGCGCAACGATCTGTTCCTTCTTGTTCAGGGTCTTGATGAGCTTGGCGGGCACGTTACCGGTGTTGCAGAACATGATAGCACTGGTACCCTTGAAAGCCTTCGCAATGGATGATACATCGATACCCTTCTTCTCAAGAGCCTTGATGAAGAGCTTGTTCTTTACCATCACAAGCTTCACATCCTGCTTGAAGCACTCGCGACGCAGCGCGCTTGTCTTAGCAGCATCGAGACCCTCGATATTGGTTACATAGAAGTGAGCATAGTCTGAGATGAGACCTTCGAGCTTCTCAATATTGAGGACTTTATCTTCTTTCTTCATAATTGTTGAATTGTTTCAGTTTGGTCCCAGTCGATGGGTAGCCAGACTGGATAGATAAATCTTATACCGGGATGAACCCGAAGTTTTTACTCGTCGATAGACTTAGTGTCAACCTTGATGCCAGGACTCATGGTGCTGGACACGAAGATGGACTTGATATAAGTACCCTTGGCGGTAGCTGGCTTGAGCTTGATGATGGTCTGGATGAACTCCTTGGCATTCTCCTTGAGCATTTGAGGAGTGAAGCTTACCTTACCGATAGAGGTATGCACGATACCACCCTTGTCAACCTTGAAGTCAATCTTGCCCTGCTTCACCTCCTTGACAGCCTTGGCAACGTCCATAGTAACGGTGCCGGACTTGGGGTTTGGCATCAGGCCACGAGGACCGAGGATACGGCCGAGAGGGCCAAGCTTGCCCATGCAAGCGGGCTGGGTGATGATGACATCAACGTCGGTCCAGCCTTCCTTGATCTTCTGGATGTACTCATCAAGACCAACATAGTCGGCGCCTGCTGCCTGAGCGGCGGCCTCCTGGTCGGGGGTACAGAGAGCGAGCACGCGAACAACCTTACCCGTACCGTTAGGCAGGGAAGCAGTGCCACGTACCATCTGATTAGCCTTGCGAGGATCGACACCAAGACGGATGTCGATATCGACAGAGGCGTCGAATTTCGTATAAGTGATCTCCTTTACGAGAGCTGTAGCCTCAGAGAGAGTGTAAGCCTTACCTGCTTCAATCTTAGCAGCGGCGGCCTTCTGATTCTTAGTAAGTTTTGCCATTGTTAGTTTGAAGTGTTAAGGTTTATAACTGTGGCTTCTCGCCGGTTACGGTGATACCCATGCTGCGAGCTGTGCCAGCAATGACTTTCATAGCTGACTCAACGGTGAAGCAATTAAGGTCGGGGAGCTTGTCTTCGGCAATAGCCTTGATCTGATCCCATGTAACAGAACCCACCTTCTTGCGGTTAGGCTCAGCAGAACCGCCCTTGATCTTGGCGGCCTCGAGGAGTTGGACAGCTGCGGGTGGAGTCTTCACCACGAAATCGTAAGACTTGTCGGTGTAATAGGTGATCACCACGGGAAGCACCTTACCGGCCTTGTCCTGCGTACGAGCATTGAACTCCTTGCAGAAGGCCATGATGTTGATACCCTTAGAACCAAGGGCAGGGCCTACTGGAGGTGCCGGATTTGCTGCACCACCTTTGATCTGCAATTTGATCTGTCCAGCAATTTCTTTTGCCATTGTGGAATAAATAGTTTTGTGCCAGCGTCGCTACAGACGTCTTTCGACTCGCGACACTCTGGCGGTTAATATTTGTCTGAATCAGTCAAACGGGATTGCTTCTCTTCCAGCGTAACAAGACTGCTCACGCAGCTGCCAGGCTCATCTGGCTCTGGAACCAGTACAAACTCCCTTCTGAATCAGGCCTCTTTGATGACTTGGTCAAAATTGAGCTCAAGCGGGGTCTTGCGACCGAAGATCTTGACGCTCACCTTCAGTTTCTTCTTTTCGTCAGAAATCTCTTCGATAACACCGTCGAAGTCCTTGAAAGGACCATCGTTGACCTTGATGGTCTCGCCGACCATGAATGTTATCTGGGCTGTCTCTTGTGCGTCGATACGCTCGTCCACATTGCCGAGCATTGCGGCAATCTGGTCATCCGGCAATGGTTCAGGCTTCTTGGTTACACGACCCATGAGGAAGTTGACCACATTGGTCGTGTTGGCCAACTGCGCTTGAACCTCGCCCACAAGCTTGCAACGCACGAAGACGTAACCCGAGAAGAGGACCTTCTCCTTGATGTCTTTCTTATTGCCTTTCTGCACAACAACCTTCTCGGTTGGAACGATTACCTGCTCTACATTGCCGTTGAAGTCACCGTTCTTGATTTCTGCCTCAAGAAGTTCCTTCACCTTCAATTCCTTGCCACTAATCGCACGAAGGCAATACCATCTGAACTCTACTGCCATACTCCAGTCGCTTTAGAAAGGTTAGAGATGACTTAAAGAGAATAGATGAGCTGCATCAGACTGAACTTGGAAGCTCCGAAGGCCATATCCATCGCGAGGATTACAAGAGCGATAATCACGGAAGCAGTTAATACGACTACCGAGCTGCTGGTCACCTCCTGAAGGGTAGGCCAAGAAACCTTATTGACCAATTCGTAATAAGATTCTTTTACGTAGTTGATGATTTTCTTCATTTTCTTATTTATTTATTGGCACGGGTGGTAAGGTTCGAACTCACGACACCTGGTTTTGGAGACCAGTGCTCTACCGACTGAGCTACACCCGTAGAATGCGAACTACCTGCGCACGGGGCGCTGATAGTCCGCAAAAGTGAATACTCGTTGCAATCAGGAGATTAGAGAATCTCGGTGATCTGACCTGAACCTACGGTGCGGCCACCCTCGCGGATAGCGAACTGCAGACCCTGAGCCATAGCAACTGGGGTAATCAGAGTAACGTCGATGGTTACGTGATCGCCAGGCATTACCATCTCAACACCTTCTGGGAGCATGATCTCGCCAGTAACGTCCATGGTGCGGAGATAGAACTGTGGACGATAGTGGTTGTGGAATGGAGTGTGACGGCCACCCTCTTCCTTCTTGAGGACGTAGATCTGAGCCTTGAAGTGATCGTGAGGAGTTACGCTGTTGGGCTTGCAGAGCACCATACCACGCTTAACCTCGTTCTTGTCAACGCCACGGAGGAGAAGACCAACGTTGTCGCCAGCCTCGCCCTCATCGAGGAGCTTGCGGAACATCTCGACGCCGGTAACGACGGTGAGACGATCGGCACCAAGGCCAAGGAGCTGTACCTGGTCACCAACCTTAACGATACCGGTCTCGATACGGCCAGTAGCAACGGTGCCACGACCAGTAATAGAGAAGATATCCTCGATAGGCATCAGGAATGGCTTGTCAAGAGCACGTGGAGGCAGCTGGATCCAGTTGTCGCAGGCATCCATGAGCTCCATGATCTTATCCTCCCACTCGGGCACGCCGTTGAGGGCGCCAAGGGCAGAACCGCGGATGAATGGGGTATCCTCCTCGAAGTTGTACTGGTCGAGCAGGTCGCGCATCTCCATCTCAACGAGATCGAGCATCTCCTCGTCATCCACCTGGTCGCACTTGTTGATGAATACCACGAGACGTGGAACGTTCACCTGGCGAGCGAGCAGGATGTGCTCACGGGTCTGTGGCATTGGGCCATCGGTAGCAGCAACTACGATGATGGCACCGTCCATCTGAGCAGCACCAGTAACCATGTTCTTTACATAGTCAGCGTGGCCTGGGCAGTCAACGTGAGCGTAGTGACGCTTCTCGGTCTGATACTCAACGTGAGCGGTGTTGATGGTGATACCACGCTCCTTCTCTTCAGGTGCGTTATCAATCTGGTCGAAGGTTTTCACCTCAGAAAGACCCTTCTTAGCGAGTACGAGGGTGATAGCTGCGGTCAGGGTAGTCTTACCGTGATCGACGTGACCGATGGTACCAATGTTTACGTGTGGTTTCGAACGGTCAAATTGTTCTTTTGCCATAGTGTTGTAATAATTTTTATTAAATGTTTATATTGTTTGGTCTGATTTCCAGAATTTGTCGCCGAGGGCTGTCCGTAAGCACCCTCTTGAGCCGTCACCGAGAGTTGAACTCGGGACCTCATCCTTACCAAGGATGCGCTCTACCACTGAGCTATGACGGCAGCATTTTTAAGATAAAAGACACTTGATAGATGTATCTTGAGCGGGCAACGAGACTCGAACTCGCAACATTCAGCTTGGAGGGCTGACACTCTACCAATTGAGCTATACCCGCGGGTTTGGAGCGTATCGTCCCCACGTTTTGCGGGTGCAAAGGTAGAAAATTTATTTTGTTCCACCAAATATTTTTATGATTATTTTAAAAAATCCCCCCAAAAAAGTTGTTTTTTAAGCTTTTTCGGGGGAACGTATTGCAAATTTGTCGTTTCTAAATGTCAAATTGTTGCTTTAAAATCGGTTAAGCATGTGTGAATGGAGTGTATCAATGCCTTTTTTCCTTGGCTTTGATAACCTGACGTTCAAGCGCCTCGATGGCCTGGCTTGCAGCGTCTTCAAACTTCTCGGCGGTCTTGGAAGCGTAGAAAAGCTCATCGCCTACATGGAGCTTGACGCCCACTTCCCTATTGGTCTTTTCGGTGGTATTAAGAATTTTCAGCTGAACTTCAGCTACGCGAATTTCCGTGAAACGGTTCATCTTGCCGAGTTTCTTTGTGATGTACGCGTTCAGTGACTCTGATGTCTCGAAGTTGACGGACTGGATAGTAATCTCCATAATGGTCTCCTTTCTTTAAGATGTTAAAGTTAACTTGATGTTTATCACGTATGGCCTCTCCGCATCATTTCGCACGGGGATGGGCCTGTTTGTAGTTTTCTATGATGTCTTTTGGCGTAAGGTGCGTATAGACTTCCGTCGATTGGAGGGAAGCGTGACCAAGCAGCTCCTTGACGGCCATCAGGTCGGCACCTTCGGCCAGCATGTTGGTGGCAAACGAGTGCCTCAGCACATGTGCTCCCTTGCGCGACAGCTGCGGCAGGTGTTCCAGGTATTTATGCGCCAAGGCATAAACCTTCTTCGGTGAGAGCGGTTTGCCGTCGATGTCGGTGAAGAAGTACTCCGTCGTCGTTCCCACTTCGGCATCCCTCCGATCGCGGTATTGGGCGATAAGGGCTTCCAGCTCGGGCCCCGTAGGAATCAACCGTTCCTTGTTCCCTTTGCCTCTCACCTTGAGCTGATGGCCTTCGAGATCGACGTCACGATCCTGAAGGTCGGCTGCCTCCGAGCGGCGCATGCCTGTCGAATAGAACATGTCGATGAGAAGATGGTCGCGAATGCCCTCGAAGTCCTCCCCGTAATCGACATCGTCAATCAAATAATCCATCTGGTCTTCGCTGATCCAAACGGGCAGCGCCTTGGGCACTTTGGGCGAAGGCAGAAGCGTGAGTGGATTGGCGCTGATCAACCCCTGACGCCTCAGGTAGCGATAGAAGCTGCGGAGGCAGCATATCCTGCGCTTGATGCTTGAAGCAGCTTGATGCCGCTTGCCCATTTCGGCCATCCATCCCCTGACCATATTAAGATCGGGCTGGAGCGGGTCGAACGAACCTGTCGTGCGCGTCACAAAATCCTCGAAGTACTCCAAGTCATCCGAATAAGCCTCGACCGTGCGATTTGAATAGTTCCTCTCATACCGGATATATTTTAAAAAGGAGAGGATATGTCCATTCATAGCAGTATTCTCTATGGGTTAATTGACAACAAAGGCCGATTATTTGTGACACCGCAAATATAAGCAATAAATTTCATCATACGAAAAATAAAATGTGAAAAATGAAAAAAACTGCTCATATTTTCCTATTTGTGCATGTTTTGCCACCTCACACACATCAAAAACCGCTGTTTATGCATGCGTACGCAACTTATTCACGGTTCGTGTGGGCTTGACGAACTTGCGATACAGCTTCAGGTAGAGCGGCACGCTTCGGTTGATGAGCGTGAACTTGTAACGTTCGGTCTTGTTCAAGTACTTGTTGACCGAAAGCGGATAGTACGGCAGCGACTTGTAGTCGCCCGGGAACTCATACAACCCGCAACGGCAGAGGTTCGACAATGCCTGAGAGAAGAGATAGGACACGCGGTTGATGAACGTGTAACGGATGGCCGACTCGATCTGCGTGTGCTCCATGGCGAAATCCCAAAGAATCTGGCAGATGTTGAGCAGGTCGTCGGTCTTCTTGGGATTCTTGCTGAAGGTAATCGAAGCCTGACGCTGATAGAAGTTATATACGTTGATGTTCTCGAATGCGATACGACGGGCAAAGAAATAAGCCCTGGGAGTGAACTCCTGATCTTCGTGGAAAGCACCCACGAGGAACTGCAATCCGTAGCGCTCGACGAAGCCACGACGATAGATGGCAGCCCAGGCGGCAGCCGGCATTCCGCACTTGAGCAGGAACTCCTCGCCCTTCACCGTGCGTCCGTTCGTCTTGTCAATGATCTTGTAGGGCACCGACGTTCCCTTGTCCTCGTCCACCATATTGAGACCGAAGCAAAGCACATCGAGGCGCTCCTTCTCAGCCCTTTCGAGCAGACGTGGTGCGAAACACGCCTCAAGGCTGTCGTCGCCATCGACCCACCACACGTAGTTGCCGCGAGCCTTCTTGAAGCCGGCGTTGCGTGCGGCACTGAGGCCCTGATTCTCCTGGTCGATGATGATGACGGGAGCCCTTTTCGAGTCCGATTGCGCCTCACGTGCCAGAAAGTCCTCCAGCACCTTGCGCGAATCGTCGGTCGAGCCATCGTTGACGCAAATGATTTCATAGTCCTCGGGCTCAAGTCCCTGGTTGCGGACCGATGCCAGGCATCGGCCAAGCCATTTGGAAATGTTATAGATAGGAATGATGAAACTGAGTCGCATCTTCTATAAATCTTATATATTATTATTATCGTACAGTAATAACGCGAAAAGCCGCGATTTATTGCGTTGACTCCTTACGAAGTTTGTAAAGTTCATAATCGACCAGCATCCTGTAGCGCAGTCCTTGGCGCGTGTGCCAGTACCACCCAGGATAGCCGTCGAGGAATCCGCCCATGAAGATGTAGCGGCTGATAAAGTAAATAATAGGACGGACGAAGAGCGGACAATGGGCATAGAGCCGCTTGACCCATCGTTTACGTTCGGCACCAGTGCCGAACAAGCGGCCTCTGACCTCGGCGGCACCCACCTTCTGGCGCTCCATCTGCAACATATTGCGCGCCTCACGTTTGGCATAACCCTGATGCTTGGCCCACCACCAGTCGAGGTCGCGCAGATTCCAGTCGGTCTGGTCGCCGTCCCAATAAACCGTCTCTCCGCTCAAGACGATGAGGTGTTCGTCCATCAGCTTGTCTTCGCAACGCCCGAATCCGCGACGAACAATCTTGATTTGAGGCGCAGGATACCACCCACCATGCTTCAGCGGCCTTCCCATGAAGATGATCTGTTTGTTGACATAGACTCCATTCACGTCGTCGGGTAACGTCGGCAGCTGTTGTTCGGCCAGTTCGGCCAAATGGTCGGAAATGATCTCGTCGGCATCCAGACGCCAAATCCACTGGTTCGTGATGGGGATATTGTCGATGGCCCAATTGAACTGTTCGGCCTGATAGGTGAAAGGATGCTGGACGACGTGGGCACCAAGCCTTTCGGCAATTTGGCAAGTCATGTCGGAACTGTATGAATCCACCACCCAGATATCACGGCACACCTTCCGAGCCGAAAGGATGCAGCGCTCCAGGTGGAGCTCCTCATCTTTGGTGAGTATGATACATGCAATGTCCAACATAGTCTGACAATGGTTCATTGGTCCAACGACCTGATCACAACGGCAGGATTCCCGCCCACTACGGTGCGTGGAGCAACATCCTTGAAGACACAGGCACAAGCTCCGACGACGGCACCTTCGCCAATCGTCACACCCATATTGATAAATGCCCGGGTGCCCGCCCAAGCACCCTTTTCGAACCTCACGGGAGCCACCACAAGCCCCGTCCGGGCATTGTTCGGCGTGCCTGTTTCATGCCCCGCCGTGCAGACGTAGGCATACTGCGAGAGGCAGGCATCGTCATCGAGTGTCACACGGGCCTGGTTATAGACGATGACATGCGGACCGACACATGCGCCCCTTCCCATCGTCAACAGCCACGGAACCCATACCTTGGCCGAAGCATAGACCTCAGCACTCCACGCCACATCGGCCCCGAAGAGCTTCAAAAGCGCGATGCGCCATAGTCGAAAGACCTTGGTGCCGAAAGGACGAAACAGGCAGAGACGCACCACGCCCCATAACGCGCGTTGCACCTTGTTACCAAGAGTAACGTGTCCTATCGTCTGTTTCGGATACATAGGTTGAACTGTTTATCCCAAAAACCTCCACTTGAAGTATTCTTTCACCCATCGCCAGGAGATGTGCTGCGACTGCACACCGAGATATTCGCCCTTGACGATGCGTTGGCTCAAAAGTCGCGCATCACGTTCCTCCTCCTGCGTGATGATGACGGGCACATCGACGACGGCGATGCACTCGGGACCCGACTCATAATAGAGCTTGTACTCCAAAGCATAATCGGCACCCAGGGGATAGTCGAGGTCGAAACGGCAGACATCGGCGCGAATGAAAGCCGACGCCACGCCGAAAGCCGGCTCGTGGGGGATCACGGTCACCGGCTTGGCGGCTTCCACGATGGAGTCTCCACCCATCGCCCTCTCCTTCATCACACCGCCGCCGATCATCTTGAGTTTGCCGTAATCCAGCCCTTTCGTCGAAAACACCTTGGCAAGGATCCTATCGTCTGCAAACCTGTCGCCGGCATAGAGGAAGAAGAGCCACTGGTCGTCGGTGCCCGTCAGCTCGATGACCTTCCTTGCAGCGTTGTTCATGGCATCGTAGGTGCCATTGTTTGCCTCGCTGGCCCAATAAGAGATGCGCTCCTCGTACCTCTTGACAACGTCCAAGGTCGTATCGGTCGAACAACCGTCCCAGATGACGTAGTTCATCCTGGGATACTGCTGGTTCAAGACGGAACATATCGTCCGCTCGATGACGTCGGCATTGTTGTGACAAACCGTGATAACGGTAATAAGCGGGAGTTCGGTCATGTTCAGTTGAATTTCGAACGAAGATAGCGTGCTGTGTAGGAATTGTCGCAGGCACAAAGGTCACGCGGCGTGCCTTGGAAGACGAGATGGCCTCCCTGTGCACCACCTTCCGGCCCCAGGTCGATGACGTGGTCGGCACATTTGATCACGTCCAAATTATGCTCGATAATCACGAGCGTATGGCCACGCTGCAGGAGGAAGTCGAACGCTTCGAGGAGCACCCGCACATCATAGAGATGCAAACCCGTCGTAGGCTCATCAAAGATGAAGAGCGTCTTGCCCTCAACCGATGACGATGCACCGATGTTCGACATCGCATTGCGCGGCCTGTCATCGGCGGCATCGCCCAAATAAAAGGCGAGCTTCACGCGCTGGTTCTCGCCGCCCGAAAGCGACGACGACGATTGTCCGAGCTTGATGTATCCCAAGCCCACTTTCTGAAGCGGACGCAAACGTCGCACCACATTCTCGGCATAGCCCGCTCCGGGCAGCCCCTTGGTGTCGCTGTCACCGAAGAACTCAATGGCCTCATCGACGCTCATGTCGAGCACGTCCGAAATGTCCTTGTCCTTGTAGCGCACCTCCAGCACATCACTGTTGAATCGTTTTCCATGACAAGACTCGCACTCGATGACCAGATCGGCCATGAACTGCATCTCAACGGTGATGGTGCCTTCGCCCTTGCACTCCTCGCATCGTCCGCCTTCGACATTGAACGAGAATGTGGCCGCTGTGAAGCCCAATTGCTTCGACAAGGGCTGTTCGGCAAAGAGCTTGCGTATCTCGTCGTAAGCCTTCAGGTAGGTAGCAGCGTTCGAGCGCGAAGATTTTCCGATGGGGTTCTGATCGATGAATTCGATGTGCTGCACACGGCGCATGTCACCTTCGAAACCTGCAAAAGCACCCGGCGCATCGCTGGCCTCGCCCATCCAACGCAACATGCCGCGATAGAGGATGTCGCGCACCAGGGTCGATTTGCCGGAACCCGACACACCCGTCACCACCGTCATCACCCCGAGAGGGAACTTGACGTTGATGTCCTTGAGATTGTTGTGCACGGCTCCACGCACCTCGATATACGATGACCATGGGCGCGTAAGCTTCGGCACGGGTATCGTCTCGCGTCCAGTCAGGTAGCGGGCTGTATAACTGTCTCCCTTGGTCAGGTCATAGAGTGGGCCCTGGTAAGTGATTTCTCCACCATATCGTCCTGCACGTGGCCCCACATCGATCAGCCAATCGGCCGAACGGATGATCTCCTCGTCATGTTCCACCACGATGACCGTATTCCCCTGATCGCGCAATTCCTTGAGCACATGGATCAGCTGGTCAGTGTCACGGCTATGCAGGCCGATGGACGGTTCGTCGAGGATATACATCGACCCGACGAGCGCCGAACCCAACGAAGTAGCCAGGTTGATGCGCTGCGATTCGCCTCCCGACAACGAGTTCGACAGTCGATCCAACGTCAGGTACGAAAGGCCTACCTCCTCAAGGAAGTGCAGACGGCTCTTGATCTCGGCGAGCAATCGCTTGGCGACGATTGCCTCATGCTCCTCCAACACCAGTTGGTCAAACCATCTGACGAGGTCACTCACCGACATGCGCACCACTTCGGCGATCGACTTGCCGCCCACCTTCACGTAGTCGGCCTCCTTCTTGAGGCGTGAGCCATGGCATAGCGGGCAAAGCGTCTTGCCGCGATAGCGGGCCTGCATCACGCGGTATTGGATCTTGTAGAGGTTCTCCGACACCATCTGGAAGAAGTCGTCGATACCATAGAGCGTCTTGCTTTCCTCCCAGCCGGTAATCTCGCTGACTGCATTCTCGCGTGCCGCCTCTTCGCGTTCCTTACGCGACATCACTCCTGCAGGATATCCTTGCCAAAGCAGGTCCTTCTGCTCCTGTGTCAGCTGGTAATAGGGACGGTGTATCGGGAACGACTGCCCGTCGCTCAGAATCACCTCCCCCGCCCTCGCGATGAAGTACTTTTTCCACTCCGACATCTTGTCGCCGCGCCATGGGACGACGCAATCCTCATAGAGCGACAACGCCTTGTTCGGAATCACCAGGTCCTCGTCGATGCCCAATACTTTGCCGAAACCCTCGCACTTGGGACAGGCACCGGCAGGCGAATTGAAGTTGAACATCATATCCGAAGGCTCCTCGAAGGTCATTCCGTCGGCCTCGAAACGCTTCGAAAACAGAATCTCCTCGAATGAGGAATCCTTGCCCCACGACTTCAGAATAAACTCCCCGTCACCTTCATAGAAGGCCGTCTCTACCGAATCGGCGAAGCGCGACAGCGCAGCCTGATCGGCAAACGGCAACATCACACGGTCGATGACGAGGTTGAAGGGATGCGACTCCACCTCCTCGAGCCGGATGAAGCGTCCGTTGCTCTCGGCACGCGAAAAGCCGTTCTTGATCAATATCTCGACATGCTTTGCCAACGTGCGGTCGTCGGGCACATCCATACGCACCAGGATGGCCAGTCGGGTGCCGTCGGGCATCTGCTTGGCACGCGCGATAACGTCTTCCACCGTGTGTTTCTTCACGAGTTGCCCGCTCACGGGGCTGTAGGTCTTGCCCACGCGTGCAAAAAGCAGACGCAGGTAATCGTAGATCTCGGTCGATGTGCCCACGGTGCTTCGCGGATTGCGCACCACGACCTTCTGCTGTATAGCCACCGCTGGCGGTATGCCGAGGATGTAGTCACAATCGGGCTTGCCCATTCTGCCCAGAAACTGGCGGGCATACGACGAGAGCGACTCCACATAGCGGCGCTGCCCCTCGGCATAGAGGGTATCGAAGGCCAGCGATGACTTGCCTGAGCCCGACAGGCCCGTGATGACCACGAACTTGCCGCGCGGAATCTCGACATCAATGTTCTTGAGATTGTTCACGCGGGCACCCTTGACAATGATGTTGCCTTCGTCCGTCGGATCGTAGTCGGCCTGGCCGCTTCTTTTCCTCAGTGCCTCTATTTGTTCCTCGATTGTACTCATTCCAGTGAATAAATGCGATGCAAAGATAGGACTTTTGCACCGCATTTCCAAATTTTCGGGAATAAAAAGGGGATAAAAGACAATAATTCATCAAATTCTGCCCCCTGATAATTGGCAAACCCGCCAAAATGGCGAAATGATTAGTTCTTCAGTTCCAGTCGCACGACATTCTCCACATGCTGTGTATGCGGGAACATATCGACGGGTTGGATGTCGGTGACGCGATATTTCGCGTCGAGCAGTTGAAGGTCGCGCGCCTGCGTGGCAGGGTTGCAGCTAACATAGACAATCACCTTCGGCTCGGCCATCAGTATCACATTGATCACATCCTCGTGCATACCGGCTCGCGGTGGGTCGGTGATGATGATGTCGGGACGGCCGTGTTCTTGCACAAAGTCCTCGGTGAGGATGTCCTTCATATCGCCTGCAAAGAACAGGGTGTTGTCAATCCCGTTGAAAGCTGAATTGATCCTGGCATCCTCGATAGCATCGGCCACATACTCGATGCCCACCACCTTGCGGGCGTTTCTTGCCACGAAGTTGGCGATGGTGCCCGTGCCCGTATAAAGGTCATAAACCAGCGCATCCTGTTTCTCATCAAGCCCCGCGAAATGGCGGGCATGCTTGTAGAGCTCGTAGGCCTTGCGCGAATTGGTCTGATAGAATGACTTGGGTCCTACCTTGAAGCGCAGTCCCTCCATCTCTTCGACGATGTGATCCTTGCCCCAATAGCACACAACGGGCTGGTCGCTCCACGCATCGTTGAGCTTCCGGTTGATGACGTACATCAGCGAAGTGAATTGCGGGAACCGTTCGTGCAAGGCGCCCATCAACCGGTCGATTTGTTCGGGCTCCTCTTCGCCAAACACAACGATGAGTATCTTCTCGCCCGTTGAAGCCGTGCGTACCACCATGTTGCGAAGCAGGCCATGACGCTGTCGCAGGTCGTAGAACGACAAACCGTTTTCAATGGCAAACTGTTTGACCCAAAGGCGCACTTCGTCCGAAATCTCCTCCTGCAGATAGCAATGGTCGATATCCAGTACCTTGTCGAAACTCTCTGGGATATGGAAGCCCACACCAGGCTCCATGGGTACGTCCTTACCCTGGGCACGCAACGCATCCATCTCCTCGAACGAGATCCATTTCTTGTTCGAAAAGGTAAACTCAAGCTTGTTGCGGTAGCGAAGCGTCTCGCGCGACCCGTCGATCGGATGACACGGAGGCAACTCCACCTTGCCGATGCGCTGCAAGGCATCCATCACCTGCTGCTGCTTGAAGCGCAATTGTTCAGCGTAGGGGATATGCTGCCACTTGCAACCGCCGCACACGCCGAAGAGGTTGCACACTGGTTGCACACGGACGGGAGACGGCTCGATGAGGTTGACAATCTTTCCTTCGGCATAAGAACTGCGCGATTTCAAAATCTGCACGTCACAGACATCTCCCTCAGCGGCAAAAGGCACAAACAGCACCTTACGTATCTGATTCCCATCCTTGTCAAGGCTCACGCCACCATTACTGCCGACGCTGTCAAAGTGCGCAACGCACTTGCCTTCCGCAGCGTATTTTTCAATTTTTATGCCTCGCAAGAGCGGCAATTTCTTCTTCTTGCGTTCCATTTTAGATAATAAATGTTAAATTTGTGCAATTATGCGCAATTTTTGTGCAAAATATTTGGTGCAATAGGAAAAACATCGTATCTTTGCAGCGCATTAAGATAAAAGCTATTATACTTACAGAATGACAGACGTATCTCAACCTTAAAATCATGAAGACACGCGAAAAGAACCGAAACTCTCCTGCTGCGAAGCCTTAAGAGTTAAAATGATAAGGGTCGTTAATCCGATGGGTTAGCGACCCTTCATTTTGTCAATACTATTTCACCAGAAGCTCGTCTCCACGTTCCCTTACAATAGCGCGATAGAAGTCGTCGCTGTAACGGGGCTGCATGGGACTAACGGGCACGCCCCATTGGGTGCGCTGGAACTTGCCGTCCTTTTCCTTCTTGATGTTGCCGTCAAGGTACTTCACGAGCAGATAGACGGCCAGGTCCTTGTAGCAAGCCGTGGCGGCATTGGCTTCCGTCGCACAGTAGCCCGTCAGGTATCTCGTGGCCTCGACCTCGTCACCTGCCTCGATGAGCGCCTTCGCATGGGCATCCACCTCGGCCTCCTGCCTGTCCCAACGCGCAAAGAGCGAGTCGCGCACGGCCTCCACATCGACGCTCATGTCCGACCAGCGGGTATAGCGTTGCTGCGACACCCACGACGTCATCCAGAAGAGCGACGTCCACGAGAACGTCAGCAGGTCACCGTTGCCAGGGCGCAGACACTCGGGCACAGCCGACACATTATTATATATAGGTACGTAAAGGGCCGTAGCGGCATCATCCACGCCGAACCACGTCTTCGAACCCACTTCACGCGGCAACCAGCCGCGCATCTCAGCCACGAAGGTGAAGCCCGTCTGCTGTGTACCGATGGCACGTTCATGCAGGTAGGTGGGCGCATCCTTCGGCCCATTGGCTTCAACCTTCCAATGCATCGGACGCCAGCGATAAGGCACCTTGAACGGCCCTGCTCCTATATCCTGCGTCATGTCCCACGGTGTGCCCTCGAAATGGTCGGCCATTGCAGCCTGTACGTCGAGGTGCGAAATCTTCTTGTCTGGCTTGATGTAGAGCGGAAGCACTTCCACCTGTTCCCCCTTGTCGTTCACGTAACCGTTGGCCGTAGGCTTGCCCTGCATATCCACAAAGGGGAAATAGCGGTCCATACCCTTCGCACAACGGTTGTACCAAGCCCAGACACGGCCATCGCAACCACGATAGGAGCTGTAGTCCTGCTCACCGAAGGCCATGGCGAAATCGAAGTTCTGATCGGAACCGTCGGCAGAATACTTGCCGCACTGACGTGCAAATGAGATGAGGTCGGCGCTGAAGTAGCACGAATCGCCCACCTCGTAGCGCTGGTATTTCTTGGTCTTGATGCCAAAGCCGGGATAATTGATCACGCTGGCCACCTTCTTGAGCTTGCGTCCCTCCTGCGGGAAGGTATGGATACGGGCCTGGTTGGCATGACCTGAGATGCAGTCCTCGGGAATGAGTCGAGCCACCCACACGGCGCCCTTTTGTCCCGTGGCCTTGCCTTCGCATATTGGTGCGCCTGGCACACCCTTGCCGATGAGGTCCATCACCCAGATCTCGTTCGGGTCGCCTATCGAGAAGGTCTCACCCTCCGAAGCATAGCCGTATTCCTCGACGAGCTGAGTCATCACATCTATGGCCTCGCGTGCCGTCTTCGAACGCTCCAGGGCAATATACATCAGCGAACCGTAATCCACATTGGCGGTAGTGTCCATCAGGCTCAGGTCGCCACCCCACGTCGATTCGCCGATGGTCACCTGCCACTCATTCTGGTTACCTACCACACGATAGGTGTGCGCAGGCTGGGGAATCTGCCCCAAGGGACGCTGCGAATCCCAGTCGATCACCTGTCGCATCTCGCCCGGCCGATGGTCGGCAGCCGGCGTATAATGCAGGTCTCCATAGAGTTGATGACTATCGGCATTGTAGCTGATCATGGTCGAACCATTGACCGATGCCTTCTTTCCCACCAGCAAATTGGTGCAAGCCATTGTTGCCGGCATTATGGCAGCGCCAAGCACCGCCATCGCGATGATTCTCTTCTTCATTGCTATATTTCGTTTTGTCTGTTTCTGCTGTCTGTCGGCCGTCTCGTGTCTTCCGAGGCAGCCATCGATGGCTGCCGCTAAAAACTACGCTCCCACTGGACACGTGTCTCGTTGCCCAGCAAATCCACGGCATAGACCATGATCTTGTGATTGCGTCCCTGGGCAATCCCGTAGTTGCAAGGCTCGCCGAAATAGTGCCCCGTATTGTCCATCGCAAAGGGCACGAACTTGCCGTCGATGGTCACCTTGTGCTTCTGGACGCCGCAACCCGCATCGACGATGTCGAGCTGTATCTTCTGATAACCGACCTTGCCGAGGGTGACCTCGGGACCTTTGCTGTCGCGACGTACCGCATAGCGCCCGCATTCGCGTATCTGTCCGCTGACGCGTGCCTGCTTGCCCTTCTTCTCCGCTGCCTCAAAGCGTGAACGCCTCACCGCACCCTCTCCATCGACATTGGCCAAATAGAGCTGCTCGGGATGACGCACCGAATCGGGCACCTCGATACTCACGTCGCACCATGTATGCATCGGGATATCGGTCTGCCCCAGGGTATAGACCTTCGAAACGCACAGCACGTCGTACTTCTCCTCGGCCTTGTAGGCAATTCGGCGACCCTTCTTGTTCTTTCGATACTTGACCACCGTGCGCGTGGCCTGTGCCTTGTCGGCGATGCGGAAACGGAAATCCACGTCGGTATAGAACACGCCCGGCGCAGCACGGAAGTAACAGCCTGCCGTGTCAATCTCAAGCGGCTGCATGGCCTGTGCCCAGAATGCCTCGTTGTGCTCCACGTCGGGAATGGGCTCAGTGGGTGGTACGCCACGCACGGTGAAGTCAAGCGACGTGAAGTTACCATGTGCATCGGTGAGCTCATACACGAAGTGATAAGCCCTCTCCTCGTTGATATCCACGATGCCGTCGCCCACCGAAGGATCTACCTGCTGCAGGAAGTTGCCTGGTTCGATGAACGACTTCATGATCATCGACTTCTGCCCCACCCACGCCGCATAGTCGGTCACCGTGTTGTTGAAGCGGTTCTCCGAATAGCGGAACGCATCCTGTCGGAAGCTGAAAATCTCCTGGTAGAGCGGCTCACCATTATCGGCAAACTGTCCTTCGAGACGAAGCAACAGACGGAGCTGTTTCACGCCGTAGCGGTTCGATTGCCCGTCCATGTAGTCGTAGGCCTTCAAGGCTAGTCCTACTCGTCCCCAGGCGGTGAATGGCTTGGTCAAACTGCCGCCGATGCCACCCGTCGTGGCACATACGCCCGTCACGGGACTCACCTGCCGCGTGGTCATGCCGTTGGCCAAACCCTCGCCTGGTTGTGGGTAGAGATAGACGTGGCTGATGCGGGGTGCCTGTGTATCCTTCAGTTCGCGTAGGAAGAACATCATCGGGTCGTAACAGATGTCGTTGTCGTCGTCGGGGATATTACGCAGCTCAAAGTGCACATGCGGTCCGCCCGAACTGCCCGTGTTGCCGCTCATTGCAATCACTTCGCCATACTTCACCGGCAACTCGTCGGGGCCGAAGGTGAGGTCGCAGTTGTTCAGTTCCTCGTTCACCAACCGTTCGCGTACCTTCTTCCAAATCTTCTTGCTGAACGTGTCGAGGTGGCCATAGACCGAAGTGAGTCCCAGGTCGGGATGCTCCACATAGAGCGCCAACCCATAGCCATAAGGCTTGATGCCCACACGGCGAACGTAGCCGTCCGAGAAGGCATACACCGGATGACCGATGGTCTGATCAGTCTTGAAGTCCAATCCCCCGTGGAAATGGTCGGGACGCAATTCGCCATAATTGCCCGCCAACGCGGGACGTGTATCGACCGGCAAATGGTAACGTCGGCCCGCCTCCACCACAGGCGGTGCATCGTGGAAGCGCACCGATGCCCTCGCTATCTCTTCATTCACTCGCTGGGTCTTGCTTTGGGCACACCCTGGTAGCGAAAGCAGCGCAAAAGCTGCTGCAACTGCATATCGTACGGCAATTCTTGTCATTTTCTTCATCATAAAGCGGCAAAGTTATACCTTTAGTTTCTAAATTCCAAATTTTACACCTCTTTTTTAACAAAAAGTTGAAATATTTTCCGCAATTCTTGCAGGATTTATGTTTTCTGCCTATCTTTGCCACTCTTATCAAACCCTCTGAGTACTCGGAATTCTCCGATTACTCTGATTACTCCGATCACTCCGAAAAAAAAAATGACCCACATCCGTCATCTTCTCAGCCTCCTCCTTGCTGGAGCAGGCATAGCAAGCCTTCAGGCGCAAGTTTCCCAACCGCTCACCCCAGGCAGCCGCATCGAGGTCGAGCAATGCCAGCGCGTCGAGATGCAGGTGGCATCCTCCGGCCGTCTTGACATCATCGCATCCCCTGCCGCCAAAACCAAGGTGATGGGTTACACCGACAAGCCCGTGCCCGCCGATGCCAAGGTTCCCGCCAACATGCAATATTGGCTCGAATGCGTCGAGCAGGGAGCTGCCTACGTCGAGCAGCATCCCGAAATCCAGCTGGGTGGCAATCGAGCCCCCGCGATGGTCGTCCGTCCCCTCCTCGATGATATCGAATGGGACCAAAGTGCGCCCTACAACGACCTCTGTCCTTCGGGCACGCCAGTAGGTTGCGTGGCCACCGCCATGGCGCAGGTCATGCTCTACTGGAAGCATCCTGCACAGGGCAATGGCACGCACACTTGGGTACACAACGGTACACCCCATACCGTCGATTTCGGTGCCACCACCTACAATTGGGACCTGATGTTGCCCAAATACGGTTGGTCGGCACATGCTACACCCGAACAGGAGGCCGAAGCCGCCAAGCTCAGCTATCATTGCGGAGTCTCCATCGACATGATGTGGGGTCCGGAGGGCAGCGGATCCTATTGCGAACACATCCCCTACGCCCTCAGGAACTACTTCGACTACAACGAACGCACAGCCCTCGTCTATCGCGAAAGCTACTCCTACGACGGTTGGCTCGAGCTGCTCAACAGCGAACTTGAGGCAGGTCGTCCCATCATATTCTCGGCCAACAGCGACGATGCGGGCCATGCCTTCGTCGTCGATGGTGTCGATGCGCACGGCCTCTACCACGTCAACTGGGGATGGGACGGATGGTACAACGGTTATTTCGACATCTGCATCCTCAATCCCTACGGTGCCGGCATCGGTGCCACCGAAACCGAGTTCGGCTTCTGCTGGGGTCAGAATGCCGTCATCCAGGCTTGCCCCGAAAAAGGCGTGGGTCGTCAATATAGCCCCATCAAGTCGAGCGGTGTCTATCCCAACGGCAACGAGACGGCCTTCGTCCTCAGCACCTATATGGAGAACGCCACCTACGACACCCTGCAGGGCGTGTGCGGCATCGAGGTGCTCGACAGCCTCGGCCGACATGTGCGCTACGAGATGGGCGACACCATCACCGTCTATCCCTATGCCACCTGGAATCCTCGCCATAACCAATATTATTTCGCTTGGACAAACACCTACGCCTACGGTCGCGGATTGGCCGACGGCAACTACTCCGCACGCCTCTGCTTCGAGCACTTCGGAGCCGACACGGTAATCTACCAGGTGCCCACCCATTACTACATGACGCCGTCCCTCGACTACAACATCAAGAATGAAAAGATTACCGCCATATATGATCGTTCGGGCACCAACCGCCTCGAAGGGCGCAACTTCAACCTGCAAGGTCAGGAACTCGCCATCGGAAAGGAATATGTGGCTACCATCGATGTCGATAACCTTGGCAACGACCCCTTCAGCGGTATGATTACGCTCGTCATCCTCACTCCCGACGGGAAACAAAGCAGCATACCCGACTGCGCAAGCCCTGACCCACACATCTTCATTCCCGCAGGCGGTACCACCACCGTCAAGTTCCCCTTCCTCATCACCCAGGCAGGAGATTGGCGGGCACGACTCGTGGCTTACAACCTGCCCATGGGATATGAAATACGCGAATGTCCGATGGACACCGAAATCGCATTCTCGGCACAGTTCACCGACGAGTCGCCCGCCGCACTCCGTCTGCTCGAAGCCCCGCAACTCCTCACCGAACGCTGTGAGGTCGATGGCGAAATCGAGTTCCAGCTGATTCTCAGCAACAAGGGCGGCAAGTTCTCCGACCGTCTGGGCATGCAGTTCTACACCGGCAAGACAGCATCGGGCTCACCAGCATTCTCGATAGCCGAGGAAGTCGAATTGGCCATGGGCACCGAGGTTGATACCATTTTCGTCAAAGGTCTGCTCTCCGAAGCCAAGGGCATGAAGAAATATTACGCCCTGCCCTTCTACCACGATGTCTATGGACAGGATCAGGTGCTCAAGATCTTCAACACCGATGGCGAAGAGACCGAGCCCGAACCCATCGAGATCCGCGTTTATAACGCCTCGGGCATCGAAACCATCACCAACGACGAAGCCCCTGTCGCCCGTCACTACGACCTCTTCGGCCGTCCCGTGCCTGCTGGCACCTCTTCCCGTCGCATCACCATCACCAACGGCCAAAAGGCACTGAGGCCGTAAATCCGGCGCGCAACGCCATACTCCGCTGCACCCATGCGCCTCCCCTTCTCCGACATTCACACCCACACTCCCGGCCGACCGGGTTCCATCCTCTCGGTACCTGCCGAGAAGGTGGGTGTTGTCGTAGCCGCCAACCTCACAAAACCCGACGTCGAGCAGCAATACTATAGCATCGAGCTCCATCCCTGGCATTTCACCGCCGACAGTATCGCCACGTTCGAAAGCGTCGTCAACCAATATCGCGACGATCCGCACTTCGTCGCCATCGGCGAATGCGGGCTCGATGGCCTTTGCGCCACACCCCTCGACCTCCAGCTCGCCGCCTTCCGTCGCGCCCTCCAACTCGCCCGCTCTCTCCATAAGCCCGTCATCATCCATTGCGTCAAGCTCTGGAACGAGCTCATCAGAGTGGTTCGAGAAATCCGCTCGGAATACTCAGATTACTCGGAGTACTCCGATCACTCCGACCTCACTTCGAACCCCTCGAACCCCTCAAACCCCTCAAACCCTTTTAACCTTTCGAACCCTTACATAATCCACGGCTTCCGCAAAGGTCCACAGCTCGCCCGTCAGCTTCTCGATGCAGGCTTCAGCATCAGTATCGGCCGTCGCTATAACCCCGACATCCTCCCTCTCATCCCACCCGACCGCCTCTACCACGAGACGGACGAGGAATAGGATACATTAACCGAAACCTTTCTGTTGGATGTCTTTATCAGCCCTAAATTTGGCAAATGCAATTTGTTAATTGCCCGAAAATTGTTAATTGTTAATCGTTAATTGCTGATTCTTTTACCATCGTATATAAATAATGTGTATCTTTGCGCCATGAAATTTAGTGAATTAGGACTTGATCAAGGCGTGATGGACGCCTTGGAATATATGAATTACGGCCAATGTACTCCTGTGCAGGAGCAGGCCATCCCCCCTGTGCTCAATGGCGATGATGTGATTGCCGTGGCACAAACGGGCACCGGCAAGACCGCCGCTTACCTGCTGCCCATCCTTTCAAACCTCAATCGTTATCGTTACCCCACCGACGCCATCAACTGCGTCATCATGGCCCCTACCCGCGAGCTGGCACAGCAGATCGACCAGCAGATGCAGGGTTTCTCCTATTTCGTCGATGCCTCGTCGGTAGCTGTCTATGGCGGGGGCGAAGGCACTGACTTTGCCGCCCAGGAACGCGGTCTTCGCCAAGGGGCCGACGTGGTGATTGCCACTCCCGGACGACTGATTTCGCACATCAACCTGGGATACGTCGATCTGTCGCAGGTGTCGTTCTTCGTGCTCGACGAAGCCGACCGCATGCTCGATATGGGTTTCTACGACGACATCATGGCCATCAACAAACTACTGCCCGACGACTGCCAGAAGATACTCTACAGCGCGACGATGCCGCCCAAGATACAACGGTTGGCCGAGAACATCCTATGGAACCCCGTGATGGTGAAGATTGCCATCTCGAAGCCTGCCGAAAAGATTCACCAACAATGCTGTATCTGCCACGAGGCACAAAAGGCACCGATGCTGATACGCTTCCTGAAGAAGTTCTATGGCGGACGTGAGGACGGCTTCGTGAAGGACGAGCTGCTCCACAACCCCGAGAAGCGCGTGGTGGTGTTCGTGAGCCGAAAAGCCGATGTGCGCGACGTGGTGATGGCGCTCCGCAAGAAAGGTTTCCAGGTGGCCGCCATGCACTCCGACCTTGAGCAAAAGGACCGTGACGAGGTAATGAACGCCTTCCGCGCGGGTATCACCAACGTGATTGTGGCCACCGACATCGTCTCGCGTGGCATCGACATCAGCGGCATCGCCCTCGTCGTCAACTACGACATGCCGCACGACCTGGAGGACTACGTACACCGCATCGGCCGAACCGCTCGTGCCGACCACGACGGCGAGAGCCTCACCTTGGTGAGTTGCGACGACCGCCGCGACATGCGCAAACTCGACGCCCTTGAGAAGTTTATCGACAAGAAGATGGAACGCATCCCCGTGCCCGAAGAACTGGGCGGATGCGATGTGAAGGATACGAACCCTCGAGACCACAAGTCAACAAGTCCTCGGGACCACAAGACTACGAGACAAAGAAATAACAAGACTATTCACAAAAAAACAAATGATAATCGCAATGAAGACAAGAATTCATCTCACCGCACTGGTGGCAGGTTTGCTCGCAAGCATCGCCCTGCTGACCGCCCTACCGACACAGGCAGCACCAGCCCGTCGGCAGCCAGTGACCTACCTACAGCCTGACGGCTCGACCATCACCGTCCTTCTGCATGGTGACGAATGGTGTCACTGGACAACCGACCTCGACGGCAACCTGCTCGTCACGGATTCGCAGGGGTTCTACCACATCGCCAATGCCGCTGAAATGGCCGCTTGGGAAACCGAGAAAAGTCTAGGTGAGCAGCGACGCGCCGAAGTCAATGCCGCGCGTCACGCACGCTTGAGGCACAACCGTAAGGCTTCGGCCAAGCTAATGAAACTTGCCGATGACGAGGACAGCGAGAGTAACGACAGCATAGCCAACGATACGGTCTATGCCCCCGACTCGCTGGTGTGCGACAGCCTCCTGCCCCCACATTTCGGCTTCCCGACAAGAGGCAGGATACGCGGCCTCGTCGTGCTGGTAGAGTTCCAGGACAAGAAGTTCTCCATCGACGATCCGTTACAAGCCTACAAAGACATGTTGAACAAGGATGGCTACGACCGCGCACGTTACGAAGGCAGCAAGTACAAGCACATCGGTTCGGCCCACGACTACTACTACCAGAACTCATGCGGCGAGTTCGACCCGCAGTTCGACGTCTTCGGTCCCATTTTGCTCAAGGACAGCGTGAAGCACTATGGTCGTAACAAAGACCGGTTGGCATGGGAAATGATCAAGGAGGCGTGCGATTACCTCAACGACAGCCTTGACATCGATTTCAATGACTATGACAACGACGGCGATGATGTCATCGACTTTGTCTTTGCCTTCTATGCCGGAACAGGAGAGAATGCCACCGGCAAAGCAAACGATATCTGGCCCCATGCCTGGGATGTCGTGTCGGCTTCGGGCGGCAAACAGTTCCCCTACGATGAGAAGCTGCTGCGCGATTATGCCTGCTCAAATGAACTTTGGGGCGACGTGATGGACGGCGTAGGCACATTCTGCCATGAGTTCACGCACGTCCTGGGACTGCCCGACCTCTACAATACCTCCACAACCGCGTCCCCCACTTGCTCGCCCTGCGGATATGACGTGCTCGACGAGGGTTGCTACAACCTAAACAGCTACGTGCCTGCGGGCATGAGTACCTACGAGCGCTACGAACTGGGGTGGCTCACGCCGATTGTCCTGTCGGAACAGAAGACCGACACGCTGTTCAACCTTGCCAGCAGCAATCAGGCGTTCATCGTGCCCGTCACCGATAGCATCGACGACCCTCGTGAGGGCGAATACTACCTCTTCGAGAATCGTCAGCCGGAAGGCTGGGACAAGCATCTGCCGGGACACGGCATGCTCGTTTGGCACATCGACTATTATTGGATACTATGGGCCTCCAATTCCACCAACAACTGGCCCAACCACCAATGTATCGACCTCGTCGAGGCCGGTGGCAAGAAGAAGTATGCTGACGGCACGTATTATCAAGACGATAGCGCACCCTTCCCGGGTTCGAAGGGCATCACGGATTTCACCGACGATACCACACCGGCATTCTCAGGATGGACCCAACCCGGCAAAAACGTAGCGACGCTGAACAACAAGCTCGAAAAACCGATCTCGAACATCCAGCAACTTGAATATGTTGATGAGACGGGTGCACAGCTAGGTCCCGACATCATCACCTTCGACTTCCGCACCATACCTCAAGGCATCCAGGCCATCACGGTGGACGAAAGTCAAACCACGCTACCGAACAACAAGGTTTATGTAGATGGCCAACTGATGATCCGTACCGAGCACGGTACGTTCGACCTGATGGGACGAAGGAAATAAAAAAAAGGAAAGCGAGCATGACTTCGGTCACGCTCGCTTTTCATTTATTACAAACAAATTTGATGAGGACTATGCAAGCTTCTCAGGCATGATAAGTCCCATGCAGAAGTAGAGCACGAGGCCAGGGATAAAGCCCGTGAAGATGGTCAATCCAAGCATTGCCACGCGAATCAATGTGGGATCTACATCGAAGTACTCGGCGATTCCGCCACAAACACCGAACAGTTTCTTGTCGGCAGTCGATCTTGTCAATTTCTTTGCCATAGTAGTATAGTTTTAGTGGTTTATTTTTCTGGTGCAAAGATAATGCCTTTATTCCATACCGCGTATCATTTGACAACGTTGTCAAGGATTTTCCCTTGATTTCTTGCATTATCCCGACAAATATCACTCGCGATGAAGATGGATGTCGAGGGGAACGTTCACCTTGATACAGATGTTTCGACCCATGCCCGAGACACCCATTCGGCCGGTTGCGGCATTCACGTCGGCATATTTCAGACGGCTGAGATGTGACTGATAGACCTTGTCGAGCATGTTCTGGCAAGTGAGCGACAGCTCGAAGCAGTTATGTCCCTTGAAATGCACATCCACACCAGCAGAAACGCTGAGCAGGGCATAATCGGGAGTGGCCGTCTCGGTATCATCGACACCATAGAAACGATCCTTTCGGAAATTATATTCCATGCCAAAAGCGAGGAAGGAACGACGAAAATGATTGCGTCCGAAGTCGCGGAAATTGTAACGCAGGTCCATATTCCAGCGCGTAGCGGGAATCATGGGCAGATAGCGGCCCTCGTCATGACGATGCAGCTGACGCGCCTCGACGTAGCTCAACGAATTCTCGAAATGGAAGGCATTGACAGGATGAAGGTCGAAGCTGACCTCGCCACCCATGAGGCGGGCATCGCCCTGCTGGTACTGGTAGGTCTGATAGCCGTCAGTCAACACGCCCGCAAGCTTCGAGAGGAAGATGTAATTGTCGATGCGGTTGGTGAAAAGGGCGGCTTGGAAGCTCACCCAATGCGTGGTGTAATCCATACCGAGGTCAAGCTGCATGCTGCCCTCGGCCTTGAGCCTGTCGTTGCCGAGCTCATACTGTATGCTGCCCTCATGCACACCGTTGGACGAAAGTTCGCTGACCGTAGGAGCACGGAAACCGCGTGCCCAGTTGAGCCTGACATTGAGCGCCTGGTTCACGTTCCATACCGCGCCCAGACTGCCTGTGATACCCGTGAAGTCCTTGTCGAGAGCCTCGAAACGCTGTGCTCCATCCTCGAAGAGGGCATCAGTCTCCAATGTTCGACGATCGACACGAACACCGCCCGAAAGATGCCAGTTCTGTATCTGACGATTGGCGGTGACGAAGGCACCGATGTCGAACAGATGATAGTCGGGAATCAGGAACTCCTCCCCCTCATTCACATTCTTCTGCCACATGCCGCCCACGCCCGCAGCCATCCGCCAGTCGTTGGGGAATTGCAACTGGTACTTGAGGTCGTAGTTCACCGTGTGGAGCTTCAGGGCAAGTTCGGCCTCGTCGATGGTCTCCTCGAATTCGCGCCGATAGTTGCGCTGATATCCCACGATGGCCTTCAGCTGACCTGGGCCAAGTCGCCAGGCATTGTCGCTGACCACCTTCGAGTGGAGTACGCGCTGATAGGGCAGCTGCTTGCCGTAGCCCTTGGACGAATTCCCGTCCTCCCACTCCAGTTCGCCGGTCTCCTCGTCGCGCTCTCCCTCCACGATGCCAGGAGTGAAATCGACGTGCGTAAATCGAAGCCAGGAATGACCCCAGCTTTTGCTGACGCCCAGCATCCCCTGTATATCCTGTTCGCCGAACCACGAGCCGGGCACATAACCGTCGAGGTCATTGCGGTAGGCATGGGCGGCCTTGTCGGTGTAGTGCCAGTTCCATACCAAGCCATCAACATTGCCTGCATAACCGACCACGTATTCCCACAGCCCCTGGTTCGACTGGTATTCACCGCCCGCATGGAGCTGCATCACGCCCTCGTCGAGCACGGGCTCGGGATGCAAAACAATAACACCTGCGATAGCATCGCTGCCGTACATGAGCGAAGCAGGCCCTTTGAGAACCTCCACCGAATGCACGGCTTCGGAGGCCACTTCGAGGCCATGTTCGTCGCCCCACTGCTGTCCCTCCTGGCGTATGCCCTGATCGACCACCACGACGCGATTGTAACCCAAGCCACGTATCACGGGCTTTGAGATGCCCGCACCCGTGCTGATCTGCGAAAGTCCCGGATGGCGGCTGATGGCGTCGATGAGGTTGCTGCCCGAACTGCGATGCAAATCAGCGGGCGATACTACGGAAAAGGGAGCCGAAGCGTCACGCAGACGCTGGGTGCCCGTAATTCCCGTCACTACGATTTCGTTCAGTATCGCCTCCTTCATCGGGTCGATACTGTCGTTGACAAATGCACTATGCTGATGGATGTCCTGTGCCACTGCGGACAGCGGCAACAGCAACAAAAGTAAATATATTTGTTTCATTCTTCTTTTCGGTTATAGTTATAAAAGTCAAATGCCGCATCTCCCCTCCGACAAGCATTCGTGTCAAAGGGGCAAACGGGCCTTAATCAAACATATTACCGAAAAGCAGGTGGAGCGCGGAGAGAAATATGTTGCACGATGGCAGGATAACCCTGCAGGAGGGAAATGCTGAAACGTGCAATGTGTGAAGTGAAAAATATAACGTATCCGGCTGCGTCCTCACCAATGAAAGGCACAGTGAGCCATTGGCAAAGCACACACTCGCCGTCATTGTCTTCGGCGGCCATCAGGTGTCCCGAATGGAAGATATGATGCTGGCAATCCGCGCACTCGACCGACACCTGCAGCACATAATGATGCACGTGGAGGACTCTGATCCCCAACGACATCATCATGATGAGCAGCAATACTACTGCGCTGAAGGTTTGCCGGTGTCTAAGTTGCATTCTTTGGGAAATTTACCACTCTATCCACTTGTTGACATCAACGATGTTCTTATAGAGTGGAGCGATGCCGATATCCTCGGTGTCGATGTCGCCCTTGCCAAGCAGGAACTTGTCGATGAAAGCCTCCACTTCGGGGTATTGTGATTCGGGCAACTGGCAGTGGCCATGTCCATCGATAATCGAATAGCCGATGCGGTCGGCGATGCCGAACTGCTCCCACACCTTACGCGCTGCATTCACCGAGACGTAGGCCGAAGGGTCGGCCAGCCACGGGTAGTCGGGATTGCCCAACATCAGGAAAGCACGCGGACAAATGAGCGCACACAGTTCATGATGGTCGTAGGGCAGATAATGGACACTATCGCCATGGAAGTTCTCCTTCAGGCTTTCGAGGAACCAGTGATAGTCGGTTCGGTCGAGATCTTCCACGCCCTCCAGCTCATGCGAAACGCGCCAAGCGGCAGCACCTCCTCCACCAGGCTCCTGGGCAATGGTGAGGGCCACACGTTCGTCGAAAGCTCCGCAGAAGAGTGCCATCTTGCCGGCATACGAGCAACCTGTTACGCCAATATGCTCAGTGTCTATCCTGGTAACCTCAGGTCCAAGCTGCTGCAAGCCATCGATCAGACGGCTCAAGCCCCATGCCCACTCGCTGTAGGCGCCATTATTGATCAGATCGGGATAGAGTCGTACGAAATCATATTTCGTGCGATCGAGTTCGCCCCTGAACTGCGAATAGCCATTCACCTGTCGCTCGTGATAAGTCATCTGTGCAATGGGACGCGAAGCAAAAATATCCTGGGGCAGTGAGATGTGGCTCGTACCAATCATCAGCGGATAAGGTGCCTCACCCGTCGAGGGATAAGTAATCACCGAACTCAAGGTGAGTGTCTCGCCATTTACTGTCACATCGACGATGAGCGTGTCGCCCGTCATGCGTGCCTTGACCTGACTCGGATCGACCGTGGGCTTGGTGCCGATCTCGTAGTGCTGGATCTCCTTGGCGATCTCAGCCCTGCGCTCTGACCAGGAAGCAAACTCCGTGACACGTCCCGAACCATCGCTCCACGCCAATGGATCGGTCAGCCCTTTGACGTAAGGCAGCGCGTCGCGCTCGGGCAACACGGGGTCGGCGAATGAGGCACCTGTGTTCTCGACATCATATACCAAAGGGATGGGGGCATCCTTGGGCTGCAAACATCCTACTACAACGGGGAATGCCACGAGGGCAATCAAAAACTTTTTCATACTATTCTTCTTGCGGCTCCTGAGTGTCCTTGGCATCGATAAAGAAATAAGTCTGAGCAGGCTTGCTGACACAGTTGGTACTGAGGTCAACACCCCATCCGATTAAACCGCCAATCAAGATATTGCCAAAGGTCCAACCATTAATTGTCTTTTGAAGAACGATATCCCTATAACGTATGTTTTCAGACCGTACGTAAATACGCTGACCATCAAGTTTACGCCGATTCACCTGAACAACATACGGCAACGTCACATTTTGATATGTCTGTTTTGATGTCGTAATCGTAACAGGTTCCTTTATATTTCCGTCAATAGTAATCTTCGGACTTCCACCTGCTACAATGGTAGCGCATGACGAGAACAGCAGTAGTGCAAAAATTGTCAAGAGTGATCCCTTGAAAAACTTAGTTTTGTTCATAATGATTGATTTATTAGAAATTACTATTTGAAACTCCATAAATGAGAGTTTCGTTGATTATCACTCGTATTAATTGAGGAAAAATACTTCAGTCTTTTCTCAACTTGAGGTACCTCCCATACGTCAGCATGCGCCAAATCCATTCGAGGGGGCCGAATTGGAAATGGAGGAATCGGAGTTTTGCATAAAGGACCTCGAGGAGATAGACACCCAGGGAGATGAAGAGTACCCAAATGAGGCCGATGTGGGCACCGAAACCGAAGCCGACACCATAGAAGAGCACAATGCCGACAAGTGTCTGCCAGATGTAACACGAGAGTGCCATGCGACCTGGAGCAGCAAAGAAACGCGTCATCGATGTCTCTCCGAACCGAAGATAAGCCAGCACGATGGCAGCCACATATCCGAAAGCCAATGGGAAGACGCTGAACGTATAGAGCGCCGTATGGATGGTAAGCCCCCACGGATGATGCATCATGCAGCTATGCGCATAAACGAAGCTGAGTGGAAGGCCTACCACAAGACCTACGGTAAGCACTTTGCGCAGCAGCGGTCGTATTTCTTCAAGCCGTGCATAGAGACGATTACGCCCTATGTAGAAGCCAAGGACGAAAAGTCCAAGCACCTTGAAGTAACGATTCCCGTCGATAAACTCCGTCATGCGCTCGTAAGCTCCTTGCACCAGGAACTGGAACATGCCCGTATAAGTGGTCTGTTCCTGCAGCCAGTAAGCATAGCGTTCCTCGCTGATGCCATATACCCCGCAATAGTACCACATCTTGTCGTAGAACCACGAAGCCGGCTGGAGCCCCCACAGTTCGACCACAGCATCGACGCCAATGGGAAGTACGAGCAGGACAGCCGCCCAGATGAGCAAGGTCTTGTTCGAAAAATTGCGGAAGAGCGGCAGCAACATGCCCATCAAAGCATATAGCGACAGGATGTCACCACTCCACAGGAAGAAAAGATGCAGCAGGCCGATGAACAAGAGCAACGTCATGCGGCGATAGAAGAATCGGAATCCATTGGCTTCACGCTTGGCTGCATTGCCGATGATGATCGAAAAGCCGATGCCGAAGAGTAGGGAGAACAGCGTGTAGAACTTCCCATCGACCAGCAGGTACTCCGCCCAACGCACTACCCTATCGACCGATGCCGTCGGCATTGCAGCAGCATCCGCCTCGCTGAGGAATGTCCACAGCGAGAACTCTGGAAAGTTGGCGATAGCAATGCCCAAAAGAGCAAATCCACGCAGGGCATCAAGTATGATATATCGCTGTTTCGCCGTTACAGGACCTACGGAACTCTTATTCATAAATTACCTTCGAACCTCTCACTTACGCTCCATGGAAAAGATATTCCTTCTCCACATCGGCCGTCAGACGCGAGAGGAGCTCGATCTCCAAATCCTCGGCCACCTCAAGGGCACGCTTCAGCAGTCGGTCGGAGAAATGCTGGAGCAGGTCCTGCGCCTCCATCGGACACTCCTTATAGATCTTGAGGTATTCGGCCTCCATCTCACGCTGCCGCTGGTCATTCTCGGCCTCCAGTTTGGCGTAGGCTGCCTTGATGATGGGTGCGTAAGCGTTGTAGTTCATCATGCCGAGCGTCATCACCTTGCGGAACTTCCAATAGGCCGACTTATGGTCGGCACGTCCCACACTACCCATCATGTACGGCTTCGGATAGCTCTTGATGCCCTGATAGAGGGGCAGGAACACGCTCAGGTCGGCCATACCCATGGCCACGTACGAGATGCAGCCGATAGCCTTGGGCAGCCATGGACGATACTGCATGATATGGGTCTGCTGGGTGCGGAAGATGCTGACGGGACGATAAGGCTCGCGTCCATTCGAGTGCAGGTAGGGGTCATGTTCGGTCCCGTCGTAGTGGAAGCGGAACGCGGTACGCATATCCTGCAGCGTAATCTTGTTCTTGGCCTTTGCAAAGACGGGGAAGGTGTTCTTCGTCACATCCTGCTTCTTGCCGGGCGTGAACATCTTCTGCAGGCCCCATACACGCGGATAATTATAGGTGGTGTCGAGCTTCTCGTCACGCTGATAGACCTCATGGAAGTCAAACTTGCCCTTGCCGTCCCACAGGCCATTCTCCTTGGCAAACTCGATGAGTCCCGGTGCGGCCATGAAGTTGTCCTTGTCGTTGGGGTCATAGTCGCGATAGCGGCTCTGGTTGCCCGTCACGAAATACTTGTCCTTGGGCATACGGGTAGCAAGCCAGAGATGACCGCAGCAGTTCTCGAGGTACCACGTCTCATTCTCATCGATGAAGCCGATGCCGAAGCCCTCGGCCGAACCGTAGTACTCGATGAGCGAACCCAGTCGTGCCACACCTTCGCGTGCCGTATGGATATAGGGCAGCACGATGTTGAACGTGCAGTTCTCAGCCAGTCCGTCGGCCACGTACGGGTCTTTGGCCAAAGCCTTGTCGCTGCTGAAGATCGTCTCGGTCGAACTCATGCCCACGCCTGCCGAATTGAAGCCGCAACTGCCCCACTCGCCCGGGAACAGGGTGTCGGGCATGGCCGTATAGCCCAAAGCCTTTTTCGGCAACGGACAATGGAAAGCGCTGTCCTTGGCCACAAATTCCTCTGGGCCGAAATCGGTATCTTCATGCACCTCAAAGTTGATTGAGGTCATGGCCGTGAAGTCACTCGAACGGGCCAGCAGACGACTGCCGTCGGCACTCTGCTCCTCGCCCACAATAATCGTTGTACACTCATGGATCAGTTTGTCTGTCTCATGCTTTGGATTAACATTTTTCATAGCTGAATAGTTTTTTATTAAAACGTAAACTTAGGCAATTTATTGCCTTTTTTGTAATCACTATGAGATATTTTTGGCGTTTATCGACCAAAATAAAGGAAAAATCAACCATTTAGTTCCTCTTTTTATGTATCTTATCAAAAAAATCCATATATTTGCGTCAAAACCATTCGACCAAATATCTTAAACCACACAACAATAATAAAGAGATGAAGACCAGATTCCGTTCTTCAACACATCAGTTCCTGTTTATCATTTGTTGCTTGTTGTTTGTCTCTTTCTGCCTTCCCATCAAAGCACAAGACCAGCACACTCGCCGCGAAATAAAGCGTATTGCTGCCCGTAAGGGTGGCAAGACCATCACGTTGAACCTCATGGATAACAATGATCGGGAGCCCCTTATCATGGCCAACTGCCAACTGAAGCCCTTGGGTGCATACGCAGCCACCAACCTGGAGGGCATTGCCACGCTCGACAATATCCCCGATGGCGAGTGGACCATCGAAGTGACCTACGTGGGCTATGAGACGCTGACCCGCAAAATCGTCATGCAGGGCGAGAACGTGAGTCTGACGCTCAGCATGAAGCCACTGACCTTGGAACTCCACGACGTAGAAGTTGTGGCAAAGCAGAGCGCCAGTGGCGAAGCCACCGCCTCGGTCATCGGTCGTCAGGCCATCGACCACATCCAGGCATTCAGTCTCGACGACATCATGCAGCTCATTCCCGGTGCCGACATGAAGGTAACCAACCTCACCTCGCAGTCGAATGTCCAGATACGCACGCTCGTCAACGACAACACCAACGCCTTTGGTGCCAGCATCGTTGTCGATGGTGTGCCCATGTCGAACAACGGCGCGATGACGCAGGGCGGATTCAGCAGTACGGCATTTGTCGGCACCGACACCCGACAGATCAGCGCCGACGACATCGAGTCGGTCGAAGTGGTGCGCGGTATCCCTTCAGCCGAATACGGCGACCTCACCAGCGGCCTCGTCGTGGTGCACTCGAAGGTGGGTGTCACTCCGTGGCAGGTCAAGGCGAAGGTGAATCCTTCGGGACAGAACTATTCGGTGGGTAAAGGCTTACATGTGGGCAAATGGGGAACTGTCAACTTCAACCTCGACTATGCACAGGCTTGGGGTGACCCGCGTCAGAAGACCCGTTCGTTCGACCGCTATTCCGGCTCGATAGGATGGAGCGTCGATCCTTCGCGCAAATTCAACATGACCACCAAGGTGCGCTTCAACCTCGGCAAGGACTGGAACGGCAACGACCCCGATGCCATCGACGACGGCACTTTCAGCAGCGCCAAGAACCAAACCCTTTCGCTGACGCATAACGGCAAGTTGTCGCTCGGCCTGCACTTCTCGCGCTCCCTCACCTATACCATCGGACTCAGCCTCAACACCTCCAAGTCACGACAAAGCTCGATCGTGACCAATTCGACGGGCCTTCTGCCCATCCTCACCGCACGCGAAACAGGCTACTTCAATGTGCCGTGGATGACTTCGTCGTACGCCGCAAGTGGCGGCACCACCAGCACACCAGGCAACGTCTATGTGAAGGTAGGCAACAACTTCTTCGTCAAGGCTGGTCCCACCCGACAGAGCTTCAAGATGGGCATGGATTACCATTACGACTGGAACAACGGCATCGGCTACTACAACGACGACGAAGCCCATCCGTTGAAGCCCAACAGTAGCGGTCGTCCGCGTTCGTTCAAGGACATCCCTGGCGTACATCAGTTCAATGCCTTTGCCGAGGACAACTTCAACTGGGACATCAACAAGGTGAACAAGCTCAAATTACAGGCAGGCCTGCGCTTCACCAGTTTCCAGATGTTCAAGGACGAGGTCACCTACGCTTTCTCTCCCCGTTTCAACGCCTCGTTCACTGCCACCCGTTGGCTTGACATCCGTGCCGGCTTCGGCCTCAACTCCAAGACACCAGGCATGGATTACCTCTATCCCGACAAGAAATACACCGACCGCGTAGCTGCCAACTACATGCCCCAGGACAATCCCGCCGGCCAGACCATCGTCTATCATACCAATGTCTATGAGGTGGAACGCACCAAGGGGCTCAAGAATGCCACCAACTACAAGACGGAGTTCGGCTTCGACATCAAGCTCCCCGACGACCGTAGGATGAGCATCCTGGCCTACTACGACAAGACACCTGGTGGCTTCAGCTCCGCCACCGAATACATCACCTACACGGCGAACTTCTACGACACCTCGGCCGGTCTGACGCCCGTAGCAGGAGGTGCAACGCTTATCGATTACAACAATCCCGCACGCATCGACACCGTATTTGCCACCACGGGCAAGGTGGGCAACAACAGCGTTTCGGTCAACAAGGGCATCGAACTGGACTGGGACCTCGGGAAAATCAAACCCCTCCAGACCAGCGTCTATCTCACAGGTGCCTACATGGAGTCGAAGCGATGGTCGAAGGACATGAACGCCCAGAATCCCACCAGCTATCCCGCCCATTATTCGCTGGCCAACACCGTGCCCTTCAAGATTGTCTATCCTTCGGAGATGAATTCGACCACCTACCGCAAGTTCAGCACCACGCTGCGTCTGGTGACACACATCCCCGCACTCAAGATGGTCGCATCGCTGGCCGGACAAGCCATCTTCTACAACTACTACCACAGCGAGGTGCCCGCCATGGATCCCATTGCATGGATCGACACCGACCTCAGCTATCACGAGATAACCTCCGCCATGCTGGCCGACGACAGCTACACCATCAAGGGCGTAGCGCTCAAGAACCAGCGCAAGAGCGGCACCGAGAACGAACCCACCAAGTCGCCCGTCACCTGGCTCGTGTCAGGCCGTCTGACCAAGGAACTCGGTCGAATAGGCGGCTTCTCGTTCTATGCCAACAACCTGCTCTACCACGAGCCCTGGAAATCGACCTCCAAGTCCAACACGCTCACCCAGCAGAACTCGGGCTCCTTCAGTTTCGGCGTCGAAATATATTTTAATCTCTAATCTAGATAATCTAGAGCATCTAGAACTTCTAGAAAATCTAGAGCCTCTAGACACCCCAGCCCCCCCAAAAACTATGAACAAGATATCATTCACCATATCAGCCGCACTGGGCATCGCCGCCGTCCTTGGCATGAGCAGTTGCCTGAGCAGAGACGATCAGACCCAGCCCATCACCGTCTATGTCACCGTCCAAGACCCTTCAGGCCTCACGGGCGTGACCGGCGGTCAGAACGTGTCACTCATCAGCACCACGGGCTACAGCTACACGGCAACGACCGACGGCAGCGGCACGGCCACCTTCACCGACGTGATTCCCGACATCTACAACATCAGCACCTCATGGAGTATCACCTCCGACCAGTACATGGCCGCCACGGGTGAAACGGTGCAGCACGGCACTTACGTCCTCTCTGGTGCCTTGGCAAGCCAGGTGCTTGTCGCCGATGCCACACGCATCACGCTCAGCACCAACTGCGCCCGCAAGCAGTCAGTGCTCCTCAGCAAGGTCTATTATGCGGGCTGCAAGGACAACAACAACAAGAACTACCTGGCAGGACGCTTCATCGAACTGTATAACAACAGCGACGAAGAGGTCGATATCGCGGGCATGTACCTCTGCCTAATGGAAAGTGGCTCGACTCCCGCCTACGTAATCAGCACACAGACCGACTACATCTACATCAAACAGGTGTTCCAGTTCCCGAGCGAAGGCAATCATATCCTTTCGCCCGGCGAACACATCATCGTGACCAATAGTGCCGTTGACCACACAGAGAATGCTTCGGAGGATTTTGACGAAAGCGCTGCCGACTTTGAATGCAAATCAAATGCAGCAAACGCTCCCGTCAACAACCCCGCCACCCCTGCCATGATATTGGTGTGGACAGCCTTCACGGGCATCCCTAACATGAACCTCGTGCAAAGTGGTCCCTGCGGTATCGCCCTCATCGAAACCGACGAGAATCCTGCCGAATGGGAACCCGTCTATGCCGACGGCAAATCCAGTGGCACCCAGCAGCTCAAGGCACCAGCCAAGTATGTGGTCGATGGTGTGGATATCCTGCGTTACCGCACCGATGGCACTGTCGATGTCAGCACCAAGCGATTCTACGACTACATCGATGCAGGCTATACCAACATCACCGCCGTATCGGGCTATACGGGCGAAGTGGTCTATCGTGTCGTCGAATCGACAACCGACGATGGACGCGCCGTGCTGAAGGACACCAACTACAGTGTCGATGACTGGGCATGCACCACCGACATTGAGATAGGCGAATACAAATGACCTCAAAACCGAAAACCTCATGACCTCAATATTCACAACCAAACTCTTTCAGCCGCAATTCCTCCCCGTATGCCGAGGGATTAGTGGGGGGCTCCTCCTGATGCTCGCCGCCGTGAGCACCACAGCACAAGCTCAGGGGAACTTGAGTTCGAAAGGCTCATACGAATACCAGGATGCCCAGGAGGTGTGGCGCAACACGGGCAATGCAGCAGGTCTGGGACTGGACTCGCTCACCGATCGCGGCCTCACCTACTTCGAGCTGTCGCAGACCAACAGCGACCATCATCTCGTGCAGGACGGCGACAAGAAGAACACCTTCCATTTCCTCTCCGAGCGTTACCAGCGCGTCAGCAGGCACATCGTGGGCTTTGGACGTTTTGAGTTCAATACCGGCCGCGACTTCAACCGGGCATGGTGCGATGTGCTTCGCAATGAGCACAGCAACCCCTACATCTCGGGCAGCGCCATCCCGGGCAAATACGAACGTCAGCTCATCGATCTCAACGCCTGGCTCTCCACCATCCACACCGGTCCATTCACCTACGGTTTCCGTTTGGACTACAAGGTGGGCGACTACTCCCGTCTGAAGGATCCGCGTTCACGTGTGATGATGGCTCGTTATCGTGTAGCTCCTGCCATCACCTACACCCTCGGTCGGCACAGCGTAGGTCTTGCACCCCACTATCAGCGCTACAAGGAGAAGCTCACCGGCCTCACCACCGTCCAGAGCGATGCCACGCTGATGTATTACCAGGCCACGGGTCTCGAACACGTCATTGGCACCGTGGGTGGTTACAATGCCTACAGTCGCGAATATCTGAACCATGAATTTGGCGTCGAATTCGAATACAGCTTCCGCACCGAAGCTTTCCAAAGCCTCAACGCCTTCGGCTTCGAACATGCCCGCGAATACATGTACGAACAGTATAAGGCCGAGCCCGCTTTCTGGCGCAACCAGGAGTGGCGGTTCCAATCGCAAAACCGCATCCATGGCAATACGACGCTCCATCAGCTCGATCTGACGCTGAAGTACAAGCCCGCCTTGGGCGATGAACACCGTCAGCAGAAGGTCATCGAACTCAACTCCGAGACGGGCGCATCGACCACCTATTACCAGACGCTCATCACCTACAAGAACCGCTACGAGCAGTACGAATACCTGGCCGATATGCACTATAAGCTGCTTTGGCTCGACGGCGACAAGGCCAAGGCATACGCCGGTGCTCGTGCCACCTACCAATACGACAAGGCGCAGTACAACCTGCCCGTATCAACCCGTGAAGTAGGCGGATTGGACGCTTTGCTCGAAGGCGGTGGCGCCCTCTTCCACAAGGGCGACAAATCCCTCTGGGTGGAAGCCACGGCAAGCTATCACTTCTCCACCCGCTCGGACCTCAACCTCAACGACGCCACGGGCATCTATGCCACCAGCGTGCTGATCCCTGACATGGGCTACTACGGTGCCAACTGCTACAAGGGCCAGCTCGAACTCACCTATCAGATGCCCGTCACCTTCAAGACCTACCGCAACATCTGGTTCATCAAACTTAGAGGCTCCTACCTCAAGACCGACAACGATACCGACGGCTACCATGTCGCCGCCTCGCTTGGCCTATATTATTAATTCTGAGTATTCCGAGTACTCTGATTACTCCGACCCCCTCCTCCCCATGCGCTACTCCACGCTTCTACTTCTCCTCCTCTCGCTGTTCCTCTCGGCCAAAGCCGAGCAGCTGACCGAAGTGCCCCGTGACCTGCTGGGCAAGGACTTCATCGTGGCAGCACGCGTGGAGCAAGTGAGTCGCGACTGGTGGATGGGCAAGAAACACATCTGTCCTGGGGTGCGCATGTACGACCCGCAGCTCGTCCATTTCTCGATACGCAACGACAGCCTCGTCATCACCACAGACGACACTCGATTCAAACCCGAATCCACTGTCCTTCCGATAGCCTCGATGCAAGGCGACAACTACCTCGTGGACCTTTCCCCCTATTTCCTCAAGGTGCAAAAGGGCTTGAACATCCTCTCCGGCAAAAGCCTCCCTGGCGAACTCGTCGATAGCCGAATCACCATGCTCCGAGGCGACCTCCGCCACCTCGAAGTCAAAATCGATTATACGTACTCAAACACCAGACCCCCTCTAATCCCCCTGCATAGGGGGAAGAACCAAACCCTGACAAGCAGTCCTCCCCCTACGCAGGGGGACCGAGGGGGTATCTCAGCCCCTTACGAGATCTCAGTTCGCAAGTCCCTCCTCCTCCTTCCCGATCCCGCCATGCAACGCCGACCATCCGACAAACGCATTGGCTACAAGGACAACGAACACCCCTACATCAATCGTTTCCGTTTGGACAAGGGCACAAACATCGTCTTCCACATCGACGACAGTTTCCCCAAGCTATGGCAGGACGCCATCCGTCAGGGCATTGAGGATTGGAACCTGGCTTTCGTGACCATCGGCTATCCCGACCTTCTGAAAGGACTTACCTTTGCGGAAAGCGGCAAGAACTTCGACCCCTTCGACATCACCAGCAACACCTTCTTCCGCATCGAAAGCGAGCAGGCTAATGCCGAAGGCCGTCACTGGATAGACCCTCGCACGGGAGAAATTCTGCAGGCCGACGTGCTCTTCTATTCGAATGTCATTGCCAAACTCAAATCCTGGCTCTTCCTCCAGACAGCCGCCTACTATCCCGAAGTTCGTCACGGGATAAGCGATAGCCTGGTGTTCCACCTCATCCGCTACGCTGCCGCCCACGAGATAGGGCACTGTCTGGGTCTCGAACACAATTTCCGCGCCTCGTTCGCCTATCACACCGAAGACCTGCGCAATCCCGCCTTCTGCGAAACACACGGCACCACGGCCAGCATAATGGACTATGCCCGCTTCAACTACGTGGCTCAACCGGGCGACAGCGTGACCTACGTCTTCCCACCCATCCTCGGTCCCTACGACATCTACTCCATCCAGGCCGGATATGGCGACTTTGCCGACGACGAAGCCTACCACGCGTTCCTCGACAGTCACCAGGACGAGGCATGTTACCTCTATCGCAAAGCCGGTCGTAGCGCCATTCCCGACGACCCCGACGTGCAGCCCTCCGACCTCGGCGACGATGCCCTGGCCTCGACACGCTACGGCATAGCCAACCTCCAGTATATCTCAGCCCATATCCGCGAATGGAACCCCGACAAGGCCGACCCGTTCGATGGCATGCCCGCCACCCGCCTTGAACTGCAACGTTATTATTTCGACCTGCTGGGACATCTGCTGCCTCGTCGCAACGACCCCGAAGTGCGTTCCTTCCTCGACCTGCAACTGAGTCAAGGCTACCTCTTCCTCAAATATCCGGGCACCGACGATGAACTGGAGAAGTTGCGCGACGAGTTCATGAAAAAAATTTCATCAAGCCCACTGCCCCTTCCGAACTTGTCAAAAGTGAGGAAACCCGACCGACGACGAATCATTCATCCACACAAATAGCATGAAGAAACCGACATCCATCATATTGTTGTTATTCATTTGCTGTAGCGCTTTTTCACAGGTCTCAACAGGTCTGTGGTTCCCGCATCAGGCTGTGTCCGACGAGGTCTATCAGTTGTTGCGGAAGGACGGCATCAAGATGAGCCGCGAGCAGATCTACTCCACCGACCAGCCCAGCCTTTCCACCTCCATCCTCTCGCTGAGCCAGGAGGGTGGACTCGCCTCTCCTTTCGCCACCGCCTCGTTCATCTCCGCCGACGGTCTCATCATCACCAACTACCACTGCGTAAGCCGATACATCAAGGACATATCGACACCCGAGAACGACTACGTCAAGTATGGATGCTGGGCCGAAAGGCGTGAGCAGGAAGCTCCGCTCCACAACCTGCAGGTCAACCAGCTCATTTCCTGCGAAGACATCACCGCCCAGCTGGCCGAAGGCCTCGACGAACTGTCGGGCAAGGTGCGCACCGACTCCCTCGCCGAACGTGCCGCCCGTTTCGCAAAGGCCGCCAAGAACACCGGCAGCGAAGGCACACGCGTCTATGCGATGATGGGTGGACAGCAATACATCGTTGCACGTTACAGGATGTTCCACGACGTGCGCATCGTAGCCAGCCCTCCCGTCTCGCTCGCCATGGCAGGAGGCGACGAGGCCAACTGGCAATGGCCCCGCTATGCCTGCGACTTCGCCATCCTTCGCGTCTATGCCAACAAGGCAGGGCTCTCGACCACATACAAGCCGACCAACATCCCCTATCGTCCCACCTCCTATCTGAAGATCGCCAAAAAATCTCCCAAACGGGGCGACTTCGTCATGGTGGCCGGCTTCCCCTCGCAGACGCGCAAGCACATCCCGTGGTTTGCCGTCGATAAGATTGTGAACTCCGACACCCGCTTCCGCATGGAGGTCACTAAGGCCAAGATGGACTATTTGAAGACCTGTCAGGACAAAGCTACGGGCGAAAAGAAGTCCGCCTACGGAGTGCGCATCAGCAGCATCAACAACACCTACACCCGTTCACGCGGCGAGATCAACGGCACACGGGAAGGCAAACTTGTGGAACGCCGCCGACAGGAGGACGAGGCACTGCAGGCTTGGATCAACGCATCGCCTGAACGTCAGCAGGAATATGGGGCCACGCTCATCGACGAAATGCACGACAACTACCGCCAGCTCACCCGCTTCAACCATGCCGAAGAGGTGTTCAACCAGGTGGTGAGCAGCGGTGCATCCATCCTGCCTTTCGCCGGCAAGTTCGAGAAACTCCTCAACATCGACCGCGCCAAACGTCAGAACCGTGACAAGGCCATGGAGAACGAGATGAAGGAGATACACCGCATCGCCGACGACTTCTTCCGACAGTTCGACCGCGAAGAGGACTGCGGCATGATGAAGACACTCCTGCCCTATTACATCAAGGAGATGGATCCCGAATACCTTGAGGACATCTTCAAGCAGCCCTACGACATGGACCGCCTCTATGCCCAGTCCCTGCTCACCGACCAGGCCAAGGTCAACGCCTTCCTCGACAATGCCGTCGAACAGGGCACCCAGGCCTTGCAGCAGGACACGCTCTACAACCTCTGCCTCGCCTTCTACCGCAACCGCGTGGCACGCATCAGCCGCGACCGCACCCCCTACGCACGTCGCCAGACCGAGCTCTACAGCACCTACATGCGCGCCTACAGTGACATGCAGCAGGATAAGGTGAAGGAATATGATGCCAACAAGACCATGCGCCTCTCCCCGGGCAAGATCAAGGACTACAGCAAACAGAATGGCGTGCCCGTTCCCTGCTGTCTCCTCGCCAACGCCGAGACCGCATCGGGCAATTCGGGCAGTCCCGTCGTCAACGCCAAGGGCGAACTCGTCGGCCTCAACTTCGACCGCGAAGAGTCAGGCCTCGCCTCCATCTACCGCACCGATCCCGCCCTCATGCGCAACATCTTCGTCGATATCCAGTATGTCCTCTGGGTCCTCAAGAACAAGTCCCACTCGCAATACGTCCTCACCGAGCTAGAACATTGATTCTCATCACGAATTAATTTTTTATCACGAATTTGAGAATTATAGAATTATTGAATAATGTACAAGCCAGGACGAGCAATATTTTATGCACGAAGTGCAATTTTATGAAACCTATTGAAGGTTTCAATTTTCCGGCAGCCTGGCTCGGCTATTGATGCCAGAGCCGCTGCCATTTTCACCTCCCTTCCTTGTTCGAATAATCAAAAAGTACGTTGCTAACATATTCTTAAATTCGCAAATTCGTGATGAAAAACCAAATAATTCATGATCATTCGCGATAATTCGTGTTAAATCAAAAACCACCACAATTCGCAAATTCGTGATAAAAAACAAGACATATTCGTGACAAAAACAAATTCATGTCAATTCGTGATAATTCGTGTTAAATCAAAAACCACTACAATTCGATAATTCGTGTTAAAAAACAAAATATTATGCAAATCTCTACATCAACTAAATTCCTCGCAGCCGTGCTCATGATAGCCAGCTGCCAGTACGCAACAGCCGAGACCGTCACCGTGACCGAAGCAGGCACCCTCTCCACCCTCATCGACGCCACCGCCAAGACCACCACGACGTCCCTGAAAGTAAACGGCCCCCTCAACGGAGCCGACATCCTCTTCCTGCGCCAGATGATGACAGCCGGCCTCACCTCCAGCGAGACCAACGAAGGCGTGCTCGCCGAACTCGACCTCAGCGACGCCACCATCGTCGCCAGCGAAGACATCTACTACAAGACCAGCAAGGTGAACTACACCACCGCCGACAACGTAATTGGCGACTGGATGTTCAACAATTGCCGCACCCTCACCAGCATCAAGCTGCCCAAGACGGCCACCCGCATCGGCCAAAGTGCCTTCCTCCGTCTCGAGAGCCTCGTCACCGTCGAGCTTCCCGAAGCCCTCGTCACCATCGACAAGAGCGCATTCTCCTACAGCAGTGCCATCGCCGAAGTGGCCTTCCCCGCCACGCTCGACAGCATTCAGACCTACGCCTTCCAAAGTGCAACAGGACTGAAGAAGATCAGCTTTGCCAACGGAGCCACATTGCGCTACATAGGTGAGAGCGCCTTCAGCTATTGCACCGCCCTCGAAGCTGCCGAACTGCCCGCCACTGTGGAAGTCATCGGAACAAGCGCATTCAGCGGCGATGCAGCCCTGACCAGCTTCACCTTCCCCGCAGCATTGAAGGAGATGGGCAACAACGTCTTCCAGACTTGCACCAGCCTCAGCGAGGTATCCGAGATTCCCGCAGGTGTCACCAGCCTCGGCTACGGCATCTTCCAGAATGCACCCCTGTCAACCATCTCGGTAAGCAAGGACAACACCTGCTATGAGGTCCAGGACAACGTGCTCTTCAATGCCGGCAAGACCATCCTGATGTACGTGCCGATGAACTGCGGCAAGACCACCTACACCGTACCATCGACCGTAACCGAGATCCTCAATTTCGCCTTCTACAAAGTAGCCACCCTCAAGGAGCTCAAACTCAACGAAGGCCTCACCACCATCTGGAACACCGCATTCTCGCAGACCGGCCTTGAGACACTGGTCATCCCCAGTACTGTCACCACCATCAGCACCTACATGCTCGAAGGCTGCACCGCGCTCACCGGAGTCACCATCCTCGGCACCATCAGCGACGTTCCCAACAACGCCTTCCGTGATGCCGCCAACATGGAGCGCATCGCTTTTGCCCAGGCCACACCGCCCACCTTCGTCAAGAACTCGTTCTACGGCAATCCCGCCACCATCTACGTCTATGTCCCCAGCGAATCCATCCCCGCTTACGAGACAGCCATGACCGTAGCCAACCGCTCGTCCTACGTCTTCTACGACATCAACACCAGCGACATCCAACAGCCCGAAGCCAATAGCCCGCAGCCGAACCCCATCCGCTACGACCTCCTCGGCCGTCCCATCAAAGGCACTGCCAAAGGTTTGTTCATAAAGAAATAAGCTTGAAGATATCCGTAGAAACTCATTGAGTTTTTGAGTTTCGATGCATTGAGTTATTGAGTTTTCATTGAGTTTTTCTGTTTTTCCCCGAAAAATTCATCTTTTTCCCAATTTTTTGTGTAAATTTGCACTGCAGTTCAGTAAATAGCTGGATTGCAGTGTATTTTATTCCACAAACAAAACAAGCAATGAATCGAAAAAATTTCGACTATCGAGAATTCAATCAAGGGGCATCCCCGACCCTACCCGAGTATATACATATTCGCTCCCCCCTATAAGAGGGGGAGTGGAATATGATACTCAGGGCGGGTCCCGACCCCTTGATTGGGCCGAAAATTCACAGAATTTAACACTTTCGGCAACAGGTTAGAAGAGTATTGAGTTTTTTAATTCGTGACCAAAAGAAAAGACATGAAACATATCGTAGAGAGCGTAGAGGAACTATTCTACGCAAAAGAACCATTTGGAGAAGTAATCATTGACTCCGTACTGGATGCTGTCCGCAAGACCAGGACGCAGCGGTCGAGCGACATCGCCTTGCTTCTCGATGTTGATCATCATCAGCTGAACGCTGCATTCAAGCTGCTCACGGGTATGAACCTGAGCACGCTGATCGTCGAATGGCGTATGATGCAAGCCAAGGATCTGCTCGATGACAAGAGCCTATCCGTAAAGGAGGTGGCTCACCGCTGTGGTTTCAAACAACAGAAAAACCTCATCCTGGCTTTCCGACGACGTTGGGGCACCACTCCGTATGCCTACCGCACGGGGAAGTTGCTCCGAAACAGCAATTATGCAGTCAACAAGGACTACCATACGCGGAAGAATGCACTCAACATCGCGAAGGAACATCTCTCCCAAATCGACAACTCATGATAAGAAAAGCTAAAACCCTATTTCAAATCGTCGCATGTCCCCCAAGGTTCCTACGAGGATATGCTCAGATTGTGGGATGTCCCCAAACGGTCGCTGTAGGATATGCTCCGATAGTGGGATGTCTCCTAACGTACGCAGAAGGATATGCCCTAATGGAGGGATGTCCTCTAACGAACGTTGGAGGATATGCATCGATGGAAAGATGTCCGCTATCGTTCGCTATAGGATATGCTCCCGAGGTGGCATGTCTTCCAACGATCGTTGAAGGATATGCTCCGATTGTAGAATGTCTTCTAACGTTCGCTGAAGGATATGCGCTGATGGTGGAATGTCCTCCAACAATCGTTGAAGGATATGCTCCGAAGGTGGCATGTCCCCTAACGGACGTGGGAGGATATGGTTCTGCAGAATGATGTCCTCTTACGTACGTTGGGGGACATGCGGGGTTTTGATCACGAAGAGGATATTTACTGATGAAACCAGGGTGAAATTGCGTTTCGAGGTGAAAATTTGAGGCAAAAGAGGCAAAAAACAACATTATCATGTAAATCATGGCAACATACGACTCGACATATCCATTAAGTTTGTAAATTTGCGCCGCAAAATTTGCAAGGTTGATGAATTTGAATTGTATTTTTGTCCAATCGTCAACAGTTCTGAGATAATAGTTATTACACAAAATTTTTGTTTGTATCTGAAAGATAAATAAATTGTTAATTTGCTTCTTCGCGCTGTTAGGTATGGCGCAATTGGCTTGGGCTGACGGCATCAACTACATCTACTATACGATCGATGCTCAGACCCACGAGGTGACTACTAACACTGGGATCAAAGAAACCACCGAGTATAGTGTTCTGGAATCAACGACTGACGTAACCGGTTCGACCTTCACCGAATTCGACGGATGGTGGGTTGTCAAGGAGCCGGTAGTCTTCAACAAACGCATCATAGTGAAACATGACACCAAGATCATCCTCTGCGACTACATGACGCTCACTGCCAATCAGGGTATTTTCATCAAGGAGGGTGCCACGCTGACCATCTATGCGCAATCGACAAATGAGAGTGTAATGGGAACGCTCGTTGCCCGCACCACCGAGAACGACAAGGCTGCCATCGGCGGCGAGAAGAACACGATGGCAGGACGGCTCTTCATTCAGCAACAACGACATTGCTGTTGAAAGAAACGCAATCGACGCTACAGCTGATAGCCCAGGCTATATCAATGCTGTCGCCACTGCTACCTACAAGTCCGAATACGCAACCTATACCTTTACCGATGAGCAAAGCATGTCGCTCTATTATACCTACAAACTCGACGAGGACGATAACACGACAACGGTGACCAACTACAACGGACACTCCGGGAATGTTCAGCTCACCGGCCGCACACTCTACAAGGACAACAAGTGGAACACGCTCTGCCTGCCCTTTGACGTGGAGGACGGCGACACTGACGACAACCTCACCTTCACGGGCACGCCCCTCGCGGGAGCTGCAGTGAAGGAGCTTCAGGAAGCAATCTACGATCCCGCCACCGGCTCGCTGACGCTGAACTTCGAGGATGCCACCAAGATCAAGGCCGGATGCCCACACAGCGCGGCATCTATATCAACAATGGTCGAAAGATCATGATCAAGTAAATCAGTAGCCATCATAACTGTAAATCAATCCCCGAGGACCGATTGGTTCTCGGGGATTGATTTATGACATTTCAAGAAAAAAAGTGGACGAATATTTGGAGATGTCGGAAAAAAGGCGTAGATTTGCAGCGATTCAATACGAAAAATGATGGAAAAATATTATAAAGACGGGAAGGTGGGACTTCAGACAAAAGCTGGAGAGGTTTTGACTGAGGCGATGTTTGACAGTATAGAGCCACTGAGTGACAATGTGCCCATTCTGGTTGGCTACATCGGAAGGCATCCATACGTGATCAGGAAGAGCGACGGAAGAGTGATTGACTTTTTCCGGATTGATGCGCGCACCATTGAAGCGGCATTGGAAAAAGTGATGAACTGGGTATTGCCCGGGCTTCAGCTCTTCTACAGGGACACGGATACTCCCATCGATGTGGAAAAGACGTTTCATGTCGGTGATATACTCCGTGCAGGATTCTTCATCGACATGAGTCCCTACGCAGGAAAGCCGATGCACCGTTACAGGTATATCATCGCCTCTTCCCATGCAGCATCATTGGCTAAGTCTGGAATCCGTTACCCATTGCATATCCTCCACTACAACTCCTACCTGAAGGTGATGGATATCTATGAGAAGTCGGGCGTCACACAGATATTCCTGCTTCATGTTCCCGCAAAAGCAATCTTCCTGCCTGGAATAAACGGACGGTTGAATTTCTCCTTTAATGGCGAAGAAACGTTGATTGATATTGCGAGAAAAAGCCTGGACACAAAACTTACCCTCCCTCCTAAAGAATTGCTTGAAGAGACGGGGTGGCTTGACCGAACATCGTGGCATGTCGGCATAGACAAAGACGGTCAACCATTGTCCCTGTTCCCCAATATATTGGTAGCCAATGAAAATACACTCAATATGGGAAAGTCCATAAGGGAAATGGCAAAGGATACCGACACAATCAATTTGATACTCGAGAATATGGAATCAAACAATACATTGCAGGACAGAATACGCGGTTCGCTGATCGGTGGTGCCATCGGCGATGCTTTGGGATATCCCGTGGAGTTCATCCAATCCTTCGAGAGAATACAGGCTAAATACGGTGAACGTGGCATCACACGTTTGGATACAAAGCCGCACCTCTTGAAAGAGGCAGATCAAAAGAGCAAGGCCGTGGTGTCGGACGATACGCAGATGACACTCTTCACGGCGAATGGACTATTGAATGCCATCGAAAAGGGTGTTTTGCCCAAATATGGCATTTGCAAAGCTTATATCGAATGGTATCAGACTCAAACAGGGAAGAAGTCATCGAAGTATAAGGATTGCTGGATTAGCAGTGTGCCCGAACTGAACGCTAGACGTGCGCCAGGTCTCACCTGTTTGTCTGCTTTGGAAAACATCTATCGCGGCAAGGAACCCAACAACAACAGCAAGGGTTGCGGCGGTGTGATGCGCGTGGCTCCTATCCCACTCTATGCCGCTGTCGATGGACGGATGAGCATCGAGGATGCGGACCTGTTGGCTGGCGAAGCTGCTGAAATAACTCATCAGCATCCGTTGGGATACATCCCTGCCGCACTGATGTCGCATGTCATCTATAGGCTCGCCCTCGACCCTGAGCCTACTCAGGACAGCTTGAAACGATATATCCGTGAGGGTGTCGAGGAGATTCGCAAACTGTACCAAGCCCATACAGCTGATGTGGATTATATGGCTGAACTGGCAGAGCGTGCCATTCACCTGCTTGACAACAGCAAGACGGACGTGGAGAATATCGGTCTTCTGGGCGAAGGATGGACGGGTGAAGAGGCATTGGCCATTGCCCTCTATTGTGCCTTGAAGCACTTCGACAGCTTCGAGGATGCAATGATTGCGTCGGTGAATCATGGTGGTGACAGCGACAGTACCGGAGCCGTTACGGGCAATATTATCGGTGCAGCCGTCGGGTATGATGCCATTCCCCAGTTCTTCAAGGATGACCTGGAGATGCATGACCTCATCCTCCACATGGCCGATGATATTTATCGTGGAGAAATTACCAAGATGTAAAGCATATAAGCTGTATAGAACAAAAAGAGGCCGCAGACATCACATCTGCGGCCTCTGCCATCATTAATAATAAAATACACGTTATGCTTCGAGAATCTCCTTGGGGAAGACGGGTGTGGCGCCTTCTTGGGTGCATACGAATGCACTGGCCTTGACGGCGATGCGATGGGCATCCTGTATGCTCTTGCCCTTGAGATACTGGGCGACGAAGGTGGCGGTGAACGAATCACCTGCTCCGACGGTGTCGGCGACCTTTACCTTGGGCGTATCGACGTAGGAGTTCTCGTTTTCGGTGAAGACATTCGAACCGATGGCACCACAGGTGAGGATGACGGTCTGGAGGGTGTCGAACATGCTGATGAGCTGACGGCAACGCTCTTCGGCCGAGCCCTGCAGGTGGAAGAGTGCGCTGACAATCTCGATCTCCTCCTCGTTGAGCTTGAGGATGGTGGCACGACGCAGGCTCTCCTCGATGACCTCCAGGCTGTAGAAATGCTGACGGAGGTTGATGTCGTAGATGCGCTCGGTGTCTTCGTCCATGGTGTCGAGGAACTTGAGGATAGTCTGACGGCTCACCTCGCTGCGCTGTGCCAGCGAACCGAAGCAGACAGCGCGTGTGCGCTTGGCTATCTCTGCAAGCTCGTCGGTCCAGGGGATGTTGTCCCAAGCCACGTTCTCGCAGATCTCGTATGCGGGGATGCCGTCACCACTGAGGGTTACCTGTACGGTGCCCGTGGGATAAGCTACGCGTGCGATGCGATTGTCGAGCTTGATATTCTTGATGATGTCGATGATCTCGTCGCCAAGAGCGTCCTGGCCCACTGCCGAGATGACCATGCTGTGCCAGCCGAACTGACCTGCGTGATATGCAAAGTTGGTTGGAGCACCTCCAAACTTGCGGCCTTCGGGGAAGCAATCCCAAAGAGCTTCGCCAATTCCTACGATAATGTCTTTTTTCATATTATCAGGTTATTATGGGACCCCCTCTAATCCCCCTGCTTAGGGGGGAAGAACGGAGCCTAAAAAATAAATATATTGTTTCTTGACTTCGGCCCAAGGTCATCCCCCTAAGAAGGGGGACCGAGGGGGTCTGTTAATTTAGTTTTTGATATTCTTGATATAGGTGAAGAGATAGATGACGCCGACGGCCATGACAGCGACAGCACCGGCCTGACCCATGGCATCGCTCATGAAGCCCATGATGAGGGGGAATACAGTGCCACCGAAGAGACCCATGATCATCAGACCGCTGACTTCGTTCTGCTTTTCAGGAACGGAGAGCAGTGCCTCGGAGAAGGACATCGAGAAGATGTTGGAGTTGCCGTAGCCTACGAGGGCGATGGCGGTGTAGAGCATCCACTTCTCGGTGCCGATGAACATGCCGCACATGGAGAGGGCCATCAGGATGACACTGATGATGAAGAACCAGCGCGTCTTCATGATGCGGAGGAAGAACGATCCGGTGAAGGCGCCGATAGTACGGAAGATGAAGTAGAGCGAGGTGGCGAAGGCGGCATCGTTGAGCGACATGCCCAGACGCTCCATGAGGAGCTTGGGAGCCGTGGTGTTGGTGCCCACGTCGATACCCACATGGCACATGATGGCGAAGAACGACAGGAGCACGATGGGCTTCTTGAGCAGCGCCAGGCAATCCATGAACGACGAAGACTTGCCGCCGCTAATCTCCTCGTAGATGGGAGTTGCCCAAAGCAGGGCTGTGGATAGTACACCTATTACGAAGTAGATCATGAACAACACGCGCCAGTCGTAACCGAACGACGGGATGACCTGTGTTGCACCCCACATGGCAAGATAAGGAGCCAGGAATGATGCGATGGCCTTGACGAACTGTCCGAAGGTCAGCGTCGATGCGAGGTTCTTGTCGCCAATCACCAGCATGGCCAACGGATTGATGCTGGTCTGCATCAGAGCGTTGCCGATACCGAGGAGCGAGAAGGCCACGAGCATCACTGCGAACGACTTGCCGAACAAGGGGATGAACAGCGAGACCACGGTGACGATAAGCGAGAGCAGAACGGTCTTCTTGCGGCCAATCTTGTTCATCAACATGCCAGTAGGAACACTGAAGATAAGGAACCAGAAGAATACCAGCGAAGGGAACACGTTGGCCACCGAGTCGGAGAGCTGGAGGTCCTCCTTGACGTAGTTGGATGCGATGCCGACCAGATCGACGAAGCCCATACAGAAGAACGCGAGCATCACGGGGATGATGGCAAGAGCAGAGGTCTTTTTCATTGTTTATCGGAGTTTTTCGGAGTTATCGGAGTGATCAGAGTAATCGGAGTAATCAGAGTAATCGGAGAATTAGAGCTCCACTGAGCAGACCTTCACGTTCGAGAGGCCGGAGCCGGTGAGGGCGTTGTAGGGAGTCTTGGGGAAAACGAGGTTGGTCATTGTGGCGCGGCCACCATCGACATACATCTCGATGGAGCAGATGTCCATCCAGAGCTGGACGTGGTAGGTGTTCTTCTTGCCACAAAGCTGTTCAACGGGGATCCAGGTGCCGCTGGTCGTACCCATGGAGGGCTTGGGATCGTAGGTCTCAGGAGCAAAAGCATCGTTAGGGATGATGCCCGAACGCGAGCGGTCCATGATGAGACGGCCGGCCTTGCAGGCAAAGAAGACTTCCTCGCCCTCACCGTTGGTCAACGAGAAGGTACTGCCGTTCTTCACATCCATGTCGATGACGAGCTGTGCCTTGCCTTCGCCAAGCTTGATGGTGTTGCCTTCGGTGGTGAACTCAGCAGGCTTCACCTGAGCCAGGATCTCATCGACGGGCTTCTGACCTACGTAGATCTCCGTGCCCTGCTTGTAGGCGAAGAGCTGGCGAGGCATACCCATCTGCGAACGATACTGACGAGTGGGAAGGTCGTTGGCATACTGCCAGTTGCTCATCCACGGGATGCTGACTATGCGGCCCTTGGGCTCGTTGCTGAAAGTAACTGCAGCATAGTGATCCTTGCCCCAGTCGAGCCACTTGACCATCTCCTTGCGGCTATCGCACTTGAAGGTGGTGCCGTCGAAGTCGCCGACGAAGTATTCACCAGCTGAACCGCCGAACCAACAACCTGGGTTCACGTTGACGATCATCACATACTTCTTGAGGTTGGTACCCTCGACAGGGAGCTCGAAGAAGTCGGGGCATTCGAACTGACGGGGCTGTACGCCATAACCATCGCCGAAAGCGCTGACATAGGTCCAGTCGTGCAGGTTGTCCGAACGGAAGAACTGCATCTCGTTGTCGGCCGAGATGATTGCGTAGTAGTGACCATCGTAGGCGAAGAGCTTGGGGTCGCGGAAGTCGCGACGTCCGTCGGCAGGAGTGATACGCGGATTGTCGGCAAACTTGGTATAGGTGCGGCCGTTGTCGGTGCTCCAAGCGCCTGCCTGAATCTGTCCGTACTTGTCGGAAGCCGAAGTGTAGTAGCTGAAGATGGTGTCGCCTTTCACGATGCTCGAGCCTGAGAAGATGTGACCGAGCGTGTCGCGAACAATGGCGGGCGGGAGTTGTGTCCAGTGTACCATGTCGGGGCTCACGGCGTGTCCCCAGTGCATGTTACCCCACTTGCTGCCGTAGGGGTTGTATTGGAAGAAGAGGTGGTATTCGCCATCCTTCCACGTCATGCCGTTGGGATCGTTCATCCAACCGTAGGCAGGTGTGAAGTGATAGGCGGGGCGATAATATTCGCGGTTAGTGGTGTCGAAGGTGTCGCTGAGCTGCAGACGGCTCCAGGCGAGGGCATCGGCGGGGAGGTTGCGAACCTCGACGCAGGCCTTCGGTCCGGCAGGCAGTGCCAGGGGTACATAATAATCGACGGTATCGACAGCCAGACGAACGTCCATCCAGGTGTCGGCGGCATCGCCGGTGTTGACGCGTACCTGTACCTCGCCCTTGTCCTCCTCGATGGGGAGAAGCAGGTAACGTGACTCGCCCGTCACATTGACGATGGTCAGGCCGTCGTCCTGATGTGCGACGGTAAACGTGGGTTCGGCCGGCTGGCGGTTGCAAGCTGCAAGCATCATGGCTGCAGTCGCCAAGGTGAAAAGAGATTGAAGTTTCATTGCGTGTATTTTTTTAGATGTTTGTGTTTCAGTCCTCGATTTTGACGGTGCAAAGATAGGGACATTCCATGACCTGCATCGAAACATTTGTTGCAAAAAGGAATAAATTTGTTGCAAATCACATTTTTTCTCATCATTTCATCCCAAAAATGCAACATTTATCCTAAGACTGGAACAAAATCCATTAAAATATACGTCTTCCCTCACGATAGAGATGCAAGGAATGGTCCTCTTCGATCCGAAAGGACACCCCCCTCTCAAACCTCTTGAACCCTTCAAACCCCTCAAACCCTTCAAACCCCTCAACCTTTTCAATCCCACTCCCTTGTCCCTGCGAAGGGTCAAGGTTCCAGGCCTGAGCCGAAATTACCTGCGTGTTGGCTTCGGTGAAGAGCTCTACGCCCGTGGCGTCGGCATCATTGCAGAAGACGCGGATGGAGGTGGCGTAAGTGTCGTTGACGAATATATCAAGGATGGAGCCATCGAGGAAGACGTGCAGCTTCACCTCGGAGCCTATAGCTATGCTGACGGGCAGCGCACTCTCATATTTGCCGGCAAACGCACTACCATCGTTGACCGTGCGGTGCAAGCTGGTGAGATCGACCGTAAGTGTGGAACCGCTCACCTTGATCTGCGCCTGACCCGTGGCATTCTTCAGCACATTCACGCCAAAGGCTGCGTTGCCAGCCTGGAAGGTGGCAAGCACTTCGACCTGACGACCTGCTACGGTCGGGATGGCTTGGGTGCCGTTGAGCTGGAAGTTGAACTTGCCGTATGCACCTTCCTCCTTTCGCATACCCGTGAGTCCACTGTAGGGTTTCTGCACAAGCAGATTGTCGGCATCGAGGCTCCATTCGCGCGGCAAACTGTAGCAGTGTGCCCAACCGAGGTCGTAGTTGATTGACGAAGCCACCTTGTCGGGAACAATGCCGAGGGCGATGGTCTTTCCATCGCGCTGGTAGATGGTGGGCGAAAGCATGCCGTAGCCGTCGCGTGTCATGCCGCTGAGTTCGACGGTGCGGGGCCAGGTGCCACTGACGGGCTGGAACTGTCCGTTGGCGTCAATCTTGCCGACCCAATAGAGTGTGCGCACACCGAGGCTGGTGCCCAATGGGGTGACGGTGAAGAGATAGAGGTCGTCGCCCATCAGAGTGACGTTGGGCATCTCCCAGAACGTGCCGTGCGACGATGCGCTGGTGCCTTGGAAGAAGAGGGTGCCGTCGTTGCTCCAGGTGCCCGCACTTTCGTTGTACTTGTGCAGGGTGCAGCAGCCGATACCGGCCTTGCTCGAACCTACGATGATGTATGCGCCGGTGGAGGTGCGGAAGAAATAGGGGTCACGGAAGTCATCGGAGAGTCCGGCAGGCTTGCCGTTGATGCGCGGGTTGTTCGAAGCCTTGGTCCAATCGAGGAGGGTGGCATCGGTGGGCGAAGCGAAGCTGATCATGGCCTTGCCGTAATCGACACCTGTGTAGATGATGCCGGGATACTGGCCGAAGATCTTCTCGTCCTCGACCACGCAGCCCGACCAACAGCCCTTGATGTCGTAGCTCTCGGAAGGCTCGATGGCCGTCTTGACTTCGGTCCAGTTGTAGAGGTTTTCGCTCACGATGTGGCCCCAATGCAGACGACTCATGTAGGGACCGTTGCCGTTCTTCTGGAAGAACACATGCCACAGGCCATCGGAGTAGGTCATGCCATGGCTCTCGTTGGTCCAGGCGTGGCTGGGCATGCCATGGAACTTGGGACGAAGCAGATTGTCGGCCCAATAGGATGCGGGATAAGAGAGTTCGGGAGCTGCGGAAGGCAGTGAGGCACTGTAGGCAGAAGCCACCTCCTCGGCACTCCAGGACGTATTATATACATTTATTTCATCCACGATACCATTGAGGGTGTTGAGCAGGAACTTGTCCTGACGGACATCGGTGGTGTTCTTGCCCACGAGGAAAGCGGCCGAACCGCTTGAGAAGGTGGCGCGGCGTGCTGTGGTGCCCGTGCCGACCTGCTGACCGTTGAGGTAAAGCACCACCGAACCACGACCACTCTCGGGAACCGAGATGGTGGCAACGAGGTTGTTCCACGCATATTTGGGCAACTTGCCTTCACCGGCAACGATGATGACAGAGTTGTTGACATAGCACTTGAACTGATAGCTGCCACGGTTGCTGACTTCGAAAGCCATACCCGTCTTGGCACTCTCGTCGATGTTTCCGGCGATGCTGGTGTATTCCTCCTTATCGACGTCGATGTTCATCATGGGATAGGTTTCGAGGGCTGTCCAAAGGCTGAAGGTCACATCGGACGAACAGCTCGATAGATCGGCCGACTGGCTCAGGTACTGGCTGTAGCCGTCGAAACGAACGGCATTGCCCGACACACCCTTCACGATGAGTGGGGTGAGGGCTCCGGTAATGTTGGTAGCATCGTCCATCGGAATGGAAAGAACCTGGGCCTGACCCACGTTGAGCAGGCCCAGGGAAGCTACGATAAGGGATGTTACGAGCTTTTTCATAATCATGATTTTTAGAAAAAGACTGCGGGGTCGCGACTCCCCGCAGTTTTGGTGATTACTTCATCAGATAGTCGATGGTGTTCTTGGTGAGGAGCTCGACATTGGCCTGATAGACATTGCCGCCCTCCTGATTGAACTCGTAGGCCGAGAGACCGTTGCAGATGGCGCTGCCGAGGAACTCACCTTCGGGATGGAACTCGATGATGCCAGCACAGCAGTAGTCCTGCACATGTCCCCAGGTGGCGAGGACGGTCGAATTGGTGGCCTTCTCCCAGTTGGCAACGACGTTGGGGTCGCCTGTGAAACCGTAGGCGTTGAGATCCCACATGCAGTTGTGGTCTTCGCGCAGGCCGGGGCCTTCGAGCGGGAAGTTGGGGAAGCCGTAACCGTTGGGGTCGGTGAGCTCGATGCCGGCAAAGATGTCGTGGCCGGTGTGGTCGTACTTTGTGGCCTGACCGCTGCCGATGACGTTGTTGACGCACCATACATCGTCGCCCGAACCGCCATTGCCGTCACCGAAGAGACCGGGAGCATAGTTGTCGGCAATGCGTGCGATGCCGCTGATGAGCTGGGTGGCGTGCTTCGAGAGGTAGAGGTTGCCACCGTCGCGCATGTAGTTGTGCAGAGCGGTGAGTGCATCTGCGTCGAATGGCAGGTTTTCGTAACCGATGCCGATGCCGATGCGGTCGATCTGAATCCAGATGACGGGATACTCGTTGATGTCGAGACCTGCAATCTGAGCGGGAGTAACAAAGGCACCCTTGCCAGCATCAACGTATGTCTGCTTGAACCAGGTTGCGGCAGCTACCTCGTCATCGTCGGGCAGTTCGTCGATACTGTTGGCTGTAAGCACGTAGGCAGCCTTGGTCGAAACAGCACCACGCAGGTAGTCGAGGGTGTTGGCCGTGAGACGGTTCACATTGTTCTGATAGATGTTGCCGCCCTCCTGGTTGAACTCATAGGCTGACAGGCCATTTGCGATGATCTTGCCGAGGTATTCACCCGAGCCGAGGAACTCGACGATGCCTGCACAGCAATAGTCCTGAACGTGTCCCCAGGTGGCGAGGACGGTTGAGGAGGTTGCTGCCTCCCAATTGGCTACGACGTTGGGATCACCTGAGAATCCGTAGCTGTTGAGGTCCCACATACAGTTGTGGTCTTCGCGAAGACCGGGGCCTTCGAGCGGGAAGTTGGGGAAGCCGTAACCGTTGGGGTCGGTGAGCTCGATGCCTGCAAAGATGGCATGGGCAGTGTGGTCGTACTTGGTGGCCTGACCGCTGCCGATGACGTTGTTGACGCACCATACATCGTCGCCCGAACCGCCGTTGCCATCACCAAAGATGCCAGGAGCATAGTTGTCGGAGATACGACCAATGCCATTGACAAGCTGGGTGGCATGCTTCGAGAGATAGAGGTTGCCGCCGTCGCGCAGATAATCGTGGAGGGCCGACAAGGCTGCTGCATCGAAAGGAAGGTTCTCGTAACCGATGCCAATACCCACGCGGTCGATGTGGATCCAAAGGGCAGGACAATCGGTAGGACTGAGAACGCCGAGCTGCTCGACCGTGATGAAGGTGCCTTCGTTCTTGGCCACATAGTTCTCCTGGAACCAGCGGGCAGCTGCCACCTCATCGTCGTCAGGAAGGGCGTTATAGTCGGCGGCGGTGAGCAGATAGCCTACCAGCGTAGCACCACCCTGGGGTTTCGGAGGAGCAGGGATAGCATCGACGAAGATGCTTTGTCCGAGAGAAACGAGACCATTGGCATCAACATACTTGATGGTGTAGGTGAAGGTTTGCTCGTAAGGACAGAGGGTCGTATAGGTTGTCTCGGTGGTCTGTGCCACCAGTTCGCCATTGCAATAGACGAGATAGCCGACGGCTCCTGCAACGGGAGACCAGGTGAGCGTAAGCTCGCGGCCATCGACGCTCTGCGAAACACTTGCCACTGTGCCAAGGTCCTTGTTGGCTGCTTCGGGGATCTCCACGTCGCTGCAGGAAGTGAGGAATGCGACACCAGAGATGAGGGCAGCTGCGATATACTTGTATGAAGTTTTCATTGTTTTTTGGGGGATTTACCGGATGATTTATTTTATCGGAGTGATCGGAATAGTCGGAGTGATCGGAGTATTCTGAGTATTCTGAGTAATCGGAGTATTCTGAGTAATCTGAGTATTCTGAGTAATCGGAAAGGCAGCAGCCCTTATTCGTAGAGACCGTAGCTGTTGTTTACCTCATCGTAAGGAATGGGGAGGAACTTCTCGCTGGCATCCATCGAGGCTTCGCCATAATAGCTGTGGAACTTGGATTCCGACTGGAAGTAGGCGTTCATCACGTCAACCACATTGCCCCAGCGGCAGAGGTCGAACCAACGCTGGCCTTCCATGGCGAGCTCCAGACGGCGCTCCATGCGTACGGCCTTGCGGGCATAATCCTGGGTCCAGCCGCTTGCGGGATACTCCTGTACGAAGTAGTCGGCCTTGTTGACATCGAGATCCACGGGAGTGTAGTTGCCAGCCTGATCGGCGGTGCGGATGGCCTTGGCACGAACCTGGTTGATGAGGGTGCGGGCCTCGTTGAGTCCACTGTTGTCGCCCAGCTCGATGAGAGCCTCGGCACGAAGCAGGATGACATCGGCATAGCGGATGAAGATGAAGTTGAGCGGCGAAGAATAGGGATAGGTGTGGAGACACATCGGGTCGTCGGGGCTGATGCACCACTTCTTTCCGCTGTACTCGCCATAGACATCCTTGGCACGGCACCAGGCATCGCCATAGATGTAGGCGCCTGTACCATTGTCACGCCATGGGTAACCTACGCGACCTACCGTATAGTCGAGACGGGGATCGACAGAACCCGAATAGTTCTCGCTGACATTCTCGGCTGGAGCATCATTGTTGAGGTATGGGAGACCGGTGTCGGGGTTGGTGCGGAAGGCGTTGACCAGGTTCTGCGAAGCCAGGAAGAAGTCATCACCATTGCCGTAGAGGTTGCCTTCGCTATAGGTGACGTTGAGGAGGTTGCTCCAGTTGATGTGCGAGTTGTCGTTCACATTTGAGCACTGCAGTGCAAAGATGGACTCCTTGGTGTTGTTGAAACTGATCTTCGACATGTCGCCGAAATTGTCATAGAGTGAATATACATTGCTGTCGATGACGGCCTTGGCATAGGTGGCCACCTCGTTCCAGCGGCTCTCGTAGGCATTCACACGGGCCAACATAGCAGCGGCGCCATACTTGTTCACGCGACCGGCTGCGGGCTGAGAGGTGGGCAAGTTGTTGTAAGCCTCCTCAAGGTCAGCGACAATCAGCTTGAACATCTCATCGCGGGTGTAGCGGTCGTAACGTATCTCGTTGGCGTTATCCTCCTCGGTGAAATAGGGGAAGCGCTCGAAGAGGCGATAGAGATCGAAGTAATAGAAGGCGCGGAGGAACTTCAGTTCGGCGAAATAGGTTGCCTTGGTTGACTCGCTGAGACTCGATGCACCCGACACTGCATTGATGGCGGTGTGAACACGGCTGATGGCATAGTAGTTATTCTGCCACTTGTAAAGGCAGGAGGGGTTGGTCGAAGTGAGGTTCGAGATCTCAAGCTGGTGAATATTGCTCTCCATCGAGATACCACCGCCACCCTTGAGGGCATCGTCGGAACGAACGTCGAAGATCCAGTTGGTGGAAGGACCGGAGAAGGCAGGGTTATTGCCGAAGAAGTGAGCCTCGACGCCAGCATAGGCAGCAGCTATCAGACCTTCGATGGCATCATCGTCGAGCTGTTCGTCGGTGAACTGTCCATAGGGTTCGGTCTCGAGCATGTCATCGCAGCCAACCAGGAAAAGAGAAGCAGAGCAGAAGAGAACTGCAGCGATATTCTTATATATAGTTTTCATAATGTGGACGATTATTTAGAAGGTTACATTTACACCAAGTGAGAAGGTACGCGAGCGAGGATAAGCGCCATTGTCTTCGCGGCAGCCGTAGCCACCGAGGTTGAGTTCGGGATCGAGACCAGTGTAGTCGGTGATGGTGAACACGTTCTCGAGCTGGGCAAAGACGCTGAGGGAAGAAGCAGAGATGTACTTGCAGAGCTTGGGCTGAAGGTCATAGCTCAGCTTGATGTACTTCATCTTGACGTATGAACCATCCTCGACGAAATAGGTTGACATGCGCTTCTCGTCGTTGTTGTCGGAGAAGGATACGGCAGGGATGGTAGCCGATGGGTTGTTGGGAGTCCAGGCATCCAGGATATCGACGCCACGGTTAGTGTAGGTGTTGCCTGAGCTCATGAATTCGAGCTGACGCTTGTTGGAATTGAAGATGTCGAAGCCAAACTCGCCTGTGAAGAAGGTGCTCAAGGTAAGTCCCTTGTAGTGGAAATCGAGGTTCAAACCGCCTGTCCAATCAGGATTCGGATCGCCGATGATGCACTGGTCAGCCTCGTTGATGATACCGTTGCCATCGAGGTCACGATACTTGATGCGGCCTACGCCCTTGCCTTGCTGCACAGCATAGTTGTCCACTTCATCCTGAGTCTGGAAAATGCCGTCGGTCACGTAGCCGTAGTACACGCCCATTGGCTCGCCTTCCATAAGTCGGATTTCCGATCCGATGTAGCTTACGTTGTCCGAAAGCTTCACTACCTCATTCTTGTACTTGGCCACATTGAGCGAAGCATCCCAGCTGAACCCGTTGTATTCGGGAGAGTGATAGCCGAGGGTGAGCTCGAAACCGCTATTCTTCATGTCGCCGGTATTGCGGTAGGTGGCAGCATTCTCACCTGCTACCGAGAGCACGGGAGGAATGGTGATCATGTCGGTGGTCTTCTTGACGTACCAGTCGGCGCTGAGGCTGAGGGCTCCACGGAAGAACTGTGCATCGATACCGACGTTGGTCTGTGTGGTGGTCTCCCACTTGAGGTCCTTGTTGCCGGTGGTGGCCACCTTGATACCGGTTGTCACGTTGGTGTTGGTACCGTTGAGGTCGTAAGACGAATTGCCGGCATCGTAAGCGTAGGTGCTCCAGTAGGCATAGTTGTTCGAGATGGCCGAGTTACCGTTCTGTCCCCAACCGAAGCGTATCTTGAAGTCTGAGAGAAAATCATTTTCCGGCCAGAAAGCCTCGGCAGTGGGACGCCAAGCTGCTGTGAATGCAGGGAAGATACCCGAGTTGTTGTCCTTGTAAAGGCGGCTGGTGGCATCACGACGAATGGTGAAGCTGGCCAGGTAGCGATCGGCGTAATTGTAATCAGCCTTGAAGAAGTAGCTGAACAGAGCCCATTCGGACTTGCCTCCACCATTGGTCTGGGTTCCTTCGCCAGCATCGAGTACCATGTAGTTCACGTCTTCGAAAGCAAATCCCTTGCGGTTGGCAGACATGCCATCGTACTTGTAACCGATAGCCTCGACACCAGCCAGGCCGACGAGGTTGTGATTGCCCCAGTTGCCGACGTAGGTTGCGGTGTTGGTCCAAGTCCAGGTGTCGCCCTGACCATAGCTGCGCGATACGGAGTTCTCGTCGGTCTCGAGGGCCTTGCGACCGAGTGATGAGCTATTGAACTGAATGTGCTCGATACCGATGTTCGACTTGAGGGTGAGTCCCTTCACAGGCTTCCACTCGGCGTAAGCATTGCCGAAGATGCGCCAGTTCTCATTGGAGTTGTCGCGAGCGTTGTAGAGGCTCTGCATGGGGTTGGCATAGTCGGACGAAGCGATGAGCATCGGGCTGCTGAACTTTCCATCGGGCTGATAGGTGGGGATGCCCGGGTGCTGGAGCATGGCAAGCGATGCAATGCCACGGTCGCCGCGCGAACTATCGTAGTTCTGCATCCATTTGGCCACCATGAGGTTCTCGCCTACGCTGAACCATTTGTTGATGTTGTAGGTGCTGTTGACACGCGCACTGTAGCGCTCGTAGAAGGTCTCCTTCTGAATACCATCCTGGTTGATGTAGTTGAGCGAAAGCATCATGGTACCCTTCTCGCCACTGTTGCTGACACTGGCGCTGGTATTGTGGGTCCAAGCCGTGCGGTAGATGGCATCCTGCCAGTCGTTGTTGGCCAAGGTGTAACCATTGGCTGTGGCATTGAGGTTACCGCTGGCATCGTAAAGGAGGGTGGATGGCGTAGAACCGTCGTTGGAAGTGGCCTGCAGATAAACCTTGCCCCACTGGGCGGCATCGAGAAGGTCGTACTTCTGTGCGATGGTCTGCATCGAAGCGCTGTAGCCCACGTTGACGGTGAGGCGGTCGCCCTTGCCACGCTTGGTGGTGATGATGATGACACCGTTGGCGGCACGTGAACCGTAGATGGAAGCGGAGGCTGCATCCTTCAGCACCTGGATGCTTTCGATGTCGGATGGGTTGAGTGAGTTGAGGTTCTCGGTGGTGGGCACTCCGTCGATGACGTAGAGAGGATCGGTGGAGTTGACGGTGCTCATACCACGGATTCGAATGGTGGAACCGCCACCACCAGGAGCTGCGTCGGTGGTGACATTGACACCAGGCAGACGGCCCTGCATCGAGTTGACCATCGAGGCATTGCCCTCCGAAGTGGGCTGCTTCATGTCCATAACGGATACGGCGCCGGTGAGGTCAGCCTTGCGCTGCACGGTATAGCCGACGACTACAAATTCTTCGAGCATCTCGGCATCTTCGCTCAGCACGATGTTCATCTGTGCCTGTGGTGCGAGCTGCTGGGTCTGGAAACCGATGTACGACACTGTGATTGACTCAGTGCCCTGGGGTACGTCGAGGGTAAAGTTACCGTCGAAGTCAGTCATCGTACCAGTAGTGGTGTTACCGGTTACATAGACCGAGGCGCCGATGATTGGCTCACCGTCGGTCTTCGAGGTGACGTTGCCATGTACAGTCAATGTCTGGCCGATAGCCAGAACTGTGGCGCTGAGCACCATGACTGCGATCAGAAGGAATCGTTTCATTTGCGTTTGGTTTTTTATTATTAATGTTGTATGTTTGGATTTTCTCGGAGTGGTCGGAGTTCTCGGAGTTTTCTGATTTCTCGGTGCAAAGATACGGGCATTTCCCTACGCATAATGAAACGAATGATGCATAAAAAAGAAAATTTGTTGCAAATCGAGGATCTGCAACAAATCTTTTATCAAATGAGCGAAAAATGTTATTTTTGAATCAAAATTTTGGGATAAAAACCTCTTTTCATCCCTTTTTCTTCACCAATTCATTGGGCATGTGGCCAAAATAATCCTTGTAACACTTGGTGAAATAGCTGGGAGCGGTGAAACCGACGGAATAGGCAACCTGTGCGATGGTGTCGTCACCCTGGGCAAGCATCTGCTGGGCGCGCTTGAGTCGCATGTTGCGTATCAGCTCAACGGGTGAATAGTTGGTCAAGGCCTTGGTCTTGCGATAGAGCTGGGCACGGCTCATGCCGACCTCATCGCCCAACTGTTCGACGCCGAAGTCCGAGTCGGCGAGATTCTTCTCGATGATGCTACGTACCTTGGTGAGGAACTTGTCGTCGAGGGAAGGAGTCAATGGGGTTCTGAAGGAGTTTGAAGGGTTCGAGGAGGTTGAAGGGTTTGAGGGGTTGCTCCCTTTGGTCGCGTCCGAGAGAAGTGAAGGGGTGTCGGTGCTCCACGAACCGAAGAAATCGCAAACGCGGCGGCGGTTGTCAATCAACGTGCGCAGCTGCGCCATGAGCACATCGGGGTTGAAGGGCTTCGACATATAGGCATCGGCGCCGCCCTCGGTTAAGCCTTCGATGCGTTGCTCGTCCATAGCATTGGCGGTGAGCATTAGGACGGGGATATGGCTGGTGTTGACTTCGTGCTTCAACCTGTGACAACAGGTGATACCGTCCATTACGGGCATCATCACATCGCAGACGATGACATCGGGCACCGTGCGCTTGGCCTTGCTGATGCCCATTTGTCCGTCGTTGGCGGTGATGACGCGATATTGGTCGCCGAGCAGCATCTGCATATAATGACGAAGGTCGGCATTGTCATCGATGACGAGTACCACGGGGCGGGTCTCGTCGGCAGGGATTTCCTCTTCGATGATGGCATCGCCGAGCTCGGTCTCAATGGCCGCAGAGTCAATCTGCAATTCGGTGGGACCGACCTTGACATCGGCGGGCACTTCGACCTTGGGGATACTGACCGTGAAGATGGAACCTGTACCAACGGGTTGATTTTGCACCTCGATGGTACCACCATGCAGATCGACGAAGCTTTTGGCCACGGCGAGTCCGATGCCCGACCCTTCGTGACGTGCCGAATCGACTTGATAAAAGTTCTCGAAGATGCGCTGGATGTGCTCCACGTTGATGCCTGGGCCCGTGTCGGCGACTTGCAAGACTATATGTTCGAGGGGTTTGAGGGGGTCGAGAGGTTTGAGGTTTAGGGTGACGGTGATGCGACCGTTTTCGGGGGTGAACTTGAAGGCATTGCCCATCAGATTGAAGAAGACGCGTTCGAGCTTCGGGGTATCGGCCATCGTACGGAAATCGCCTTCGCCGGCCTTCAGTTCGAGACGAATGTGCTTCTTGTAAGCCAATCCCTTGAAGTATTCGATGCTGGCCTTCAGGGCTTCGCGCAAATCGACGGGCGCGGTGTTGAGTTCGAGCTTGCCGCTTTCGAGTTTGCGGAAGTCGAGCACCTGGCTGACCAATCGCTGAAGCACCTTGACGTTCTTCTGCACTAATGCGAGCAGTTGGCTGGCCTCTTCGTCGTGTCCGTCCTTTCGGATCTCTCCGTTTTCGACCTTCTGACGAATCTGTTCGAGGGGGGCGGCAATGAGCGTCAACGGTGTGCGGAAGTCGTGACTGACGTTGGTGAAGAACATCAGCTTGGCCTTGGTGGCCTCCTCGACCTGCTCGCTGAGCTTGCGGAGTTGGTTGTTGCTCTCGGCCAACTGGTCGCGCTGTGCCTTAAGCAATTCCTTCTGACGATTCAGACTCTCGCCCAAACGATGCTTCTGGCGATAGTTGATATAGACCACGATGAGGAACCCCAACGCCAGCAGGAGAAATGCCAACAGCAAGCCCAAAAGCGTACGCTCGAGGTTGTGCTGATGCCAATAGTAGTTGACGCGCCCCTGCAACATACGGACGGTCTCGATTTCATGATCGACTTCCTTATATATATTATTTAAAAGGTGTGCCGACTCCATGTTGACCAACGAAGTGGGCAGCGTGATGTCGCGCTCGAAGGGCTCGCCTCGCAAAATCTTCATGGCCGTCTGGATAATCACGTCACCGCCCGTGGCATAGGTGGCCGACACGTCGATTATTCCGTTTGTGATGGCTTCGACACCATTGCCGGGACCTGTCAATCCATCCACACCCATGATGTGAATCTTGTGGTCGAGGTTGGAGTTTGCTACAGCACGACTTGCACCGATGGCCATCTGGTCGTTCTGTGCCAGAATCACCTGGATATCGGGATGCTGGAGCAGGGCTTTGCGAACCTCCTGTTCGCCCTTGTCGCCCTTCCATTCTCCCATAGCCTGCACAATCTGATAACGATTGCCGGTATCTTTGAGCGAAGCCTCAAAGCCCTGATGACGCAGTTCCTGGGGCGTGGAACCCAGCAGACCCAAAAGCTCGAGCACCTTGCCACCTTCGGGAAGTATCATCTTGAGGTATCCTCCCTGCAACTTGCCCACCTCGTAATTGTCGCCTCCGATGAAAGCCGTATATTTGTCGCCCGTGACCTTGCGGTCGGCCACAATGACCGGGATACCCGCATCGTAGGCCTTCGAGACGGCAGGGGTCAGCGAGTCCGCACGGTTGGGCGAAACGATGAGCAGATCGACACGCTGCTGGATGAAGTAGTCGATATCGCGTGCCTGACGTTCGTTGTCATCGTCAGCCGAACGAACTTCGAGCGTCACTCCAGGATAGAACAGCAGTTCGCGCTCCATCTCTTCGTTGAGCTTGGTGCGCCAGGCATCGTCGCTGCACTGCGAAACACCGATGCGGTAACTTGCCGCCTCGGTTTCCCCACATGAAGCCAAGAGCAGCATCGCTGTCAAAAGGAGTATGGGCATTACAAAAATGGAAATGAATCGATTCATGGACTTTTGATTTACACAATAGATGAAATAATTGTATGTTTCCGTGGGCAAATATAGTCATTTCCCCTTCTTTTTCCAAATTTTTCATCATAATAATACTAATTTTTGGTCAAAAGATGCAACAAATGTTGTATCTACTATTCAATGAACGAAAATTGCTATTCGAAATCGAAACTATCGCCTATCTTTGCACCAGTAAAAGTGTTAGTTAAAATTAGTGTATGTGTGTGTAATAATGAGGCAGGCATCGTCCGTGAGGATGGCGCCTGCCTCGTCTGCGTGGGCAACAACTTTTTTATGCCGAAATTTGGAGGAATGGAAAAAATGGTTTATCTTTGCGGCATCAATTCTCTATAACCCATAACCCCTCACCCATAACCCATGACCCATATACCACATCGCATCACCTCACTTGTCCTGCTCGCTTTGCTGGCACTGCTCGGCTCGTGCTCCCTCATGCAGGGTGACGATGCCCAGCGTCGGGAGGAGTTGGCTCGGCAACGCATCTCCCGCCTGCAGGATGAGAATCGGCTGGTATTCGTTGAATACACTCTCAAGGAGATCTGCGGCAGCAAGGACCAGACCGTATGGCGTCTCCTCGGCGACAAGGAGGTGCTCTACAGCCTCACGGCTCACGTCACCGCAGGCATTGATACGCGCAAGATACAGTCCGATGCGCTCGTCATCGCAGGCGACAGCACCGCTGTGCTCACCCTGCCCCATTGCCAGGTGTTCGACATCGATATCCCCAATAGCGAGGTTCGTCACGTCTATGAACGCATCACAGGCATCTCGAACGACCTGACGGCTGCCGAGCGTAACGCAGTACTGGCACGCGGTGAGAAGCAGGTGAAAGCCACCATCAAGAAGCTCGAGATCATCCCACAGGCCGAAGCCAAAGCGGAGGTATTCTTCCGTGCCATGTTGTCGCAAGCAGGGTACAATCCTGCCCGTTGTAAAATTGTATTCGAATAAGCCATGAAACGATTACTTAAAACGATAGGCTGGCTCATCCTCGCGATTTTCATCTTCTGGGGCATTCAGAAGATACGAGGTGTGGAATCCCCCTTCAGCCGATTGGGCCGTCAGATGTCCTCCACCTTTGTCCCCCAGCAAACCATCTGGACCGATACCCCCATTGTCGAGAGCATCCGAGGGATGCGACAGTTCGTCACAGCCTCCTTCTACGAAGAATTACCCATCGTGAACACCAAGGACCGCCAATGGCCCATCCCCAACGACGATCTTGTCATCATCTACAACGTCACCATCGAAGCGGGCTTCGACCTCAGCAAACTCACCGAGGATGACATTATGCTCGAAGGCGATAGCGCCATCACCGTCTATCTCCCTGCGCCTGGCATCCTCACCCGCCGTTGCAATCCGAGCGACAAGATAGTCTTCCACGACAGCAACAAGTGGAACCAAACCGAACTCGACAGGATGCATCAGGAAGCACTCGACAAGGTGGAACACAATGCCAAACGCGACGGTCTGATGACCAATGCCATCACGAATGGTTGCCAATACATGACACGCCTGCTCTGCTCCTTCGGCTTCAAGCAGGACAATGTGCATGTGCATATACGGGATTAGGGGAAATAGGAAACGTAAAAACGGCAAACAGGTGCGGCCTCACGGTCACACCTGTTTTCACGTTTGTAGTAAACATTAATTTTGCTTATCTATTAGGAACCATACCTTGTAGTAAAAAATGAGATTCTGTGGCTATTTTAGCCTAACAACTGGTGCAAAGATAAGCCATCTTTTCATATCCTCCAAATTTCTATCCACTACATCCAAAAAAAAACTCAAAAAAAACACTTTTAGACTCATTTTAGTAATTATAGATGTCAATTTTCCCATCTTTGCTTATCAAAAAACGAGAAATCCCCGATATTTTCGTCAGTTGTTCACAGATTCTGCGTAAAAAACTTGTATATTCTTGCAGAATTAGCTAATTTTGCCATGCTATTTCGAAACACGAACTTAAGTCAAACTACCAATTTTATAGATCACACACCAAAATGGAAAACCGCATCATCGAATGTGTCCCCAACTTCAGCGAGGGACGCGACATGAATGTTATCCGAGCCATTCGGGCCGAAATCGAGGGCTGCAAGGGCGTGAAGTTGCTCGATGTAAATCCAGGTGAGGCCACCAATCGCACTGTTGTTACCTTTGTCGGAGAACCCGATGCCGTTTGCGAAGCTGCTTTCCGTGCCGTCTCTCTAGCAGGACGCCTCATCGACATGCGTCATCATCACGGAGCCCATCCGCGCATGGGCGCCACCGATGTGCTGCCTCTCATTCCCGTTTCGGGCATCACCCTTCAGGAGTGCGCCGAGCTGGCACGCAAACTGGCTCAACGCATCGCCGACGAACTGCGAATCCCCACCTATTGCTACGAAGCTGCCGCGCTGCGTCCGGAAAGAAAGAACCTCGCCGTGTGCCGAGCCGGCGAATACGAAGCTTTGGCCGACAAGCTCGCCAATCCGGAAACCGCCCCCGACTTCGGAGCGCGTCCCTTCGACGAAGCCATTGCACGCACGGGATGTACCGTCGTTGGTGCCCGTGACTTTCTCATTGCCGTCAACTTCAACCTCAATACCACTTCGACTCGTCGCGCCAACGCCATCGCATTCGACGTGCGCGAGAAAGGCCGTCCACAGCGCGAGGGAGGGTCCCTCACAGGCAAACCGCTCAAGGATGCCGATGGACAACCCCTGATGATTCCCGGCACGCTCAAGGGTACGAAGGCCATCGGTTGGTACATCGACGAATATGGTATCGCACAGGTGTCGATGAATATTACTGACATCAACGTCACACCGCTCCACGTGGCCTTCGACGAGGTGTGCCGCTGTGCCAACCTCCGAGGTTTGCGTGTCACAGGCACCGAGATCGTGGGCCTCATCCCCAAGCGCACACTCATCGAGGCAGGCCGTTATTTCCTTGCCAAACAGGAGCGCTCGACAGGCATTCCCGAGGACGATATCATTCGCATCGCCATCCGTTCGATGGGGCTCGACGACCTCAAGCCCTTCAACCCGTGTGAGAAGGTCATCGAGTTCCTGCTCGAGGATGAGAAGCGTTCGCGTCGCCTCGTCGATCTCACGGTCAAAGGTTTTGCCGAAGAGACTTCGCGCGAATCACCTGCACCGGGAGGCGGATCCATCTCGGCCTATATGGGAGCACTCGGTGCTGCCCTTGGTTCAATGGTCGCCAACCTTTCGAGCCACAAGCGCGGCTGGGACGAACACTGGCGCGAGTTCAGCGACTGGGCTGACCAGGGCCAACAGGTCATGAACGAACTGCTCGTCCTCGTCGATCGTGACACCGATGCCTTCAATCGTCTGATGAGCGCGTTCGGAATGCCCAAAACGAACGACGAAGAAAAACGCTTGCGCTCTGAGGCCATACAAAGTGCCACCCTCTATGCCACACAGGTTCCCCTCGAAACCATGAAGACAGCATTCCGTGGTTTCAGCATCTGCCGAGCTATGGCTCTGACCGGCAATCCCGCCAGCGCCTCCGATGCCGGTGTAGGAGCCCTCGCCATCCGAGCTGCTGTGCGTGGTGCTTGCCTCAATGTCAAGATCAATGCCGCCTCGCTCAAGGATCGAGATGCAGCCGAGCGTCTCGTTGCCGAAGCCAACGATCTCGCCCACCGCGCCGACCTCGAAGAGGCCGCCATCACCCGCATTGTCGAAGAAAAGATATAAATATATTATAGTAACTATAGTATCTATAGTGACTATAGCTACTATAAACAACAAAAGACAAAGACATGACCCTCCAAGAATTCCAAGCCGACATCCGAGCCGGCATCCCCGACTATTTGCCCGAACCACAGGCCTACGACCCCGATATCAATCATGCGCCCAAGCGCAAGGATATACTGACACCCGACCAGAAACGTCTCGCCCTGCGCAACGCCCTGCGTTACTTCCCCAAGAAGTTCCACGCCGTGCTCGCACCCGAGTTTGCCGAGGAACTCCGCACCTACGGACGCATCTACATGTACCGCTATCGTCCACGCTACGAGATGAAGGCGCGCCCCATCGGCGACTATCCGCATCGCAGCGAACAGGCCGCTGCCATCATGCTGATGATCCAGAATAACCTCGACCCACGCGTAGCACAGCACCCCCACGAGCTCATCACCTATGGCGGCAACGGTTCGGTTTTCATGAACTGGGCACAGTATCGCCTCGTGATGAAGTACCTCAGCGAGATGACCGACCAGCAGACGCTCGTCATGTATTCCGGTCATCCCCTGGGTCTGTTCCCCTCGCATCCTGGAGCACCACGCGTCGTGGTGACCAACGGCATGGTGATTCCCAACTATTCGAAACCCGATGACTGGGAGCGCGACAATGCCCTCGGTGTAAGCCAATACGGGCAGATGACCGCAGGCTCCTACATGTATATCGGTCCGCAAGGCATCGTCCATGGCACCACCATCACCGTGCTCAATGCTGCACGACGTATCATGCAGGGACGCGACCGGAAACCTCTCTTCGTCAGCTCCGGCCTCGGCGGCATGAGTGGTGCCCAACCCAAGGCCGGCAACATAGCAGGCGTTGTCAGCGTCGTGGCCGAAATCAATCCCAAAGCTGCACAGAAGCGCTATGAACAAGGTTGGGTAGATGAACTGCACACCAACCTCGATGAACTCATCCCCGCCGTGCGCAAGGCCGTTGCCGAACGTCGTACTGTTTCGATGGCATACGTCGGCAATGTCGTCGATCTATGGGAACGTCTGGCCGAAGAAGATATCGAAGTGAACCTCGGCTCCGACCAGACTTCGCTCCACAACCCTTGGGCCGGTGGATATTATCCCGTGGGCCTCTCCTTCGAAGAAAGCAAGCGCATGATGGCCGACAATCCTGCCGCATTCAAGGAACGCGTACAGGAGTCATTGCGCCGACAGGTGGCTGCCATCAATCGCCTCACCGCTCGCGGCATGTACTTCTTCGACTATGGCAACGCATTTCTGCTCCAGTCCAGTCGCGCGGGTGCCGATATCCTGCTGCCCGACGGCCGTTTCCGCTATCCCTCCTACGTGCAGGACATCATGGGACCCATGTTCTTCGACTATGGGTTCGGTCCGTTCCGCTGGGTCTGCACTTCCTGCGACCCGCATGATCTGGAAGTCACCGACCGACTCGCTACCGAAGTGCTCATGGACGAACGCCGTCATGCCAGTGCCGACATCGCTGGACAACTCGACGACAACATCCACTGGATACGCGAAGCCGGTCCCAACCACCTCGTCGTGGGCTCTCAGGCACGCATTCTCTATGCCGATTGCGAAGGCCGCACCCGCATCGCCCTTGCTTTCAACGATGCCGTGCGTCGCGGAGAGCTCAGTGCTCCAGTTGTGCTGGGGCGCGACCATCACGACGTGTCGGGCACCGACTCACCCTTCCGCGAGACATCCAACATCTACGACGGCTCGCAGTTCTGCGCCGACATGGCCATCCAGAACGTCATCGGCGACAGCTTCCGTGGTGCCACCTGGGTCAGCATACACAATGGTGGTGGCGTAGGCTGGGGCGAAGTCATCAACGGTGGTTTCGGCATGGTTGTAGATGGTTCCGAACAAGCCGAACGCAATATCCGCCAGATGCTCTTCTGGGACGTCAACAACGGCATCACCCGACGCGCTTGGGCCCGCAACCAGAGCTCCATCGATGCCATACGTCGCGAAATGGAACGCACCCCCGACCTACAAGTTACCCTTCCCAACCTCGTCGATGACGAGATAATCGATTCTGCTTCATTCTAGAGCCTCTAGAATATCTAGAAAATCTAGAAAATCTAGAAAAAACCAAATAATCCATGGCCTTAAAAATACACGAAATCAGCGCAGGACATCTGACGCTGAACAAAGTTTCCGAAATCATTCGTTTAGGTTACAAGCTCCAGCTTGGCGAAGACTCGCGACAGAAGATTGTACGCTGTCGCGAATACCTCGACCAGAAGATTGCCGAGTCGAAAGACCCCATCTATGGTGTCACCACAGGCTTCGGCTCGCTCTGCAACATCAACATCGACAAAGACCAGCTCTCGCAACTGCAAATCAACCTCATGAAGAGCCATGCCTGCGGTTGCGGTGAACGAGTGCCCAACGACATCGTGAAACTCATGATCCTGCTAAAGGTGCAGTCGCTCAGCTACGGCTACTCGGGTGTGCAGCTCCACACCGTCGAACGTCTCATCGACTTCTTCAACGACGACATCTTCCCCATCGTCTATATGCAAGGCTCCGTGGGCTCGTCGGGCGACCTCGTGCCCCTTGCCCACCTCTGCCTTCCCCTCGTCGGACTTGGAGAAGTGGAGTACCAGGGTCGTCGCATGAGCGGACGCGAACTGCTCAAGCTCAAGGAGTGGGAACCCATCAAGCTCGATTCGAAGGAAGGCCTCGCCCTGCTCAACGGTACGCAGAACATGGCTGCCTTCTGCTGTTGGTCCATCATCCATGCCACACAACTCAGCAACTGGGCCGACTACATCGGTGCCCTCTCGCTCGATGCCTACGACGGACGTATCGAACCCTTCCATCGTGCCGTCCATGTGGTACGTCCTCACAAAGGACAGATGGACACCGCCGAAAATATCTGCCACATACTCGAAGGCAGCGAACTCATCCGTCAGCCCAAGAAACACGTGCAGGACCCCTATTCCTTCCGCTGCATCCCGCAAGTGCACGGCGCTGTGAAGGACACCGTTCGCTATGTCCAAACAGTAACCGACATCGAGATCAACGCCACCACCGACAATCCCACCGTTTGTCCCGATGAAGACCTCATCATCTCGGCCGGCAACTTCCACGGCGAACCCATCGCCCTGCCCATGGACTTCCTTGCCATCGCCATGTCCGAGCTGTCCAACATCTCCGAGCGTCGCATCGACAAGCTCGTTTCGGGCACACGCGGCCTGCCCAGTTTCCTCGTCGCCTATCCTGGCGTCAACAGCGGTTTCATGATCACGCAGTATGCCGCCGCCTCCATCGTAAGCCAAAGCAAGAGCCTCTGCATGCCCTGCTCCGTCGATAGCATCCCTACCTGCCAAGGACAGGAAGACCACGTCAGCATGGGCGCCAACGCCGGCACAAAGCTCTATCAAGTGGTACTCAACACCGAACGTGTCCTCGCCATCGAACTCTTCAATGCTTGCCAAGCCCTCGACTTCCGTCGTCCCCTCAAGACCTCGCCCATCCTCGAGAATCTTTACAACGAATATCGTCAGGTCGTTCCGTTCATTGACACCGACAACGTGATGTATCCCTATATCGCCAAATCCGTCGAGTTCCTCCGCAACTCCAAGATTGAGAACCTCTACAAGGCACTATAGTTCTAATAGATATTCATGAAGAGAATACTCATCCGAAACATCACCCATCTCTTCGGCATACTCCCTGCTGGCGTCGAACGCCTCCAAGGCAAGGAGATGGCACACGTCGAAACAATCGATGATGCGTGGCTCTCTATCGAAGGGGGCCGCATCGCCGACTTCGGCTCCATGTCATCGCTGCCCGAAACCACTTTCGACGAGGTGATTGATGCCGAAGGTGGCGCCGCGATGCCCTGCTTCTGCGATCCGCACACCCATCTGGTTTATGCGGGCAGTCGCGAACAGGAGTTTGTCGATAAGATACAAGGGCTGAGCTATGCCGAGATAGCGCAACGTGGTGGTGGTATCCTCAACTCTGTCGATCTGCTGCATCGTCTCTCCGAGGAGGAGCTCTCCGCGCAAGCCATGCGACGAATGGCCGAGATTGAATCCAAGGGAACAGGTTGCATCGAAATCAAGAGTGGCTACGGACTTTCCACCGAGGACGAGCTGAAGATCTTGCGCGTTATCCGCCGCATCGGTCAGTCGTCGCGTGTCAAGGTCGTCTCCACCTTCCTTGGTGCCCACGCCGTGAGCCGCGTCTATCGCGAACGACAGGGCGATTATGTCCGTCTCGTCATCGACGAGATGATACCCGCTGTGGGTCGTGAGCAACTGGCCGATTATATCGACGTCTTTTGTGACCAAGGCTTCTTCACTCCCGACGAGACAGCTCGCATCCTCGAAGCGGGTGCACGCTATGGTATGCGTCCCAAGATACATGCCGACGAACTTGCTCCCTCGGGGGGCGTGCGTGTTGCGGTGGAGCACAATGCGCTTTCGGTTGACCATCTCGAAAGCATGCCCGATGACGAGCTCGATCTTCTGCTCGGTACGGCAACCATGCCCACTTGTCTCCCAGGCACATCGTTCTTCCTCAATATGCCCTATGCTCCCGCACGCCGCATGATAGACCGAGGCCTCGGCATCGCCCTCGCCTCCGACTACAATCCAGGATCCACTCCATCGGGCGACATGAAGTTCGTATTCTCGTTGGGTTGCATCAAGCTGCGACTCCTACCCGAAGAAGCCTTCAATGCTGTCACCATCAACGCCGCTTATGCCATGGGTCTGAGCCAAGACTACGGTAGCATTACTCGCGGCAAAGTCGCCCAACTCATCCTCACCCATCCCATCCCCTCCCTCGCCTTCATCCCCTACGCCTACACCACCTCCATCATCCGACAGGTGTTGTTCTAAATGTTTTTCTATCGAAAAATGACGGGGATATATGCCCCGAAAACAAAAAAAACGCGAGGCAATCTGAATTTTTCCCTCCATTTTGTTGGACAATTCACCAATATTCCCTATTTTTGCACCCACAATCCATAATCTATAACCCATAACCAATAACCCATAACCCATCATGAAGAAATTAGTCCTTATGCTTGGCGCACTCGTTGCGTTCACTGCCTGCACCAAGAAGCAGGCTCCCGCTCCTGAACCGGAACCCGCTACCCCCGGTTCTTTAGTACTCTACTATTCTCAGACAGGTTCTACCGAGAAGGTTGCCCAGCTCATCGCCGAAAAGACTGGTGCCGACATCGAGAAGTTCGGTGTAGCTACACCCTATGATGGCGACTTCAATGCTACCATCGCTCGTTGCCGCGAGGAAATGGAGAAAGGCACCGTGCCCGAAATCACTCCGCTCGTGAAGGACATTGCCAAGTACGACACCATCTATCTCGGCTATCCCATTTGGTTCGGCACATACGCTCCTCCTGTAGCAGGCTTGTTGAAGGCTGTCGATCTCAAGGGCAAAGTGGTTATTCCATTCTGCACCTTCGGTAGTGGAGGTCTCGAGACCAGTACGGATAACCTGAAGGCCGCTCTTCCCGAGACAACCATCCTCGATGGCTATGGCGTACGCACAGCTCGTGTTGAGAAAGCCGCTGCTGAGGTAGCTTGCTTCCTCGTAAACGCTGGCATCGTCGCTGGCGAGAAGGTTGAACTTCCCGACTTCTCGGCTGCTAAGCCTGTCACCAAGGCTGACATCGCCATCTTCAATGCCGCTTGTGGCGACTACCAGATGCCTCTCGGTATTCCTGTATCCGTAGCTTCGCGCGCTCTTGCCGATGCCACCGAATACATCTTCACCGCAAAGAACAAGGGCCAGAAGGACAAAGAGGCTGCCACCAAGATCTACGTCCTCGCTCCCAACGACAAGAACGTGAAGCCTGAATTCACCAAGGTCGTAAGATAATTGCACCACATTTCTTTATTAAAACATCCTTTCCCGATGTTTAGTGGGGACTGTCTTACCCTGGGTAATTTGACCATATAATTCATCGAAGCACAGAAGACGTCAGTCTTTTCTTGCTCAAACTATTCAACCGAAGGCGCAACCTCGTATGGTGTTGCGCCTTTGATGTATTTTATACCGAATAAGGAGCAAAAGGTTATATGTGTTCATAAGTAGTGCAGGATTGCCACGAGATTGTATCAAGTGTTCACAGGTAGTGCAATATTGCCGCGAGATGGGTTCAAGTGTTCGCAAGTAGTACCATATTGCCGCGAGATGGGATCAAGTGTTCGCAAGTAGTACCATATTGCCGCGAGATGGGATCAAGTGTACGTAAGTAGTACAATATTGCCACGTGGATGGTATCAAGTGTTCGCAAGTAGTACCATATTGCGGGAGTCGTGGTACTATCTGTCCACAAGTAGTGCAGTATTGCCGCGAGATGGTACTACTTGGTAACAAGTAATGCAATATTGCCACAAGATGGTATCAAGTGTTCCCAAGTATGACCAATCTCGGCCGAGATTGGTTATTCTTTTGTAGAAGTATGACCTTTTTCGGCCAAGATTGGGTATGCGGCATTTGGATGGAGCACTCTGACGGCCGAGATAGTGCTTGCTCCGATCGCGGCATGACCAATTTCGGCCAAGATTGGGTATTCTCTTCTTGAAGTATGACCAATCTTGGCCAAGAATGGTTATTCTTTGATCTCCGCATGACCAATTTCGGCTAAGATTGGTTATTCTTCAATCGCGGCATGACCAATCTTGGCCAAGATTGGTCATAATACTTTTGGATGGAGCACTCTGTCGGCCGAGATAATGCTTGCTCCAATCGGAGCATGACCATTTTTGGCCAAGATTGGTCATCCTTTGATCGAAGCATGACCTTTTTCGGCCAAGATTGGTCATTCCTCGATTTGAGATAGATGTTTCTCCTTTCGGGGAGGGTTATTCGAATCATGGGCCAACGATACTCAAATAATAATAGAATAGCTCAAAAAAATAAATGACCTGTCATCACGACGGCCATTTAATACACACACATATTACTAATTTTAAAACATTACCATGAAAAACACGATGCAAAGATAAGGGTTTCCCATGAAATGTGCAATAGATTGCACAAATTTTAGCATTTTTCTCTGCATTTTATAGGTTTGTTAACGCGAATTGTCTTCTCTGTCTGACAATTAAGTAATCTACTGGGGTCCTATCAAGCTCTTCCCGTCAATAAAAATGTTCTCATTGTCACCCGGTTCCATTTGCCATTTTTCTTCCCCTTCGGGCAAATCGAACGTGACGTTTTCAAGGTAGAGATTGCGGACTTGCGAAATATCAATGACGGCCGAATCGGCCGAGAGTTCGGCATCGCATAGCGTGAGCATATTCAGGTCATGGAGTTGCATGAGCCGCTGGCTGTGAGCTTTGACACGTTCGATGGTAACGTTGCGAGCAGGCGACTCGGGAATACCGATGACGCGAAGGAACCACGTGCCATCCTCGACGATGAGGTCGCGAATCACGACGTTGCGGAACGTGGGTGTGAAGCGATCCACCTCCATAGGCACACGCGCCGAGAGACCACCCACGTACATGGCAGCGCCGAGCATGTCGAAACCGATGGCCTCCTTGGCTGCACGTATCCTATTGCGTTCGTAGTAAAGGTTCTCGCCTCCTCCACCACGCGGACGACGCGTTTTGAAACGGAAGCCCACATTGGTGCCCGCGAAGACATTGTCGCACACATAGACATCGCGAATCATTCCAGCCGTCTCCGATCCACAGGTCACGCCGCCATGTCCGATGGCGGTGAGGTTGCGGCGGATGACGAGGTTTTCGCTGGGACGGTTGACGCGCAGGCCGTCGATACCACGTCCCGCCTTGATGGTGAAGTTGTCGTCGCCCGTCTCCAAAAAGTTATATTCGATGAGCACGTTGCGACTCGATTCGATGTCCATGCCGTCGCCCATGGGCAGTCCAACACTGTGAACCTTGGTGCCACGGATGATTACCGAGTCGCAATAGGTGGGCACGATGTTCCAAAAGACGCATTCCGAGAGTTCCACACCTTCGATGAGTACATTCGAGCAGTTGATGGGTCCGATAAACGTAGGCAGATAGATGCAGGTGCTATCGTGTCCGTCGTAGATGCGTTCGGTGGGCGGCAGGTCATAGTTGACGCGGCTGTCGAACGACCCGTATTCAGGATTGCGGTGCCAAAGCTCGCAGTCACGTCCCGGGCCAATCAGCCGCCCCGTGCCCGTCAGGCCGATGTTGCGTTGCCCATTGGCATAAATCATCGCTCCCATCGACATGGCTTCGATGCCCGCACTTCGAGTAAATACCACGGGCAAGTAGTCTTTGATGTCGCCGCTGAAATACACGTTGGCGCCTTCCTCGATATGGAGACAAACGTTTGAGCGCAGTTCGATGCGGCCCGTGTGCCAGTTGCCCTTGGGAATCACCACCGTGCCGCCGCCTCGTGCAGCCACATCATCGATAGCCGCCTGTATCTGTTGGCGAACGAAGCGCCCCTCCTTGGCTCCCTTCTTGGTGATGGGGAGACGGTAGTCGGGGAACGTGGGCCGTTGGAGTTGTGGCATGTCGAAGGGCGCTTCGATAGGAGCTATGGTGTCGGGCATCACGGCAGGTCCCACTTCATCCGCAGTGGGGATATGTATTTGCGCAAAGGCCTGTGCGCCAAAAAGGGCCAAAAGGAGTGTTGTCAAAAGGGCGTGCTGCATGGGTTGTCTATAAATGTGTGCTACTAATTATCAAATATGAGTGAAGTCACCTTACAAAGTGTATATTTCTATTTCTTGTGAAAATGGCAGGAGACAGCGGGCTCAATAGCCCTGTCTCTGCTGCCGGAAAATATGCTGCCCCAATGGCAGCAAAAAATTGCACTTCGTGCAGAAAATCCTTCGGGTCGAGCGGTTTGAGATAAATCATTATTGTTTGCAGGCCGGATGGATTTTCTGCGATAGCAATTTTTTGCAGGTATTGGACCTGCTCATTTTCCGGATTGTGAGACGGGCTATTGAAGCCCACGTCTCAAATCCATTTTCACCTCCTTTTACTATTTATTATCGGTTTTTGTTTCCGACCTGTCGAAATGGTCGCTGCAAAGATAAACTATTTTCTCAGAATATGAAAGAATTGGCCGCCTTTTCTCCAATTTTTGTGCAAAAATAAACCATGACATCAAAAAAATCATTATATTTGCCCCGCCAGATTATTAATTGTTAATTGTTAATTCCCCATGTCCCTTTGGAAAGATGATGCCGAACTCTTCAGCATCGCACGCAAAGAACTCTTCCCTGCCCTCGTCGGCGACATTCTCGACAAGATGGGCTACCTGCATCAGTTCATCTCGCCGCTCATCAAACCCGTGCGACAGGACATGGTCGTCGTAGGACGTGCCATGCCCGTGCTCGAAGCGGATGTCTTCAACGAAAAACTCGGCGAAGAAACCCACAACCCCATCATGCAGAAACCTTTCGGCATCATGTTCGAAGCCCTCGACTCGCTGCAGCCCGGCGAAGTATATATCTGCTCGGGCTCCTCGCCACGCTATGCGCTGTGGGGCGGACTGATGAGCACACGCGCCATCCATTGCGGCGCTGCCGGTGCCGTGGTCGATGGATATTCGCGCGACACCAACGAGATTCTTCGCCTCAACTTCCCCACCTTCTCGATGGGAGGCTATGCGCAGGACCAGGGTCCACGCGGCAAGGTGCTCGACTACCGCACACCCATCGAATTCAGCGGCGTAAGAGTCAATCCAGGCGATGTGGTCTTCGGCGACCTCGACGGTGTGCTCATCGTGCCCGCCGAAGCCGTGACCGATGCCTTTGAGGGTGCCATCGAAAAGGCCCGTGGTGAACAACTCGTTGCAAAAGCCATACGCGCAGGAATGAGCACGGTCGAAGCTTTTGCAAAATTCGGAATAATGTAATAAAGATATGTTGAAACAATTCCAATTGGACGGACAGGTGGCCGTCATCACAGGTGGCGGCACGGGCCTCGGTCTCGGCATCGCACGCGTCTTCGTGCAAGCTGGCGCCAAGGTCGTCATCGTAGGCCGCCGTGAAGAGAAACTCCGTGAAGCCCAGCAGCAGTTGGGCGAGAACTGTATCTATCGCGCCTTCGATGTCACCGACAAGGCCGCTATGCCCGCCCTCGTAGCCGATATCGAGCAAAACGTCGGCCCCATCGACATCCTTGTGAATGGCGCAGGCATCCACCTCAAGAAACTCGCCCTCGACGTAACCGACGAGGAATACCTCAGCGTCATCGACACGCACGTGCTCAGCGTCTTCGCCCTGAGCCGCGAAGTGCTCCGTTACATGGTGCCTCGCCGTCGCGGCAGCATCATCCTCATCTCGTCGATGTCAGCATTCATGGGCATGGAGAAGATTGTGGCCTATACCACCGCGAAGAGCGCCGTACTCGGCATCCAGCGCGCCCTCATTGCGGACTACAGTCGCGATGGCATTCGTGTGAACACCATCGCCCCCGGTTGGATCGACACCCCGATGCTTCACAAGGCCATCGATACCGACGAACCGCGCCGCAACAAGATTCTTAACCGCATCCCAACCCACACCTTCGGCGATCCTGATGACATCGGCAATGCCGCCCTCTACCTCTGCTCTGAAGCGGGCAAATACGTCAATGGCGTGACCCTCCCTGTCGATGCGGGAGCAATCGAGGGATTCTAACCTTGTCTATTATCAAGAATTTGAGAATTTTAGAATTGTTGTGTTCGACCTTCTATCATCAAAAAAGGCGGTAATTCGATTGAACTCGAACGACAATGTGGCTGTGGCGCTCCATGACCTCCAAGTTGGCCAGCGAGTAACACTGCCGGATGGTTCTGTGCTGACACTTCGCGACGACATCGCCTTCGGGCA
>JAFZTS010000043.1 GCA_017618715.1 Bacteroidales bacterium
GCTGATGTCGATGGTCAGCATCGTGATGGCAGGTCTTACCATTGCATTCCTCTAAAGATTTCACATAACAATAAAACCTCCCTCAGAAATGGGGGAGGTTTTTTATTGCTATGGTGTAGCCTTAATGGACGTCGTCGAAGGGAGCATCGGGGTCGATGGTGGTCTCGGCGTCGGTTTGTACCAAGGGAGCATCGGCTTGTGCCAAAGTTTCATCGGCGATGGGCTCTTCGGGAGAATCTTCGTGGAACCACTGTGCCAACTGCTCGTTGACCTTCTCTTCGATCTCGGGGGTGACGTGTTTCTTGACGCGGTTGTAGGCGATGGCGAGAGTCACGGCATTGTCGAGGAGGGAGAGGATGGGGCCGAAGTTGTCCTTGTTCATGAGGTTTGGCATGAACTGGTAGGCGAGGGCGGCACCGATGATGACTTTGTCGTAGGTTGGCGTGGTCTCGGCGAGCATGACGTGGTAGAGCTCGAGGGCAATCTTGGTGGTCTCCTTGCCGGCTGTTTGGGCACCCGACTTGATCTTCTCAAGGATCTCGCCTGACTTGAGCCCGTCCTGCATTTTCTTTACGTAGTCGTTGTTGGTAACGCCTTCCTTGATTTTGTTGACGAACTCGTTTTCGTTAATGCTTTCCTTTGCTTTCTTGACGATGTCGTTGTCAAAAATGTTTTTGAACAGATCTTCTAACATGGTGTTGATTTTTTTATAGTAGCTATAGTTTCTATAGTATCTATAGTCACTATAAGATGCTATAGTGACTATAGACAAAAGTGGTGTTTAGTCGTCGGTAGAGATCCAGCGTGGGTCGCCGATGTTTTCGTCGTAGAACTTCATCTTCCAGGTGAAGTCACCATTGTCGGGATCGTTGAAGATCTGATAGGAGGTGAGCTCACTGGGTTCGAGATCGACGATGTTGTTGCTGGCGAAGACGCAGTCGGCGGCGCGGAAGTTCTTGACAGCGGCATCGATGGTAGCGTTGGAACGTGCGCCACGCGATGCTTCGGGATCGAAGGTCTTGCCGAAGATGCAGTACGATATGGTGACGTTGGTGTCCTGTCCGTTGCAGTCGCAGAAGTAACGACCTGAAGCGATGATGTTGAAGAACGTGCAGTAGCTGATCTGGATGCCCTTTGCGATGGGGCTCTTCGATGCCTCGATGAAGCTGCGTTGTGCGGTGTTGAACGTCGAGTTGGTGATGATGATCTGGTCAACGATGGACTTGTCCTGGCCGATGTAGATCTGCGAATAGCCATTGGCCGTCGAGAGGTTGTAGCCGATGCAGTTGTCAAACTTGATGAGTTCGTACTTCTGGTCATTGCTGCCCTGTGTGCGGACGATTGAACGCTCGAAATCGTGGAAGTAGCAGTCTTCGAACGAGAGTTCTGCCACGGTGCAGGCTGCGCTTTGGTTGATGAGATACTGGCAACCGGCATCGACAATCTCGACATTCTGGAAGCGGATGTAGGCGTGGCTATCGATGAGGTTGACGCTCTTGCTGGGTGCAAGGACGGGCTTGGCGGCGCCAGCCAAACCGAAGAAGGTGACAGACAGACCGTCGGCGAACTTGACAGAAGTGTCGGAACCGTCCTCACTGGTGCCGTTGAGGCTGTAGGTCACACCGGGTTGAAGGGCGATGGTGACGCTGCACGAGGTACTGCCTGCAGCTGCCTGGGCGGCTTCGGCGAGTTCGTTGAGGAGGTTCTGCGAGATATGAGTCTCACCTTCGGGCATCGTATATTTGTAGGATGCTGCGGGGATGGCGGCTGCGGTGGTGCCTGAGGCATTGCCTCGACGTGCACTGCCATTGTAGAGCACTACGCTGTAGGTGGTGGTGGGAGCGAGGTTGGTAACGACCTTCTCGCCGGCAGCCTTCTCATTGGCGTTGATGTCGAGACGTTCGTCCTTGAAGGCACCACCATTGAGGATGAGGTGGGTAACCTCGGCGCCAGGTGTCCACGAGAAGCGAATCCAGCTGTCGTCGCGGTCAGCGTCAGTCACGGGATTCATGATCTGCTCGGCACGTGTAGTGAAGTGGCGGTCAGAGCCATCGATGTAGTAGTACCACTTGGAGCTTGGTGTGCCGCTATTGGAACATGAACGCATACGCAGAAAGTAGTTGGTCTCGCCAGCCAATCCGGTGATTCTGAAGGGTGTCTCATTGGTCTCGAAGATGAGCGACGAGGAAGAGACATCGTCGAGATAGAGGGAGTCCTGGCTCACTTCGATCTGGTAGTAGTCGGCACCTTCGATTTTTCCATACTCTACCACGGCATAGGTGTCGCCACGGGTGACAGAGAGACTGGTGGGTGTGAAGAGTCGGTTGAAGCTGCTATCGACATCCCAGTCGTTGCCCTCGGTGCAGGAGGAGGCAGCGACTCCGAGGAGGAGTGCTGCGGATGCACAGATTAGGTGAAATTGGATTTTCATTGTTTGAATGGTTTGAGGGGTTTCTAAACCTAATTAATTAATATCCGTAGGAATTCGAGATGGAATTGTTGGCATCCGAAAGGGTAGAGGTGGAAATGGGCAGGAGGTAACGGTTGATGACTTGGGGATTCTCGACGAGACCTGCGCTGATGGTAGGCATGTTGGTGATGTATTGTTCGATGGTGAACTTGCCCCAACCATTGACCGAGTCGGTGCAGTGGAAATCGGCAGCCGACATGCCCTCGGTGAGTGTGGTCCAGTTGACCGACTTCCAGTCGATGACAGACTTGGTATCGTCGGTGTAGTTGAAGTAGAACTTGGTGGGCCACATGTTGTTCTGCTCGATGTTGGTGGCCGAACCGTCCTCCTTGGTGTCGTAGCTTATGAGGCCGATGGCGTCGTAGTAGATCTGCTTGGCTTCCTTGATCTTGGCAACAAGGAGGTTCCAACGCTCGAGGTCGAACTTGCGGATACCTTCGCCGACGAGTTCCCAACCCTCTTCATCCACAATGGCGTTGAAGAAGCCTTCCTTGGATGATGGGATGGATGCTATATAGTCGTTCTGCGGAGTGGCAAATGCGCGGTTGTGAACCTGGGCAAGAGCTTCACGTGCGGTGATGCCTGCCCAGCCATCGTAAGAGGCATCGGGGCCTGCGAGTTCGTTGAGCACCTCAGCATAGAGGAGCAGCACCTGAGAATAGCGCATACGTACGCAATCGACGCCAGTCATAACCTTAGAGCTGGCTACAGCATTGACAGCCTGCCATTCTTCGTTCATCCATTTCTGGTCCCACTTGCCGATGTAGAGCTGGAGGGGCTGGTTGGAGGCGAAGGTCTGCTTGCCGCTGCTGTACTGGTAAGGCTGGCAGGAGATGTCGCGACGAAGGTCACCCTGATGATAAGAGTAGAAGTGCATGGCCGTGGTTTGCTGCTTGGCCGACGAGTTGCCGTAGCCATAGACGTTGCCTGCACCGTTGTAGCGTGTGCCGATGGTATAGCCAAGCTCACCGCTGGTGTTCATCAGCATGGGGATTTGGAAAACGTCCTCGTAGTAGTTGACATCAAGTTCGCGGGCATTGACGAGCTGCCAATGATTCTCGAACGACGGGTTGAGCTTGTGCGGTCCGTTCTGGATGATGTCGGAGAGGTAGGGGAGTGCCTTGCGGTAGAACTCGAGGTAGTTGCCATCGCGCTGGGTGGGATAGGTGGCATCGGAGTAGGATGCGGTTTCATAGCCAGGCTTGGAAGCCTCGCGGATGTTCCAGCCGCCACGCAGCAGGGCCACTTGAGCGTAGAGGGCCTCGGCAAAGCCGCGTGTAACGTGTTCGGTGGTATATCCGTTGCGACCAGCCCAGGGAAGAAGCTCGGTGGCTTCAGCCAGATCGTTAAGCAAGTAGTCGAGGATCACGTCGCGGTCGGTCTTGGTGAGCTCGTCGGTGACATTATCGCTGGTGGTGGGCTCCATCTTCATGGGGATGTCGCCGAAGAAGCGGATGAGGTCGAGATAGAGCATGGCACGCAGGGTGAGCGCCTCGCCAAGGTACTGTCCCATGGCAGTGCGTTGGTCTTTGGTGCCGTTGGCATAGAGGTCGCTCTGACGGATGCCGTCGATGGCGAGGTTACAGTTCTCGATGACACCGTACATGGCAGTCCAAAGTGTGGTGATCTTCGACCAGCCGCCTGCAGTGACGTTGATATAGTTCATGTAGCTGCGCTCACTTGCAGCTGTGGTGGAGGAGGCTCCGCGTCCATCGACGAGTTCGATGTCGGAGTTGGTTGACCATACGATGGGGATGTATTGCGAATAGGTAGCATCCTGAGTGAGGCCGCCATAGATCTTGTTGATGACGTAGCCTGTATAGTAGGTGGAATTGTAAACAGTCTCGGTGTTCTGCTCGGAGGGGGAATTCTGATCGAGGAAGTCATCGCAGCCGGTCAGCGCAACCATGCCAAGCATAAGGGAGGCAATTCCAAGAATCTTTTTCATTGTCTTTTAATTTTTTAGGTTCAGAATGTAACGTTGATGCCGGCTACCCAAGAGCTGCTTCGCGGATAAGCGGCGAAGTCGATGCCTGGGCACATTGGATTGGAGTTGGTGTCAACCTCGGGGTCATTGCCCGAATAGCTGGTGAAGCAGAAGAGGTTGTATCCCGTGCAATAGATGCGTACACTCTCGAGGAATGCGCTCTTGACCCACTTCTTGGGGAAGGTGAAGCCGAGAGTGACGTTCTGGAGACGGAGGAACGATGCGTCCTCAACGGCATCGCTGGTGATGACCGATGTGGAAGCGGCGGCCGGGTTGTAGGTTGTAGCCCCACGGTTGATTTCAGCCAAACGATTCATGAGACCGTCAGCGCCACCGTAGTAAGAGATGGTGGAGCGAGAAGGACGGCCGAGGTTAAGACCGGTAGCGGGGTCAATCCAGGTGTAGCGACCATTGGCGAGACTGTAGTCATCGACAAGATTGTAGTGCTGGCTTGAACCTTGGAAGAACGAGGCAACGAGCTTCGAACCGTTGACGATCTGGTTGCCGAGAGAGTAGTTGCAGAACACGGCATAGTCGAACCAACGATAACGACCATCGATGCCAAAGCCGCCGGTGACGGAGGGCACGGTATTGCCGAGTTTCTGGAAGATGGCTTTGCCTTCGCCATCAGCCTCGAGCTTTGGTGTGCCTGGATAGAGCGTGCCGAAATAGGTGTGGCTGGTGTTGTTGACACCGTCCTTGAGCACCCACTTCGAGCCATCGTAGGTGATATCATCGGTAGAGTAGAAGCCGATGCTCTTGAAGCCCCAAACCTCACCGAGGCTGCCACCTTCGGCGACGCGGAAGTCACCATCGGTGTAGTTGATGGCCGAACCTGCAAAGCTGGAGGTCTGGTAGGGGTTGTCGGAGTTGAGCTCGTCGATGTTGCTCTTGTTGTATGCGATGTTGAAGTTGAAGTTGAGCGTGAAGTTCTTCGACTCGACAGCTGCGGCGTTGAGGGCGAACTCGACACCCTTGTTGGAGGTCTGTCCGAAGTTCTGATATTGGTAAGAATAGCCGCTCGACGAGGGCACCTTGGCACGCATCAACAGGTCCTTGGTGGTGTTCCAATAGAGCTCGAAGTTGCCCGAGAGGCGTCCGTTGAAGAGGCCATAGTCGATACCGAAGTTACGGGTGACGGTGGTCTCCCAGTTGAGGTTGGGGTTGGCGAGGTAGGTGCCGTGCTCCATCATTGGTGTATTAGCTTCGCCGAAGCCCGGGTGCTTGCCGCTGTTGCCCGCCATCGAGTAGGTGGTCTTGAGGAGGCCCGAGGTGATGCGGTTGTTACCAGCTGTACCGTAGGAAAGACGCAGCTTGAGGTTGGAGAGCCAGTTTGCCGTACTCTGCATCCAGTCCTCGTCGGAGAGGCGCCAAGCAAGGGCTACGGAGGGGAAAGTGCCCCAACGATGACCTTCGCCGAACTTCGAACTACCGTCGGTACGGACGGTGACGGTGAGCAGGTATTTCTGCATCATGGTGTAGTTGATACGTCCGAAGAACGAGAGCATGTTGTCATCAGCCTTGATGTCGGACTCGTTAGGCAGTGCGGTGCCGATGGCGGTATTGGCAAGAATCTCATCAACAGTGAGCGAGCTGGGGAAATTAACGCTGGTGTGTACTCGATCGACTTCGTTGCTGGAGCTCCACTCCTGACCAATCATGACGTTGATGTGGTCGCGCTTGCCAAAGAGTTTCTTGTTGTCGTAAGTGACGGTGTTGGCATTGCGCCAGTTGCGATAGTCACGTGTGGTGAACTGTGCCTGCGGGGCTGTGGTGTAGCCGATCTTGGTGTTATAACGGGCAGCAAGTTCTTCATAAACCTGGTCGGTGTTGTAGTAGCGCCAGCCATAGCCGAATTCGGAACGGAAGGTCCAACCCTCGAAAGGCTTCCAGTTGATGCCAGCGTTATAGTCCTGGCGGAAGCGGCGCTGCACCTTGTAGGTGGCATCGAGACGTGTCGAAGGATCGACGCGCTGCGAGGTTGAGTTCTCTTCATCTTCGTCACCACTGCTCAAAACGTTGATGGGAGCAAAGCGAATTGCCTGGCCGACGATGGAGTTGGAGGCGTTGCCTTCCTGTTCGGAGCCGGAACTGAGTCCGTCGATGACCTGGTAAGCAAGACGAGCATTGAAGTCGAGCGAGAGCCACTCGTTGAGGTTGGCATTGATCTTGGCAGCGACATTGTCTTTCTTGAATCCAGATTTGCGCATGATGGCATTCTCGTTGCTGTGGGCGTAGGAGATGTTGTACTTCATGTCCTTGGTGCCACCCGAGATGTTGGCATTGTACTGCACCTGGTCGCCGGTGCGTCCGAAGAGCTCATCCTGATAGTCACGACCCTCGACGGATTTCCAGATTTCGAGGTCATCGAACGAGCCGTAGTTTGACACATATCCTGCGGACTGTGTAGCAGATGCAATCTCATACTGGTAGTATGCGTATTCGTAGGGGCTGAGTACCTTTTGAAGACGGGTGGCTTTCTTCCAGCCGTAGGAGGCATTGAAGCTGACCTGCGTCTTGCCTTCCTTACCCGACTTGGTGGTGACGATGATAACGCCGTTGGCACCACGTGCACCGTAGATGGCAGTGGAGGATGCATCCTTGAGGACGTCGATGCTCTCGATCTCGGAGGGAGCGATGTCGCTGATGGAAGCTACGGGGAAACCATCGACGATGTAGAGCGGGGAGTTGTCCTGAGAGAGCGAACCACCGCCACGCACGCGGATCTTGACGTCAGCATCAGGAGAGCCTTCGGTGGTGGTTACGTTGACACCGGCCATCTTGCCGGTTAAGGCTTCGGAGGCGCTGGTTACGGGCACCGAGGCGATGTCCTTGGCCTTGATGGAAGTGACAGCACCGGTGAGATCCTTCTTGGAGACCGTGCCGTAACCTACAACCACAACCTCCTCGAGGTTCTGCTGATCCTCGAACAACTGGATGTCGAACTTGGCGTTGGCATCGACCTTGACCTGCTTGGTTGTGAAGCCGACGAATGAGAATTCCAGCACGTCGTTGGTGTTGACGTCCTGTAGGGAGTAGTTGCCATCGAAGTCGGTGATGACACCATTGGTAGTACCTTTGACGACCACGTTCACGCCGGGGAGCGGTTCTCCGAATTCGTCGGTCACGACGCCGGTCACCGTTCGACCCTGGGCAAAGGCAGCCACAGCAAGCATTCCTACTACGATAGTAGCCGATGCTTTCCTAACTAAATCCTTAAGATTCATAATATGTGTTGATTATTAAAAAATGAGTATTGTTACGATTTACGATTGTCACGGTTTGGGATCGTGGTCACTTATTGTATCCTTTTGTCACTTGTTGGTATCGTAGTTAGGTTCCAAGGATACCTTATAAACTTTCTATCCATGTGCAAAAGTAGGGACAAAATACTAAATATGCAAATATTTCCGTAGAATTCTATCAGCTATTCTATTTTTTTAACAAGTAAAAAGAGGAAATAGTGCAAAATGCTTGATATAAAACATACAAAAAGGACTACTACTGCTGTAGCATGGAGCGACAGAGGGGGTGTAGTACTTATTGTACGCCGCTGAAGAGGCCGAAAAGGTGTGCATCGATGTCGTCGGTGACCTTGAGGAAGTCGGTGGGGTTTTGTTCGAAGTTGCATGTATCGCCATCGATGATGACGAGATTGCCTTTGTAGTCCTTGATCCACTCCTCGTAGCGTCGGTTTAGACCTGCGAGGTAATCGAGCGACATGGTCTGTTCGTAGTCACGTCCGCGCTTGTGGATATGATCGACGAGGTTGGCCAGAGAACTGCGAATGTAAATCATCAGGTCGGGCAGGCGTGTTAGTGCGATCATGGTGTCGAAGAGGTCGCTGTAGTTGTCGAAATCGCGGTCGGACATCATCCCCATGTCGTGAAGGTTAGGCGCAAAGATGCGTGCATCCTCGAAGATGGTGCGATCCTGGACGATGGTTGCCTGGGACTTCGATATTTCGACCACCTCCTTGAAGCGCTTGGCGAGGAAGTATATCTGGATATTGAATGACCAACGGGGCATGTCGGCGTAGTAGTCGGCGAGGTAGGGGTTGTTGTCAACGGGCTCGAAGCGCGGTGTCCAACCGTATCGCTTGGCGAGCATCTTGGTGAGCGTGGTTTTGCCGCAACCTATGTTGCCTGCTATTGCTATGTGCATGGAGTGAGGTTTTTTGAGGGGTGGTTTATAGTGGCTTCTATAGTTACTATTGTATCTATAGTACCTATATTGGCTATAGAAGAAAAACTTAGAGGGCTAACGTGTCGGAGGTGCCAAGGGCAGCGTCGATTCGGTCGTAAATGTTGAGCATGTCGGTGGGCTTGGTGAAGTCGTATTGTGCCTTGTCGAGGATGAGGACACGCCCCGGGTACTTGTTCTGGATAAAGTCCTCGTACTTGTCGTTGAGGCGGGCGAGGTAATCGAGCGGCATCTGGCGTTCGTAGTCGCGTCCGCGCTGCTGGATGTTGCGGATAAGGTAGGGGACATCGGCACGCAGGTAGATCATCAGGTCGGGGAGTTTGGCTACCGACATCATCTGTTCAAAGAGGTCGAGATAGGTGTGGTAATCACGCTCGGAGAGGGCGCCCGACTCGTAGTTGCACGCCGTGAAGATGTGGACACCTTCGAAGATAGAGCGATCCTGCACAATGGGTATGGGGCTTTTGGCAATAGCGAGCAGGTCCTTGAAACGCTCTTTGAGGAAATATACCTCGAGGTTGAACGACCATCGGGGGATATTGCCATAGTAGTCTTCGAGGTATGGATTGTAGTCCACAGCCTCAAAGCGCGCTTGCCAATGATAATGCTGGGCGAGCAGTTGGGTGAGCGTCGTTTTGCCGCTTCCGATATTGCCCGATATTGCGATGTACATGTTCTCTGGTGAAAGGTGATTGGTGAAAAGTGCACAACTAAATACGCCGCAAAGGTAACAAGAAATCGCCAACAAACCAAATTTTTGGCGTGAAAAGCGTGCAAAAAACGGGTAATTGTGTTGAAAATTCCTAAATATTTTGGAGTTTTCGCGGATTATGTGTATATTTGCGCCGCTTTTTAAATAAGGATTCCAAGGGAATTATTTGACGATAGTGTCTTGTATCCTTTCGTTCGAGCAAGGAATCCCAATTGTTCTGACAAGTAAAGAAACAAAAATATGAAGAAACTGATTATTGGCATGGCAGCAATGCTTGCCCTTACCGTACAGCCGAATGAGGCTGGAGCAAAGACAGACAAGAAAGACCCAGTGGTGATGACCATTGCTGGGAGGGACGTGAAGCGTTCGGAGTTTGAGTATTTCTACAACAAGAACAACGGCCAGGAGGTGGCCGAAGAGAAGACTTTCGACGAGTATGTCGATCTCTTTGTGAACTATAAGCTCAAGGTGGCCGAGGCATACCGTCAGGGCGTGGATACCACTCGTTCCTATTTGGATGAGCTTGCCGGCTATCGCAAGCAGATCGCCGAACCTTACTTGCAGATACAGGGATGGCCCGACAGCCTGCTGCAACAGGCAAAGGATCGTCGTAAGTGGGAAGTCAAGGCAAGTCACTTGCTGCTTACGTGCGATGAGAACACCCCTCAGCACATTGTCGATAGCCTCTATGGTGTGATGCAAGGTTTACAGCATGAGGTGGAGCAGGGTGCAAGCTTCGACAGCTTGGCACGCCAGTACAGTCAGGATCCCTCTGCTCGCCAGAATGCAGGCGACCTTGGTTATTTCTCTTCCTTGCAGATGGTCTATCCATTTGAGCAGGCAGCGTTTAATACGCCGGTAGGACACACATCAATCGTACGTTCGCGTTTCGGCTTGCATCTGATCAAGGTGTTTGATAAGCGTCCCAGCGAGGGCGATGTGCTCGTGGCCCATATCATGAAGAATTTTGCTAGCGGTCCAATGGCCAAGGATATGCCTGATCCGAAGCAGCAGATCGACTCAATCTACAACGTCCTGATGGCTGGAGGCGATTGGGATAAGGTTTGTGCTGAGACCAGTGATGATACCTACACTGCACCCAAGGGGGGTGCCTATCCATGGATCAACCGCATGGCACGTTTCCCGAAGGAATGGCTCGACGTATGCTACGAGTTGAAGGAGAAGGGCGAAATCTCTCGTCCGTTCGAGACACAGTTCGGCTGGCACATCATCAAACTGCTTGACAAGCGCAATGAAACACCCGCCGACAGTGCACAGGATGCGAAGCTCAAGGAGCAGCTTGCCAAGGATCCCGAGCGCATCAAGGCTGGTCAGGAGGCTTATGTGAAGCAGTGTCGTGGACGTCTGATGGCCGACAAGAAACTGCGCAAGGTGGCTGCAGGTTGGAGTGACGAACAGGTACTTGAATGGGCCGACAATCAATTGGAGGTCGAGAACGAGGACTTCCGCAACCTCTTCCGCGAGTACCACGACGGATTGATGCTCTTCGATGTGAGCAGCAAGGCCGTGTGGGACAAGGCCAGTCTGGACACCCTGGGACTGCAGCAGTATTTCAATGCACATCGCAAGGACTTCGCCTTCGATAAGCCACGTTTCAAGGGCGCCTTCATCGAGTGTGCCGACGACGATGCACTATATGACAAGCTGAAGGACATATACGACCACAATGCCCCCATGGCTGCCGCTGACGTGGTGCGCAAGGAGGTGCTGACCGACACGATTCTGACACCCAATCCCAAGGCTCCGCGTTTCCATATCGTCAATGGTCTCTTCTCGGAGGGTGACAATGCCTGTATCGATGTCGAGCGTCTGCATGTGGAGGGTGCCAAGTTCACACCGAAGGAGAAGATGCCACGCGTGATGACCTACGGACAGATTCTTACCGAGCCTGACGAACTGGCTGATGTGCGCGGCACTGTTGTCGCCGACTATCAAACTGTGCTTGAAGAGGCTTGGGTGGAAGAGCTGCGCAAGAAGTTCGCCGTGAAGCTCAACTGGAAGGAACTTAATAAGCTGAGATAAGAAAAGATACAGCATGAAGAAAAGACTAATGACACTGGCTGTAATTCTCATGGGAGGACTGCAGCTAATGGCCCAAGAGGCCGAAAATATCATCGACGAGATCATCTGGGTGGTGGGCGACGAAGCCATTCTGCGCAGCGAGGTGGAGAATGAGCGAAAGCGTATGCTCTATCAGGGCGAGAAGATTGATGGTGACCCCTATGGTGTTATCCCCGAGCAGATGGCCATTCAGAAGCTCTTCCTCAACCAGGCTATCATCGACTCGATCGAAGTGAGCGACGACCAGGTTGAAGCTCAGGTCGATGCACAGATGAACATGTTCATCGCTCAGATCGGTTCGAAGGAGAAGCTTGAGGAGTATCTTGAGAAGCCCATCAGCCAGCTTCGCAGCGAATGGCGTACAGGTATCCGCAACAACGGCATCATGCAGCAGATGCAGCAGAAGCTTGTCGAGGATGTAACAATCACGCCGAGCGAGGTGCGTCTTTATTTCGAGCGTTTGCCGAAGGACAGCATTCCGTTCATCGAGACCCAGGTCGAGGTGCAGATCATCACCCTTCAACCACAGGTGAGCAAGCAGCAGGTCGATGAGATCAAGAACCGTTTGCGTGACTTCACCAATCGCGTGAATACGGGCGAGTCGGAGTTCTCTACCCTTGCCATTCTCTATAGCGAAGACCCGGGAAGTGCAGCCATGGGCGGCGAGTTGGGTTTCAAGGCCAAAGGTGCTTACGTTCCTGAATTCTCGGCTGTGGCTTTCCAGCTTACCGAGCCTGGCAAGGTGTCGAAAGTTGTTGAGACCGAGTTCGGCTACCACATCATCCAGCTTATCGAGCGTCGTGGCGATCGTGCCAACTTCCGCCACATCCTGCTTACTCCAAAGGTGAGTGCAAAAGAACTGACCGATGCTCGTGCCCGCATGGATACGCTTCGCATGGATCTGGATTCGGCAAAGTTCAGCTTCGAGGAGGCTGCCCGTTACCTGTCGAGCGACAAGAACACGCGTAACAGCGGTGGCATGATGACCAGCGAACGTACCGGCGCCGCGCGTATGACGATGGATGAGTTACCTGCCGAGGTTGCCCGTGTGGTGGCTCGCATGGAGGTGGGTGAAATCTCGAAGCCTTTCGTCATGAAGGACAGCAAGACGAGTCGCGACCAGGTGGCCATCGTCAAGCTGAAACGTCGCGTGCCTGGACACAAGGCCACCTATTATGACGACTACCAGACGGTGAAGGAGATTTATGAGCAGCATTTGCGTCAGGAGATCATCGAGAAATTCATTCGCGAAAAGCAAAAGACGACCTACGTGCGCATCAAACCCGGGTGGGAGAAATACGATTTCAAGTATCCGGGATGGGGGCAGCATGACTAACACATCTTTTCTTTGAAGAAGACTAGAACCAGCATATTGACACTCGGTGTCGTAGCGATGGCTACGGCTTTAGGTCTTGCGCAGCAGCAACAGACGCAGCCGCGCAAGATTTACCTGCTTCATGCCAATACGCTGAGCTACGACAAGCGTGAGGATCCCGACCGACAGACGTTGCGCGGCGACGTGCAGTTCCGACAGGATTCGTGCTTTATGTACTGCGACTCGGCCTATTTCTACGAAAACTCCAACTCGATGGCTGCTTTTGGCCACGTGAAGATGCGGCAGAGTGATACGCTCTTTGTCTATTGCGACTCGATGTTCTACGACGGTGATGCGATGTTCGGCGAACTTTACGACAATGTGCATCTGATCCATCGCACCAAGACGGCCAACACCAACCTCTACACGAGTTACATGACCTACGACCGCGAACTCGAGGAAGCCAACTATCCCTATATGGGCGTCATGGTCGATTCGCTGGTACACCTGCGCAGTCAAATCGGCTGGTATTATCCGCAGCAGAAACTGGCCTTCTTCCAATACGATGTGGAGGGCAGGACCTATGAGCGCAACGAAAAGTGGAAGAGCATAGGCTCGATGCCTCCGCCCGACTACTATCCCGACGACGAGCGCCTTACCCCCGAGTTCATGCTCTTCAGCGATACGCTTCGTTACGATTTTCGGAACACCTTGTCCACAGTGTTGGGGCCTTCTCGTATCGTCAACGATTCTTCGACCATACACACCCGTCGAGGACATTTCAACACCAAGACGGAGTTGGCCAACCTCTATGAGCGTTCGTGGGTCGAGAGTCCGGGACGCTATGCAATAGCAGACACCCTGTTCTATAACGTCAAGGCAGGCTACGGTGAGGCGTGGGGCGACATCTATGCCATCGATACCACTGACAACATGGCCGTGAAGGGCGACTACGCCTATTACATCGAGAGCGATAGCGTGCCGCAGATGGGTTTCATCACGGGGCATGCCTTGGCGATGGAGTTCAGCAGTGGCGATACGCTCTACCTGCATGCTGATACGTTGCGTGCTTTCACCATCATCGACCATATTCTGGCTGACACGTTGAGCCATAAAGAGGCCATCGATACGCTGGGCAATACCCAACTGGTCATCGACAGCATCATGCCCGAGCATTACGATACACTGCGCTACATGCATGCCTACCATGGCGTGCGGTATTACCGATCTGACATACAGGGCGTTTGTGACTCGCTCATCTATTCGGTGCGCGACACCCTGGCCACCTTCGTGGGCAATCCGGTGATGTGGAACAACCAGTATCAGATTCGTGGTGACTCCATCTTCGCCATCGTGAACCGTGAAGGCATCCATCGGGCGATGATACACCCCAATCCCTTCCTGACGCAGAGCCATGACGAGAGTCTGGCTGTCAATGCCGATACTCTCACCGAAGAGGAGCGCTTGGCCTTGCGCATCGATTCGCTGCACTACGACCAGATTCTGGGACGCGACCTTGTATGCTACTTCGATTCGGGCAAGGTGAGCCGCATGGACATGAGTGGCAACGTGCAGATCATCTATTACCCCGAGGAGAGCGACAAGACGATAATAGGACTCAACCAGATGATCGGCAACTACTTGACGGTGTGGTTCAAGAATCAGAAGATGGAGAAACTGAAGCTTTGGCCACAGGTGGTAGGTTCGTTGACACCTATTCAATTGGTGACCGACGACATCCTGTATCTTGAGAACTTCCGCTGGATGGCATATCTTCGTCCCGCTGGCCCTAAGGACGTCTTCCGAGGCATTGAGATGAAGAAGGAAGACATCATTGAGGTTCCAAGATTGTTTAATGACGATGAGTTGAATGGATACTAGGAACAAAGAACATTAAGGAACTATGGCATCAATATTCAGTACAAACAAACCCAAGCGTTTCGAACACGTGAGTCACTTCACCAAGAACGAGCGCAAGCAATGGCTTGAAGCTCGCGTACGAAAGGTGAAGCGTGAGATGGGCGAGCTACCCGACGAGGAGCTCAAGGCCGAGGAAGTTATCCGTGGCACGTTCATCCAAGGCACCAAGCACCTGAAGCGTCGTAAGGAGAAAGAGGAAGCCGAAGGTGAGCAGGGCAACCGCTACATCAAACTGGCTGTGGCCATCGTGGTCATGATCATCATCTTCGTCTATCTGATCAAGTCAATATAAACAACGGCATGGATATCATCCATCTTCTCCCTGACTCGGTTGCCAATCAGATAGCTGCAGGTGAAGTGGTGCAGCGTCCATCCAGCGTCGTTAAGGAATTGCTGGAGAACAGCATCGACGCTCACGCCACACAAATCCAGATTGTCCTGCGTGAAGCAGGTCGCGAACTCATCCAGGTCATCGACAACGGCATCGGGATGAGTCCGGCGGATGCGCGCATGGCATTCGAGAAGCATGCCACCTCGAAGATTGAACGTGCCGCCGACCTCTTTGACCTTCATACGATGGGCTTTCGTGGCGAAGCGTTGGCATCGGTGGCAGCAGTTGCCGAAGTCGAGCTGCGCACACGTCGTCGCGAAGATGAGGCCGGTGTGCTGATAGCCTTGGCGGGAAGCCAGTTGCAACGACAGGAACCCTGTGCATGTCCGGCTGGAGCAAATTTTCAGGTGCGCAACCTTTTCTTTAATGTTCCTGCCCGAAGGAAGTTCCTCAAGAGCAACCAAACCGAGCTCTCGAACATCATGCAGGAGATACAGCACGTGGCATTGGCTCATCCGCAAGTGGAAATGACGGTGACGCACAACGATGTGGTGTTGCTCCAACTGACAGCTGGATCGCACAAGCAGCGTATCGTGCAGCTCTTCAGCAAAGGGCTTTCGCAGCAGTTGTTGCCTATTCAGGTCGAGAATGACCTGTTGAACATCTCGGGCTTTGCCGGTGCCCCCGAAGGCGCACGCAAGAAGGGAGCCTTGCAGTTCTTTTTCGTCAATGGTCGTTTCATGAAGCACCCTTATTTCCACAAGGCCGTGCTCGAATGCTATCAGGACCTTATTCCCGAAGGAACGCAGCCCAACTACTTCATCTATCTGCTGGTCGATCCGCAGAGCATCGATGTCAACATTCATCCTACCAAGACCGAGATCAAGTTCGAGAATGAGGCGGCACGCTGGCACATTCTGATGGCCACCATCCGTGAGGCTCTCGGCAAGTACAATGCCGTGCCTACGATAGATTTCGACCAGTCGGATGCGCCCGAGGTGGAGCCACAGTATTTGCCCAACAACAAGCCCAACAACGAGCCGCGACCCCATTTCGAGGACTACAATCCTTTCCGTCAACAGCCTGCTGCACATTGGGAAACGCTCTACGAGGATTTCCGAAAGGAAGACAGGCAGGTAACCCCTGCGACAGAGAATATCGATGACCTGCCATCGAGGATGGACGAAGGGATGGAACTGCCCAGCGCCATGGACCTGATGAACGATCTTTCCGACGACGAAAAGCCGCAATCCACCAGACGTGTTCAGTATCTTCAGGTCGGTAATCGATACATCGTCGGCAATGCTCGTGGCGGCATGATGCTCATCGACCAGCATCGCGCTCACTTGTGCATTCTCTACGATCGCTACCATCACCAGATCTGCAATCGCCAGGGGTTGACCCAGCATGAGCTCTTCCCCGAGATGATTGAGGTGTCACCTGCCGACGAACCTCATTTGCAGGCCATCCTTCCCGAACTCAGCTATCTGGGTTTTGAACTTGATAACCTGGGAGGAGGTACCTATGCCGTCAATGGCAAACCTGCTTCGCTTGAGAGTTCGGTCAACATCCACGAGCTCATGCTCCAGATGATCGACGCCGCTCGTGAGGAGGTGCATGGCGTGGGCGAGGAACTCGATCGCCGTCTTGCCTTGCGTCTGGCCAAGGCTCAGGCCATACCCTACGGTCGCCAGATAGGTGAGGAGGAGATGCAGCAGCTTGTCGAGAGTCTGCTTGCCCTGCCTGACCATCAGATGACGCCCGACGGGCATCCGGTGATGACTTTAGTGCCCAACGATGTGTTGGCATCCCAATTGTAAATTATAACCCAATGATATGAAATACGGTATTTGTCTCCAACCTTATATTCCCATGCGTGCCTCGGCCGCTGAGCAGTCCGAGATGACCAACCAGCTCATCTTCGGCGACACTTTCCAGATCCTCGAGGAAATTCCCCGATGGTATCGCATCCTGCGCGACTGCGACAACTATGAAGGCTGGATCGACTGGAAGACGGCCACCTTGATCGATCAGATCGAGTATCGACGTTTCCTCGATCTAACCCCCGAAGCCCCCTTGCTTCGCCAACCCTTCAATCCCGTGCAGCGCACCGAGCATGGTCAGTCCGGCTCGGCCCATCTGTCATGGGGCAGTCGCATCTTCGACCTCGACGAGACGGGCATTACCTTCCGAATGCATGGCATCCGCTTCGATGTGCCTTCGATGAGCTATGTGCAACCGGTTCATGCCAGTTCGATGTCGCGCAAGGCATTGACCAAGTATGTCATCCAGCAGGCACAGATGCTGCTCAACACGCCTTACCTCTGGGGTGGCGTTTCAGCAGGCGGTGTCGATTGTTCGGGATTCATCCAGACCTTGTTCCGCTTCATCGGTATCGACATGCCGCGCAATGCGTCGCAGCAGGCTTTGAAGGGCAAGGAAGCAAGTTTCGAGGAACGTGAGGCTGGCGATTTGGCTTTCTTCACAATGGAGCCCGAGACCAATAAGATCACGCACGTGGGTTTGGTGGCCGATAATGGTCGAGTGCTTCACGTGAGCGGTTTCCTGCATTATGACGAACTGCGTCCCGAGGGCATCTGGAACATTCAGCGCAAGGAGATTTCCCATACCCTGGTGTGCATTAAGCGATATTTCTGATGGAACAGCGTTTGATTGAACTGTTATACGAGGCCTACCTTGCCCATCCCAGCATCACCACCGACAGCCGCAAGGTTTTGCCCGGGCAGATCTTCTTTGCCCTGAAAGGCGAGCGTTTCGATGGCAATGCCTTTGCGGGCGAAGTGCTCGAAAAGGGTGCTGCCCTTGCCGTGATTGATGATGAAAGCCGCAGTCAGGAGGGCACAATCCTCGTGCCCGATGTACTTGCCGCACTCCAGGAGTTGGCCGCCTACCATCGTCAGCAGTTCAGCAAATGGGATCGCCCCGTCAAGGTAGTGGGCATCACGGGCACCAACGGCAAGACCACGACGAAGGAACTGATTCGTTCAGTGCTTGGCAAGAAGTACAACGTGCTGGCAACCGAGGGCAACCTGAACAACCAGATTGGCGTGCCGTTGACGCTCCTCAAGGTCAAGCCGGAACATGAGATTGCCATCGTCGAGATGGGTGCCAACCACCCCATGGACATCGCCGAGCTTTGCGCCATCGTGCATCCTGATTACGGACTCATCACCAATGTGGGCAAGGCACATCTGCTGGGCTTCGGTTCACTCGAAGGTGTCATAGCTGCCAAGACCGAGCTCTACAAGAGTGTGGCTGCCGATCAGGGCATCGTCTTCATCGATTCCTTCAATCGTGACCTGCTGAACAAGGCCATCGCCTATGGCGTGCAGTGCCGTCCCTATCTGCCTGGCACGGTGGAAGATTGTTCGCCCTACCTCTCGCTCAAAATCTACGACACCGAAGCACCCGACCCTGTTCTTGTGCAAACCCACCTCATCGGCAGCTACAATGCCATCAACTGCCTTGCTGCTGCTACCGTAGGGCGTTATTTCGGCGTAACCATCGAACAGGTGAAGGAGGCCATCGAGCAATACGAGCCGCAGAATATGCGCAGCCAGCTTGTCGATCTCGGTCATGGCAACGAGCTCATCATGGATGCCTACAATGCCAATGCCACCTCGATGAATGCCGCGCTGACATCGTTCAAGATGAACCATGCTCCGCACAAGAGCGTTATCCTGGGCGATATGCGCGAATTGGGAGCCGAGTCGCAGCGCGAACATGCCGTCATACTCGATTACCTCTTCACTTCGGGCATCCAGCTCGACATGATTGTGCTTGTGGGAGAGGAGTTCTGCAAGGCTTTCAAGGCAAAGGGCATGGCGCTTGCTGCACAGCATCCGATGAATGTGCGCTGCTACATGAATGTGCAGGACCTTATCGACGATGAGGCAACTCTTCACAACCTGGGAGGAACGATTCTCGTGAAGGGAAGCCGCACCATGCAGCTCGAAAAGGCTGCCGAAGCAATCAAGAATTTATTCATTCATCACGAATCGTGAAACTCTACCTCTTCCGTCACGGACAGACCGATTGGAACAAGGCACATCGATTCCAGGGGCATATCGACATCCCGCTCAATGAGTTTGGGCGCGAATTGGCACGCATCACGGCCCGCAACTGGCCCATCGTCCCCTACGATCGCGTCTATTGCTCTCCCCTCATCCGTGCTGTCGAAACCGCACAGATCATCCTCGACGGAAGGCCCGAACTGGCGTTGATTCAGACGGATCCGCGTATCATCGAATTCGGCTTCGGAGCCAGCGAGGGACACATCATCGACGAGGCTGCCAACGATCCGCAGAACCCGATGTACAACCTGCTGCATCATCCCGAGCTGTATCATCCCATCGATGGCGCCGAGTCGTTCCAGGACCTCGTCAATCGTGCAGGAGCGTTTCTCCGTGACGAGATTCTCCCGCTCGAAGCGAAAGGCATACGGAATGTTCTTGTCGTGGCGCATGGAGCCTTGATACGCGGCATCGTCTGTGCGGTGGGCAAGAAGGAGATACGCGACTTCTGGGCATGTCCCTATTACAATTGCAGTCTCACGACGCTTGACATCACCCATGGTGAAGTCAAGCTCGAACGCGAAGCCGAGGTGTTCTACGATGCAGCCGGCAGTTTCGGTGGCTTCACGACCAAAAAATAATCTTTATAAACGCACATGAAAAACCTGAAATTTCTTATCCTCACCACTTCGCTGCTCGCAGTCACCGCTGTGGGCTTGTCTCAGCAACTCCCATTACAGAACCATCATCTGATGTGGTACGACCGTCCCGCCGTGCTTTGGACCGAAGCGCTGCCTTTGGGCGATGGCCGACTGGGTGCCATGATGTTCGGCAACCCGTTGCAGGAGCGTTTGCAGCTCAACGAGGAAACCCTTTGGGCAGGCAATCCCAACAACAACTATAATCCCGAGGCGGCCGAATGGATTCCCAAGATCCGCGAGCTCGTTTTCCAGGGACGCTACCGTGAGGCACAGGACCTTTGTACCCGCTATGTCAAGTCGCCCACCAATCAGGGCATGCCCTATCAGCCCTTCGGCGACCTGTTTGTCAATTTCAACGATCAGCTGGGTTATTCGAATTATCGTCGTTCGCTCGACCTCGACAGTGCATTGGCTGTGGTCGAATATGATGTCAACGACGTACACTATCGTCGCGAGTGTTTCACCTCGTTTGCCGACAGTGTCGTCATCCTGCATCTTTCGGCCTCCCAACCCGGCAAGCTCAGCTTCACCGCCACCATGACGACACCTCAGCAGGACTGTCGTATCAACGACGTTCCCGAAGGCATCACCTTGCACGGAATGACCGGAGGACATGAGAAGTTGGGTAGCCGTCTGCGTTTCTTTGGTCGAGCCGTCGTGAAGAATCGCGGAGGTCGTCAAAGCATCTGCAATGGCATCATTACCGTCGAGGATGCCGACGAGGCGACGATCTATGTGTCCATCGCTTCGGCTTTCCAGAACTATCGTTCGATCAAGGGTGACGAACGGGCACGTTCGGCCAATCAGATGCAACTGGCTCTCCAAAAGGACTATGCCCTTGCCCGCAGCCAGCATATCGCAGCCTATCAGGCATTGGCCGACCGCAACACGCTTTGGTTGGGGGAGGACAAGTATGCCGACCGCACCACCGTCGATCGTCTCCGCGATTTCGGCAAGACGCACGACAAGCATCTCGTCGCGATGTATTATCGTTTCGGGCGTTATCTGCTCATCTCCTCGTCGCAGCCCGGTGGACAACCCGCCAACCTGCAGGGCATCTGGAACGACAAGATGCTCCCCTCGTGGGACAGCAAATACACTTGCAACATCAACCTTGAGATGAACTATTGGCCCTCGGAGGTCTGCAATCTCTCGGAGCTCAACGAACCGCTCTTCCGTCTGATACGCGAAGTGAGCGAGACGGGTCGCGATGCGGCGCGTGTGATGTATGGGGTGAAGGATACCACGGCTTGGGTCCTGCATCACAACACCGATATTTGGCGCATCACCGGTGCCGTCGATAATGCGCCCTCAGGCATGTGGATGTCGGGTGGCGCATGGCTCTGCACCCACCTTTGGCAACATTATCTCTACACGCTCGACCTCGACTTCCTGCGCGAATGGTATCCCGTCATGAAGGGCGCGGCACGTTTCTTCGACGAGACGATGGTCTATGAGCCCAGACATCACTACCTCGTGGTTTGTCCCACCAATTCGCCCGAAAACGGCCCCAAGGGACACGATGCCACCACGGTGGCAGGCTGCACGATGGATAGCCAGTTGATTGGCGACTTGTGGAGCGAAGTGTCCGAGGCAGCGCGTCTCCTCGGCGATGTGGAGACCGCCGAGCATTACGAGGCACGTATCAAGGAACTGCCTCCCATGCAGATCGGTTCGTGGGGACAGTTGCAGGAATGGGTGGAGGATTGGGACAATCCCGCCGACGATCATCGCCATGTGAGCCATCTCTATGGCTTGTTCCCCAGCAATCAGGTTTCGGCACGCAACACGCCCGACCTTGCCAAGGCGGCGCAGGTCAGCCTCGAACATCGCGGCGACATCTCGACAGGCTGGGCGATGGGTTGGCGTGTCTGCCTGTGGGCTCGTCTGCTCGATGGCAACCATGCCTACAAGCTCATCGAGAACCAGTTGAGTCTGACGCACGAACGCGACGTTTCCTACGAGCCGAAGCAGGGTGGCGGCACTTACACCAACCTTTTCGATGCGCATCCTCCGTTCCAGATTGATGGCAATTTCGGCTGCACGGCAGGCATCGCCGAGATGCTGATGCAGAGTCAGGACCCGGTCATCCGTCTGCTCCCCGCCCTTCCTGATTATTGGAAAGAGGAGGGCCGTGTGACGGGTCTCGTGGCCCGTGGCGGCTTCGTCATCGATATGGAGTGGCGCGACGGCAAGGTCACTCGCCTCGCAGTCACCTCCCGCGTGGGCGGCCTCCTGCAAATCGCCGGCCCCGGTCTCCCCAAGCTCCTCAAGCGCTCCACCACCCCCGGCCAAACCTACCTGCTCTTAGGCAAAAAATAAAATAGTCACTATAGTATCTATAGTTACTATAGTCACTATAGTCACTATAGCCCCAAAAACCACACACTCATGAAAAATCTCCTATCCCTCCTCCTTCTTCTCTGCGCCAGCGCAGCCTATGCAGCTGCTCCGCCCGCCAACGAAAAGCCCTGGTCGCATGGCCCGCTGCAGGTCAGCGAAAACCATCTCTATCTCCAGCATGCCGATGGCACGCCGTTCTTCTGGCTGGGCGAGACGGGTTGGCTGATGCCCGAGAAGCTCAATCGCTCACAGGTCGGCTTCTATCTGTCGCAGTGCGCCAACGCAGGATACAATGTCGTGCAGGTGCAGACGGTCAATGGTGTGCCCGCCTACAATGTCTATGGCCAGCCTTCGATGGTCCCCAACAAGAAGGGCGACATGTTCGACTTCACGCCCTTCGATACCAAGGCGCAGCGTGACCTGACCAACGCCTACACCTATTGGGACCACTTCGATTATATCTTCGACCAGGCCGAACAACGCGGCATCTACATTGGCATGGTCTGCATCTGGGGCGGCTTGGTCAAGGCAGGTCTGATGAATGTGCAGCAGGCGAAGGCCTACGGCAAGTTCCTGGCCGAACGTTACGGCCATCGTCCCAACGTCGTTTGGATCATCGGTGGCGACCAGCGCGGCGATGTGAAGCCCGAGGTCTGGGAGGCTTTGGCCAACACGATTCGTCAATACGACAAGCAACATCTTGTCACCTATCATCCCTTTGGTCGAACCAGTTCAGCCACGTGGTGGAACGATGCCGAGTGGCTTGACTTCAACATGTTCCAATCCGGTCATCGCCGCTATGGCCAGCGTCGTGGCGATGGCGACACGTCGAGCACTGCCGAGACCGAGGAGGACAACTGGCGCTATGTCGAGGCAGCCCACAGCCTAACGCCCTTGAAGCCCATCCTCGATGCCGAGCCCTCTTACGAACGCATCCCGCAAGGTCTTCACGACGTCACCCAGCCCAAGTGGCAGGCACAGGATTGCCGCCGCTATGCCTGGTGGAGCGTACTTGCAGGCAGTTGCGGACACACCTACGGCAACAATGCCCTGATGCAGTTCTATCAGCCCGGCGATGGTCCCGCCTATGGTTGCACCACGCCCTGGTACGAGGCCGTTTATGACAAGGGCTTCCTGCAGATGCAGTATGTCAAGAAGCTCATGCTCATGCTTCCCTATTTCGACCGCGTGGCCGACCAGAGCGTCCTTGTGGGCGAATATGGCAAGCGTTACGAGCGTCCCGTGGCCAGTCGCGGCAAGGATTACATCGTCGCCTATACCTATGTGGGCGGTGCGCTCGATGTCGATTTGAGCCGAATCAGCGGCAGCTGGAAGAAGGCATGGTGGTACAATCCCTCGACGGGCGAATTCCGATATATCGGTCAGTTTGCCGACAGCAAGTCGCAGCACTTCGACCCCGAAGCACCCTACGGCCCCGGCTACGACCAGGTATTGGTCATCGTCGATGCCTCGAAGGATTATATCAAGTAAAGGGCGCTTCAGTTAATCACACGGAAAGAACGGATGTTCGAACGCTTGTACGAACTCGGACTCTCGGACGAAGCCCTTGCCTTGGCACGGGGCATGCTGCTGGGCGACAAGTCGGGCATCTCGTCCGATGTGCTGGGTGCCTTCCGTACGGCGGGAATGAGCCACATCATGGCCGTCTCCGGCTTGCATGTCGGCATCCTCATGTCGATCATCTGGATGATGTTCAGGCCCATCGAAATGCTGGTGGGGTACATAGCGCCCTGCAACCTGTCTGCGCATTACGTCACGGGTGACGTGAAACGCATTGCGGTGATAGCCGTGGCGGCCTTCTATGTCTGGCGGATAGGCGCTCCACCGAGTGCCGTGCGTGCAGCCCTGATGCTTTCCCTGTTCATGTTGGGATGGATGCTCCGTCGTTCCACATCGGCTTGGCGTTGCATGGCGTTTGCCGCCCTCGTGCTTGTCGCTTGGGATCCGTGGACGGTCGGCAGCGTGGGTTTCCAGCTCAGTTTCCTTGCCGTGGCGGGCATCCTGCTCTTCCGACCCTGGCTGCAGTCCGACCGTCTTCCCCGTTGGCTTCGTCTCGTCCTGCTCTCGGTAAGCGCGCAGTGGTTCACCGTTCCCATTGTCGCCTACTGGTTCCATCAGATACCGGTGCTCGGCTGGATACAGGGCTTGCTTGTGGTCCCGTTGATGCCCCTGTTGATGGTGCTGCTGGTGGCGGGGATGCTGCTTCCTTCGCTCCAATTCATCGCCGTGCCCATCGAGGCGCTGACGGCTTGGATGGGTTGGGTGGCGCAAGGCATCGGGCGTGTCGAACGGCTGTTGCTCGGCGGACATCTCCATTTCTTCCCCACGTGGTGGGAAGTGCTGCTTGCCGAACTCCTGCTGCTCGCCATCATCCTCTATCTTAAGGTAAAGAAAGAATGAAACTCCAGCGACTTCAATATTATCTCCTCCCCATCATCTACCTTGTCATAGGCGGAACGGTGATTGCCCTGCTTGTGCAGCGCATTCTCAACTATGCCAGTACGGTATGGTTGCTCCTGCTGTTGCCCATGCTTGTGGTGGCGGTGCTGCTGACGGTCGTGGGCATCGTCAATGTCTGGCTCGATTACCGTACGCATCGCGAGCGGGGTCTCCTGGTACACTATCGGCGTGCCAGCCTGGCGTGGCTCTATTTTCGTTGCTGGGCGGCGGTGATGGCAGGTCTGACCTTGGGTATCCTCTTTGCCTGGATGTATCAGCTCTTGCCCGACTACATGCGCGAACTCTTCCGCGTCTATCAGGTATTCTTCTATGTCATCTGTGCCTTCCTGACGATTTCCGCGCTGATGAGTGTCGTGCTGGGTGTCAATCTCGAGGAGATACGTTTGCGCAACGCACAGTCCGAAAACCAGTTGCTCAAGGCGCAGCTCAACCCGCATTTCCTCTACAACACGCTCAACAACGTCGATGCCCTGATATGGCTCGACCAGGAACGTGCGTCCTCGGCCGTGATGAGTCTGTCCAACCTGATGCGCTACATGACCTACAGCGCCCGGCAGGAAAAGGTGCCGCTCAGTGACGAAGCCCGTGCCATCGGGCTCTTGTGCGACTTGCAGCGTCTTCGCATGTCGAAGCCCGAATGCCTTGTCTTCGAAGTGTTGGGCACGCAGGGCGAAAACCCCGTTCGTCCCGAGCGGATGATTGCCCCCTTGCTGCTCGTCCCCTTGGTCGAAAACTGCTTCAAGCATTGCGGATCGACCAGCGAAGCCGATGCCATCCGTATTCGTTTGGAGGAAGGCGATGATATGCTCAAGTTCTCGACCGACAACAACCTGCCCACCGAAGTGGAGGGCGAGCCCAAGAAGGGTTCCCAGCATGGCGTGGGCCTTACGGTCCTTCGCCGCCGACTCGAACTCATCTATCCCGACTCCTATACGTTCTCGGCCCGTCGCGAGGGCAATCGCTTCAAAACCATGCTGACAATCTCTTGTTAGCCTCGTCAATCAGTCGGGGCACGGCCAGTTGCTGCCATTCCATCCATGTGAACGCACGGTAATCGTTCGCCAGGGATTGGATGGCGGCATTTTTCGTGGGTTCCTCGTCGTCGGGCAGTCTGACCACATGAAACGAGGCATGGATGGTCTGATGCGTCAGCTGGTGCTTCCTCTCCAGTAGGAGGGTGGCACGTTCCTGCAAGGCCGACGGCAGATCCTCTCCTTCAAGGAGCACGAATTCCCAAAGTCCCTGCCAGATGTCGCCCGCACCGCGCTGATGCGCCCACAGCTTGTCCTTATATATATAAATAATGTATATGAAGCGGCGTTCGCGCACGCTCGTCCTTCCTTGCTTCGTCGGTCGTTCCCCCACGGTGCCTGCCGAAAGCGCCAGGCAGTGCATCCCGACCGGACACGTCGCGCACTTGGGTTGGGTGGGCGTGCAGTGCAACGCGCCGAACTCCATCATCGCCTGGTTGTGGCGCGACGCCCGCCCGTCGCCTTGTCCGATGGCATCGCGAAGCAGCTCGTCCGCCAGGCTTTGGAACGTCTTCCGCCCCTTGCCCGTGTCGATGGGGGTGTCGATGTCGAACAGGCGCGACAGGACGCGATAGACATTCCCATCCACCACCGCCACGGCTTCCTCCGAGGCGAAGCTCGCGATGGCAGCCGCCGTGTAGTGCCCCACGCCCTTCAGTCCGATGAGGTCGGCATAACGATCGGGGAAACTCTTCTCGGGATGTTCCTCGCGCCAAGCCGTCACTTGCCGGGCAGCGGCATGAAGGTTGCGCGCCCGACTGTAGTAGCCGAGGCCCTGCCAAAGCTTCAGCACACGGTCCAAAGGGGCAGCCGCCAAGTCGTCCACCCTCGGAAAAGCCGCCACGAAACGCTCGTAGTAACCCAAGCCCTGCGCGACGCGCGTCTGTTGCAGAATGATCTCCGAAAGCCAGATGCGATAGGCATCGCGGGTATGGCGCCACGGCAGGTCTCGCCGGTGTTCGTCGTACCAAAGGCCGATCTTGTGGGTTATATCGTTCATTTTCTTGATATTCAGTTGTCAATTATGCCCTTTTCGGGTGCAAAGATACGATTTTTTTCAAAAAATTAGCCCTTATTCTTTTTTTTTTCAATAAAAAGCCATATCTTTGCTCGCCTAATCAATAAAATCGACTAATATTTACATAAAATGACAAAAGCAGAAATCGTAACAAAGATTGCTAAGAGGACAGGCCTCGAGAAGGATGTTGTTCTCGTTGTAGTTGAGCAGTTCATGGGTTCCGTAAAGGAGTCACTCGTAAACGAAGAGCCAGTTTTCCTCCGTGGATTCGGCAGTTTTATCATCAAGGAGCGCGCTTCGAAGGTTGCCCGCAACATCAGCAAGGAGACCTCTATCCGCATCCCAGCCCACAACATCCCCGCCTTCAAGCCCGCCAAGAGCTTCGTGGCTAAGGTCAGCGGTGAGGTTATCAACGAGGAAGCCTAATCTCGAATTAAATTTTTGTCCAATTAATAATTTTTAAAAGGTATGCCAAACGGTAAGAAGCACAAGCGTCATAAGATGGCAACGCACAAGCGCAAAAAGCGTCTGCGCAAGAATCGCCATAAGCACTGATTGTGTGTGGTGACGCACAGCGAAAAGGGTCGGGGCCAATGGCTCCGCCTTTATTCTTTTTTAACCTTTGCACAATGACAAGCGAAGTCGTAATTGATGCGTTGTCCAATGAGATCACCATCGGTCTCCTCGAAGACGGCAGGCTCGCCGAATATCAGCGCGAGCGACAGGATGCCAGTTTTTCGGTGGGCAACATCTACCTGGCGCGCGTCAAGAAGCTCATGCCGGGTCTCAACGCTGCATTCATTGATGTGGGGCACGAAAAGGAAGGATTCATTCACTATCAGGATCTTGGTCCGCAGTTCAAGACGCTGGCCAAGTACGTCAAGCAGCAGATCTCCGACCGCAAGCATCTCATCCCCGTCGAGCGATTCAAGCGAGAGCCCGACATGGACAAGAACGACACCGTGGGCGAGGTCCTCACCGTAGGACAGGAGATACTGGTGCAGATCGCCAAGGAACCCATCAGTACCAAAGGGCCGCGCCTCACATGCGACCTCTCCCTCCCCGGGCGATTCATGGTACTCATTCCATTTCAGGACAAGGTTTCGGTGAGCACGAAAATCAAGTCAAGCGAAGAGAAGAGCCGTCTCAGGCAAATCATTGGCGCCATCCGTCCCAAGAATTTCGGCGTAATCATACGCACGTCTGCACAGGGCATGGGAGCCGAGGAACTGACCCAGGAGCTTACTTCGCTGGTCAAGCGTTGGGAAGAATGCGTGACCACCTTCATGAAAGGCAAGCTGCCCAGCCTCTGCTACGAGGAGACCAGCCGCGCCGTGGCATTACTTCGTGACATCTTTAACCCCTCCTTCGAGAACATCTGGGTCAACGACCCGGTCACGTTTAATCAGATAAAGGATTATGTGAGTCTGATCGCCCCTGAAAAGGCAGACGTGGTAAAACTATACGAAGAGGAACAGCCCATCTTGGATAAGTTCGCGGTGACGCGCCAGATCAAGTCTTCCCTCGGAAAGACCGTCTCGTGCAAGGAAGGTGCCTACATCATCATCGAGCACACCGAAGCCCTGCACGTCATTGATGTCAACTCGGGACACCGAAGCCATCAAGCCGACGATCAGGAGGCAAATGCCTTGCTTGTCGATATGGGGGCAGCCGAAGAGATATGTCGTCAGATGCGGCTCCGCGATATGGGAGGCATTGTGGTCATCGATTTCATCGACCTCAACAAGTCCGAACATCGCGAGCAGCTCTACAAGCATGTCAAGGAGCTGATGGCACGCGACCGTGCCAAGCACAACATCCTGCCGCTCTCGAAGTTCTGCCTGATGCAGATCACGCGCCAGCGCGTGCGTCCCGTCATGGATGTCCAGACGGCCGAGGCATGTCCCGTTTGCGGTGATCGTCATGTGGTCAAGCCCTCCATCCTGTTCTGCGACCGCTTGCAGGAGAAGCTTGACATGCTGACTTCCGAAATGAAAGTGAAGTCGTTCCGTCTCCATTTGCACCCGTTTATTGCAGCTTATGTTCGCCAGGGATGGTTCTTCAGGAGCCTCTACTGGCAGTGGCGGCGCCGTTATGGAATGTCTTGGCGTCTCATCGCCGACCAGTCCATGGAGCTGCTACAGTACAAGGTCCTCGATGCCGATCGCAACGAGATAGACCTCAGTCAACCCATTGATGCACACGTGTAGCCACACGTGTGCATCAATATTATTTTCTTTATTATCTTTATAATGACTATAGTTCGACTCCAAAACGCCCTCGGCCGCCTGCCCCAGACGCGGATGCGAGAGCCCGTCAACTTCACCCTCGAAGCTGACGAGCACATTGCCGTGATGGGTCCCAATGGGGGAGGGAAGTCCTGCCTCGTCGATCTCATCACAGGTCGCAACCTGCTCATGCAGGGGCGGCTCGAATATGACTTCGGTCCCGGCACCAAGCCAACGGCCTACGGCAACATCGTGCAGCTCACCTTCGAGGATGCGCTCGGTTCAGTCGAAAAGCCCTATTACTACCAGCAGCGCTTCAACAGCCAGGACCGCGACGAGTCACCCCTCGTGATGACGGTGCTCAAACGCGCCTTGGCTTCGGGAGGAGTGACAGCCACCGGACTATCGGCCGACGATGCCCGTTTGGCTGGTCATGGGCTCACGCGCGACGAAGCAGTGGCAGCCGGCAGCGAGGATTACACCGAGTTCCTGCAGAATCCCCTGCTCGACACCTTCATGATGCGCGACCTGCTCACCAAGCGCATGGTCCTCCTCTCCAGCGGCGAAATGCGCCGCTACCAGCTCTTCAAATATTTGATGAAGAGGCCTCGGGTTCTTCTGGTTGATAACCCGTTTATAGGATTAGATGAGCCGATGAGAAACCAGCTCAACCAGTTCTTCCAGCTCCTCGTCGATAGCGGTGAAGTGCAGATCATCATGATACTCTCGATGCTCGACACCGTGCCATCCTATATGACACACGTCGTAGAGGTGAAGGATATGAAGGTGGGAGAGAAGCGTACCCGTGCCGAGTACCTTGCTGCGCTGCCCGACTTCAAGGCATCGCCCGCTGCATCGCTCACGCCCCAGCTGCGCGAACAGATAGCCAAGCTCCCCGTCATGCCTTTGGCAAACCTCACAGCCGATGGCAGTGTTACCGACGAAGTAATCAGCATCCGCAACCTCACCCTGCCCTTGCCCGAGACCGACCGTGTGCTTTACAACGGACTCAGCTGGACGGTGCGTCGCGGCGAACACTGGGCATTGCAGGGCAGGAACGGCTCAGGCAAATCCACGTTGCTCAGCCTCGTATGTGCCGACCATCCCGCAGCATACGCTTGCGACATCTCGCTCTTCGGTCGCCGACGCGGCACGGGCGAATCCATTTGGGAAATCAAGAAGCACATCGGTTTCGTCAGTCCCGAGTTCCATCGAGCCTACAAGGAGAACCGCCCCGCCATCGGCATCGTGGCCAGTGGGCTCCACGATTCGGTAGGTCTTTACAAGCGTCCACGTCCCGAGCAGGTCGAGGATTGCCTCTTCTGGATGCGCGTCTTCGGCATCGATCATCTGCACGACCGCATGTTCCTCACCCTATCGAGTGGCGAACAGCGTCTGTGTCTCCTTGCACGCGCCTTCGTCAAGGATCCCGCGCTGCTCATTCTCGACGAACCCCTGCACGGCCTCGACACCTATCGTCGTCACCTTGTGCGCGACGTCATCGACGCCTTCTGCCGCCGTCCCGACAAAACCCTCATCATGGTTTCTCATTACGAAGAGGAACTACCTGGCAATATTACGCATCGGTTGGTGTTGTAAAAGTCAATAGACTTAGGTGTGTTTATGGGAAACAAAAATGCAAAAAAAATCTTTGCTTGATCGAGTTTTCTTAATCACGAATACCCATGAATAATTTATTCCGTGTCAATCCGTGCAGATCTGTGTGCCCTTTCCCCCGCATGTCCCCCAACGAACGTTGGAGGACATTATTCTATAGTACCATATCCTTCAGCGTCCGTAAGCGGACATCCTTCCATCGTCGCATATCCTTCTGCGTCCGTTTGCGGACATGCGTCCATCGTCGCATATCCTTCAGCGTCCGTGAGCGGACATCCACCAATCGTCGCATGTCCTTCAGCGTTCGTAAGCGGACATGCCTCCATCATCGCATATCCTTCCGCGTCCGTTAGCGGACATCCACCCATCTTCGCATATCCTTCAGCGAACGTTAGCGGACATCTCTCCATCGTAGCATATCCTTCAGCGTCCGTGAGCGGACATGCGTCCATCGCCGCATATCCTTCAGCATCCGTTAGCGGACATACAACAATCGTGGCATGTCCTCCCCGGTACCTTGGGGGACATGCCACGATTTTAAATAGGGTTTTCGCTTTTCTTATTCCGAATTATCCATTTGGGATAGATGCTCCTTCGCGATGTCGAGCGCATTCTTCCGCGTATGATAGTCCTTGTTGACCACATAATTGCTGTTACGGAGCAACTTCCCTGTGCGGTACGCATTCGGAGTGGTTCCCCAGCGACGACGGAAGGCAAGTATCAGGTTCTTCTTTTGCCTGAACCC
>JAFZTS010000044.1 GCA_017618715.1 Bacteroidales bacterium
TCGCCTATCTTGTTGAGGTAATGGGGGTTCTCGAACTTCATGGCGTTCCAGTTCGAATCGCAGCCCCAGTACTGCCAGTCCTGCACGATGGCGTCGATGGGGATGTCGCGGCGGCGGTATTCGTCGAGCACGCCCGAAAGCTCGTCGGGGGTCTTGTAGCGCTCGCGGCATTGCCAGTAGCCGTAAGCCCAGAGCGGGAACATCGTGGCCTGTCCGCTCAGCAGTCGAATCTGCTCCACCACGCCGTCCTGCGTGCCGTCCTTGTAGAGGAAGTAGTAGTCGATGCCTTCGGCTACGCTGCTGCGCAGGGTGGTCCCGCTGGCATCGTCGCTCCAGAACGTCTCTCCTGCATTGTCCCAATAGACGCCGTAGCCCTTCTGGCTGGTGAAGTAGGGGATGTAGATGTGCGTATTGGTGTTCCAAAGGCGGAATGCCGTGCCGCGCTGGTTCATGGTCTGTCCCTCGCGGCGCTGTCCGAGGCCGAAGACGGCCTCCTCGGGCTCGAGCTGCCAGGTCTGGGCAACGCTATATTTGCCACGATCGACGCCCTCGGTGATGGGGGTGACGTTGCCCTGACGTTGTTCGGTAAGCAGCAGACTGCCAGCCTTATCGTAGAAGCTCACTACGCCCTCGGCGTTGACCTTGACGGTTATGCACTCCGACTTGAGCTCACCCTGGCCAGTGAGCGAAGCATCACCTGCGGGAGTGAGGACTACCGAATAACTTTTCTTCGTTGTCATTGGGTCGGTGGTGGACTGGGCATCGGTCTTGGTGACTCGCACGATGCCGGGAGAATAAAACTCAACGCGTGTGGTCTGGGCAAAAGCCATACTGCACGCACAGGCCAAAAGCACGCTGGCCAAGAGGGATGGATGGTGTTGTGTCATATTCATAAAGTGGATTGATTTTGATGTCTTTTCATGATGGTCGCTGCAAAGATAATCATTTTTTTTGATAATTTGGTCATATAGCTCCCAAAAAATGCATACAGAACCACTCTTTTCTGAAAATACAGCTACTAACCCTAAGAAAAGGCGTGTCAAAAGAACTTGGCGACACCTGTCTGTTCGCTTTTTCTATTGACACGCCGCACACACACAATAATAATGGGTTAAAAGAGGTTATGAATGCTTAAGAGGGATTAGTACCCTGGATTCTGCTTCAGGTTGCTGTTGGTCAGCATGATCTTGTTCGGGATGGGATAGAGGTTCTTCGTCGCGTCGCTCGCATCATGCGAAAACCACGCCTTCGTGGTGAATACTCCGAAGCGGATCAGGTCCTGACGACGTCGGCCCTCCTGGCAGAATTCCCAACCAAGTTCATCGAGCATACGGCCGTAGCGAATATCAGTGCCACCGTCATGGGTTGTAGCGTAGGTGTCACGACGACCATAGTCGTAGCAACTGCCAGCCACGAGATCTGCATCGGTAACCACAGCCTTGGCAGGATTGCTGCCGAAAGCGCGCTTGCGAACCTCAGTGACCAAAGCACCTGCACCCGGCTTGCCCGTACGCATCAGGGCCTCAGCCTTCATCAGCAGCACATCGGCATAGCGGAACTGTGGCCAATCGTTGCTCAGACGGTTGGTGATGCCGATGGCATATTCGAACTTGCCCCAACGATAACCCTGATAGGGATAAGACTCGTCGATGGAAGGTACGACGTTTGGATAGTCGAGGGCCACACCTGTGGTGCTCTCGAAAAGCGAGTCACCCGAGTAGCTGTACTGTTGGCCGGTGATATACCAGTCGTGCAGACGCTGGTCATCGGGATCGAATGAGTCGATGAACTGCGGGATGGCGCAGACACCGCCCCAAGGACGTGCCTTGAGCTGATAGGTATCCTGGTTCTCAGGAGCCAGAGTGTACATGTGGAAGTCGAAGGCATTCCAGTCGGTAACATAAACCTCGTCGAAAGGCAGACCAAAGATGATCTCCTTGGAGTTCTCGTTCTCGGTGAGGAATGGAGCATTCACATCGGCTTCGAGTCCATATTCGCCCGAACGCTCAGCAAAGCTGATTACTTGGTCGCAAGCAGCTGCGCACTCGTCCCAATGAGCTGTGCCTGTATAGACTTCGGCATTCTGGTACATCTTGGCCAGCAGGGTATAGGCAGCCCACTTGTTGAAACGACCATAGTAGTAGCCGCGTGCCGTCTCGCTCAGGTTGCCGATGTTCTCGGTAATCTCACGTACAATAAAGTCATAGACTTCCTTGCGTGTGGATTGCTGCGGCAGGTTGGTATCCTTGAAGTCGGTCACGATGGGCACGTTGCCATAGAGGTCACAAAGGATGTAGTAGTAGCTTGCACGAAGCACTTTGAGCTCCGACTCCAGTTCGGTCTTGGCATCGCCCGTCACACCAATCACGCCATCCTCAATCTGGGAAAGCAGGCGGTTACAGGTGTTGATGCCTTCGAACGTGCGCTCCCAGCCCTGCAGTACGCCATCGTCTTCGGTGGTCCATACGTGCTGATGCCAGCGCTTGTAGATATAACCATCGACCCAGCCGATACCCAGACGGGCAGGAATTACATCCTGGTCGGCACAGAGCTCCTGCGAACGTACTACGCCATTCCAGAGCAGCATGGTTTGACGCCAGGGTGTATAGGCTGCATTCACCAGGTAGCTGATGTCTGCATCACTCGTTGGACTATATTTCTCCGACACTACCTGCGAATAGCTCTCGTCGAGCAGTTCGGTACATGCCGTGTTTCCCATCAAGGTCGTAGCTGCCAAAACGCCAAGCGACCAAATCTTTATATTCGTTTTCATTGTTGTGATTAGTGTTTAGAATTTGACGTTAAGACCTAATGTGAATGAACGGGTGCTGGGGTAGCGGTAACGGGTGTCGTAGCCTGGAGTCAGGCCGTCGGTGTTGACCTCGGGATCGATGCCCTTATAGCCCGTGAATGTGAATGCATTGAGGACGGAGCCGTAGAGACGAAGGCTCTTGATGTACTTGCCGATGGCACCGAAGCTGTAGCCCAATGAGATGTTGTCAATCTTCCAGTAGTCGCCATCTTCTACATAGTAGCTGTTGAACTCGGGTTCCACTTCCTTGCTCAAGGTGTGCTTGCCGAAGATGAGGTCGTTGACCGAAGTCAAGCGGTTCTCGTAACGGCTGTTCTTGGCGTTCTCGTAGTTCATGCGGGCACTGTTGATGAGCTGGAAGTCGAAGGCGCCACGCATGGTGATGCCGAGATCCCATCCCTTATAGCTGAAGGTGTTGTTCCAACCAGCATAGTAGTTGGGCAGGCCATTGCCAATCACCTTCTTGTCGTCGGCAGCGTGGGTGAAATCAGTATAGTTGATGAGGTTTCCATTGCGATCCTCGTAGATCCAACGGCCTTCGTCATCGACGTCAACAACCTTGAAGCCCCAGAAGTTGCCGATGCTTTCGCCCACCTGTACGCGGTGTGAGTCGGTCACCTGTCCAGAATACTCTACCTGGCCGGTGTTGAAATAGTCGTACTCGGTCTTGAATACCGAACCGTTGAGGCTCACGAGTTCATTCTTGTTGTAGGAGAAGGTGACGGTGGTGTTCCATTCGAATGACTTGGTGCGATAAGGGATGGCGCTGACCATGATCTCGATACCACGGTTTCGCATCGTACCGCCATTGGCCACGGTGGTGTTGTAGAGGTTTGGAGGCGTAGGTACGGCATACTCGTAGATCAGGCCGTCCACGTCGCGGTTATAGAAGTCGATGGTACCCGATAGGCGGCTGTCGAGCACGGCCCAGTCGATACCGATATTGGTCTCTTTCTTCTCCTCCCACTTAAGGTCGGGGTTGGCATTCGAAGCTGGAACGATGGTCTGGATCCATGAACCATTCGAATAAGCGTAAGAACCATATTTCAGCATAGCTACGCCGAGGAATGAACGGCTGGGCTGCGAACCTGTCACACCGTAACCTGCACGGAGCTTGAAGTCGTTGAGCCAGGTGACGTTCTTCATGAATTTCTCTTCGGTCAGACGCCAACCGAAAGAGACTGACGGGAAGAGACCCCAGGCATTGTCGGTGCCCCACAGCTGGCTGGCGCCCTCGTAGCGGAGCGAACCCATCAGGAGGTAGCGGTTGCGCCAGGCGTAAGTGGCACGTCCAAAGAAACCGATGAGGTTGGTGGTAGCCTTCGATGAGCTCATGCCGGCAAGGCCGTTCTTCAAGGCCGAACCGATGCCGATGTTGTGCCAACCTCCGAAGTAGTCATCCTGGAAACCATAGTTGTTCACATAGACTTCCTCGTAGTCGGTCTCGTTGTAGCTGTAGCCACCGAGTACCGAGAACTTGTGACCCTTGATTTCCTTCTCATAGCGTGCAGTGAGTTCGAGAAGCTTCTCCATGCTGGTGCTTGCCGTGATGGTGGTCCATCCTGCCAAGCCGTCGCGCAAGCTCGAGATGTGCTCGAGGGACTCGCTGTAGCCATTGTTGTAGTTCTGACGCTCGTACGAGCCTACAGCCTGTAGGGTGAGGTCGCGGATGGGGTTGTAGGTGATGCTTCCGTTCATGCGGAGAGTGGTACGCTTGCGATTGCCATCCACCTCGTAAATCTTCGAAACGGGGTTCTCGTACTCGAACTTCGAAGTGTTCTCATACCAGCTGCCATCCTCGTTCTTGACGGGCTCAGTTGGGTTGCGGCGAGTAGCCTGGCTGAAGATATAGCCATCATAGCCTCCGCTGCCGGTGTTGTTGGCCTCGGTCTTCTTGCCGAGGATGCCGAACTTGAACTTCACCTTGTCGTCGAAGAGACGATGGTTGATCTCGGCACGGCCCTGGAATGTGTCGAAGTTCGAGCGCTTCAGGATACCCTGACGCTGCGAGATGTTGATATTGGCAATGTAATTGGTCTTCGAGTTGCCACCCATGGCGGTGATGTTATGTACATGGGAAACCGGTACACGGGTAATCTCATCCTGCCAGTCGGTGTCGTAACCTTTGTTCTGGTCGGGATAGAGAGCTGCAAATTCGCTGGCGCTCAGCATCTCAAGCTTCTTGGCGATGGTCGAAGTGCTGATGTAGCCGTTGTATTCCACCGAATTGATGTCAGCGCCTTTGGCTGCCTTGGTGGTGATCAGGATGACGCCGTTGGTACCGCGCGTACCGTAGATGGCAGCTGCCGAACCGTCCTTCAGCACGTCGATGCTCTCGACATCCTCGGGGGCCACGGTGCTGAAATCACCTGGGATGCCATCGATGAGGATAAGCGGGTTGGTGTTGGCACCACCGATGGTGTTGGTACCACGCAGACGGAGCTGGGTCGAGCCCGAGGGGTCACCACTTGGATTGGTGATGGCGAGACCTGCCACCTTGCCTTGGATGAGCTGGCCGACGTCTTTGACCGAACCCTTTACGAAGTTGTCAGCCTTCACGCTAGCCACCGAGCTGGTGACATCGCCTTTGCGCTGGGTGCCGTAACCGATGAGCACCACTTCGTCGAGCAGCTGGTTGTCTTCATGCAGAATGACCTTGACCGGTTGTCCCTCGGTGGCGACTTCCTGTGTGGCATAGCCGATGAAGGAAACGACAATGACAGGGTTGGCCTTTGGAGATTCGAGCTCGAACTTGCCATCGATATCCGTGATGGTACCAATGGTCGGATTGTCTTTCAGAACGATGGTGGCACCGGGGACGGTCTCACCAGTCTGATCCTCTACTTCGCCCGTAACCTTGTACTGGGCAAATGCCGAAAATGAAACGCTTAGTAGAATAAGCAAAGAGATTAGATGTTTCATTCTTGTGATTTGGTAAGTTATTATTATTATATGTGGATGGATGTGCGGGTATGAGGTTCTAAGTGTTGTTTGACGGCGCAAAGATAGAGGGATCTTGTAACCTTTTTGGCCAAAATTGTTCTTAATTGGGCATAAAAATGGGGCGAAAACCGTTTTTGCACGATTTTCGCCCCATAATGGTTCAAAATTATCCCTACTATTCGTCGGTTTTGGATTCGAGCACCTCCTTCCGATAGTCGGTTGGCGTCATTCCGAACTCCTTTTTGAAACAAGATGTGAAATATTTTCGGTCGCTGTAACCCAGCGAAATGGCAATCTCGTTGATGTTGCGGTCCTTGTCCTGCAGCCACAGCCTGGCCTGGCGCATCTTCTGTATTCGGATGAAATCAAGGGGTGACTTGCCCGACACACTCTTCAACTTTCGGCTCAGGGTCGATTTCGAGACATTGACAGCCGCTGCCAGTTCTTCCACACCGAAGTCCGATTCGTCCAGATGGTCCATCACAGCCTGTTTCACCTTGGCAAGGAATGCGCGGTCAAGCGCCAGGAATTCACTTTCGGGCAGACGTTCGCCCGTCGGTGTGTCGTCCTTGATGTAGTTGCGCATGCTCAGCATCTCGCGGCTATCGCTCCACATCTGTTCATTTTTCTTCTCGTCGCTGCGATGCACCCAATAGATCAGGGCGGCCAAACTCAGAAGCACCAACAGGCAATAGAGGACGTAGGCAACCGTGCTCTCGTAGAAGGCAGGCAGCCGCTCGATTTCGAGCAAGGTGACAGGTGAGCTCCATAATCCATTTCGGTCGGTAGCCTTGACCTCGAAGGTGTAATGTCCCTTCTTCAGCTGGTTGTAGAAGGCCGAATTCTCGCCAGCCACAGTGTAGTTCCAGTTTTCATCCACGCCATTGAGCCTGTAGGCATAGCGCACAAACGACACATCATAATGGTCGAGTGACGAGAAGAAGATCTCCAGATCCCTGTCGTCAGGCTGCAAGGTGATGCAGCTGGTGATCTGACGTGCGGCAAGCGTATCGAAGCGCAGCGAGTGATTCATCAGCACCACATCGGTGATGCGAGGGATTACGACAGTGCTCTTCTTGTCGAGGCTGTTGCTGGGCGTAAACCTCATCACACCTGGGATGCCTCCAAAGTAGATGCGACCTAAGCTGTCCTTCATAGTCGAAGTGGGCAGGAATCGTGTCAAAGGGATCCCGATATCATTGGTCTTGAAGATTCGGCTGGCATTGTTACGGGGATTGAATTCCAAAATGCGCTGATTGGTTTCCACCCAAAGGTGTCCATAGTTGTCGTCCTGCAACTGGTTCACACGGTCACCGTTTAGTCCGATCTGCTCACTGTAGTTCTCGACGATGCGCTGCTGCGGTTCATAGCGGAATACGTGTCCCAACGGGGTACCCACCCACAGGTAACCATCGGGCATGATGCAGAATGCCGACAGGGGTTGACCTATCGCGTGACTATCGTATTGCGTGTCGCTACAGAAGTCATAAAGTTGTCCTTCGATGGTGGCGACCCAGATGTGACCGCGTTCGTCGATCCTGATGGTCGAAGCATAGCCTAGACGTGGGTAACTGGCCAACGGGCGCAGCGTAGTGGCGTCGAACACGTAAAGCCCAAGATTAGTACCCACCCAAAGGCGCTGTGACGCATCCTCGAGAATCTGCGTCACAAACTCCTCGGAATGTGCTTGTGCCGAGAGGTCAAGATCGGCTGCCAAATGCATCGTGGCACCTTGGCGAGTCAGTCGATAGACGTGCATCCTCGTATCGTGGTTCACCCAAACCCCTTCAGTTGCGGGCGCGATGACACGTCCCTTGTCCAACTCTACTGGAGCAATCTGCTGACAGTCGGTATAAAGCACCACCCGACCCGTCTCAAGATGTACCAGACACAGACCCGTGCGCTCCTGGAAGACCCACCACCAGCCGTCGCCGGCATCGGCCATCGCCATCACTGCGGCATTGAACATCACACGATCGGACAAGGACTGCAACGGGATGTAGTCGAAGGTATTGGCCTTGGGGCGCAGCATGTAGTTCATGCAGTCGAAAGCCGCCACCATCGTGTAAAGACTATCGCACCATACACTTGCAATCATATGATTGGGGGGTGTATCTTCCAACGAACTATAGACCATCGTCATGCGTTTTCCTTCATCCCGCCGATATGCTTTCAGTCCCACCGTATTAAGGATCCAAATGATTCCGTCGTAGGGGCTCTGCTTCAACGTATAGGCCCACCATCCTATAGGAGAGTCGCATGGATAGGAATCGAAGAGGAATTCCTCGTCCTTTACTTCGAGATGAATGATGCCGCCCGATGCGTTCAGGAGCCACAGACCATCTTTCTGCTTGTCGGTATCGAGATAGGTAATCCAATCGGATCCAACCGGCAGGTCTATCTGCCGGAGGCTGTCGCATTCGGGATCGATGCAGAACAGGGTGCGGTCATTGAACGAAGCAAAGATTTTTCCCTGATAGACAGCCGAACCAAAGATGCTGACCTCGTTGCCCGCCTCATCTACACGGTAATATTCCTTGAGCGGAACACCCTGGTGGTCGGTTCGAGTGATGCGGGTACGGCTTTGCACAACAAATCCCTCTTCTGTGGGCAAAAGCTGGTTGATTCGTTCTCCTTCCCAACGTTCGGGAACCAGCGCCCGGATGGTATAGTCGGACTTGTCGAGCCAATAGAGTCCGTTGTCCAATCCAAGCCAAAGATGCCCGCGATGATCTTCGGCCATGCAACCGATCACCCTGTCCTGGGCCTGCAGGTAACTGGGACGAAAGACCTGGAGCTGATACCCATCATCGCGACACAAACCATTCACCGTCCCATACCACAAATATCCATCCGAGTCGCGATAGACCGAATGTATGGCGCTGACGGGCAACTGGTTCTGCGTTGCGAGTGTGCGGGACTCATACACCGATGTCACTGCCGTCAGTTCGCGAGGAACCGACAGCAGCAACAACAAGGCAAGAATTGGGAACAATTGCTTCATGGTGCTGGACGGACGCATTAGAGGGAAGCGAAAAGCCGTGACAACCGGCTATCGAAGCCTGCAAGGGATGAGGGTGAAGGTGAAGTCGTGGTCGGCATACTTGACGAAGTACTCTTCGCGCGGCAGGGCACCCCAGCTGTTGACGCAACCCAGACCCATCTGCTTCTGGTCGATGCAGAGGTTGGTGAGCGGACTGGGGTCAACGTCGGGCGAATGGAGGTTGCGCTTCTCGAAGCCTTCGTCGAGGCTTTCGATGGTGTAGTGGAGTGCTGAGGCCGAGAACGGCTCGTCGGCCACCACCATCAGTCCACGGCCCGAGGCATCGGTGAGGCGCCACCAGCGCAGATCGACGTGATTGCCATTCTCCTGCGGACGGATGTAGGGATAGAACTCGCTGGTGACGGTGCTCTCGTAGATGCCCAGGTGCTCGGAGTCCTTGCGGTCGCAATAGGTCTCGACGGGGCCACGGCCATAGTATTTGATTTGTTCCATCGATTCGGGCATAGGCAACTGCATGCCGAAGCGGAACATGTCGGAAGCTTCGGTGCTTCGCTCTCCTTCGGCAATGGGCGCATCGCGTGGTGAGATGCGCTGGAAACGAACGCGATCGACGCGCTTCTGCTGTGCAGGATCGACGGTCATCTTTTCGTTCACACGCACGGCACCGTTGCCTGTGATGGTATAGGTCAGGGCAAGACGGGCGGCCACCGAAGCTATCTCGAACTCGGTCTGCACCACGACTGCACCTTCCTCGCTATTGGACTTGAATGAGGTGAGCTTGAGCGTGGGGTTGCTCCATGCGGCATATTTGCGCTGCAGGTTGGCTCCGTAGTCATTGTCGGTGGGTGCACGCCAGAAGTTGGGCTTCAGCTTGGCACCATCGGCAAGCAGGCTTACGCCATTGGCCTCGTAGCGGTTGATGAGACCGGAACGTTTGTCGAAGCTGACGGCGAAGTCCGGTCCCTCGACGGTGAACACATCGAGGGCATCGGTGACCTTCGGCTCCACCGCCGTTTTTGCCAGCTGACACTCACCCTTCAAACCCTTCAAACCTTTCGAACTCAGCTCAATCTGCTGATGGGCCATAACAGTGCCTGCCTTGAGCAGGGGTTCGCTGCGTTTGAGCACATACTTCACATTGAGCAACCATTCGCCACGGTCGTTCACCTCGCTGAGAGGCAGTGTGACGTAGGCTTTCTTCTGAGCGGGCACGTTAAACTGATCGACGGTGCCTGTGCTGACTGCCTCACCATTGCAGAGCAGCTCCCACTCCAGGCGGTAGTTCGAGAGGTCGCGGAACCGGTATTCGTTGTAGATCTCAAGCGTCTGACTGCCATCTACAATATTGCCTGCGAGGTTGGTCCAGATGTTCTGATAGTAGTATCCCACCTCATACATGTGCGGATTGGGCTTTCGGTCGGGCGAGATGAGGCCGTTGTCGCAGAAGTTTCCGTCGTGCTGGTCGGTGCTGTTGAAGTCACCACCATAAGCCCAGATCTGACGTCCTTGCTTATTGGTCCAGCGAAGGCTTTGATCGACGAAGTCCCAGATGAAGCCACCCTGTAGGTTGGGGTATTTGCGGTAGAGGTCCCAATATTCCTTGAAGCCGCCCTCCGAATTGCCCATGGCATGTGCATATTCGCACTGGATGAAGGGTTTGATGTTGGCCGTGTTCCTGCCGTAGGCTTCGGTCTGGGCATAGTCGTCGTACATGGGGCAGAAGATGTCGGTCTTGGCATCCTGCTGCGACACCACACCGTCGCGCATACCGCGCACGGCACCTTCATACTGCACCAGGCGCGAGGGGTCGTCGGCCTTGATCCAGTCGTAGGCATCGGCGAAGTTCTGGCCATAACCGGCTTCGTTGCCAAGGCTCCAGAAGATGATGGCGGGATGATTATACTGCGACTGTACATTGCGCTGATTACGCTCGAGGTGTGCGAGGTGATAACGCGGGTCGGCAGCCAGGGTCTTTTCGCCAAAGCCCATGCCGTGGCTCTCGATATTGGCTTCGGCCACCATATAGATGCCATACTTGTCGCAAAGGTCGTAGAAGTAGGGGTCGTCGGGATAGTGGCAGGTACGTACGGCATTGAGGTTAAACTGCTTCATGATCTGCACATCCTGCAGCATACGTTCGCGGCTCACAACAAAGCCTCCATCGGGGTCGAGCTCATGGCGGTCGGCACCCTTGATGAGGATGGACTGTCCGTTGATGAGCACCTGTGCATCCTTCACTTCAATCTTGCGGAAGCCCACGCGGACGGGCACTACCTGCAGCACCTTGCCGCCCGATCCGAAGAGGGTGGCACGCAGTGTGTAGAGGTTGGGTGTCTCGGCTGTCCACTTCAGCGGGTTGGCCACGCCGAGGGTGACGGGTTTGCCGATGCTCTCGCTTTCTGCCACGACCTTGCCGTCATTATCAAGCAATTCGAGCTGCACCTTGCCACCTGTGGTCTTGACATCGACGGTGAGTGTGCCGTCGGTGTAGGTGTTGTCAAGGTCGGGGGTGACGCGAATGTCGTTGATGTGCTGATAGGGACGGGCAAAGAGCCAGCAGTCGCGGCAAATGCCTGCATAGCGGAAGAAGTCCTGGTCCTCGAGGTATGTGCCGTCGCACCAGCGGAACATCTGGATGGCGATGAGTGCCTTCTTGCCCGGGACGACATAACGGGTCAGGTCGAATTCGGCTGCAAGCTTCGAATCCTCACTGTAGCCCACATAGCGTCCGTTGACCCACAGGTACATGCAGCTCGAAGCCGAGCCGATGTGGAGGATCACTTGCTGGCCTTTCCAGTCGGCAGGAATTTCTACCTCATGGCGATAGTAACCCACATGGTTGTTGTCGGTGGGGACGATGGGCGGGGTGTTCTCATGCTGACGTGCCCATGCGTAGGCAATGTTGGTATATTGTGGATCACCGTAGCCATAAAGCTCCCAGCAGCCGGGCACAGGGATGGTCTTCCAGTTGGCATCGTGGAACGTGGGCTTGAAGAAGTCGCTGCGGTAATCTACAGCATCGCGCTGCCAGCTGAACTTCCAGTCACCATTGATGCTGAGGTAACGCTCCGATGCTTCGGGCGCACGCATCGAAGCCTCGACCGACTCGTAGCCAAAGAAAGTAGTGTGCATCGGTAGGCGGTTCACGGCATTGATTTCGGGATCCTGCCACTCCTTGAAGGTTTGGGCGCTGGCGGCAGTAACCAGGATGCCCAAGGCAAGTGAAAGATAATGTTTCATGATGTATGTTTTTTTAGTGTAGTTGTTATTTTCACCTCCTTTTCTTGTTATTATCTGTTTCGGTTTCCGATTTATCGAAATGGATGCCGCAAATATAATCATTTTTTTTGATATTGGTATGAAGAAAGGCGAAATAGTCATTTTTTTCATCAGTTTTTTGGTTATTTCGTCCAAATCAGCTATCTTTGCAAATGTTATTTGTTAATTGCTTTGATATTTTGCAAAATGAAGAACACCTTTCTCCTCGTTTTGGCCATGAGCGGCCTCCTGTTTTCGCTCGGCAGTTGCCAGCGGCCTGCTTCCAACGACGTAGCCTACATCTTCACCTCTTTTCGCGAACCTTCGACGCGAGGCATGCAGTATCTGTATAGCCTCGACGGCCTCCATTGGGACACCCTTCCCGGTATCTGGCTGGCTCCTGAGGTGGGCAACGACACCACCTACATCGATGCCTGGACGGGTGAAGTCTGTGTGCCCAAATACTCTCCCGACGAACGTGTGCTGCGCGACCCCAGCATCGTCAAAGGTCCCGACGGCACTTTCCACCTTGTCTGGACCACCCAATGGATGGGCAGCCGCGGCTTCGGCTATGCCTCGTCGCCCGACCTGATTCATTGGTCGGAGCAGCGCGTCATCGATGTGATGGCCGACATCCCCACCAACAACGTCTGGGCTCCCGAGCTCTTCTACGACGACGTGCAGCAACAGTTCGTCATCATCTGGTCTTCACAAATCAACCCCAAGGATTACACCGCTGCCGACACGCTGGGTACCAATTCCTGCCATCGCCTGTGGTACACCACGACACGCGACTTCCAGACTTTTGCACCCGCTCAGCGTTACTACGACCCGGGTTTCAACAGCATTGATGGCTATCTGCTCAAACGCGGCACCAAGGACTATGTACTCGTCGTCAAGGACAACCGCAAGCCGGGCTTCAGCAATCTCTTCTGCGTCTTCAGCGATTCGCCTTACGGGCCGTTCCACACCTTCGACAACACGCCCGCTGGCACTACTCCCACGACAACCTTCGGACGAACCTTCTCCGAAGGCCCTTGCGCCATCCCCTTAGGTGACGAGTGGATCATCTACTTCGACCAATATCATCCACAGGAATACACTGCCGTCTCGACACGCGACTTCCTGACCTTCACTCCAATCCCCGACCGCGTCAGCATCCCCGCCAACCACAAGCACGGCACCATAGTCCAAATCAGCCATCAGCAGCTCGACGCCATCCTCGAACATGCTAAAGGAAAATAATAGTTCATGAAACAACGACAAGCAATTCCTCCCCCTAAGCAGGGGGACCGAGGGGGTCTCCTCAAACTCCTCAAACCCTTCAAACCGTCTATAGTTCCTATAGTCACTATAGTCACTATAGCCTCTATCCTCTGTTCCTGCTCCACCCCGCAGGAACCGCAATACCGTATCGGTGTCTCACAATGCTCCGAGGGAGCATGGCGCGAGAAGCAGAATGCCGAGATGGAGCGCGAACTGTTGCTGCACGATGGCATTGCTATGGAATTGCGCTCAGCTGACGACAACAGCCAGCGCCAGATTGACGACATCCGATACTTCATCAATCAGAAGGTCGATTTGCTCATAGTCTCTCCCTACGAGGCCGAAGCCATCACCCCGATCGTTTCGGAAGTTTACGATGCGGGCATCCCCGTCGTGGTCTTCGATCGTCGCGTCGAAGGTGACAAATACACCGCCTTTGTGGGTGGCGACAACGAGGGTGCAGGTCGTCTCATCGCTCGATATGCTCTGAGCTTGTCAAAACAAGGAGGCCAGATTCTCGAGCTCGCGGGCGACATGAACACCACGCCTGCGCAGTTGCGTCATCAAGGCATCATCCAGGAACTCGAAGGACATCCCCAGGCGAAACTGCTGGCCTCGGTCGATGCACATTGGTCGGGTGAAGAAGCCGCTGCCATGATCGATTCTTTGCTCACGCGATATCCCAACGTCGATGTCGTTGCCGCACACAGCGACTGGATGGCATGGGCGGCAAAAGACAAGACCCGGGAGCTTCGTCCCGAGAATAACATCCATTTTGTGGGTATCGATGGTATTGTAGGCAAGGGCCAAGGCATCGAAGCCATCGAACAGGGACGTCTCGACGCTACAGCTACCTATCCCACTGGGGGCGACATCATCATGCGTACAGCCATACAAATCCTCACCGGCCAACCTTACGAAAAGGAAACGTTGCTCGAAAGCCACCTGATAGCAAGTCGTGAGGAGGCATTGCTCACCAGCAGCATGCAGCGTGCCATCGACCACGAAGCAGCCGACATCCGCCAACTGCGCGACCGGCTGGACTTCTTTTGGCAGCAGCATAACCTTCAACGGGCGCTGACACGTGCTATGGGGGCCCTGCTTCTTCTTGCCTTGGGCTTCTTGCTGACGCTTTATCTCTTTTACCGCAACAGCCGACGCACCAGCCAGAGCCTCGCCCGTCAGCGTGCCACACTCAAGGAACAACGCGACCAGCTGCTCACCCTGACGCGAGAACTCGAGGAAGCCAACAACGCCAAGATGAACTTTTTCACCAACGTGAGTCATGACTTCCGCACACCCCTGACGCTCATTTCCGCACCTATCGAGAAACTGAGTCAGGACACCAGCTTGAAGGATGCAGGCACAAGGCAGCTCCTGCAACTGGCGCAGAAGAACATCGGCGTACTGCACCGATTGGTCAATCAGATCCTCGACTTCCGCAAGACCGAGAGTGGCAAGATGACGCTCGACTTGCAGCCCATCGACCTTAATGCAGCCCTTTCGGCTTGGACCGATTCGTTCCAGTCTTTGGCCGACAAAAGGCAGATACAACTCACCTATGAAACCCGTGGCAAAGGCTTCCGTACCATGGGCGATGAGGCCAAATTGGAGCGTATCTTCTATAACATCATGGGCAACGCGTTCAAGTTCACACCCGATGGGGGAGACATCAGCGTCTCCCTCGCACACACGGGCGATAATTATATGATACGTATCGGTGATTCCGGTCCCGGCATTGCCGAAGAAGACCTCCAGAAGATTTTCGACAGCTATTATCAGGCCGACACCCTCCACTACGAAGGCACTGGTCTGGGCTTGACCCTCGCCAAGAACTTTGTAAACCTGCATGGCGGCACCATTCAGGCCCAAAACCAGCCAACCGGCACTGGCAGCATCTTCACCATCACCCTTCCCGCAAGGGCCATAGAGGCTGTGCCAGCTTCTCAGAGTTCTCAGCGTATTCCGAATACTCCGATCACTCCGAGTTCTTCAAGTATTCCGATTCCTTCCGAAGATCTCGAAACCCTCGAAAACCAGGAAGACCTCACCACCTCCGACGACGAGCCCAAGCCCATCGCCCTCATCATCGACGACAACGCCGACATCCGGCTCTACCTGCGCACGCTGCTCGCCGAAAAGTATCGCACTCTCAGCGCTGCAAATGGTGAAGAAGGTCTGCGCAAGGCTCAGGAGGCGGTGCCCGACATCATCATCTGCGACGTCATGATGCCCGTGATGGATGGACTGGAGTGCTGTCGTCGGCTCAAGACCATGCCCGCTACAAGCCACATCCCCGTACTGATGCTCACGGCCTGCTCGATGGATGAGCAGCGTGTACGTGGTCTCGAGGAAGGCGCCGATGCCTACATCGCCAAGCCGTTCAGCAACGCTGTGCTCTTGGCCCAGATGGATTCGCTCATCCGAAACCGTGCACGAGTCATCGAGTCGGCTGTCCCGACAACCACTGGCAAAGCCACAAAGCATAGTTCAACATCTGCTGCCGAGAAGTTAGTACCCGCCGACATCACGGTTGCATCGACCACCGACGAAGAACCCGCAGTAACCGCCCAACCAGCACCACCACGCCTATCCAAATACGACGAGGAGTTCCTCGAAAAGCTGCACAAGCTCATCCAACAGCATCTCAGCGACGAAAGCTACTCCATCGAGCTCCTGTCCTCCGACATCTGCCTGAGCCGCACGCAGCTTTTCCGCAAATGCAAGGCGCTCACCGGAACGAGTCCCGTCGAATTGCTCCGCAACACGCGTCTGCAGAGGGCACAGCAGCTCTTGGCAGAAGGAAAGGGCAGCGTTGCCGAGGTGGCTTACAGCGTGGGATTTGCCGATGCATCGTACTTCACTCGGTGCTACAAGGCATATTTTGGCACAACACCGCACGAAATAAATAAGCAAAAATATTGAAAATAGGACATAAGTTGTAAGATTCTTAGGACTCATGTTGCAAATTGAGGGGTTGAAACAAATGTTTTATTTGTTGCAACCTCTTTTTTAGTGGATGTATAATATAGGGCCTATCTTTGCAGTGCAAAAACGGAAGGAACACACTCCTTCCGACAGCAAAGAACACATTTCATTATACATCTTTAAATTATAAAAACACAATGAAGTATTTCAAAGTTCTGATTTCAGGTCTCGTCCTGACACTTTTCTGCACAATGAGCGCTTGGGCGCAAATGCAGGTCAAGGGTACAGTGACCGACCAGACACTGGGCGAACCGATCATCGGTGCCTCAGTAGTTGAAGTGGGTACTACCAATGGTACGATCACCGATCTCGACGGCAACTTTTCGTTGCAGGTCAACACGGGTGCCCAGCTCCAGTTCAGCTTCGTGGGTTACATCACCCAGACACTCGCCGCTGCTCCCAACATGAACATCATCCTCGCCGAGGACAACGAGCTGCTCGAAGAGGTCGTCGTCACCGGTTATACCACCCAGCGCAAGGCCGACCTCACCGGTTCGGTAGCAGTGGTTTCGACCAAGGGACTTAAGAACTCAAGCGACACCGACCCCATGCGTGCCCTGCAGGGTAAGGTGGCTGGTATGACCATCACTTCCAACGGTTCTCCTGCTGCAACGGCTACAGTCCGCATCCGTGGTATCGGTTCCTTCAACTCCAACCAGGATCCTCTTTACGTTATCGACGGCGTGCCCACCACCTCAGCACTCAATACCCTCAACATGAACGATATCGAGTCGATGCAGGTCCTCAAGGATGCCGCTTCGGCCTCTATCTACGGTAGCCGCGCTGCCAACGGTGTTATCATCATCACCACCAAGAGCGGAAAGAAGGACCAGAAAGTGAAGGTCGATTTCTCGGCATCGGCACAGGCTTCGTTCTACAATGGTCAGTCGAAGATGAAGCTCAGCAACACCTATCAATATGCAACCACCATGGCACAGGCTGCGCTCAACGACGGCCTTGACCCCGTGACTTACGCACAAAACTACGGCCTGAACCTCAACGCTTCTACTGGTGTGCCCATCACAGCTTACGATCCCGCCACCGGACAGCATGTCAGCTACACCGTCAATGGTCTCTATGATGGCTACATCAACACACGTCAGACCATGATGTTCAGCGATACCGACTGGCTCGATGCCATCAGCCGTACAGGTTTCACACAGAGCTACGACCTCTCCATCAGCCACGGCTCCGAGAAGGGTACGCAGATGTTCAGCGTAGGCTACAAGAAGGCCGACGGTATCCTGAAATACACCGACTTCGAAAACATCGCTGTTCGCATGAACACCACCTACAACGTCAACAAGGTGGTCACCGTGGGCGAAAACTTCACCCTCACCTATAGCGATCAGGTCGATTGCCAGCCGCTCGAGAACGCACTCAAGATGTCGCCCACCGTGCCCGTCTATGAGAAGGACGGTGTGACCTTCGGTGGTCCCGTTGGTGGCATGTCCGATCGCCAGAACCCCATGCGTGAACTTTATCAGAACCGCGACAACCGCCTCACCATGTGGCGCCTCTTCGGCAATGGCTACGTGAGCCTTAAGCCCATCAAGGGCCTCGACATCCGTTCGAACTTCGGCCTCGACTACAATGCTTCGTTCATCCACTCGATGACCTACACCTTCGTTAGCGACATCGTACGCGAAGATACTCCCAAGACCAGCGTCGGTCAGACCAACGACCTCAAGTGGAACTGGTCAACCACCGCCAACTACCTCGTACCGCTCCCTGAGAGCCACACACTCACCGCCCTGGCTGGTGTAGAACTCTACAAGCAGCAGGTCATCGGCATCAGCGGCACTGCCGAGGAGTTCGCCATCGAGAACGCCCTCTACATGTGGCCCACCGCAGCAACAGGTACGCAGAAGCTCTACGGCAGCCAGGCAGGATATACTCTCGTCTCGCTCTTCGGCAAGCTCGACTACAACTGGCAGGATCTCCTGCTCGCCAGCTTCACCATTCGTCGCGATGGTTCCAGCCGTTTCGGTAAGAACAACCGCTACGGTACCTTCCCCGCCGCTTCGCTGGGCTATCGTCTCTCGAAGCATCTCAAGATCGATTGGCTCGACGACCTGAAGCTCCGCGCTTCTTGGGGTCAGACCGGTAACCAGGCCATCGACAACTCGGCACGCTACACCATCCTCACCGCCGACTATGGCTCGGGCCGCGACGCTTCGACAGCCTACGACCTCCAGGCCGAAGGATCGGGCACCTATCCCAGTGGCTACCGTGTAACCCAGACCGGCAACGACAACATCAAGTGGGAGACTGCTACTCAGTACAATGTCGGCCTCGATTACGCTTTCTTCGACAACAGCCTCTATGGCACCGTCGATGCCTATATCAAGAAGGTAAAGGACATGCTCATCAACCCCGCCTATCTCGGCACAGTGGGTGAGGGCGGCGCCAGCTGGCAGAACGGTCCATCACTCGAAAACAAGGGTATGGAGTTCACACTCGGCTATCGCAACAAGACACCATTCGGCATGACCTACAACATCAATGCCAACCTCGACTTCTTCCGCAATACGGTGACCTACCTGCCCAGCACTACCACCGGTTCCTACGCTCATACCGCTACCCAGAACCTTGTAGAGGCTGAGGTGCCCTATGGTTCCATCGTGGGTTACGTGGTCGAAGGCCTCTTCCAGTCTCGCGAAGAAGTGCTCGCCAGCGGTCAGGAGAATGCACGCCTCGGCGGTCTCAAGTATGCCGACCTCGACGGCAACGGTATCATCAACTCGTCCGACCAGACCTGGATCTACAATCCGGTTCCTGACTTCAGCTACGGTCTCAACATCGAGTTGGGCTACAAGGGCTTCGACTTCGCCATGTTCTGGCAGGGTGTTCACGGACAGGATGTCTATAACAGCCAGAAGTTCCAGACCGACTTCTTCAGCCTCACCGACCCAGGTTCGAACAAAGGTTCGCGCATGATGGATGCCTGGACGCTTGAAAACACTAGCAGCACCATCCCCGCACTGACCACCTCGAACGTAGGTGACGAAGGTCGCACTTCCAGCTACTTCGTCGAGAACGGCGGTTACCTCAAGCTCCGCAGCCTCCAGCTCGGCTACAGCCTTTCCGACAAGCTTCTCAAGAAGGCTCACATGAGCAACGCACGCGTCTATGTGAGCGGCAACAATCTCATGACCATCAAGTCGAGCAGCCTCACCTGCTCCGACCCCGAGAACCCGGCATGGGGATATCCTATCGCAACATCCGTCAGCCTCGGTATCCAGCTTGGCTTCTGATGCATGTTTTTCGAAAAATCCCGCGATCTTTCACATTATAAACAATAAATCGAAAAAGATATGAAAAAGATATATATGATGCTCTTGATGGCTGCCGGTCTGTTCGCTGCTACTTCTTGCGACGATTTCCTTGAGGTCAAACCATCAGGCACTGTTGATGAGGAACTCGCTTTCTCCGATCCCGAAGGCATGGTCACCGCAGCCTACGCTTCGCTGGGCGCCGACTGGTACAACTATCCGTTCAACCTCTGGCCCTATGGCTCGCTTTCCAGCGACGACGCCATGAAGGGCGGTTCGGGCACCACCGACACCAACTATCACCCCGTTGAGGTTTGGTCAAACCTCACTGCCTCGCAGCCCGACCATATGGACGAGCTCTGGTATCGCCTCTACGTCTCCATCTCGCGCAGCAATCGTGCCATCCTTGCCCTCCAGCAGTATGGCGAAGAGAAGCTCGGCACCGAGACTGCCCGGGTTCGCATGGGCGAAGTCAAGTTCCTGCGTGCTCACTTCTACTTCAAGGTCCTCCAGCTCTGGTACCAGGCCCCTTGGATTGACGAAAACGTTCTCGCCGAGGCCGCCCAGGAGCAGACACCCAATAACGAGTTCACCCATGAGGAGTTGATGCTGAAGGTCATCGCCGACTTCGAGGAAGCCTACAACAGCGTTCCCGAGAATCCCGCCGACAGGGCCCGCGTCAACAAGTACGCCGCAGCCGCCATGCTTGCCAAGTGCTACCTCACCCTTGCCTATGGTGACGGCTATGAAGCCACCAACGGCTACAGCCACATCAATCAGCAGTACATGCAGAAGGTGGTCGAATACACCAGCTACATTGCCAACAGCGGCAAGTTCGGCTACGAGGCCGACTTTGGTGACATCTTCATGGAGGAAAATGAAGGCAACTGCGAGACCATCTTTGCCGTGCAGCACTCTGACTACCTCGACGACAACACCAAGTTCGGTCGCAACAATTGGAGCAACATGCTCAACGGCTGCTGGGGCATCTGGTCGAAAGGCTGGGACTTCCACAAACCCACCCAGAATCTCGTCAACGCCTTCAAGGTCGATGACAACGGATTCCCGATGTTCGAAACCTACGACAACGAGCACAACATCCACCCCGTCAATGGCATTCCTGTTGACCAGAAGTGGGATCCACGTCTCTTCCACACCGTAGGTATGCCTACCTTCCCCTACAAGTACGAGGCCGAATACACCCTCACCACCGACAACAGCCGCAACCCTGCCAACTATGGCTTCTACACCTCGCTCAAGGAGGTGCCACAGCGCAGCAAGGGCGAAAGCTACACCGAATCCACCTGGCAAGGTTTCGCCATGGACGACTACGTAGTGCGCTACACCGAGGTGATGCTCTGGCGTGCCGAAGCTCTCATCGAAACCGGCAACATTGCCGAGGCCATCAACATCATCAACCAGATCCGCACACGTGCCAATAACTCGGTAGCCAAGTACATCCCCTACGCCGCCAACCAGGTGCGCACCCTCGGCTACTACCAGACAGGTGTCAGCAAGGAAGATGCACGCAAGTATCTCCGCTGGGAGAAGCGCCTCGAGATGGCCATGGAGCCCGAACGCTACTTCGACCTCCGTCGCTGGGGCTTGGCTTCAAGCACACTCAACGCCTTCTTTGCCTCTGAGAAGGAGGGCAACTACGACGGCACAGCCTTTGCCGGATATTACAGCGATGCCTTCTACACTGCAGGCAAGAACGAGTACTGGCCCATCCCTTACAACCAGCTCTTCTACGTCCCCGGTCTCTACACCCAGAACAAGGGTTATAATTAATGTCCGATTACTCAGAATACTCTGATTACCTCGATCACTCCGATTATTCCGATCAAAAAAACAACCATCTCATGAAACTCCAATATATCCTCTCCACCATAGCAGTGATGGCTGCCCTCAGCGCCTGCAACCCCGACATGGATTTCGACATCGCTGATCCCATCCTCAGCAAGCCCGATGCAGGCAGCATCCAGGCGAGCCTCCAGGGCGACGACTACGTCATCAGCTGGCCTGCCAGCGGCCAAAGCATGCAGGTGACACGTTATGCCGACGGCACCAAGGCCGGCACCGAGACCGTCACCGGTGGCACCTACACCCATCATTCGGTCGAGACCAACGTAGCCAACAACTACGTGCTCAAATACACCGATGGCACCAACTACTCCGAAGGCGTGGTTCTCAGCTACACCCGTCCGGGAGCCAGCAAGTTCAGCGGCATCTCCATGAGCCAGATCGAGAAGGTCGGCGGCTACGATGCCTATGTTGAATGGAATGCCAACCCATCGGCCACCACCACCCACTTCGTGGCAACCAATGGTGTAGGACGCACCATCACCGAGACCTTCATGGCCAACGTCACCAATTACACCATCCAGGACGTCATCCAGGGCGAGACATGGACAGTAACCCTCACTGCCGAGAACGAGAGCGGCAAGTCGCTCCCCGTCTCCAGCAGCCTCCGCATCGGTAAGACAGCTATCGGCTACCTCTCGGTATTCGATACCCCCGAAGAGCTTGTTGCCAATGGCGACGACGACGATGCCTCGGCATGGCTCTGGTTCCACGAGACCTATCCGACCGGTACCTTCGTGCCCTTCAGCAGCATCAATTCGGCCGATGTGCTCGAACCCTACCGTGTACTGTGGTGGATGCGCGACCTCGACGACAACAGCTCCGTTTGGGAGATGCCCGAAGTAGTCATGAACGCCACACCTTCCATCCGGCAGTGGTACAAGGACGGCGGCAGCCTCCTCCTCTGGGCACACGCTACGCCATACATTGGCACCCTCGGTCGCATCGATATGGATCTGCTCCGCAACAACGACAACGCCATCAACACCGCTGAAGGCGGCTACAATGGCGACGTCTGGAAGATGGCCTGCAAGCTCAACTGCAATTCGTTTGTCAAGGACTATTCCACCCATGCCGTCTATCGTGGCCTCGACATCGAGGACAACGGCACCACCAAGCTCATCGCCTTCAAGGGCGCAGGTTGGACCGAGGACCACAACTGCCTCTACTTCAACATCCCATCGGCCCTCACCGGCCTCGGCAATCAGGATGAAGCCAGCCTCACCATGCTCAACAACAAGTTCGGCATCTATCCACTCGGCACTTGGGACAGCCAGATTTGGTGGGTTAGCCAGCTCAACGTCTGGGAAGCACAGCAGGGCGACACCGAGTTCCAGGGTACAGTGATCTGCGTCGGCAATGGCGGTCTCAACTTCTCGATGAAGAACGACGATGGCACCCCCGACATCAGCGCTCACCCCAAGAACAATGCTTTCCAGGACAACATCCTCATCTTTACTAAGAACGCGCTTGAGTATCTTAAGACCCGCTAATTAGACTACCCAATTTTTATAACGTGAGGGCGGACGCAAGTGCGCCCGTCCTCATGAATCTTTTGATCGAAAATTTCTAATTCATATGAAATTCTCCATCCTTTCCCTCGTAACAGCACTGCTTATCGCACCCATCTTCAACTCTTGCGGATCCGACGAGCCATTCGAAGACACCTTCAAGCCAAACCCCAATAATCCATCAGGGGAAGGCGGCACGGACAATCCTTCAGGTGGTGGTACCGATAATCCATCGGGAGGCGGCACCACTCCTCAGGCCAACTACAACGAACAGTATCGTCCTCAGATACACTACACACCAGCCCGCAACTGGGTCAACGACCCCAACGGCATGGTCTATATCGACGGCACCTGGCACCTCTTCTACCAGTACAATCCCTACGGCAACAGCTGGGGCAACATGAGCTGGGGACACGCCACCAGTACCGACCTCGTGCATTGGACCGAGCAGTCCACCGCCCTCGTCAAGGACGAGCTGGGTGACATCTTCTCAGGTTCGGCAGTATGTGACGCAAACAATACGGCAGGCTTTGGTGCAAATGCCATGGTGGCCTTCTACACCTCCAGCGGCACCAATCAGCAACAAAGCATGGCTTACAGCACCGACGGCGGCAAGACGTTCACCAAGTTCGCCAATAACCCCGTCATCGCTAACACCACACGTGGCGACTTTCGCGACCCCAAGGTATTCTGGCATGCCGAGACCAACCGCTGGGTGATGTGCCTCGCCCTCGGTTGGGAGTATGGCATACAGTTCTGGACCTCCACCGACCTGCGCACCTGGCGCGAAGCCAGTACCTTCACCACTGACGTCACTCGCTGCAAACGCGGACAGTGGGAATGTCCCGACCTGCTGCGAATGAATTTCAATGGTCAGGACAAGTGGGTGCTCATCGTCAGTGTCAATCCAGGTGGACCCGTCTCAGGCTCGGGCACCATGTACTTTGTCGGTGACTTCGATGGCGAGAAATTCGTTGCCGACGACCTCTCTTATCCCCTTTGGCTCGACTTTGGCATGGACAACTACGCAGGCGTCACTTGGAGCAATGCTCCCGACGGCCGCATCCTCCTCCTCGGATGGATGAACAACTGGCTCTATGCAGGCGACGTGCCTTGCGACCCCTGGCGCTCCACCTTCACCTTGCCGCGCGAGCTCAGTCTCATCGATTATCAGGGCAAACCCCTCCTCGCCAGCCGTCCTGTGGGAGAAATCGACAAACTCGCCAGCGAATGGAACACCGTAGGCAACACGGGAGGTAGCATCAACGCATCGGCAGCCTATCGTCTGCAGATCACCCTCGATGCAAACCAAGCCAACACCATCACCCTCAGCAATGGCGAGCACGAGAGCTACGAACTCACCTACAGTCCCTCGGCAGGCAGTCTCATCGCTCACCGTAATAGCAAAACAGGAGCAGCCACCTTCAACGGCAGCTACTCCATCCCTTCTATCACGGGTACATTAAGCAACACGGGCGACGTGCTGACCCTCGACATCTACGTCGATCAGTCCTCCGTCGAAATCTTCACCTCCAATGGCTCGATGGCGATGACCAATCTTGTCTTCCCCACCACCATCTACAATCAGGTCACATTATCCCAAGCCGCCCAAACCATCCGTTATCAAGCCCTTTCCTCCATTTGGTAAATCAATAACCTTTAACCATTAACCCTTAACCCTTTTTAACCCTCCTTATCTCCTCTGGCTCCACATGCACGGCGACATGTGTCTCCGGCCCAAAACGGCTTCGCAGCAAATTCTCGACCTGCGAAGCCTTGTCGTGTGCATCGCGCAAGGGGAGGTCGCCATCCACAAGGAGATGGAGCTCGATGGCATAATGATTGCCTATGCGACGGGTGCGCAGGTCGTGAGGCTCCGTCACACCAGGTACCGAAGCAGCCAGTTGTAGGATCTCCGCCTCCACATCTTCGGGCAGCGACTGCTCCATCAGGTCGCCGATGCCATCGCGCAACAGGTCATACGACACCTTCACGATGAACAGGCCCACGATGATCGAAGCAACAGGATCGAGCACCGTCCAACGCTGTCCCAGGAAGATGGCGCCACCGATACCCACGGCCGTGCCAATCGACGACAGCGCATCGCTCCGGTGATGCCAGGCATTCGCCTCCACAGCCTGCGAGTCGAGCTCATGCGCCTTCTTGATCGAATAGCGATAAGTCGCCTCTTTGAGCACCACCGAAAGCAGGGCAGCCCAAAGCGCCAGTTTGCCGGGAGCTAGGAGTTCAGCGCCATTCGTCCACGCGACAATCTTCGTCACGCCGCCATAGAGGATGCCCAGAGCCACCGCCAGCAACGACGCGCCGATGATGGTCAAGGCAAGCGTCTCGTACTTGCCATGTCCGTAGTCGTGTCCCTTGTCCCTCGGCTTGCCGCTGATGTGTACAAACACGAGCACGATGACATCGGTCACAAAGTCGCTCAGCGAGTGCACAGCATCGGCCACCATCGCCGCACTATGGCCCACGATGCCGGCCACGAACTTGAACACGAGGAGTACCACGTTCACGGCACCTCCCACCAGCGTGACCTTGTATATCTCCTTGTTTCGCTCCATTTCAATCAAACACCGGATAAGGATTATAGTCGAATTCGACGACCTTGCCGGCCTTGAGCGACTTCTGCACATCGACAAGGCGCTGGTTGCTTGAGCCACGGAACAGCAAGTCCAGGCTCTTCTTCGCCTCGATGAAAGGACCATCCACGAGGACATCGAGGTAAGGGAGCATGCGGCTCATAGCTGGATCGGCCACCACCTGTTCGAAGAGGAAGCCTGTATAGCACCAGATGCCCTTGTGCAGTTCCTCGCGGATACGACGTGCCAGCTCCGTGAAAGCCTCGGGCTGATACATCGGATCGCCTCCGCTGAAAGTGATGTCGCCCTCCGCATATTTCAGTTCCTCCATAATCTCGTCGATACTCACTGTATGACCAGCCGTGAACGACCACGTTTCGGGATTGTGGCAGCCGGGGCAGGCATGACGACAGCCTGCGCAATATACACTCGTGCGCCAACCTGGTCCATCGACCGTAGTGTCGGCAACAATCTTCATCAGTTGGATGGTATTATTTGCCATAATATATGATATTTCGTTATTGTGGGCGCAAATATACGCATAATTTTCGACATCGCGAAAATAAAAGCACAAAAAAACACCCTGTCATCCGACAGAGTGTTTTTTTACACACATATTACACACATATTACTAACATAAACTAACCAAATGAGAATCATTTTTGTCACTGCAAAGATAGGGCTCATTTTCTATTCCTACAAGTTTTTTCCGCTCTTTTTGATTGGGATATAACGACACGGTAACTGAATGGCGACAATTATGCCGATTCCCTTTCTATTTTGTCGCTTCGAACGCCAAAAAAAGAAAGAAAGAGCCCTAACCGTTGTGGTTAGAGCTCTTTCGTCCGTCAATGAGAATCATCGAGTGATATCGACCTTGCCTCTGATATCGACCGAAGAGGAACCGACATAGATGGTAAAGTCGCCCGACTCGAACGCCCAGTTGCCCTGTTCCTCGTCATAGTAGCAAAGATCTTCGTTGCGGATGATGTAGCTGATCACCTTGCGCTCGCCGGGCTTGAGATTGACTTTCTCGAAGTGCTTCAACTCTTTCTTCGGACGCACCACGGAGCTCTTGACATCGCTCACATAGAACTGCACAACTTCCTGGCCTTCGACGGGCCCGACATTGGTGACTTCCACGCTCACCGTGCCCGCATAGATGGTGGGTTTGCTATATTCGAACGTGGTGTAGCTCAAACCGTAGCCGAAGGGAAACAGTACACTGGGAGTGCCTACGCCATTGAGCCGGTGGTAGTCGTACCAGCGATAACCTACGAGGATATCCTCGGCATAGACCTCTACTTCGTCACCAGCGCCCCGATGGGTGGCAGGAAGGGGCGATGTGTTGAGCACCTTCAGCGAGGGATCGAAGTTTCGGGCGGCATCACGCAAAGAGGAAGAACTCTTGGAAGCGATAGCGAGCAAATCGGCCGAGCGTGGATTGCGGTTCGGGCGATATCTCCAGGCTTCGGGCACCTCGTCGGGACGAACACCGGGATAGCTGACACGGCCTAAATGATGGGCGGGACAGTCGGCAAGCGATACAGGATAGGTGAAGATGGTCTTGCCTGAAGGGCAAACGTCACCCGAGAGGATGTCGGCCAAAGCTGCACCGGCCATTGAGCCCAGGTACCAGCTTTGAAGGAGAGCGGGTACGCGACTGAGCCAGGGCATACGGAATGCATTGCCAGAGATGATGACGCAGATGAGGTTCGGATTGGCGGTGGCAAGGGCATCGATGAGCTCGTTCTGGTGATAATCGAGGTCATAGGTGAGGCGGTCGCCTCCTTCACAGTCGGAGTAATGGTTCTTGTTCAAACCACCTACGAAGATTACGAGGTCGGCCTGCCGTGCCTTCTCGACGGCTTCGGTGCGAAGCTGGTCGTAGGTGCTGGTTGAAATGGTGTCGATGCGGCCGTAGTGGGCACCGCCTGAACGATAGCCTTCGGCATAGTCGATGGTGACCTTGTCGCCAAAACGATCACGGATGCCCTGCAGAGGCGAAATCTCAATCTTGGTTTTGAGTTCCGACGAACCGCCGCCCATGCAAAGGCTGCGGGTGGCGTTCTCGCCAACCACGAGGATGCGATTGTAGCGCTCAGGGCGAATGGGCAAGAGGGTCTCGGAGTTTTGAGCTTTAGGTTTTGAGTTTGGGGTTTTGATGGGATTGTTCTTGAGGAGAACGATGCCCTCGTCGGCAATCCTACGGGCGGCAGCGAGTTGATCGTCGCTGGCGACGCGTCCATAAGGATAGGCGTTGATGGTGCTGGCTTCTGTGCGGAAAATCATGCGCAGGATACGAGCGGCCTTATCGTTGATAATCGAATCGGGAACTTCGCCACGCAAAGCTTTTTCGTAATAGGCACGTCCCAGATAATAATCGTCGTAGCCGAAATCACCAGCTTCCGTAGTGAGGCCGTTGGTATAGGTTCCCATTTCGACATCGAGGCCATTGAAGATAGCTTCGTCGGTGTTGTGAGCTGCACCCCAGTCGGTGATAACCACTCCATCGAAGCCCAACTCACCTTTCAAAACCTCATCGATGAGTACTTCGTTGTGGGAAACGTGCTGGTCGAGATATTGGTTGTAAGAACCCATAACGCTCCAGACATTGCCCTGCTCCACCGCAGCTTTGAAGGGAGGCAGGTAGATTTCATGGAAGGCACGGTCGGAAACCTTTACATCGACGTGGCCACGGAATTCCTCCTGATCGTTGAAGATATAATGCTTGACACAAGCAGCCACTCCGTTCTTTTGTACGCCGATGATATATGGCACTACCATCTTGGAGGCAAGACACGGATCTTCGCCCATGTATTCGAAGTTGCGGCCATTGAGCGGTGTTCGATAGATGTTCACGCCAGGACCAAGCAGGACGTTCTTACGGCGATAGCGCGCCTCTTGTCCCACATTGAAGCCATAGGAGAAAGCAAGGTCGCGGTTCCAGGTGGCAGCCAGACAGGTAAGTGCAGGATAAGCCGTGATGGAATCGTTGTTCCAGTCGGCATAGCCCCAGTTGTTCCAATTGATTTCGGCACGCACGCCGTGAGGGCCGTCGCTATAGTGGATCTCAGGGATGCCAAGACGTGGTACTCCGGGGGTCGAAAACTTGGATTGTGCATAGCACAGGCGGCATTTCTCGGCCAGCGTCATCTGGCTGAGGGCATCCTTGATGCGCTGCTCGATGGGCTGGGTACTGATGGCATAGGTCGGGACAAAAAGGGTTGACTGTGCCTCATATTCATCCACCACTACCTGTTGCGCCAAGGCATTGGTGGAAAGAGTAGCCATAAGGATGGCAGAGATGTGAGAGAGTCTCATGTAGGAATGAATAGTAATAATGTATAAAGAAAAGATCTTACAGCTTCACCACCTGAGCCTTGCCGTCGTACTGAACTACGATGCCCTTGGCTTCGGGATCATAGCCTTGGATATGGTCGGGACCCACGGGAACGACGATGAACGTGCGCTTTTGAAGCATGCCAGGGAACTCGCCTTCACGATCAGCGATAGTGAGCTCCTTTTGTGCATCGTTGTAGCTGAAATGGATGTTGGCAAAGCGTCCTGCCTCGTAGCCATAGTTGGTGCCTTCGTCCTCGTAGAGGGTGAAGTCGCCGTCCTCTCCCTGATAGACATAGAGACGAATGGTGCCTGCGGGCTTCTCGTCACTATATTGCAAAGCTGGGCCGAATGGGATAATCGAACCACTGGGCACAAAGACGGGAATCTGCTCGTAAGGTGCAGCGCAAATACGTGTTTCGCCACCCTCGGAAGCAAGACGGCCATCGTAGAAGTTGTACCACTTACGACCTTCGGGGAAATAGACATCACGCTGACGTGCCTTGTACTGATAGACGGGGCATACCATGAAGGAAGGGCCGAACATGAACTGATAGCCCACGTTGAGTACCTTGGGGTCGAAGCCAAAGTCCATCACCAAAGGACGCAGCATGGTGTAATCGTCGAAATATACTTGGCCGGCCAACGAATAGATGTATGGCATCATGCGATAGCGGAAGTCGATGCAGGAACGAATGGCCTTGTAGGCTGGATGCGATTCGGGGGCAATGTTCCAAGGCTCACGGAACGGGAACTGTCCGTGTACACGGTACATGGGAGTGAAGACACCCCACTCGTGCCAACGTACATTGAGTTCACGCCAATCACGCATATCCTCGTTCTCACGACCTGTGGCATCGTAGAAGTGCTGTGCAGCTTCGTAACGCTTTTCAACCGAGAAACCTCCAATGTCCTGGCTCCAGTAGGGAATACCTGAAATGGAGAAGTTGAGACCTGCGGTGATCTGTGTCTTCATGTCTTCCCAACGTGTGCCGATGTCGCCCGACCATGTGGCCGTAGAGAAACGTTGCTCGGCAGCAAAGCCGTTGCGGGTAAGCAGGAAGACGCGATTGTTGTTGGGCGAGAAAGCCTCGTCGTTGCCAAAGCCGTACTGGTTCCACTTGGCACTCTTCAGGAGGGCCTGCGAATCATCGGCCTTGATACCCTGGCGCTCGATGGCAGTCTCGTAGCCACGCTGACCATCATAGATGGCTTCGGCATTGACGATGGAATATGCATTGAAGTATTCGTCGCTCGAACCCAGTGCCGTGGGGCCGCAGAGAAGTTTGCGGTAAGGAAGGTCGGTGCAGTCGCGCACATTCGGCTCCGAAGCATCCATCCACCAGGCATCCATGCCAATGGTGCCCAGTTTCTCGTATAGCTGACGCCAGAACACCTTGCGTGCATCGAGGTCGTAGGCATCATAGAAGGCATACTTGTAGCCCAGCCAGTCGTAGAGCGAATCCTTGATGCTCTGCTGGTAGATCTTGCCCATCTGGTCAAGCTCCTTCATGTTGTCGGTGGTGAGGTAGTACTTGGGCCAGCAGGAAATCATGATCTTGGCATGCTGGGCATGGATGGTGTCGATCATGCCCTTGGGGTCGCTGAAACGAAGGGTGTCGAAGGTGAAGGCACCCCAAGAATCGGGGCTCCAGTAGTTCCAGTCCATAACGATGTTGTCGATAGGCAGCTTGCGGTCGCGGAAGCCCTTGAGGGCGTCGAGGATCTCACGCTGACTCTTGTAACGCTCGCGGCTCTGCCAGAATCCGAAGAGCCACTTCGGCATGATCTGAGCCTTGCCGGTGAGGGTGCGGTAGCCCTTGATGACCTCGTCGCTGTTGTCACCAGCGATAAAGTAGTAGTCGAGCTGCTGTACCATCTCGCTCCAGAAGCTGAGCTTTTCCTGCTCCTCGGGAAGGACAGGAGCCAAAGCACGCAGTCCGCAATAGGCTTCTCCACCATCGGGGGCCCATTCAAGGCGGAACTTATAACGCTTGCTGGCCTCCATACGAACGGCGAACTTGCGGGCGTTGGGATTCCACGCGGTGCGCCAGATGGTCTGGTCACCCTGGACACCAGTTCCCTGCACGTCCTCGGTATAGACGTTGCGGTCGTTGATATAGATCTTCTGGTAGCCGCTATAGTAATGGCTGAAGTTGTATTCGCCGGTCACATGGGGCACGATCTCGCCTTCATAGGTCACCTGTGCCTTGTCGAGTCGGTAACGTGGCAGGTTCTTGGCCGAAGCAAGGTTCTCGAAGTAGATGCTATCCTCTCGGCGCACCAATGTCTCCTCGCCCGGGGCAGAATAGGTGCCGGTGAGAGCACCTTCGACGCCATCCTTGTCGTAGAGGTCGAAGAGGGCAGGCAGCTGGCTGTAGTCCTTGGGGTTACCGAAACGCATCAGTGAGTAGCTATCGACGAGTACGCCATAATTGCGACTCGACACAACGAACGGCACAGAAACCTTCGTGTTGTACTGGAAGAGTTCCTCGTTCTTGCCCTTGTAGTTCCAGTCGTCAGCCTGATGCTGGCCAAGGCCATAGAATGCCTCGTCGGCAGGGCTCTCGAAGACGACGCGTGCGGACCATCCCTTCCAGGTGGTGGGATTGGGCACTTCGGCAGGGCCATCGGCATTGGCAGTCCAGACGGTCTGCGTAGCGCTATAAGGTGCAAAGGTCTTGCTGCCCTCGGCCTGTTCGGTCAGGATGATGTCTCCCTTGAGGTTGGTGAACCAAACCTTGCCGTTGCTTTTGAGCACATTGGCCACGACAAAGGCGGTCTTGACCTGCACGGTGTCGCCGTGCTCAATGGTCTCGTACTTGGCTTGATAGTCCTGCGGCACGATGATGAGCGAAGGACGGTCGGCAAACTTGTCTTCGGCAGTAGCAGTAACACGGATGATCTTCTCGCCCATCACTTCGAGACGGACGAGCTTGGGGCCGTCGGCGATTGTCTGCTCGACACGAACCGTAACCTGCTGACCCTTTTGGCTGACAGCCTTGCCTCCACAGGATGTGAGAAGAAGGACTGAGAGCAGCGATAATGATGCGATTTGAATTGTTTTCATGATTGTGTAATAATATAATAGCTATAGTTTTTTGCGACGATAGTGGTGATAATGCCTATATTAGATATAGACAGATTATTATTTCTCGAGATCCTCCTTCACAAAGTCCATCACCTGCTGGGCAATGGCTTTCATGCCGGCCTGACTGGGATGACCCAACTGCTTGTCGATGTCGTGCAGTTCGATGAGAGGCAAACCATAGTGTCGGCAGATGACGCGCATCGACTCGGCATGCTCGGGCTTGAGGTCGGTATTGAGGATGAAGTAAACGCGGGCCAAAGGATAGTTCTGTTTGATGACGCTGCAAAGACGAGCCATGGCAGGACGGAAGAACCACAGGTCGTCGTCGGTCCAGTTGGCCCACTTGTAGTTTCCCACCAGTTCGCCCGTCCAAGAGTCGTTGGTGATGCAGCAAGAGAGGATGATGTCGGGGTTGCCAAGGTTCTCTACACGGGTGTTGAACGAACGCGGCTTGTAGTTGTCGTAGTTGTAGCCTGCATAACCAACCGTCGAACCACTGTACGAATTGTTCATCTCAAGTTTCCAACCCATCTGGTCGATGACCTGCCACCACCAGGTATGTTCGACGCGTGTCACGTCGTTGCCCTTTGCGTGATGGGGGTTATCGGGAGTATAGTACCACGGTTCGTTGTATCTGGGTGTCAAATATCCCTCGAAGGTGGAATAACTGTCACCAAAGATGGTTACTCGCAAGGAATCCTGTGCTTGGGCAGCCCATGCAAGAGCTGCCACAAAGAGCATCAATACTGTCTTTTTCATATTTCATTTTTATTATAATCTAGATATTCTAGATTCTCTAGATTTTCTAGATACTCTAGATGCTATAGACAATCTAGGAAGAAGGATTAGAACTCCCAGCTTTGGCCATCCAAAGACTTTACGTGGAGCTTGCCGGGCGATGGGCGATGGCTCACAACGTCAAGCTTGGTCACCTTGCCATCCTTCCACTCCATGCTGAGCTCGTAGCCGCCACGCAGACGCACGCCCTTGATATGGCCGGCAGCCTTCCACTGTTCGGGCAGGGCGGGAAGTACGATTGCCTCACTCTCATTCTCGCTGATCCAACGGCTCTGCACAAGCATCTCCATCACACCGGCCGTACCACCGAAGTTGCCATCAATCTGGAATGGCGAATGGGCATCGAAAAGGTTCGGATAAGTGCCTCCTCCGCGACGACGATCCTCACCCCGATAGTTCTGAGGATGCACAAACGTCATCAGCTTGCGGAAAATATGGTATGCGCCCTTGGCATCACGCAGTCGGGCAAACAGGTTCACCCTCCAGCCGGCGCTCCAACCTGTGGTCTTGTCACCCTTGATCTCGAGCGTCTTGGCACATGCCTGGGCAAGTTCTGGAGTGGCATCCACCGAAATGTGGTGTCCGGGATACAGGCCGAACAGATGCGACTGGTGACGATGGTGCGGATCCTTGTCATCCCAATCGAAGTACCATTCCTGCAGGTTGCCCTTTGCGCCAATCTTGTAGGGAAGCAGCTTCTCCAAGGTCTTGTTGACCTGTTCGAGGAATGCGGCATCATCCTTAGTCACCTCTTCGCCATAGAGCACATTCGCAGCACTGCGTACGTCGTTCAAAAGTTCGCGAATCATGGCAACGTCGGCTGAACCTCCATAGAACGTCGCGCCTTCGAAGCCATCAGCCAGCTTGTATTCATTCTCGGGTGTCGTCGAAGGATAGGTCATCAGGTAGCCGTCCTTCTCGTAAAGCCACTGCAGCAGGAATCGTGCTGCACCCTTCATCACAGGATAGGCCTCGGCAAGGAACTTTCGGTCCTGCGTGAACATATAGTGCTCCCAAAGGTGGGTCGAAACCCAAGCACCACCGATAGGCCAGCAGCACCACATCGGACTCTCGTTCTGATAACCCACAGGATTAGTCATGCACCAGATGTCGCTGTTGTGGCAAACCACCCACGTGGGCACACCCTGCTCCTCGGTGATGGTAGCGCCGTAGTAGTTCTGTGCCGAGATGGCACCGCTCTTGGGCAAGCGCTTGATCCATGTCAGCATCGAGTTATGCATCTCGGGCAAAGCTCCGACCTCCGAAGGCCAGTAGTTCTCCTCCACGTTGATGTTAACCGTATAGTTGCAGCTCCACGGTGGTGTCATGCTCTCGTTCCAAAGGCCCTGCAGGTTGGCAGGCACGCCCTCGGTACGGCTTGACGAGATGAGCAGGTAACGTCCGTACTGGAAATAAAGTTCCTCAAGGTCGGGATTGAAATAGTCGGCATCATCATTGAGCAAAAGCTGCTTGTCGGTGTCGAGGGCAAGGATCGAGTCGGCCGTCTGTCCCAAGTCAAGGCACACGCGATGGAAGAGACGCTGATAATCCTCGAGGTGGCGAGCCTGCAGCGTCTGGTAATTCTTCGACATGGCATTGTCGAGACGCTGGGCCACAGCCGTACGATAGTCACGACCTTCGGTGGCGGGATCCTTGTATGGACCATTGAAGCTGGTCACATTGGTCAGCACCAGGATGGCTTCGTCGCAGCCGCTGATCACGAGCGCCGTATCACCTTCCACATTCACGCAGCCCTCGGGGGCCTGTATGCGCACTTCGGTGCGGAAGTGGATGCCTCGGTTTGCATCGTAATGGAAACGATCTGTTTCGCCCTTCTTGAGCTTGGTGCTATATGCCACGTAGCCCTCGGTGTAGATCTTGCCGGGCTCCACGCTGATCACACTCGGCAGGGGGCAGGCCAGACGGATGCGCTGGTTCAACGAGGTGTTGTAGGACTTCAGCCTGACCACGATCACCGAATCAGGAGCTGAAGCAAAGCTCTCGCGCTCCACACGGCTCTTGTCCGGCATTTCGTAGGCAACGTATGCCATTGCCTTGTCTAAATCGAGCGAACGGGAGTACGAACTGCACTCGCCCTCGGCCTTCAGGTCGGTGATGAGCAGGGTGCCCAGCGGCTGGTAGAGCTCGCTGTTGTGTCCCTCGATCTTCATGTTCTCTCTTTCAGCTGCCCGATAATCCTCCTTGTCGAGCATGGCACGCACCTTCGGCAGGTTCTTGTAGGCATTGGGTGTCCAGGGGATGAGGTCGGGCTCACCCGTCCACAGCGTGATGTCGTTGAGCGAAATGTGCTCTTCGGCTACACCGCCATAAATCAATGCTCCGAGACTGCCATTGCCGATGGGCAGGCTTTCCTCGAAGTACTGTGCCGGTTGACTGTAATGAAGTGTCAGATTGTTTTCGACAGTCGGTTCCGACTGCTCACATGCCGTAAAGCCGAGCAGACCGACCAAGGTCAAAAGGATGGTTGGATATTTCATGTGTATAATTATTATTGGTATAATCGGTGCAAATATAAAGCTTTTTTCCCATAAGTCCAATTTTTCCCTCCGATTTTGCACTATTTTTTCACTTTTATCTCTTCTTTTTTGGCAGTTGGCCAAAAAATGAGTACTTTTGTACCCATCAAACCCCTTCAAGAATGAAAACCAATACACTAAGCATCATGGCACTTATCAGTGCAATTACTCTCTCCTGTTCGACCCAAGGGGAGAAGAACAAGGGCGGCAATCCGCTCCTCAACGAACCTACCGCCAAATATGGCATCATCGATTACGACCGCATCACGCCCCAACATTTTAGCGAAGCCATCGAGCTGGGCATGGAGGAACATAAGCGCGAGGTGAAGGACATCTGCGAAAACCCCGATGAACCCACCTTCCAAAACACCATCGCCGCACTCGACAAGAGCGGACAACTGCTCAGCCAGGCGGTCCTCATCTTCGAGGACCTGTCTTCGAGCAACTCCACCCCCGAGCTTGAGGAACTTCAAACAAAATACTCGCCTGTGCTGACAGCCCACTCCGATGGCATCTACCTCAACCCGCAGCTCTTTGCACGCGTCAAGACGGTCTATGACAAGCACTACAAGATGGGCATTGAGCAACCCGAGGTGGAAAAGGAGATCCTGAACCACGAAGAGATGTCGGTGCTCAAGAAGACCTATGAAGCGTTTGCCAAACGCGGTGCTGAACTCAGCGAGGAACAGAAGGATCAGTTGCGCGAACTCAACGCCAAGATCAGTGCCCTGCAGACCAAGTTCACCCAGAACCTGCTGCATGAGACCAACAACACCTACGTGACCGTTGACTCGAAGGACGAGCTCGACGGACTTCCAGAGGCCAACATCCAGGCGGCAGCCGAGATGGCCAGACAACAGGGCCAGGAGGGCAAGTACATGTTCAACATGCAGCGTCCTTCGTGCAACCCTGTGCTCCAGTACTGCACCAACCGCGAGCTGCGCCGTAAGGTGTACGATGCCTATTACAATCGCGGCAATCAGAACAACGAATGGGACAACAAGGCCATCTGCGCCGAGCTCGTCAGGCTGCGTCTCGAACGTGCCAAGCTGTTTGGCTTCAGGAACTGTGCCGAACAGATCCTGAAATACCGCATGGCCGAAAACGAGGAGAACGTCTATGACCTGCTCAACGCCGTGTGGGGTCCTGCCGTCGAAAAAGCCAACCAGGAACTTGCCGACATCCGTGTCGAAATGAAAAAGGACGGCCTCACCTGCGAGCCCGAAGGCTGGGACTACATGTTCTACTCAAGCCGTGCCAAGGCTGCCAAGTATGCCATCGACGAAGAGAAGATTGCCGAATACTTCGAGATCAACAACGTCCTCAAGGGCATTTTCTACGTAGCTGAGAAGCTCCATGGCCTGACCTTCAAGGAGATTACCGGACAGGTGCCCACTTACAGCAAGGAGACACAGACGTGGGAGGTCTATGACCGCGACAAGAAGCTCGTGGCCATCTTCTACAACGACTATTATCCGCGCGATGGCAAGGGTGCCGGTGCTTGGATGACCGACCTGCGTCCCCAGACCTACGTCCTCGATTCGCTGGGCAATGAGGTGCGCCAGATTCCCATCACCATCAACGTATGCAACATGACTCGTCCGAATGCCGAAGGCGCCGCCCTCCAGAGCATCGACAACGTCACCACCATGTTCCACGAGTTTGGTCACGCCATGCACTTCATGCTCCATGATGTCCATTACAACGCCACCTACGATGTTGAGTCGGATTACGTCGAACTCCCTTCGCAGCTCAACGAACATTGGGCCACCGAGCCCGAGGTGCTCAAGATCTATGCCAAGCACTACAAGACCGGCGAGGTCATCCCCATGGAACTTGTCAAGAAGCTCGATGAGAGCAGCAAGTACGGCCAGGGCTTTGCTACCGTCGAATATCTCGCAGCATCGCTTGTCGATATGGACCTGCACACCCTCACCGAGATTCCCGAGAATCTTGATGTCATCGAATTCGAGACCAAAAAGTTGCAGGAACGTGGCATTCCACGTCAAATCCTCCCCCGTTATCGCGTCACCAACTTCAGCCACACCATGGGCGGCGGCTACACCGCAGGCTACTACAGCTACCTCTGGTCGGAGGTGCTCGACTGTGATGCCTTCGAGGCATTCAAGGAGACTGGCGACATCTTCAATTCCAATCTTGCCCTCCACTATCGCAAGACCTGTCTTGAGCCCGGCGGCATTGATACCGGTCTGAAGATGTATATCAACTTCCGTGGTCGCAAGCCCGGCATCGAGGCATTGCTTCGCAATCGCGGGCTCAGTACGGCCGCTTGCCGATAATTAATCTGATTGTCCTCCACAACTCGGGAAGGATGAAGATGGGCGAGGTGACCAGTAGGATGATGCCCCAATCTTCGAGGCTGAGAGGTTCCACCTCGAAGAAGTCGGGCAGGAGGTTGACGATGATGAACTGGCCCACCAGAATAATTGCAGCCACAAACAGGAAGCCTGGGCTATAGGACTGCTTGAAGCGTTCGCGGTCGGTGAAGAAGCGATGCACCTCCATCAGGAAACTGCTATCGGTGCGGAAATAGCGCACATTGAACAGGTTCCAGAACTGCAGCACCACAAAGAACGTGAAGAAGATGCCGTGTTCGTAGGCCGAAAGGGACAACTTGCCTCGATGTCCTTTGAAGAAGTCCTTGAAATAGGTGGCCAACATGTCCCAATTGAAGAGTTCCGACACCTGCTTCAGTTCGGTGTGATAGAGCAATTGCCAAACGCCCACCAGCACGACGAAGAAGCCAACACCCCAGCCGGCGATGCGCCAACCCATCTGGCGATTCACGATGTGTTCCTTCGACGAACGCGGCTTGTCGTGCAGCACTCTCGGGTCGGCGGGGAGCGACGACAGGGCACCAGCTGCGAATGTGTCCATGATGAGGTTTACCCACAGCATCTGCGTCACGTTGAGCGGCGAATCCAAGCCCGTGATGGCACCCAGCAGCACCACCAGGCACGCACATACATTGATGGTCGTTTGGAAGATGATGAATCGGCGGATGTTCCAATAGATGCTGCGTCCCCACAGGATGGCCTTGTTGATCGAAGCAAACGAGTCGTCGATGATGGTGATGTCCGAAGCCTCCTTGGCACGCGAAGTGCCCGAGCCCATCGAAAGGCCCACCTGCGCCTTCGCCAGGGCCGGTGCGTCGTTGGTGCCGTCGCCCGTCACAGCCACCACCTCACGGTTCTGCTGCAATAGCGTCACCAGTCGCGCCTTGTCCTCGGGGCGTGCACGGGCAATGATGCGGATGCGATAGTCGCGCAACAGTTCGCGCAGTTCGGTGTCCGAACGGATGGCGAAATCGGGGCCTTGCAAGGTCTTGTCGAGTTCGCCCTCACCGAGCAACCCGATCTCGCGCCCAATCTCGTTGGCAGTACCCACGGTGTCGCCGGTGACGATGATGACCTTCACGCCCGCCACGTCCTTGCACAAATGGATGGCCTCGGCCACGTCAGGGCGGATGGGGTCGGCAATGCCCACCACGCCGATGAACGTTTCGGGGCCGTTGTCACGCTGCATGGCAAAGCCCAGGGTTCGCATGGCACGCTGCTGGTACGAAGCCAACAGGTCCTCCACTTCCCGCTTCGTCACGCCTCCGGCAATCTCCTCGCAGCGGCTCAGCAGCAGTTCGGGAGCACCCTTTACGAACGTCACGATGGAGTCGTCCTTGTTCACCTTGGTGAGCATGTATTTCGTCTGGGTCGAAAACGGCTGCTGCTCCACCACCCTGGCGCTATCGCGCAACTGCTGGTAGTCGAAGCCCAGCGTGTCGAGCCACATCAGCAGCGCACCCTCCGTAGGATTGCCGATGGGCTTGCGTTCCACGGTCAAGGCCGCCGTACTGTTCACGCTGATGCCCAGCGCCAGCTCCTCGCGGTCATATTCGCCGAAGAAGCGATGTTCGACCACCGACATGCGGTTCTGCGTGAGTGTACCTGTTTTGTCGGTACAGATCACGGTCGTTGCACCCATCGTCTCGCAGGCATGAAGCTTGCGCACCAGGTTGTTCTCCTTCAGCATCTTGCGCATGCTCAAGGCAAGGCTCACGGTGATGCTCATGGGCAAACCCTCGGGCACTGCCACCACAATCAGCGTGATGGCAAGCATCAACGACTGCAGGACGAAGCCGACGATGACGAGCGGCTCCATCTTGTCGGGCATGTCGCCGAAAGCGAAATAGTAAACCAGACGTCCCACCACGATAAGCATGGCGATGGCAAAACTGGCATACGAAATCCAGCGACCCAACTGGTCCAACTGGCGGTTGAGGGGAGTCTTCACCTCCGACCCTTCGCGCGTCAAAGCCACGCCTCGCCCCTCCTCGCTATCCACAGCCGTCTTGTCAACCACATACACGCCATTGCCCTCGATCACCGTACTGCCACGCAGCACACGGTCGGCAGGATAGGCCGATTCGGAATACTTGTGATAGTCCTTTTGGTCGGGAGTGAACTTGTCCTGATAAGGTTCGCCCGTGAATATCGATTCATCGACACGCAGTGCATTGGCAACCACCAGCAGGCCGTCGGCAGGCAGCTGGTCGCCACTCTCGATGCGCACCACATCGCCCACCACCACATCCATCTTCGGGATGCTGTACATTTGCGGGTGAGCGTCCCTCCAAGGGCGGCGCAGCACCTTCACCGGCTGTGTATCCTTCACCTGGTTGAGCACGTCAAACTCCCGGTCGGCTTTCACCTCAAAGATGAAACCCACACCCGTCGAAAGCAGGATGGCAAAGAGGACTCCTACGGGCTCGAACAGCAGGCGCCAGTTGCCCGTGTCGTAAATCTCGTAGGCCGAAACCAGAATTGAGAGACAGAGGGCACCGAGAAGGACAATGATCAGCGGGTCCTTGAACTTCTCAAGGTAACGCTTCCAGAGAGGTTCCTTCTCGGGGTCGGGTATCTTGTTCAGACCCTTGCCGCCGACAACTTTGGGGTCATCGACCGAGAGGGCCATCTCCAGATATTTCTTTCGTTTATCCATTCGGTATTTTGCAATTTACGGCTGCAAAGATACATCATATTTTCAACAATTCCAACCAAAAGAAAATTTTTTTGCAAAATAATTTGGAAGTGTCATTTAGTTTCCTCATCTTTGCATCAGCAAATTGTTAGCCGAGCCCATGAAATTCACCCGTTGCCTAAAACAGTTTGCTTGCAAATAGATAGATTATTGTCCAAAATCATCAACTATTAAACCAAAAATCAAAAAACGCTATGTTGAACATTGAACAATTCATGGCCAATCTGGAGAAAAAGCATCCAGGTGAAAAGGAATACCTTCAGGCCGTACGTGAAGTTCTCATTTCCATCAAAGACGTTTACGACAAGCACCCCGAATTCGAGCGCGCTTCTCTCCTCGAACGCCTCGTTGAACCCGAACGCATCATCATCTTCCGCGTGCCTTGGGTGGACGACCGTGGCAAGACACAGGTCAACCTCGGTTATCGTGTGCAATTCAATTCGGCCATCGGCCCATATAAGGGAGGCCTGCGTTTCCACGCTTCGGTCAACCTCTCCATCCTCAAGTTCCTCGGCTTCGAGCAGACGTTCAAGAACTCGCTCACCACGCTCCCTATGGGTGGTGGCAAGGGTGGCTCCGACTTCTCGCCCCGTGGCAAGAGCGAAGCCGAAATCATGCGTTTCTGCCAGTCGTTCATGACCGAGCTCTATCGCTATGTCGGTCCCGAGATCGACGTTCCAGCAGGTGATATCGGCGTGGGCGCTCGCGAGATCGGCTACCTCTTCGGACAGTACAAGCGCATCACACGCGACTTCAGCGGCGTACTCACCGGCAAGGGCCTCGAATATGGCGGCTCGCTCGTTCGTCCCGAGGCTACAGGCTTCGGCGGACTCTACTTCGTCAACGAGATGCTGCAGGATGCCGGCATCGACATCAAGGGCAAGACCGTAGCCATCTCGGGCTTCGGCAACGTAGCATGGGGTGCAGCCACCAAGGCTACACAGCTTGGTGCGAAGGTCATCACCATCTCCGGCCCCGACGGATACGTCTATGATCCCGAAGGCATCAGCGGCGCGAAGATCGACTACATGCTCGAACTGCGTGCATCGGGCAACGACATCGTGGCACCCTACGCCGACGAGTTCCCCGAGGCAACCTTCTACCCCGACAAGCGTCCGTGGGAACGCAAGTGCGACATCGCCCTGCCTTGCGCCACACAGAACGAGCTCAATGGCGACGATGCTGCCCGGCTCGTTGCCAATGGCGTACAGTGCGTGGCCGAAATCTCCAACATGGGATGCACACCCGAAGCCATCGACCTCTTCCTCGAGAAGAGGATGCTCTATGCTCCCGGCAAGGCCGTCAATGCAGGTGGAGTAGCCACCTCAGGTCTCGAGATGAGTCAGAATGCCGCACACATCAGCTGGAGTGCTGCCGATGTCGATAAGCGTCTGCACGAAATCATGCACGGCATCCACCGGCAATGCATCCGCTACGGCAAGGAGCCCGATGGATACATCAACTACGTCAAGGGTGCCAATGTGGCAGGCTTCATGAAGGTCGCTCGTGCCATGATGGCCCAAGGTGTGGTATGATTCCGTTTGATAACTTGGTTTCCCAAAATAGTAAGGCGCTTCCCTTTTGGAAAGCGCCTTTTTCGTCACATTTACGTATTTTTGGATATTTTCGTATAAAAAATTTGCGTAAACCCAAAAATCAGATTATATTTGCACCCGAAACCTATTGAATTTTCGATTATGGAAAACGATATTAATGATGTTTTGAAAATCCTATATAGTATTCCAGAAAAATACATTACAATCAATGGCCCTGCTACGGAGGATTCCATTCGCTCTTTTGAGAGCAAATGGAATGTTACTTTACCAAGTGAATATAAACATCTTATAAAACAATGTAATGGCATAAATCTTATGGGATCTGAAATTCTAGGTTTACCCATTAAAGATGCCCGCTATTTTTCAATAGATGATGCATACCAATTTGAACATTTCGAAGTATGTAACCCTATGCCTTTGCACCTGATTCCCTTTAGTCCAGATGGAGGGGGAAATCACTATTGTTTTGATACTCGTGACAACAATATTGTATTTTGGGATAGTGAATATGATTACACAAATGATACACCCGAGGTCGTTTATAATACTTTAGCAGAAATGATACGTGAGGTTTTTCTTGATTGGACTCTGGAAGACATCGACTTGTTATGAAATCTCTTGACCATTCCTTTGTTGAAGCATAAAGGAATCAATCGTTAACGCGACTACTGCTGGTGGGAAAAGTTATTCTTCGACGATATTTTTGAATCGGCCGAAAACAGGATCTTTGCGATATTTCTTCCCACAACCAGTGGGAACATAAAGAGTGACTTTCGAAGTGTCTATATCAGATTCATCAATATCGGGTAATGTCTTTTTATGCCTAAAATGTATTTCTGTCATATTTGAACAACAAGAGAATGCATCTTCTCCTATATAAGTCACACTTGCAGGTATGGTGATTGAAGTCAGACTATCACATCCCTGGAATGCATTTCCCCATATAGCAGTCACACTTTCGGGGATATTGATTGAAGTCAGACTTTTACAACCGGAGAATGTATCTCCAGATATTTCAGTCACACCTTCGGGGATATTGATAGAAGTCAGATTTACACACCCTTGGAATGCATTTCCCCATATAGCTGTCACATTTTCGGGTATGTGTATTGAAGTCAATCCGCTACAACCAGAGAATGCATAACCTTCTATTGAAGTCACACCTTCGGGTATAGTGATTGACGTCAGGTTGCTACAATCGGAGAACGCACAGAATCGAATTGTAGTCTCATCATCGGGTATATCTATTGTAGTCAAACCATTACACCCGTAAAATGCTGCTGTATCAATAGATGTCAAACTTTCGGGGATATTGATTGAGGTCAATTCTTTACAATAAAGGAATACAGCAGCTCCAATTGAGGTAACACCGTCAGGTATAATGGTATTTTTGCATCCTGCAATAATCCTGTTGAGTGAAGTAGCAATGATAGCGTTACAATTGTTTTGAGAATTGTAGTAAGGATTATCTGGATCAACTGTAATTGAAGACAGACCACTACAACCTGAGAATGCTCCTTTTCCAATAAAGGTTACGCTCTTAGGTATGTGTATTGAAGTCAAACCACGACTACTATAGAATGCTTCTTCTCCAATTGAAGTCACACCTTCAGGTATAGTGATTGAAGTCAGTCCTTTACAAAGGGAGAATGCACGGTCTGCAATATACGTGACGCTTTCAGGTATAGTAATTGAAGTCAGATTTCTACAGTTCGAGAATGCACGATCTCCTATGGAAGTCACACCTTTCGGAATATTCACATGAGCCAATTTTACACAGGAGGAGAAAAGTTTATCATTAATCGATGTCAAACTATCGGGTAATTCAATCGAATTCAAGCTGTAACAGCCATCGAAAGCTCTCTTGCCGATTTCGGTGACACTATTGGGTATATATACCGCTTTTATTTCTCCACAATCCTCAAAAGCAGATTCATTGATCGATGTCACCTTCAACATTCGTCCATTATATTCAATTTCAGAACGTATATGAACTTCTTCCACCACCATGGACGCACGATTTATCCCCATCACCACCGCTTCATCATTCATCACACGATACTCTACAGAATCCACTTCTGTAAAGATATCGTGATTGTTATCGTTGTTGTTGTCGTTATCTGAACCGCCAATCATCTTCACTCCCCAAACAACGGCAATGAGTAAAGCAACTCCAATCAGTATCTTAGTTGATGTTTTCATAAATCAATAGTTTGCAGGTCAGATGGATTTTTGACAATATTTTGAAAGATTTTGAGCGTAGCGACCACTCTTGTTATAACACGTCTTTGTTTTGAGAATCGATTGGCGAATGGAGCTCAGTAGATGGTGATACGGTCCCCAATGAGAAAATAGGTGTGCTCATTCCTATGCCAATACTTCCTTGGATAAACTGTGTTATCCATATTAATAGAGTCGGGAGGAGAGGCAAGATACTGCTCCATGAATTCAGACAGTGTTTCTTCTGTTATCGTTCTTGATTCATCAAAAAATCTGTTTTCCACATGGTAGTATCGTGTTTGTTCGAACTCGATGAAAACAGCGGCTGCGACATTCGATTCCTTATGACGGCAATATTCGACTTCGAATGAATCGTTTTCATCTATTGCATGGTAATAGGTGATCAGTTCGTAAAGACTGTCTCCAGATTGTGGGAAGAAGTGATTCATGGAGCTTTCCTTGATTCCCTTACCGGCCTTTCCACCAACTTGCTTCTCAAATTGTGCCACATCGTCCATCGTCACCTTCCCGATGTTGTCGGACAGATAGTTCAATACCTTTGGCCAAACAGCTGGTCCAAGATACTGCAATGTGTCGGGGTTGGTTCGAAGGTAGGTGAAATGTATGGTGTCGGACTTCATATCAAGAATCACATCGGTATTGCAGTTCCCATGGAACATGCACAATGACCGATACGGATTCCAGTTGTTCGACATATATGGACTAAAGGGCAAGTCATGCCCCATTTTCTCCAGCGTCAGGACCTTTTGAAACTTGGGTTGGCCTGTAGGACGGACTTGGGCAAGGAACAGTTCGTCCGTATTACCCGCCAAGACGTAAAAGTTGTCATCGTGAATAAATCCTGTGAAATACAGGGTGTCGGTGCTCTGGTCGTCACCTATATAATACTCGTAATCCCAATAACTCTTGTATTTTGAGGAGATAAATGTTTTGGCCTTGGGTGTATGGTATCCCCATTTATCATAAGGGGTATTGTCCATCACCCATCCCTTGCGGGGGTCCTTGACTTCGTAGATGACCGCCTTGCTGATGATGTAATAGGTGTCGTGATATCGTACAATCTTGTCCATGTCGGCATCGAAGAGATGCTTCAACCCCGTCTGCTTGTCATGAAAGCAGGTGAAAAGTCCCCATTCTCCTTGTGGTTCGAACGACACTGCAAAGTCTTCGTCTTCGTAGCAGGTGGTCGAAAAATTGTCCGTCTCGATCCAACGTTGACTGTTGTCATCCCAACAGAGGTCTGGTTTTTTGTTTTTGGATTCTCGCGAATACCAAAGATACAATTGGTTATTCTTGGAGCACAAAAAGTAACTAAGCCACCCAAATCTGGTTTTAGGTGGTATTTCGATGATAGTTTGTCTTTCATTACCGGGTGAGACGGAAACAAGGTGATACTTGTCCCTATAATCAAAATAATTAAATGCCGTGTAGTTACGTGCATCGAAGAAATACAGATTGTTCCCACGATAATCCATCACGAATTCCAACTCCATGTTCAAAACAGGGGATGAAAGGCTCGATAGGTCAATCCCGATGGTGTCGGTGATGATGGTGAAACCGGAGGCTGCATCATAACGAACTGTACGTTCGAGTTCCCCTTGTCCGAAACTGACAAGGGAAGCTAAAATCATCCAAGCGATGATAAATAATGGTTTTTTGCTCATGGTTTTTCGGTTCTTTTTTGTGCAAATATATCAACTTCGCACGAAAAAATGCAGAAAATCGGAAAAAACTGCACATCTAAAACGCAGAATTCCGCAAATACTGCATTTCTTTAATGCAAAAGTGACATTATGATTCCGATTCGTTGGAAAAACCGAGAATTTGGCCATAAGGTCGTTCCATTTCGGAACAAGCCCTGTATTTCAGCAGAATAAGATAGCAACCTCATCTTACTATGAATAAGGAATAACGGGATAGAGCATTCTGACGGACGAAAGAGTGCTTTATGACGTAGAAGATTGATTGTTTGTAATAGCAAGTGTCTTTCCGCCGAAGGATAATTACCGGTCCTAAACACAGAAAAACATTTTCAAATCGCATCATGTCCCCTAACGGCCGTTAGCGGACATCCTTCAATCGCGCCATGTCCTCCAACGACCGTTAGCGGACATCCTTCAATCGCGCCATGTCCTCCAACGACCGTTAGCGGACATCCTCCTGTCGCGCCATGTCCTCCAACGACCGTTAGCGGACATCCTCCTGTCGCGCCATGTCCTCCAACGGCCGTTAGCGGACATCCTCCCATCGCTGCATGTCCCCCAACGAACCGTAGAGGACATCCTCCCGTCGTTGCATATCCCCCAACGACCGTTAGCGGACATCCTCCCGTCGCTGCATGTCCTCCAACGAACCGTAGAGGACATCTTCCCATTACTGCATGTCCCCCAACGACCGTTAGGGGACATCCCCCTTTCGAACCATGTCCTCCAATGTACGTTAGGGGACATGCCTCAATAAATAGTCATTCTTACCGATGAAATACATGGCCAATTATTTGAAGTTAGTAAATTTGTCAAGTTTTTGTCAATAAATTTGCTATTCTCACAATTTTCCTCTATATTTGCGGCGACCTTTTCGAACGGTTGAAAACAAATTATATCAATATGAGAAAAAGCATATCTTTATCCACAGCATTTGCAGCGGCAAGCCTCGCTGTAACCATTCTGGATGGATGCACCTCCAAACAGGATGGGATTGAGGCAATATACTGCATCACCGAAATCAAGGAAGATGCCTACAAGGACAGCACCGGACTCGTTTCCATCAAGTTGCCCAACACAGTGACCGACATCGGGGCAAGCGCTTTCGAAGGCTGCAACCACCTCACCACGGTCAAGCTGCCCAACAGCGTGACATCGATAGGTGAAGCTGCCTTCTCGGGGTGCATTCGCCTCAAGTCGCTCAAACTCCCCAACGATGTGACCAAGCTCAGCAAGAAGATCTTCTGGGACTGCACCAGCCTCGCCTCGATAGACCTCCCCGACCGTTTGGTTGAGATAGGGGAAGATGCCTTCAACGGTTGCGCGAGCCTCGCCTCAATTAACCTTCCCAACGGCGTGACCGAAATAGGCGATTTTGCCTTCAGCGGCTGCACGAGTCTCGCTTCCGTCAAGCTCCCCGATGGCTTGACCAAGATCGGATGGGGTGCCTTCAACGACTGCTCGAGCCTCACCTCGATCAAAATCCCGAACAGTGTGACGAAGATTGGCGGATTTGCCTTCAGCGGCTGTTCCAGCCTCACCTCCATTGAGCTCCCCGACAGCTTGACCGAGATTGACCTCGAAGCCTTCGAAGGCTGCACCGCCCTCACTTCCATCAGGATTCCCGGCACAGTGAACAGTGTCAGGGAAAATGCCTTCGGCGACTGCACCAGCCTCACCGAGATCCACCTCGAACACCAGAAACCCGACACTATCCTCGGCGACCGCACTTCGCTTGATCCCGCAAGAATCACCCTCTTCGTCCCAAAGGGTTCGGAGGAAAGCTATCGGCGCGATCCCTCCTTCAGCCGATTCAAGGAAATCAAGGCAGAGTAGTGGGGAGCGTCTTCTTGCGTCGAATAGTTTTCAGCAGCAAGACGATGACAGAACCTATGGCCAAGAGGATGATGGCCAGCGAAAGATTGAGTGCCCAGTTGTTCTTGCCGCACGAAGTGGCCTGGATTGTATATTGGGGCGCCAACAGCCGCAAGCCACTGAGCCGATAGTGCAGATTGCCGTCGCGGAACACGCCTCCAACACATTCCCTTAGTTCGATGATGCCACCCGGCATCATCAACTGATAATCCACATCGAGCGTCAGCATCGAGACATAGACCTCCTGACGCTGCTCCCATGCTTCGGATATCGGGGTACCGTCCTTCAACACCTGGTTGTAGGCTTCTGTTTTGAAAGTCTCGGCGAGGAGTTTCTCGGGTTCATAATTCATGACATCGGTCGAGAGCTGGTCAACCTGCTCGATGAGTTGCGGCCTGCTTGCCAGGAACTCCTCTTTGCTGACTGGTGCATTGGGTATTTCGGCATAATGTTCGGCCAGCACATCCATGAGGTCGTTGAGGATGTTGGCGTTGACAAAGTGGAGGAAGGCATCCTCCATCTTGTCGAGGTAGTCCTTCATCTCCAGGCCGCTGTAGCCCTTCAAGACGTCGGGGTTGCCCGTCAGCCAATAGTCGGCCATGTCCTTGTCCATATAGTTGGTCAGAGGGATGTCGAACGTGGGGGCGATGCTCTCGAACGTCTCGGTGAAGATATAGTCGGTATAGAACCAACGGAATCGCTTCTCGAGTTTCGCCTTCGACTTGACCTGATGGCCTGCCACCTGCAGGGGCAAGGCTTCGGTCATCTCGTCGAGTGACGAAAAGTCGCGGTACGCCTTCACCCACACCGTATCCTGCACCTCGTATGACCAAAGGTCGTCGTTCAGTATGCCCAGGATATTCGAATGTGCATCGGTGGAGTTGTTGGCCAAGGCGGCGGAATCGGCCTTGAAACGGATCTCTCTTCGGCAGGTGCCATCGGCGTTGATGATGGTGTTCATGTCGATATGTTCGCTGTCGCAGGCCGTCAGCGCTGTGAGCAGCATGGTGGCCAAAATGATAGGTCGTTTCATAATGTGGAATTATAATGAAAAGTGTCGTTTGATGTCGGAGATATTGGTTCTGGACCGTTTCAATTCAACGTATTTGCGAAGTGCCTCGCGGGGCGGAAGGTCATCGGGGAGCTGCGTGTTCTCGGAGCGAAGCTGTTGCAGGGTTTGGCCATAGTCAATGTCGTCGGGCCGTTGGATGAGGTCATGGCTTTGGCTGACGAACAGTACCAGCAGGCCGACAGCTGCCACCGAAGATATCCATTGCATCGCACGCATGAACTGCTGTCCGCGTGGCTTCGTCTGCATCGGCAAGTGGGCCATGATGCTGTCGGTCAGCGCGTCGGGATCGGTTAACGTCGGCTGTTGGGCTGCCAGTCGTCGGGTGATTTCATCCATCTTTTCCATATCCAAATTGTTTTAATTGTTCGCGAATAGTTTTTCGAGCCACGTAAAGGTTGCTTTTGATCCTGGCGGCATCCATGCCGGTGATCTGTGCGACTTCGTCGGTGCCGAGGTTTTCGAGGTGAACCAGGGTGAAGACGATGCGTTGCTTGGGGCTCAGCCGGCTCACCAGCGTCTTGATGACGGCGAGGAGTTCGTGGTTCTCCAGTTGCCGTTCGGTGTCGTCGTCGGCAATGTATTGACCGAAGTACTCCTCTTCCTCGGGAAGCGGTTCGAGGGGAGCCTTCTGCCTCAGCCGGTCGTAGCAGAGACGGATGGCGATGGTGTAGATCCAGTTTCGCAGACTTTGCCGAGGGTTGAAGGAGGCGAAGCTGACCCACACCCTGATCATCGTCTCCTGCACCATGTCCTTCGCCTCGTCTTCGTCGCACAGCAAGCGAAAGGCGAGGGTGAAGACCATCGGCTGACAGGCCTGCACCACCGTGCGGAAGGCGGCCTGGTCGCCGCATCGGCATCGTTCGATTATGTCGTTGTTGATGATTGTCATACGGAATCTTTCGTCGAGCGTTCATCCAATATACGACGGATGCGCACAAAAGTCGAAAAGGAAGGGCATATTTTTTTGGATTGTGGGGCAAAGATACGTACTATTTGCGGGATTATCATAAAAAATTCGGATAATTTTCTTGCAAATGTCGAGAATTCTTCCGAACTTTGCCGCGATAACCGAGAGAACGCCTTCGTAAAACCATGCAATACGGGCTGTCAACTTTTGTCAGGAACTTGTGTATGATGCTCTGCTGGGGCATCCTGCTTGCGTCGGGCTGCGGGTGTACACCACGGGGGAGCGAAGTGCCGGAGCCTGCCAATGCCGTGTATTACTGGCGACAGGAACTGAAGCTCACTGCCGACGAGCGTGCGTTTCTCGAACAGCATCGCGTGGGCAAGGTCTATCTGCACCTCTTTGATGTGGTGAGAAGGAACGGCGAACCGAGTCCGGCCACCACCCTGCAGTTTGTCGATACACTGCCGACGCAGACGCAGGTCGTCCCCACCGTCTTCCTTGCCACCAACGTGATGAACGACACCACGGGACTGTCGGCCCTGCCCCGGCTCATTGCGCAACGCGTGAGACAGATGATGGAGCAGAACGGGCTTTCGACCCCCACCGAACTGCAAATCGACTTCGACTGGACACGGCGCAACCAGGAGCGTTACTTCGACTTCCTCGACAAACTGCGCACGGCCTTCGAGGCAGAAGGAGGGACGACGCTTTCGGCCACCATCCGCCTGCACCAGCTGGGCATGAAGGCTCCTCCCGTCGATTACGGCGCATTGATGGTCTATAACGTGGGCAACCTGAGCGACCCCGACGAGGAGTGCAGCATCCTCAGCGAGAAGCGCGTGGAACCCTACCTGCGCTATCTGCCCGGCTACAGTCTGCCGCTCTGCGCTGCCCTGCCCGTCTATAGCTGGAACCTGCTCTTCCACGACAGGCGTTTGACCTGCATCCTGCGCGGCGTGGATATCGGCGACACCGCCCGCTTCAAGCCCATCGACGCGAGCCACTACCTGTCGGTCGAGTACCAGCCCATCCCGCCCACCGGTGTGGCCATGCGCGGCGAGGGCCGTATCTTCCCGGGCGACATTGTGCGGCATGAGTTCGTGCCTCCCACGGTGCTGCAACGCGTGAGACGCTCACTCGAAGAGCTTCGACCGAAGATGTGCAGCCAAGTGATCCTCTATCACCTCGACGAAAATCAGTTAAAACAATACAGCGATGAAGAACTTCAAGCGTTATTTTCTGGCAATTAGCCTCGGACTGCTGGCCACGACTGCCGGCATGGCATGCGGATGGGACGGCGACGACCCTTCGTTCTATGACCTTTTCCGTTGCACAAAACCATTGCCCAACCTTCAGGACCAGCACACCGATGAGTCGGTGCAGTTCTGGGGAAGATATGCAGGCCTTCCGGCCGACGATGCCCTCAAGGATGCGGTACGCTATCTGCGCCTTCAGGATTTCGAGGACGGCGATGATGAAACCATACCCAACCTATTGGTCAGCACACTGCGTGAGCAGGGGAAGACCGATGGTTTGGCCCTACTGCAACTCAACACCGAGCTGAACGAGCTGGTGGAATCGACGCAGTTCTGGTATTATCAGAAGGTGACGCCCGAACAGTACCAGGAGGTGCTCAACAAGGCGAACAAGCTGAAGGTGGGCAAGGACCTGGCGAAGCGCCTGACCTTCCTCAAGATGCGTATCCTTTCGAGGCTGAACGACAACGATGCCATGATGCGCCTTTGGAACAACGATGCCTCGCAATGGGAACCCAGCGAGATACGCGACCGCATGGAGGGATATGTGGCCGGCATCTATTTCCGAAAGGGAGAGTACGACAAGGCGCTGCCCATCTACTTCCGTCTGCGCGACGGCGGCAGCATCAGCCTTTGCGTGAACCGCATGCTCGACTCGACAAGCATCGAAGAAGCGTACCGGAAGGACCCCAACGCCATGATTCTGCCCTACATCCTGGAGGACTATGCCAACTACTTCTATCATGCCTCGCAACATGACTACTGGGAGCAGGGTGACGATGACTACAAGATCTGGACCAAGGTGACACGTGAGCGCGAAGGCGTGGTGGCTCTGGCCGAAAAGGTGGTGGCCGAAGGCAAGGCGAAGGACCTGCAGATGTGGCAGACGTTCGTCGGCTTCATGCAGCTCATCACAGGGCAGGAGAACCTCGCTTATCAGACGTTGACGAAGGCCGAGGACCTGCCGGGTAACGGGTCGATGGATAAACTGATTCGACACTACAAGTTCGCGGCATCGCTGGCAATGACCCCCAAACCTGAAGAGCCTGAGAAGTTCGACCAGTATGTGGCCGACGAGATAAAATACTACAAGGAGGTCGGTTCCTTCCTCAACGAGCCCGAGCATGGGGTGCTTAACGGCCTCTATGGCCAGGAGATCGCCAAACGACTGCAAGCCTACGTCGATCAGCGACAGGACCCGACGCTCTCCTTCCTCACCCGCTACGTGCTTGATTCGAACAGCTGGGAGCTGGATCACCAGACACCTACCAAGCAGGTACAGGAGCTGCAGCACTATGTGAAGCATGGCGGCGACGGACCTCTTGGCGAATGCCTTGTGAGGTATTGTTTCCTGAGCCAGGACTTCTTCAACGAACTCATCGGCACCAAGCTGATACGCGAAGGCAACTACGAGGAGGCGAAGGAATACCTCGAGAAAGTGTCGGACGACTACCTGCGCGGCAAGGGCATCACCCCCTACCTGATGAAACGCCAGCGTCCCGACACACCCTTCCAGCGCAAGGACCGCTCGGAAATATGGGATCTGGACGTGAGCGAGGTGGATAACATCAAATACCAGTTCTGTCTGCAAGTGCTTTCGATGAAGGAGTGGCTCAATGAAGCCAAGGGCGAGAAGAAGGCCGAGGTGGCCTTCAATCTGGCCGACATGCTGTTCCAGGCCTCCCCTGCCGGCGACCTTTGGGCCATCTCGGAATACTCGTGGTCGAGTGCAGACTACCATTACAACGAACTGAACGTCCAGGCCGATCACTACCTGAAGCTTGCCCTCGACTGCACCGACGACTTCGAAATGAAGGTGAAATGCCACTTCGGTTTGGCTGCCAACCCCACTCCGAATGGGGAGACCTACCTCCGTTATGAGAAAGACAAGAAGCGCTATTACATCTGCACACCAGAAGGACCGCAGCGCGAAGCATACAACTGGCTGCACTACCAGACCAAGCGCGACAGTCCCATCTACGAATCGTGCGACTGGCTGAAGTGGTATGTGGCTGACAATTATGAGGCTTATTAACGGTATAAACGATTTATCAACGATTCATTAAACACACATCACATGAAGAGAATCTTTTCGACGCTGCTCATCGCAGGATTGGCTTTGACCCAAATGCAGGCACAGGACTACGAGGAAGTGTGGATCTATCCCGACGGAAACTTTCCCGAGCTGAACGGACACGAGAACGACAGTCCACGAACCACTTCGAACTGGACGGCTCAACCCTATATGCACATCTACCGTGCCGACAAGAACAAGGCGGCTGCACGCACCGTGGTGTGCCTGCCGGGCGGTGGCTACAGTCACCTGTCGCTCGTTAACGAGGGCTCCAGCTGGGCTCCCTATTTCAACAACCTCGGCATCAACCTCGTGGTGTTGGCCTACCGTATGCCCTACGGACACGACCAGATTCCGCAGAACGACGTCTATGACGGCATCCGCTACCTCAAGGCGCATGCCACCGAACTCGGCATCGATCCCAACAAGGTGGGCATCATGGGATTCTCGGCAGGCGGACACCTGGCTTCGACCGTGGCCACTCGTGCACCGAAGGACGTGCGTCCCAACTTCCAGATTCTGTTCTATCCTGTCATCTCGATGGACACGCTCGTCACGCACCGTGGTTCACACGATCACCTGATTGGACGATATGCAGGCCAAGAGATGGTGGACCTCTACAGCAACGAGAAGCAGATTGACGCACAGACGCCTCCCGCCATCATCCTGCTTGCCGACGACGACCGCGCCGTGCCTTCGCCCAATGGCGTGAACTATTACCTTGCGATGAAGAAAAAAGGCATCCCCGCCACCTTGCATGTCTATCCGAAGGGAGGACATGGCTTCGGCTTCAAGGACACCTTCAAGTATCACGATGCGATGCTCAAGGATTTGACCGACTGGCTGCTTGGGCTGTAGGTTAATTTCGCTTACCAAACATCGCAGGTCTGACGTTCGGGACTCTCGGCAGGATGCTCGGGAACGGGTTCGCCATTGACCGTACAATCGACGAAGGAACAATCTTCAGTGCGATAGAGATACCAGGGATGAGGAGCCTTGGCGACGTGGAAATCGGTGACCTGGATGTTGCGGATGGGCTTCTCGTCATTACCATCATAGAAGATAGCATAAGCTTCGGCCTCCTCTGCGGTGACGTGGAGGATGTCGAAGTTTTCGTATTGTGCCTGGAAGTTGCCTCCGCGATAGCCGAAGTAATTGGTCTCGAAGCGAAGGATGGCTCCATAGGCCTTCTCGATGGTGACGTTGCTGACGTGAACATCGCGAATGTAGCCTCCACGATCCTTGTTCGACTTGAAGTAGAGCGCATTCTTTACCGTGCCGATGCGGATGCTGTCCATCCATACGCCCTGCACGCCGCCACTCATCTCAGAGCCGATACAGAGGCCGTTGCATTCGCTCTGGAAGTCGCAGCGACGAATGACGATACGCTCCGAGGGGCGACCCACCCGACGGCCATCGGCATCGCGTCCCGACTTGATGGCCACGGCATCGTCGCCGCAACGGAAGAGGCAATCCTCAATGAGCACGTTGCTCGACGACTCGGGATCGCACCCGTCGTTGTTGGGGAAATGCGAGTCGATGGTCACACCACGCACGATGACATTGTCGCAATAGAGCGGATGGATGGTCCAGAAGGGCGAGTCCTTGATGGTGACGCCTTCGATGAGCACACGCGAACAGCCGAACGTCTCGATGCACGTGGGACGCAGCTTGGTACCTTCAGCAAAGACACGCTGCGTGACGGGGGTGAGCTCCTCACCCATCTGACGCAGACGTGCGACGAAAGGTTTCTCAGGCAGTTCGCCCGGCGTTCCATGCAAGGCATTGCCCGACTCGTGTGCGGCAGGATCCCATCCCCACCAGCCCATCTCAACACCAGCCTGTGCATCGATCGTACCACGACCAGTGATGGCAATGTTCTGCTGATGATAAGCATAGACCATCGGCGAACGTCCATAGAGCTCGGTGCCTTCGAAGCGCGTCAGCACAACGGGCAGGAAGTCGTCGGCCTTGCCACTGAAGCGCAGATAAGCACCTTCCTGGAGGTGCAGGTTCACATTGCTCTTGAGATGCAACGGGCCATTGAGCAGATACTCGCCAGCTGCCACATCAACGATGCCGCCACCCAGAAGCGAACACGAATCGATGGTTTGCTGCAGGCGCGGCAGGGCGGGAACGTTAGCCTCGGGAGTGACCGAAATGGTGCGATCGGGGAAAGAGGTCTGCGCGATGCCAGCCACAATCCGGTCGATGGGGCTGGGCTCGGGTGCGGGTTGCGTGGTGCAGGAAAGGAGGAGCGCGGAGAAAGCGAGGGTGAAGAGGGCGGGTTTCATGGGAAGGGTGGTGTTAATAAGATGGGAGCCAAGCTTGGCTCCCAACAAAGACAAGAGAGAAGGGGGAGCCAAGCTTGGCTCCCAACCAATCAAAGCCCGAAGGCGGCGCGAACGCGGTCCACGTAGTCGAGCTTCTCCCAAGTGAAGAGCTCCACCTCGATGGTCTTGGTTTGGCCCAGGCGGTTGGTGAAGGTCTTTTTGACCTTTTCGCAAGGACGGCCGAAGTGACCATAGGCTGCTGTCTCCTCGTAGATGGGATTGAGCAGGCCCAGACGCTCCTGGATAGCGTGGGGTGTCATGTCGAAGATGCGGCTGACCACGTCGGAGATCTCGGCGTCGCTGAGCGCAACCTGTGCCGTGCCAAACGTATTGACACAAAGGCTCACGGGTTGGGCAATGCCGATGGCGTAGGCGACTTGGACGAGTGCACGATGGCAAACACCAGCTGCCACCAGGTTGTTGGCGATATGACGAGCGGCATAGGCTGCCGAGCGATCGACCTTCGAGGGATCTTTGCCCGAGAAGGCGCCACCGCCATGGGCACCATGTCCTCCGTAGGTATCGACGATGATCTTTCGACCCGTGAGACCCGTGTCGCCATGAGGCCCGCCAATCACGAACTTGCCCGTCGGATTGACGTAGAGATTGTAATTATCGTCGAAGAGCGCAGCTTCGGACTTATCGAGACGTGCCTTGAGACGTGGTATGAGGATGTTGCGTACATCCTGACGAATACGTGCCAGCATGGCCTCATCGTCGTCGAGCCATTCGTCGTGCTGGGTGCTGACCACGATGGTATGAACGCGTACAGGGCGATTGGTCTTGCCGTCGTATTCAACGGTGACCTGGCTCTTGGCGTCGGGACGAAGATAGGGCATGGGAGAATTGGCCTCACGACGAATCTTGGCAAGTTCGATAAGAAGCAAATGGCTGAGTTCGAGGGTAAGCGGCATGCGGTTGTGGGTCTCGTTGGTGGCATAACCGAACATCATGCCCTGATCGCCAGCGCCCTGTTCTTCGGGCTTCTGACGCTCCACGCCACGATTGATGTCGGGGCTTTGCGCATGGATGGCCGAGAAGATGCCGCACGAATTCCCATCGAACATATATTCGGCCTTGGTGTATCCAATGCGACAGATGGTGGCACGCACAGCTTCACGCAGCTCCACGTCAGCCTTTGTCTTGATTTCGCCAGCCAAAACGACCTGGCCGGTGGTAACTAAAGTTTCACAGGCAACCTTGCTGGAAGGGTCCCAGGCAAGCAGGTTATCGAGGACAGTGTCGCTGATCTGATCGGCGACTTTGTCGGGGTGTCCTTCTGACACCGATTCGGAAGTGAATAAGTAGTTCAACTTTTTAGATGGTTGAGCAATCATCGGCAACTTTTTCAATGGTTACCAATCATTGTGAGTTATTTTGCAATATTGCGGCGCGAAGATAGACCGAAAAGCCCGAAACTCCAAATTTTTCGGGCTTTTTTTGACAAATTGACAAGAATATGGGGTCCACTCGTTATGCGGTGGAAAGCGCAAATGACACTCAATGTCGGTCACTGATGCGCTGATAGGGTTTTAATCCGAATTCCTTGGTGCGTGCAAGCATATATTCCACCATGCGCGCCTGTACTTCCTCGTATTCCTCCCACGTCTTGGTATAGGTGAAGGCAAGGATCTCGATGGGGATGCCTTCGGCCGTCTGTGGAAGGTGACGAACAATCATCGCCAATTTATTGTTGATTTCGGGTCGCTCGCTAAGGTATTTGAAGATGGCGCCACGATAGGCCTCCAGGTTGGTGGCTTCGCCAGCCTGTGCCGTCTCGGGCAGATAGCCTTTCTTCTGATAATCGGCCACCTGGGCTGCGGTGAGGAACTTCACGGAATCGACATCGATGTTGATGCTGCGATTGAAGCGACGCCCATCGCCCTCCTTCATCCCGCGCCAGTTCTGGAACGTATCGGTGAGCAAGGTGTAGGGCTGGACTGTCAGGATGGTATTGTCGAAATTCTTCACTTTGACGGTGCTCAAGGTCATTTCGGTGACGATACCATTCACCCCGCGGGACGGCATGGTGATCCAGTCATCGACACGCACCATGTCGTTGATGGCAAGCTGCACGCCAGCCACAAGCCCCTTGATGGCATCCTGGAAAACGAGCATCATAACCACAGAGGCCGATAGCAAACCGGTGATGAGATAGAACGGAGAACGCCCCATCGCCGTACTCGTCATGAGTATGATGCCCACAAACCAGACGATGATCTGGAACGTCTGGAGGACACCTTTCAGCGAACCTGCCTTTTGCTCCTTCACTTGGACAAAAATGTCAAAGATGCCACGCAGGAATGCCGCAATGAAATTGCAGACAGCGTAGATGATATAGATCTGCAGCAGGCGAATTACAATCACTTCGAAGGTGCCATGGAGGGCATAAGGCAAAGCAATAGTCATGATAACAGGAGGCACGATGTGTGAAAAGGCACGGCACACACGCTCGGAGAGCAGGATATCGTCCACCTGCGTCTTTGTTTGCTTGACAATCTTCTGGATGACAGGAATCACTCCATATTTGATGATGAAATAGGCAATGTATGAAACGAGAATGATGCCAAGAACAATCAGCAGTCGGATGCCTCCCGACATGTCGGAAGTATCAGGGCCAAGGTTTTCAATAAGCCATTGATCCATGTTGATCTAAGGGATTAAAAGGGATGATAAGGGGAGTAAATAGGGAGATAAAGGGACTAAAGCACTCCAAGTCCACTCAGGAAGATGAGCAGAATGCAGATGGGAGCGAAATAACGGACTGCGAACATGAACAACGGAATATAGCCGCCCTTGTCCTTGCCAAAGTTGGTGAGCGTGTCGTGCAAGAGTTTGCGGTCCATTCGCCAACCCAGGAAGATGGCCATCAGCAGTCCTCCGAGAGGTAAGATGACGTTGGCTGTCACCTTGTCGAAAATGTCGAACAAGGAATAACCTGCAAAGGTCAGCCAATTGGCAAAGTCGGGACAGAACGACAGGCAACAGCCCGTGCCAAGAATCCACGCAATCGCAGAGACAACGAGGACAGCACGTCGGCGACTCACATGGAACTGCTCCTGCAAAATGGCAATGGGACACTCCATCATCGAGATACTCGAAGTAAGTGCGGCAATGGCCAGCAGCACAAAGAACACAATACTCCAAACATAACCACCGGGCATCTGCACGAATACACTGGGCAGGGTGATGAAGGCCAAGCCTGGTCCCGCATCGGGATGAATGCCATAGGCGAAACAGGCAGGGAAGATGATGATGCCGGCCAAGATGGCAATCAGCGTATCGACCAGACAGATGAAGAGCGAGGTTTTGCCCATTTTGGTGCTATTTGGCAAATAGGAGCCGTAGATGAGCAGCGTACCCACTCCCATCGAGATGCTGAAGAACGACTGCCCCATGGCCGAAAGGATAACCTTGCCTGTGATTCTGCTGAAGTCGGGATGAAAGAGGAACTTCAAACCTTCGACTGCACCGGGAAGTAACAGGGAATTGATGCAGAGCACGAGCATCAACGCTCCCATGATGGGCATGAGGATATTAGACCATCGTTCGATGCCCTTTTGCACACCGCCCACGAGAATCAGCGTATTGAGCAGCACGAAGCCCGTCATATAGAGGAAGGGTAGCAAGGCGCCTTGGGAGTAGGCTGCAAAATCACCAACAGAAAGTTTATCGAGCACCGAAATGGCCGTATAGTGGAGTGTCCAACCGGCCACCACAGAATAGAAGCCGACAATCATGAGCACACCCACCGCCCCAAGAATGCCTGTGAGCCACCAATAGGAGCCAGGTGCCAAACGACGAAAAGCTCCCACAGCGTTGCTATGTGATGCACGTCCCAAGGTGAGTTCGGCCAACATCAGCGGTGTACCCAACATGAGTACACACAACACGTAGATGAGCAGAAAGGCTGCTCCGCCATTCTGGCCCGTCTCATAGGGGAAACGCCAGATGTTGCCAAGTCCGACAGCCGAGCCTACAGCTGCAAGGATGCCTCCCAGCTTGGTCACAAACAATGCTCGTTCGTTACTCATCAGTGATCAATTGAGATTAATAAATCAACATTTTAGAGCAATCCGAGACCACTGAGGAAGATGAGTAGAATGCAGACAGGAACGATAGTGCGCAGCAACAAAATCAATGGACGCAGGTACCATCCCGAGTCGTTTCGCCAATTGGTGATTGCATTGCTGATAATCTCCTTTTCGAGCCACCAACCCACGAAGATGGAAGTAAGGAATGCACAGACAGGCATCATGTAACGTGCCGTGATATGGTCGAGGAAGTCGAACAGCACATCGCCACCGATCGTGAAACCGCTCCACATACCCATCGACAACGAACAGCCGATGCCGAGCACCAGCGACCAGATTGCGCTGATGATTACCGCACTGCGACGCGAGACGTGGCATTCCTCCTGTAGGAACGAGATGGGCACTTCGAAGATGCTCATGCAAGAAGTAAGACCTGCCAGCGTAACCAGAACGAAGAACAACAAGCCCATCACCCATCCGAAAGGCATGGAGTTGAAGACTTGAGGAAGGGTCACAAAGACCAGTCCCGACCCTTCGCCCGGAGCTACACCGAACGAGAAGCAGGCGGGGAAAATGACGATGCCTGCAAGGATGGCGATGAGTGTGTCGAGACCTGCCACCTGAAGTGCCGTCTTGCCGATCTTGGTATTGTCGGAAAGATAAGAACCATAGGCTACCATGATGCCCATGGCCACCGAAAGGCTGAAGAATGCCTGTCCCATAGCATCAATCCATGTGCGACCACTCACCTTGCTCCAATCGGGCACGAAAAGAAACTCCATACCCTTGTGGAATTCCGGAAGGAAGAAGCTGTTTGCCACCAGGATAAGCAACAGAACGGCCAGAATGGGCATCATGATGTTTGAGGCACGTTCGATGCCCTTCTGCACACCGCCCAAGAGGATAGCCACGTTGATGAGGATAGCCAAGATGGTCCACAAAAGAGGTTCGACAGGACTGCTGACAAAACTATTGAAGTCATCGCCCGACATCGTGTTGGTCAGCGCTTGCCAGGTGGCATGTAAGGTCCACCCTGAAAGAACCACATAGAATCCGAGGATAAGACATGCAACAACCAGTCCGATGATACCCACCAGATACCAATGTGTGCCTGGAGCAACCTTGCGGAAAGCGCCCACCACATTGCGATGCGACGAGCGGCCGATACAGAACTCGGCAATCAGCAAGGGAACGCCCAGCATCAACACGCTGACAACATAGATGACCAGAAAGGCAGCACCACCATTCTGACCCGTCATGTAAGGAAATCGCCAGATATTACCGAAACCCACGGCAGAGCCTACAGCAGCTGCCAAGGCTCCCAATCGGGTGCCGAAAGTAGCGCGAGAGGTTCCAGGGTTGACAGATGTTTTATTACTCATTTCAAAAAGGTTTCAGACAAGAGATGAAAACGCTAATTAATGGCTGCAAAATTACCAAAAAATTTCGTTCCAAACAACAAAATGCGTGAGAATATTGAAAAAAAGTACAATTTTTGATTGATTTTTCGTGAAATATTTGCTTTAGTTGAAAAAAAAGTGTAATTTAGCGCCTCGAAAATCGCGTATTCGCGCGTATGTGAAGGAAATAAATGAATATAGAAGGATATCACGTACCCGTAATGCTGAAAGAATGTCTGGAAGGCCTCCAAATCCACCCAGATGGCATCTATGTCGATGTTACATTCGGTGGAGGAGGACATAGCCGCGCCATCCTTGAGCAGCTGGGACACAAAGGACATCTCTACAGTTTTGATCAGGATCCGGATGCCGAACAAAACATCGAGGGTACACCTTCTAACTTCACCTTCGTCCGCTCCAATTTCCGCTATCTGAAGAACTGGATGCGATATTACGGTGTGGATCATATAGACGGATTGTTGGCCGACCTCGGTGTTTCGAGCCATCATCTCGACGATGCCGAACGAGGCTTTGCCTTCCGTTTTGATGCACCACTGGACATGCGAATGAATACACGAGCCGGACGCACGGCAGCCGACCTGCTGGCTAATGCTGATGATAGGGAATTGACGAGAATATTCACCCTTTACGGAGAGTTGAGACAAGCACGACGCATGGCCCAAGCCATCGTCAAGCGACGTGCGTTGCAACCCATCCTAACGACAGGAGACTTGATGATGACGATAAAGCCTTTCATCAGTCCAAAAGCAGAGAAGAAGGAGCTCGCCCAAACCTTCCAGGCTTTGCGCATCGAGGTAAATCACGAAATGCAGGCTCTCGAAGAGATGCTGACGGCGGCCATCGGTCTGCTGAGGCCAGCCTCCGAGAAGCGAGCTGGGGGCCGACTTGTCGTGATGACCTACCACAGCCTCGAAGACCGTATCGTCAAGAACATGATACGTTCGGGGCAAGCCGACGGCGAGGTACAGAAAGACTTCTACGGCAAGATCATTGCTCCCCTCAAGGCTGTCAACAACAAGGTAATCGAAGCATCGGAGGAGGAAGTGGAGCGCAATCCGCGAGCACGTTCCGCAAAACTCCGCATCGCAGAGAAATTAGCAAACTATTAACTACACAAAGACTTTGGCTAAGAAATTCAACATCATCGACGAAGCTGGAAAGGTCATCAGCGATGAACAGGGTCCGTTTGTCAGCAAGAAATTCTATGAGCAGCATTTCCAGAAGATACTCATCGTAATCATCTTGCTGATCAGTTACATCCAGTTGCGCTATGAATATGAGGATCATATCATCAAAATCGCCCGTTTGAAGAACGAGCGAAATGATGTGCGTTATACCAGCATTGAGAAATGGGGCGACCTGACGACACGCAACAGGCCGGAAGTCATCAAGAATCGTGTGGCCGAAAGTGACGTGAATTTAATCGAAAGTGACGAACCTGCAGTAATCATAAAAAAATAAGACATGGGTTTCATCAAGAAACTGATAGATAAATTCCTTCTGGGTTGGACACCATCCTTCAGTACAAGGTTCGGCATCGTGCTGGGCGTACTGTTGCTATATGTCATCGCCATCATTGCCTGTGCAACAAAGACCTTCCTGGTAGATCGTCCCCACTATGAAAAACTCGTCAGTAACCTGAAGCGCGACAGTGTCAGCATCCCCCAGATACGTGGCGTGATCTATAGCGAAACGGGCGACATGATTGCTGCTTCGGCTCCCGAATACGACATCTTCTTCGACTTCCGAAACAAGGACCAGGAGTGGTACAAGACGGTCTATGATTCGACGAAGAAAAAGAAGGTTAGAGTCCTCCACAAACTGCTGCCCAAGGATACGATGGATTACTATTTCAGTCCCAATGGTCCTGCAGCACAATGGATGCACAAGCTTAATCCCAGAAAGACCGCTGCTGAACATGCCCTCGGTATGATGAAGGCCTACCGCGAAGGCAATCGTCGCTACCTTGCACTACGCAGAATATCCTACCTCGAATACAAGGAACTCCGAAATTCGGCACCCTTCTTTTCGAAAAACCGTAACCATATCGGCATGTTTGCCGAAGACCGTCCCAACCGCAAACGCCCCTATGGCGAGCGCCGCATGGGAGCCTCGACCATCGGCGGCGTGTTCCCCACGGACACTTTCCGCATCGTGAATGGTGTGCGTCGGAACATGAAGGGCCACGGACGCAACGGCTTGGAACAAACCTTCGACAGTCTGCTCAATGGCGAACCCGGCATCGGATTCACACAAAAGGTGAAACTCTATCGACAGACCATTGTGCAGAAGGAACCTGTTGATGGTGCCGATGTCTATACGACGCTCGACATGGATATGCAGCGCATTCTCGATTTCGAACTCAACAAGCGCATCCTCGAATTGAATGCTGCAGGCGGATGGGCTGCGGTGATGGAGACCAAGACCGGCAAAATCAAGGCCATCTCAAATCTGCAGCGCCGAGGCGACTACTGTGTAGAGGACTACAACCACTTCGTCATGGACCTTTATGACCCGGGTTCTACGTTCAAGACTGTCAGCTATACCGTTCTGCTCGACGATGGCAAAATCACACCCGACACCGAAGTGGATACAGGCAACACCTTTGACCATCCAAGCTCATGGAACTACCATGGCAAGGAGATACGCGATGACCATCCAGTAGGCAAGGTGACAGCTAATGAGGCTATGGTTCAATCGTCGAATATCTCGTTGGCCAAACTTACCACACGAGCATACGAACACGACAAGCAACGCTACCTCGACCTGATTGACAAGATGAAGATCTTCGAGGATATGCATCTCGAAGTCGAGTTCCAAGGAGCACAACGTCCCCGTAACCGAAAGGTAGGCGATGCCACGTGGAGCAGTGTTTCGCTCGGACAGATCAGCTATGGCTACGAGACGCGCATCCCCGGCATGTATATGCTCAACTTCTACAACGCCATTGCCAACAATGGAACGTTGATGCGTCCCTATATCGTCGATCGTGTGGTGAAGGACGGCCAAGTGCTCTATCACCACGAACCTGAAGTGGTCAATCCCAAGATTTGCTCCGATTCCACGCTGCGGGCTGTGCGCCATGCTCTCGAAGAGGTTGTCGAACGAGGAACTGCCAGCGGCAGGAATGGCGTGCCTGCTGCCCGTTCGAAGAAGGTGAAGATTGCTGGAAAGACGGGAACAGCCCAACGCTATGCCAACCATTCCTACGTCGGCAACGGTCATTATGTCTCGTTTGCAGGTTATTTCCCTGCCGATGACCCGCAATACACCTGCATCGTTGTCATCGATGCTCGTCCAGGTGGCAACTTCGGACGCCCTGGTGGCGGATACATGGCAGGACCTGTGTTCCGAAATTTTGCCGAGCAAGTATATGCCAACAGCATTTATCGAACCGTCAAAGACATCAAGCCCGACTCGGCCAATGTGGCCAATCGCGGTATGTACCCCAAGGCCAAACGTGGCCCGATGCTGACCACTGCCGAAGTGACCAACGAATTGGGACTGGACAGCGTGCTCTACAATCTGGACATTCGCAACGTGGAACTCAAGGACGTGAAACCGGGTGTGGTGCCCGATGTCGAAGGCATGGGTGCCGCTGACGCTCTCTTCATGCTCGAAAGTGCAGGTCTTCGTGTCACCATCTCGGGTTGCGGCAAGGTCATCAGCCAATCTATTGTGGCCGGTTCAACGCTGACCAAGGGACAAACCATCAATATTACGTTGAAATAACAAGATCATTTTTTCAAAATATGAAATTAAGTCAACTTCTGGAGCGCCTTCCATACCAACTTGAAGGTAACAGGACGATAGATTATGAAATAAGCTCCATTCAACTGGACAGCCGAAAGGTTGTGCCAGGTTGCCTTTTTATTGCCGTACGTGGCACCACTGTCGATAGCCACACCTTTATTCCTCAGATCATCGAAAATGGAGCAGCCGTTGTGGTTGGAGACAAGCAGTGGTGGAATGACGAAGGACATCAGCTGGTCACTTCGCTCGAAAAAGTGCCTACATTCATTATCGTTGACGACTGCACCCTAGCTCGCGCGATTATTGCTTCGGCATGGAATGGTTATCCATCGGAACAAATGATTCTGGTCGGCGTGACGGGAACCAATGGCAAGACCACCATTGCCACCCTACTCTACAAGCTTTTCTCCAAGCTGGGATTCCCATGCGGACTTATTTCGACCGTTTGCAACTATGTCATCGATCGTCCTATCAATGCCTCATTCACCACGCCATATCCTTTCGAGCTGAATAACCTGCTTCGTCAGATGGTCGAAGCGGGATGTTCTTTTGTTTTTATGGAAGTATCGAGTCATTCTGTGGATCAAAAGCGAGTTTACGGATTGGACTTCGACGGAGGCATTTTCACAAACCTGACTCGTGATCATTTGGATTACCATAAAACTTTCGAGAACTATCTGCATGCCAAGAAAACATTCTTCGACGGACTGAAGAAGGAAGCTTTTGCGCTCACCAACCTCGACGACCGCAATGGAGAAGTGATGCTGCAGAATACTAAGGCTCGCCATCGCAGTTACAGTGTGCGTACAATGGCTGACTATACAACACGGATTGTCGAAGAATCGTTCGAAGGCATGTCGCTTCTCATCGAAGGACAGGAGGTGCAAACCCATTTCGTTGGGCGTTTCAATGCTTCGAACCTCATCGCCGTCTTTGGTGCCGCGTGCGAAATACTGAACAACGAGAATGCACGTAAACTCACCGCAGGTATCACCCATCAGGACTTGCTTGTCAAGATGTCGGAACTCGTTCCTGTCAACGGACGCTTCGAATCCATTCGTTCGCCCAAAGGCTTTACGGCCATCATCGACTATGCACACACACCTGATGCCTTGGTCAATGTACTTGGTACTATCCGCGAAATCCTCGATGCAAAAAAGAAAGGCCAAATCATCACCGTGGTAGGCTGTGGTGGCAATCGTGATAAGGGCAAGCGACCCATCATGGCTCATGAATCGGCCCTTCATTCCGATCGCCTCATCCTCACCAGCGACAACCCGCGCGACGAAAACCCCTTGGACATCCTCAATGACATGCAGGCGGGTCTCGACAGCGAAGAACTCCGTCAGAAGGCCATCACCATCAGCGATCGTCGCGAGGCCATTCGCACGGCCGTTATGATGGCTCAACCCGACGATGTTATTCTCGTAGCAGGCAAGGGACATGAAGACTACCAAATCATCAAGGGCGTAAAACATCACTTCGACGATCATGAAGTGGTACGTGAGGCTATGGGACTTGCTCCCAATGGTCTGAAAGCTATGATAAATGGTATCCGCAACTTCTTGAAACTTTGATAAACATTTTTTCAAATGCTATATTATATCTTCAGATACTTGAACGAAGCCTTCGACCTGCCTGGTGCCGGAATGTGGGCCTACGTTTCTACCCGCGCTATAACCGCCCTCATTCTGGCACTTATCATCTCCATGACGTTCGGCGAATGGTTCATTCGCTATATGCGTCGCATGAACAGGACCGAGGCTCAACGCAATCGTGAAATCGACCCGTTCGGTGTCGAAAAGTTGGGTGTACCGACGATGGGCGGCATCATCATTATTGTGGCTACAGTTGTCCCATGTCTGCTGATGGGTCGTCTGCGCAACATCTACATGCTCTTGATGCTGTTCACGACCCTTTGGCTCGGCTTGTTGGGATTCCTCGACGATTATCTCAAAGGTCACAGCAAGCAATACGATCGCATGCCGGGTCTGCTCAAGGTTATCAGTGAATTCAGTGGCGCTTCTCTTCAATATCGCGAAAAGAACAAGAACGGCATGCGTCCCATCGTCAAGCTCTTCGGACAGGCGCTTCTCGGACTGGTTGTCGGACTTACGCTTTGGCTCGCTCCCGATTCCGTCCTGCGTGAGGGAGGGCATCTTATCAAATCAACCCTTACTACGTTGCCCTTTGTCAAAAGCCACAACCTTGACTATGCCGGTTTCTTCGGGTTCCTTGGCAACTGGCAGCAGGCGGCAGGATGGATCTTCTTCGTTTGCGTTACCACGTTTATTATCATGGCGGTAAGCAATGGATCTAACCTCGACGACGGTATGGACGGCCTTTGTGCCGGCAACTCTGCCATCATGAGTGTCGCTCTTGTCGTTTTGGCCTATTTCTCCAGTCATGCAAGATTCGCACAGTATTTCAACATAATGAATATCCCGGGTTGTCAGGAATTGGTTGTCTTCGGTGCGGCGTTTGTCGGTGCATTGATTGGTTTCTTGTGGTACAATGCCTATCCTGCCCAGATTTTCATGGGCGACACCGGCTCGTTGCCCATCGGTGGCATCATTGCAGTGATGGCCGTTATCATCCGCAAGGAACTGCTGCTTCCCATCATCTGTTTTATATTCCTCATCGAAAGTATTTCCGTGCTTGGACAGAATTACATTGCACGTAAGGGTAATGCCATCGGTAAGAAATATCGTTTTGTCAACCGAGCCCCGATTCATGACTCGTTCCGACTGAAACCCGAACAGTTGGCACAACTTCGCCAGATGGACAAGATTCTGTTGAAGTGGCCCAAGAGTTCGTTCCATGAGAACAAGGTGACAGCTCGCTTCTGGATCGTCACCATCATTCTCGCATCCTTTGCCATCATGACCCTCAAGGTTCGATAATTTAAAGAAATGAAAAGAATAGCCATCATAGGTGCCGGAGAAAGCGGCACAGGAGCTGCCGTTCTGGCCAAAGTCAAGGGCTTCGATGTGTTCCTCAGCGACATGTCGCCCATCAAGGACAAATACAAGACATTGCTCGAACAGTACCAGATTCCTTATGAGGATGGTCACCCTCACACCGAGGAGCTCATCCTCAATGCCGACGAGGTGATCAAGAGTCCGGGTGTGCCTCTCACAGCCCCGCTTGTGGTCAAACTCATGAAGCAAGGCACGCCCATCATCTCTGAGATTGAGTTTGCCGGTCGCTACACCGATGCCAAGATGATCTGCATCACCGGTTCGAACGGCAAGACCACTACCACAATGATGACCTACCACATCCTCAAGTCCGGTGGTCTGAATGTCGGATTGGCAGGCAACGTGGGCAAGTCGCTCGCCCTCCAGGTGGCCACCGAGAACTACGACTATTACGTCATCGAACTGTCGAGTTTCCAGCTCGACAATATGTACAAGTTCCGCGCCAACATCGCAGTGATCATGAATATCACCCCCGACCACATGGATCGATATGATCACGAGATGCAGAACTACATCAATTCGAAGTTCCGTATTGTCCAGAATCTCACACCATCCGATCATGTCATCTATTGGAATGGCGACAAGACGGTGATGCGCGAACTCGAACGTCGTCTCCATGCACCACAGACAGGCGAGGATTATACAGGGACTAATAATGAGCATACTGACCTTCGTTATGCAGACGGTTCGTTGATTTATCCATTTAGCGGACACATCGAACCCCTCAGGGCGCAGCTCGTCCCATTCACTGGATTGAGTCTGAAGGAAATGGGCGACAAGCCTCTCATCCCCGGTGCTTACGTCAAGGACGGCAAGCTTGTCATCAATGTCCTTGATGCTGCACTCTCAGCCGACACTACCGAGATACCGCTCGACGAACTGCCTTTGCCAGGACCTCACAACCTCTACAACACGATGGCGGCAACGCTTTCGGCACGACTCAGCGGTATCAGAAAGGAGGAGATACGTCGCGCCCTCGCCACTTTCAAGGGCGTGGAACATCGTCTTGAGAATCTCGGCTATGTGGATGGCGTGGAATATATCAACGATTCGAAAGCCACCAATGTGGACTCTTGTTGGTATGCCCTCGAATCCATGAAGAAGCCAACCGTCCTAATCCTGGGTGGCAAGGACAAGGGCAACGACTATACGCAAATCGAGAAGCTGGTACGCGACAAGTGTACTGCGCTTGTATATATGGGACTGCACAACGAGAAGCTTCATGCCTTCTTCGATGGCATGGGGAAACCTGTAGCCGATGCCCTGTCGATGCAGGAGGCTCTCGAAAAGTGCCGAGCTTTCGCCCGTCCCGGCGATACGGTCCTGCTCTCGCCTTGCTGTGCCTCTTTCGACCTCTTCAGGTCCTATGAGGATCGTGGCGACCAAATGAAGGCCATCGTAAAAGCATGGCAGCTATAGTAGCAACAAAAAAACAATTTCAATCTCGAATGCAAGAACAAGACACTGCCAAACAAGAAACAAGTGGTCAATATGACTTCTTGGGCAGCATCATGAGAGGCGATTACTGGATATGGGGTATCTACATATTCCTGTTTTGCATCTCTGTAGTCGAAATATTCAGTGCCACCAGCCAGCTCACCTTCCGAGGGGGCTATGCCAGTGACCCTGCGGTACGCCATGTCACCTTCCTGTTTGCAGGTGCCGTCTTTCTGTTGATTTCACAAAGCATGAGCCTGTCGGCCATCCGCGCTTGGGACAAGCTGTTCTATTTCTTTGGCTTCTGTCTTTGCGTCACTACCATTTTTGTAGGCACGGAACAGAAGGGAGCGGCTCGTTCCATCGCCGGTCTTCAACCTGTCGAAATCTGCAAGTTGGGTGTCACAATGGTACTCTGTGCCCTCATCACCGCACGCGATGCCACATTCCACTACATCCCCATCTATCGCACTCGTACCCGAATACGCCGTTTCTGGACATATCTGCTCATCATCGGTTTGGTAGCTATTCCCATTGCCACACAGAATCTGTCGAGTGCGTTGATTATCTGTATGGCATCGTTCGGAATCATGTTTTTGGGCGGTGTCAATGGCAAATATCTTTGGAGCACCATCGGTGTAGCCATCATCGTGGCCATCATGTCACTTGCAGCTCTACGTGTCGTCTATGAGACAAAAGGTGGTGAACAGAATGCAACGACGGCTGAGATGGAGCAGGCTGAAAGTGGTATTACACACAGCAAGTTCCTGGGGCGTGCCGTCACATGGGCCAACCGCATCTACGACCATTCCGACAAACCTCTTTGGGAAGAGGATATGAGCGGCAAGAAAAGTCAGGAGATCTATTCGCACATGGCCATAGCCAATAGCTATCCATTGGGTCGATTCATCGGCAACAGCAAGATGCGCGACTTCCTTCCTGAAGCATTCTCCGACTATATCTTTGCCATCATCTTCGAAGAGGGCGGTCCACTCATGGCACTCTTCGTCCTCTTGCTCTATCTCATCCTATTCGTGCGTTGCTACATATTGTCGCGGCGCACCGAGAGCCCCTATATACGGCTCATCATGTTGGGCTTGCCGCTCATCATCGTCATCCAGGCTCTTATTCATATAGGTGTCTGCACGGGTGCAATGTTTGTTACTGGCCAACCCTTGCCTCTCATCAGCCGAGGTGGATCGAGCATTATCGGCACGAGCATCTCCTTCGGAATCCTGTTGGCGTTGAGCCGTATCATTCGTCAGGAACAGCTTGAGCGAGCAGAACTGGCTGCCGAGAATGCCGAATCATTACAAGACAATCCAATACCGAACGAAAATGAAATATCTGATTAGCGGTGGTGGCACAGGTGGCCACATCTTTCCCGCCGTTTCAATAGCCAATGCCATCCGCAAGGCCCAACCCGATGCCGAAATCCTTTTCATCGGTGCTTTAGGCCGCATGGAGATGGAAAAGGTTCCCGCCGAGGGATACAAGATCATCGGTTTGCCCGTTCGCGGTTTCATCCGTCCTCTCTTCCATCCCGGCAACCTCATGGTGTTGTTCGACCTTTGGAAGAGCATTCGACAGGCCAAACGGATCATTCGCGAATTCAAGCCCGATGCTGCGGTCGGTGTGGGCGGTTATGCTAGTGCAGCAGCCCTTAAGGCCGCTACAGCGCTCCACGTGCCCTACATCCTGCATGAGCAAAATGGTTTTGCAGGAGTTACAAACCAAAAGCTGGCTCAAGGTGCACGCCGCATTTGTGTCGCCTATCCCGGCATGGAGCGTTTCTTTCCTGCCGACAAGATTGTCGTGACCGGCAATCCCGTTCGCCAGTCTCTCCTCGAGTGCACATCCACTGTCGAGGAGGCTCGTAAGGCATTCGGATTGGATCCCAAGCTGCCCACCGTTTTCGTCACGGGAGGCAGTCTTGGAGCACGTAGCATCAACAATGCCATTTGCGCAGGACTTGAACGTTTTCAGAAGGCTGGTGTACAAGTTCTCTGGCAAACCGGTAAGGCCGATGGCGACAAGTGGGAGAGGGCCGTAGCTGCTATGCATCCCACTGATGCTGAAGGAGCTCCCATGCCCGTCCTCATTCATCCCACGGTCTTTGTGAAGGATATGGCACAAGCTTATCGTGCTGCCGACATCGTCATCTCACGTTCGGGCGCAGGTGCAGTCAATGAGGTCAGCCTTATCGGCAAGGCCGCCATCTTTGTTCCATTGCCTACGGCTGCCGAAGACCATCAGACCGCCAATGCCCGTTCGCTGGCCGACCGCGATGCTGCTATCCTCATCCCAGATAAGGAAGCTCCCGCGCGGCTCGTCGGTGAGGCCCTCCAGTTGGTCGGCGACAAGCAACGCATCGCCACGATGGAGAAGAACGCCCATGCCATGGCGCACTTCGGAGCTGCCGATGCCGTGGCCGAGATTGTAATCAATGAAGCCAAAAAACAATGAACTCGCTATATTTCGTAGGTGCAGGTGGAATAGGCATGTCCGCCCTTGCACGTTATTTCAATGCCAATGGATATAAGGTGGGAGGCTACGACAAGACACCCTCCCCTCTCACCGATGCCCTGATTCGTGAAGGCATCGACATCCACTTCGAAGACAATATCGAAGCGGTCGATCCCGTTTTCAAGGATCCGAACGAATGCATCGTGTGCTATACGCCCGCCATCCCTCGCGACCATGGTGAGCTTTGCTGGTTCCAGCAGAACAGTTTCCAGGTGATGAAGCGCAGTCAGTTGCTTGGTATCGTCACGCGCCAGAAACGTGGGCTCTGCGTGGCCGGCACGCATGGCAAGACCACGACGAGCTCGATGATCGCCCATCTTTTGAAACAAAGCCATGTGGATTGCAACGCCTTCCTCGGCGGCATCTTGAAGCCCTACGACAGCAACCTCATGCTGAGCGACAAGAGCGACCTCGTAGCCATCGAAGCCGATGAGTTCGACCGCTCATTCCACACGCTCTCGCCCTACATGGCAGTCATTACCTCATGTGACCCCGACCACCTTGACATTTATGGTACTGAGGAAGCCTATCGCGAGTCGTTCGCCCACTTTACCGAGCTCATTCGTCCCGGAGGACTATTGCTCAAGCATCGTGGTGTCAAGGTCAACTGCCGTCAGAATGCCGAGGTGCGTTATGCCGAATACGACGTTGTCACAGATGCGTCAAATTTCGTTGAGGCCGAACTTCTCGATTTCTATGCCACCAATGTCCGCATCGGCAACGGTACCATCCTCTTTGACTTTGTCATTCGCGAGAGCGGGCTGATCTTCCGTGACCTCGAGCTTGGGGTTCCCGCTCCCATCAATGTGGATAATGCTGTAGCCGCCCTTGCCATCTGTTGGCTCAACGGTTGCACAGAAGAGGAGCTGCGCCGTGGACTGAAGACCTTTGGTGGGGCCAAGCGTCGTTTCGATTTCTACATCAAGCGACCCGACCTTGTTCTTATGGACGATTATGCACATCACCCCGACGAGATCAAGGCTTCGCTCAACTCTGTGCGCCAGCTGTTCGCAGGGCGTCATATCACCCTTTGCTTCCAACCGCATCTTTACACGCGCACCCGCGATTTGGTCGAAGGCTTTGCCGAAGCTCTGGCCATCCCCGATCGTACTATTCTTCTGCCCATTTATCCTGCACGCGAGCAACCAATCCCGGGCATCACTTCCGAGTGGCTCCTCGAGAAGATCCAAAGCACCGACAAGTGCTTGGTCGAAAAGACTGGCCTTGTCGAGCATCTTGTCACTCTACGCAAGGCTCATCAGCTCGATGTCCTTGTCATGATGGGTGCTGGCGTCGATATCGAGCGTCTTGTAGCTCCCGCTACTCAAGCCCTCGCCGAACTGTAAGCGCCTCTTTCGCTCCCATCCCCCGTTAACGAGGCAACCAAGCTTGGTTGCCACATATAATAATATATATGGTCAAAACCATTTTCAAGACATTAGGCATCCTCCTCCTTTTGGGCTACCTGCTGGGAGCCGGTCATCTCTATGGCTTCTGGCGCTCCAAGCCCCGCTATCGTGGCATGCGAGTCACGATCGATTATCCGAGCGACGATGCCCATTTCGTCACCGAGGCCAGCATTCGTCAGCTGTTGAGCAATAAGCCGGGATTCCACTGTAAGGGCAAGACCTACGCTGAGGTCAACACTCTCGAGCTTGCCAGATACATCGAGGAGAAGAATCGTCTGGTGCGTCATGCTTCGTGCTATCATACCCCCGACAGCATGCTTCGCATTGATATCGAGCAGCGTAACCCGATTATCCGCGTCAAAAGTGCTGTGTCTGTCAATGCTGTCGATGGCCACCCCATGGTCGATTTCTATATCGATCGTGATGGAGCCATGATGCCGGCACAATTCGGTACAGCCATCCAGCTGCCCCTTGTCACCGGCTTTGTCAAGCCTCGTCACATCCAGCCCCTCCACGACTTTGCACTCTTCCTCAAAGACGATGACTTCTGGTCGGCCGAAGTGACGCAGATTCATATTCGCGAAAATGGTGATGCCGAACTCATCCCACGCATCGGCGACCACACCATCTTGGTCGGCTCTTTCGATGACATCAAGCAAAAACTCAACAACGTACGAACATTCTACGACAAGGTCCTCCCTCGCAAGGGCTGGAACTACTACAAGACCATCAACGTCAAATTCCATGGCCAAGTCGTAGGCGAAAAATAACCCTCAACCCCCTCGAACTCTTGAACCCCTCGAACTCTTGAACCCCTCAAACCCTTCAACCCTCCCCATGACCCTCCTTATTTGTGCCATCCAGTTGGGTTCCTCACGCATCATGGCCGTCGCAGCCCAAAAAGACATGCTGAAAGGAACACTCACCAATATACAGATCGAGAGCGAAGCCTCGACCGACTGCATCAGCCATGGCCGTATCGTCAATGTCGAAAAGACGGCCATGCATATCCGCGCCCTCATTCAGAAGCTTGGCAATCGCATGCGCACACCCATTTCCGCCGCCTACGTTGGTGTGGGTGGTATGTCGCTGCATTCCCTCGTTCAACAGCCTTCGGTCAAGATTCCCGACTACGATGTGCTGGCCTCCTTGCCCATCGGACAGAACCAGTATCAGCTCGTCGTGGGCGAGAAGCGTATCCGCGAAAGCATCCGTGCCGCCATGGAGCGAGCAGGAGTCCGCATCGTCGATTATATTGTCCTGCCCCTTGCTACGGCCAGCATCCTTAAAAATACTGAACGGCAGAAGGGATGTGTCCTCGTTGACATGGGGGCAGCAACTACCACCGTTTCAATCTATAAGGGCGGAGACCTCAAGCACCTTGCCGTCATTCCTTTGGGCGGCGAATGTGTTACCCTCGACATCCAATCTGCAGGTTGCTCTTACGAGGATGCCGAACGCATCAAGCGCGATTGGAGCGATGTCACGCAGGAGGTAACCCCTGAATCACCAACAGGCAACACGCCCAGTGCCATGTTTGCCGAAAAGGCGCTCCCCATCCCTCAGAGCAAGCTCAACAACATTGCTCTCTGTCGCTATGAGGAGATCGCCGCCAATATCGAACACCAGATCGAAGCATCAGGTTTCAAGGATCAGCTTGAAGCAGGATGTATCCTGACGGGTGGCGCAGCTTATCAGAACGGTATTACCGCCCTGTTGATGCGTCGTCTATCCACCACACATGTCGAATCGCGTGCTTTCCGTGAGTCGGCACAGATAGATAGCGATCGTAAGACGCATCTTACCAACCTCCTGGCTCTCCTCTCTTTCTGCACCGAGGATTGTCAGGCTCCCAAGGTCGTTAGCCCGCTGCCGGAATCACGTCCTGCAGCAACGACCCGCACAACAACTCCCTTGCAGCCCGCTCCAGCCGACGGTAACGAGCCTTCCCTCGAATTGCCTGATCGGGAACCTGAGCCCGAGGTTGTCGAGGTGCAGGAAACAACCCCCGAAACAACCCCCGAAATTGAGCCGGAAACACCCCCCGAGCCCGAACAGAAACCCGAAGAGGAGGTACGACCCTCCACCACTTTCGGCGAGTTTGTCGGACGTTTCGTGAAAGATCTTTTCACTGGTCAGAAATAATTAAACACTAAGCATATATGGAAAATCAGAACGATATCAACAACGCAGCTCTCGATTTCGACTACAAGCCATCACAAGAGAACCACTCCATCATCAAGGTGGTTGGCGTGGGTGGTGGCGGCTCAAATGCCGTCGAGCACATGTTTGAAACCGGCATCGAAGATGTCTCCTTCCTCATCATCAATACCGACAAGCAGGCTCTCGAAGGCTCCGCTATCCCCAATAAGTTGCTCATCAGCGACAAGGGTCTTGGTGCTGGAGCCAAGCCTGAAATTGCCCGCACTTTTGCCGAGCAGTATTCCGAAGCTATTCGTCAGGCTTTGACCGATGGCACCGAGATGGTATTTATCACCGCAGGTATGGGTGGAGGCACGGGTACCGGCGCTGCTCCCATCGTTGCCCAGATTTCTCACGAATTGGGTATCCTCACGGTCGGCATTGTCACCATTCCCTTCAAATTCGAAGGCAAGAAAAAGATCCTCATGGCGCTCGAAGGTGTCAAGGCTATAGAGAAGTGGTGCGACGCTCTGCTTGTGGTCAACAACAACCGTCTCATCGACATCTATCCCGACCTCAACTTTGGTAACGCTTTCAGCAAAGCCGATGACACGCTGACCACTGCGGCCAAGTCCATCTCCGACATCATCAACAAACGCGGCTATATCAATCTCGACTTCGCCGATGTCTCGACCACTTTGCGCAAGGGTGGTGTCGCACTTATCTCGACAGGCAGCGCCGAAGGCGAAGGTCGTCTCAGCAAGGCCATCGAGGCAGCTCGTACCTCACCGCTCCTCCAGGACAACAAGATCACCGATGCCAAGCACCTGCTCTTCGAGCTCTGCTTCAGCCACCAGAATCCGATTTCCATGTCCGAAATCGCTGAAATGAACAAGTTCGTCGATAGCCTCAACAGCGACATCGAAGTCATTTGGGGTGCCATGTACGACGACGAGTTGGGTGAAAGCGTCCGCATCATCCTTCTGGCCAGTGGTTTCGCCATGAACCATAATACCGGCGACATCATCGTTGGCGCTCAGCTCGAAGACAAGGTCAAGGAGCTGCAGCAGCAATTCCGTGCAGTCATCGCTGAGCGCAAGAATCTGGTCGGCGAGTTCGATGGCTATCAGGAAGCCGCCGATATCCTTCTTACAGCACTCCGTGATGCCTCTATCAAGGCTGAAAACTTCACCATCGACGATTCTCTCGACGACGAGATCACTCGTCTCGACCTAGCTTATCAGAATGCTTGTGACAAGAAACTCGAGATTATCCGCGCCATCGAAGCTGAGATCCAGCGCAAGAAACTTGAAGAGCAGGAACGCGAAATACGTGAAAAGATCGCCGCACTCCAAGAAGAGCTTCGCAAGACTACGATACGCGTCACCCAGCCTGACCTGGTTCCCCCGGTGGCTACAACTTCACCAGTAGTCCCAGAGGCTCCGGCTGCTCCACCGGCTCCCGAACCCTCCCTCTTCGACCAGCCCACCACAATCCCTGTGACTCCTGCTCCCGAGCCTACACTCTTCGATCAGCCCGCTCCAGCGCCAGTCAAGCCTGTTACTCCCGCTGCCACGGTGACTCCTTCCCCAGTTACTCCCGTTGCTCCCGTTGCTCCCGCTGCCCCCGTCGCTCCTGCTGCCCCCGTCGCTCCTGCTGCTCCCGCTGCACCCACACCGCGCCCCGCAAGTGACCCCATTGAAGGCATCGAGGCCATCCGTCATTTCTACGGCGAAGAGACAGCCAACCGCATGCTCCTCGACGACACCCGCAAGGCATACTACATACTCGACGAACAGGATCTCACAAATGAAGAACTCATAGAGCATCTGGAGCACCTGCCCGCCTATAACCGCAAGCTTCAGGACCTTGTCCAGCTCCGAACCCTCAGCCGCCAACCTGCCAAGGCTCGCCCCGCAGGGCAGTCCGGCGGCATCGAGAAGACTCTCGACCTTTAGTTCGCTTCGCTCATCCCTCTTAACCACGGGCTAAGCCCGCCCCTCCCATGCCCAAGCAAAAACTAACTACCCGCCAGATTGTCATCCGCACCTTCTTCGTCCTCCTGGCCATCTTCCTCATCACGTGGTGTTTCCCACGCCAAGAGAACTTCCGCTATGAGTATGAAGTGGGCAAGCCTTGGCGTTATGCCCGCCTCATCGCGCCTTACGACTTCCCGATCTTCCGCAGCGACTCAGCCGTGATGCAGATTGAGGACAGCATCCACAATCAGATTGTACCTCGTTATACTTTCGATTCGAAGGTAGCTGAAGGCGCGTTGCGTCAGCTTCAAAACACCAGCGGCAAGCTCTCTGTTGAGGCCAGTACACATCTCGCCGAGACACTTGAGCAGATATATCGTAACGGCATTGTCACAGGCGAAGAGAAAGACCGTCTCGCCAAGTCGCATTCCGACGAAGTCATCCTCGTCGATGGCGATGAGGTTGCTACCGTGCCCAAGCAGAGGTTGCTAAGCGAACTGCAGGCTTACGAACTCGTGCGTAACGATTCGCTTTATGCCCAAGCTTATGAGGCATTGCCTTTGCAGCGTTATTTCAGCAGCAACCTCATCAGCGACACCGCCGCCATGAACCTTGAGTACAGGCGTCTGCGGCAACAGGTCAGCTACACCAGCGGAGTGGTGCTTGCCGAAAGTCGCATCATCGACAACGGCGAGATTGTCACACCACGCACCTTCGATATCCTCAATTCATACCGCCGTGAGCAGCAGCATCGACGTAGTCTTTCGTCTGGTATTGCTTGGGAATGGGTAGGCCGATTCTCCATCGTTGCTGTCCTGCTATGCAGCATCCTTGTCTTCCTTGGGCTCTATCGTCGCCATGTCTATATCCGGCAAACTAACATCTTCGTCATCATCGGCTCCATCACCATCATGGCCATCCTGACGTCCATAGCCAGCCACATGGAGATATTCGCCGTCTATTTGGTGCCCATCGGTATTGTCACCATCATTGTCAGTACCTTCTTCGGCTCGCGCACGGCTTTCTACTGCCATATCGTCATGGTGCTGCTCTGCTCCTTCATTGCGCCTTCCCGCTTCGAATATGTCATTATCCAAAGCGTCGTCGGCATGATCATCGTGTTCAGTCTCAAGGATGGTCTGCAGGACCGCAAGCAGCTGATGCACACCTGCATCTTTTCAGGTATTGGATATTTGAGCACCTATCTGATTTACACTCTCGCCAATCAGGCCACTTTGGCAGGAGTCTCCGCGTCCGTTGCCACCATGATGGTGATCAACGCCATTCTTCTGCTCTTGTCCTACCTCCTCATCTATAGCTTCGAGAATATTTTCGGATTCACTTCTGGCGTCACACTCGTCGAACTCTGCAACATGGGTAAAGGCCTGCTGCTCCGCCTGTCAGAAGAAGCTCCGGGAACCTTCAACCACTCTCTCAATGTGGCCAACCTTTCGGCAGCCGCCGCCAAGGAGATTGGTGCAAATATCGCCTTAGTGCGAACGGGTTCGCTTTATCACGACATTGGCAAACTCGCCAACCCGAACATGTTCACCGAAAACCAGCAGTACAACAACCCGCTCAACGACCTCTCGATTGAAGATGCAGTGCTCACCATCAAGCGGCACGTCACCAATGGCTTGCGCTTCGCTGAGAAGCAAAAGCTTCCCGACGACATCACGGGCTTCATCCGCACACATCACGGCAGTTCGCAGGTAAGGTACTTCTTCGTCAAATGGTGTAACGAGCATCCCGATCAGGAGCCCGACCGCGACTTCTTCTCCTATCCTGGTCCCGACCCCGTGACCAAGGAACAAGCCATTGTCATGATGGCCGACAAGATTGAGGCCGCCTCCCGCTCACTCAAGCAGCCCACTCGCAAGAGTATCCGTGAGTTGGTTGAGAAGCTCGTTGGCGACATCCTCAACGATGGCCGCCTCAACGATGCTGACATCAGCCTCCACGAGATCCAGCAGTGCAAGGAGGTCTTCATCGCCCAGCTCATCACCATCAACCACGCCCGCATCGAATACCCCACCCTCAACGCCGACACCGCAGCCGCCAAGGCTGAAGCGAAAGAACAGCAAAAACAGGCACAGACCCCCTCTAATCCCCCACAGACCCCCTCTAATCCCCCTGCTCAGGGGGAAGAATAATGTCCCGACAAGCCCTCTCCCCCCCCTAAGCAGGCCCCCTTTGTCCTAGTCGCGGCCGTTTTTGGCTGCCCTCAAACTCCTTGAACCCCTCGAACCCTTCAAACCGCCGCAAAAGCGGCCCTACAACCATGATCGACCCCATCTACTCCCCCAATCCCGACCGCTATGACGGACTGATGCAGTACCGTCGCTGCGGACGTTCCGGCATCCTCATGTCCGCCCTCTCCCTCGGTTTCTGGCACAACTTCGGCAGTACTTCCAACTTTGCCAACAGTAAAGCCATGATGCACTATGCCTTCGACCACGGCATCACTTGCTACGACCTTGCCAACAACTATGGCCCCACCTACGGTACCGCCGAAGAGACCTTCGGACGCATGATGGACCTTTCTTTCCGTCCCTATCGCGACGAAATGTTTATCACTACCAAGGCCGGCTACGACATGTGGCCTGGGCCTTACGGCAACTGGGGTTCGCGCAAGTATCTCATCTCTTCGCTCGACCAAAGTCTGCGTCGTATGCACCTCGACTATGTCGATCTCTTCTACAGCCATCGCTACGACCCCAACACCCCGCTCGAAGAGACGTTGCAGACTCTTGTCGATATCGTTCGACAGGGCAAGGCTCTCTACGTGGGCATCTCGCGCTGGCCGCTCGATGCCGCCGAATTCGCCTATCGCTATCTGCGTGAACGCGACGTGCCTTGTCTCTGCTATCAGGGCAAGTACAACATCCTCTATCAGGACGACGACCAAGGAGGAATCCTCGCCAGCGCCACCGATGCAGGAGTAGGCTATGTAGCCTTCAGTCCCTTGCAGCAGGGATTGCTCACCGACCGCTACCTCAACGGCATCCCGCAGGGCAGCCGCATGTCGCGTCGCGAGGCACTTACCCCCGAAGACCTCACACCCACTTTACTACAACAGATTCGCGACCTCGCCGAACTTGCCGCACAGCGTGGCGAATCGCTCGCCGACATGGCTCTCGCCTGGTGCCTGCGCCGTCCCGAAGTCACCTCTGTCATCATCGGTGTCAGCAGCGTAGCCCAACTCGAAGACAACCTCCGCGTGCTCGACTCCCAGTCGTTCAGCGCCGAACAACTCGACATCATCGAGGACATCATCCATCAGAAGTAATTGTTCAGCAAGGTGGAAAAACATCTAATCTGGATAGTTGCTTTGCTTGCAAGCTTGTTTTCCTCGTGCCACATCGATCGCGAGGCGGAGGCTCGTGCCGAGCAGGCTTTGCGCGAAGTGGGCGAATATTACCATGCCGAAAAGAGTATCTGCGATTCGCTTCTCGATGTGGCCACCAGCTATTATCTGCCCAATTTGGCGAAGGGAGACACCACCCTTTCCTCCTTTACCTCCTCGCCCCAACAAGCCGAGTGCATGCTCTATGAGGGTATCCGTCATCACGACAGGGCACAGCAACTGAAGCCTGACATGGAGGCTTACGCTGCTGAGATGGGAAAGGCATATCGATTGTTCCTGGAGGTCGAGCGGAATGAGGAAATACTTGCCGAACCTTATTTGAAAGGGGTTATCAATGATCGTTTGGCATTGGTGAATATGTTGAATGAAAAACAAAGAAGAGCTTTATCCTATTTTCAAAAAGAATTGCATTATTCTCTTCTTATGAATGATACTACAGCTATTGCTTTGTCATACATGCACTTGTCATATTCGTATTATAAATTAGAGATTTGTGATTCAGCTCTTTTTTATTCTAATAAAGCTCTTTTTCTGGCCCCGCATCTTGATGGGCGTATTATAGCAGCGCTTTATGCCAATAATATGCATTTGCGTCATCATTTTGGAGTCGAAGATGAAAGGAACGACAGCCTAATTGCTATTATTCCATTTGATGCTTGTTTGAAGAATGATAGTTGCCGCATTTATACAATCCTTGCTGACTATTATATTGAAAAAGGAAAATATTATGAAGCTGATAGTCTGCTGCGTTGGACGATTTCTCATTCTGATGGAAGGCCCGAATTGCTTTCAATGTCCTATCAACGTCGCTCTAAACTCTTTGAACGAAAGGGAATGATTGATTCTGCGTTAATGCTTCACAAGTCTTTTTTGGAACAACATACACTTGTAAGTCAATCCAAACTGGAAACAGAGATGGCAGAGACACAAGGTAGATTTGTCGAACTCCAAAAGCAGAGACATCATGAGCGTGTTGTAGCAATCATTACAGTAATATCTCTTTTAGCTATAGTATTCCTGCTATTTCTATGGTTGTATCGAGTTAAACGAGTACATCAATTAGAGTGCCGTATTGCTAATATCAATGCAAAGATGAGCCAGTATGCTGCAGACCTTGCCCAAAGCAAGTCAAAAATAGACAAACAGATGTCGGAAAGCAAAGACCGAGAGGAGAAACTGAAGCGACAACTAAGGAATTCACTTGCAATAAATCAATCCTCTCATGCTCAAATTGTAGATATGCTGCGTCACTTCTTCCTTCTCGATGAGGGGACACCTTGGCCTCCAATCATTTATGAAGAGTTGCTTGCCATCTATCGTGAGTCCTCGTCCGCTCGTCGCTGTCTTCTTGACGAACTGGACAAGCTCGGTCTTTCTACGCGCCATAAGGTCATTTGTTTACTGATTAGTGAGCGCAAACTCGATTCAAAACGCCTTTGGGTCTATGCCGGGTGTACCAGCGAAGCCGCCTTCCAGTCCACTAAGTCACAAATCAAGCGTAAACTGACCGAAGCAGCTTCCTCTTCACACGAAATCCAAAACCTATTAAAGCGCTTTCCACAGGAGCGAGGACCAGTTCCCAGACCAATACCAAAACTTAAAAATGAGGGGTAAAACAAGGATTTTTCACCTCTCAAATCTCTTATTATCAACAATCTGGCAAAAAGCCGCGTTAAGAATCTCTTGACACGGTTCTTTTTTTTCTGTATCTTTGCACACGAATATTAACCCTAAAACTAAAATTATATGAAAAAGTTTTTTGTACTTTTGCCATTTTTTCTCATCAGTATGATTGCATTTGGTGAGGGAAAATACTTCCCAGTTGGAACCACTTGGGTGGAAGAAAGTATATATGTACTTACAGGTCCGATAAAAACCACCTACGCCATAAAAGATGAGGTGGTAATCAACGGTGTCACTTACAATGAAGTGTATCGGAATGACGAATCGGAACCGTGCTGCCTGCTCCGAGAAGAAGGCCCATTAGTCTATATGAGGATTGATGAATATGTTGAAGGTCTCTTGTATGACTTCGATTGGTGGGAGGGTAAAAATTATGAAATAGACTTCCCCAGTCCGGAAGATAATTTCAAAGAAGTTATAAACCAAATAGAAGAGATTGTTCTTGAAGATGGTCAGACCTATCAAATTTGGAAGCCAGAGCTTTTGTACGGCGCCTCCATTATTTGCGGAATAGGATGCACAAGAGGCATCTTGGACTATTACTTTGGCGAACCCATTGGTTTTGGGGATGGTGACAACTATCTTCTTGAGTTCACACGAGATGTACAAATATATAAAAACGAAAACGGAACGAATGGGCTTAAGGATGTTAATGAGGACGCCAGACATGAGACTCGGAAAATACGCCTGAAAAGGAATGCAATAGGTGGTTATGACCTACAGGTACGAAAAGCCGATGGAAAATGGCAGATAGTGAAGTGAATTTCAATTGAAATGAGACACATAATATTAGCCTTGTTAGCTGTTTTTTCTTGACCATTTCCCACATCGAAACATAGAACCTCAGTCCTTTCTCGCTCTATCCTCTATAACCGAAGGCGCAGCAACTTTTGGTGCTGCGCCTTCTGAAATCATGGAATGACCTTTCTCGGCCGAGATTGGGTATGCACCGTTTTGAGATAGATAATTCTTCTTTCGGGGTGGACTATTCGAATCAGGACCAACACTACTCAGATAATAATGGAATAGCATCTTGCATTGAAGTAAACCAAAAAATATGAATACCAGACAATAAAAACCTCAATTCTCCGTTTACATAGCGGAACGATACAAGAAGTTTAACCAGATTCTCGGCTTTAGGCGAGGTCAAAAACATTTATCTCTATGAAAAAACCAACCCTATTTATCCTCTTGACCCTCATTCCTGCACTTGCCAGAGCGTACGATGTAAAGATTGATGGCGTCTATTATAATATTATCACAAAGACGCATGAAGCCGAAGTAACCAGTAATGGCCGACACAGTTATTCAGGCAATGTTGTTATACCATCATCGGTGACTTACGAGGGGGAGGAATATTGTGTGACCACTATAGAAGAAAGTGCTTTCTACGAATGCAACAATCTTAAAACCATCACCATCCCCAGCTCTGTGACTTCAGTGGAAGAGAAGGCTTTTTACAGCACCCAAATCACCTCCGTCTATATTTCGGATCTTGCCGCGTGGTGCGCAATCAAATTTGCGGATTTTTATAGTTGTCCGTTATATAAATCCGCGAAGTTGTATCTGAATGATGAAGAAATCAAAGATCTGGTAATCCCCGACGGTGTGGCCTCAATAGGAGGTTTTGCTTTCTATGGCTGCAAAAGCTTCACTTCCGTCACCATTCCAGACGGCGTTACCTCAATCGGAGAGTCTGCTTTCTATGGTTGTACCGGCCTCACTTCCGTCCATATTACGGATCTTGAAGCGTGGTGTGCGATTCAGTTTTTTATTGGAATTAGTAATCCGCTTTACTATGCTCATAGGCTGTATTTGAATGATGAGGAAATAACAGAACTGACCATCCCTGATAGTGTGACCTCAATCGGAGGAGGTGCTTTCTCTGGCTGCACCAGCCTCACCTCCGTCAATATTACTGATCTTGCAGCATGGTGCGAGATTCATTTTTTGAATAATTCGAGCAATCCGCTTTCTTTGGCCCATAAACTGTATCTGAACAACGAAGAAATCAAAGAGCTTATAATCCCCGACGGCGTAGCTGAGATACGAAATTATGCTTTCTGCGGTTCAGCTGACCTCACCTCTGTCACCATTCCTAACTCGGTGACTTCGCTGGGAGAAGGTGCTTTTCATAGCTGCACCAGCCTAACCTCCGTCAACATCCCCAACTCGGTGACTTCGCTGGGGGATTATGCTTTCTATGGCTGCACCGGCTTGACTTCTGTCAACATCCCAATCGGCTTGACCAAGATAGGCCTAAGGGCTTTCTCTGGCTGCACTGGCCTCACCTCCGTCAACATCCCCAACTCAGTGACTTCGCTGGGGGAATATGCTTTCATTGGCTGCACTGGCTTGACTTCCGTCAACATCTCAATCGGCTTGACCGAAATAGCCCAAGGAACCTTCTATAGTTGCACTGGCCTGACCTCCGTCACCATCCCCAACGGCGTGACCGAAATAAGAATAGATGCCTTTCGCGGATGCAGCAACTTGTCCACCATCACCTTGGGCGGTGCAATAAGCATGTTATGGTACGACTCCTTTTCCTATTGCCCCAATCTGACCGATGTCTATTGCCATGCCGTGAGTGTGCCATCGGCAAGCAATGCTACCTTCACGGGGTCGTATGTCGATTATGCGACGCTGCATGTGCCAGCCTGTGCTATCGCAGACTACCAGACAACATATCCTTGGGCCACCTTCAGGAGCATCGTCGCCCTCGACGAAGACACTCCCAAGTGCGTCATGCCTACCATCAGTTATCAGAACGGTGAGCTGACATTCAGCAGTGAGACGGAAGGTGTGGAATTTGTCAGCGAGATTACCGATACCGATATCCGAAATTATTACGAAGAGAAAGTGTCGCTCGCTGTGACATATAACATCAGCGTGTATGCCATGAAGGCTGGATACGAAAACTCCGACATAGCATACGCCACGCTCTGTTGGATAGAGGCGGAGCCGAAGACCGAAGGCATCGAGGACGGCATCGCCCAGATACCTGTTCGCCCCGTGATGATTCAGATGCGGGATGGCACCATCATTGTCACTGGTGCCAACGATGGCCAAGAGATATCTGTCTTTGATACGAGTGGACAGATGCTTGGCAGAAACATCAGCAGCAACGGAACGGCCGATATTTCCACAAGTTTGCGTCGAGGCAGCACCGCTGTCGTAAGGATCGGCGACAAAGCTGTAAAGGTGGTTTTGCAGTAATGGGCTGCAACATCCTCTGCAAGTAGGAGCATCTCTCAGACAATCCCGTCATTTGCATCAAGGTGCAAAGACGTCAGTCCTTTCTTCCTTTATCTTCTATAACCGAAGGCGCGGCATTGTTTGGTGCCGCGCCTTCTGAAATCGTGGAATGACCTTTCTCGGCCGAGAAAGGGTATGCACCGATTTGAGATAGATAATTCTTCTTTCGGGGTGGACTATTCGAATCAGGACCAACACTACTCAGATAATAATGGAATAGCATCTTGCATTGAAGTAAACCAAAAAATATGAATACCAGACAATAGAATCCTCAATTTTCTGTTTAAATAGCGGAAGGATACCAGTATCATTTGGTGTGCTACAGCCAGTATCATTTGAATAACATTATCACCATGTCCATTTTTAAGTAGACATTAGTGTTTTAGTATTACAAATTGCAAAATGAATAATACAAAAACTATTTATTTGCTCCATAGAAGAAATAAAAGCGATAGTAAAATATGTCATATAAAAAAATATATATACCTTTGTCGATGATTGAATCTAGAATCATTTGTGAATGACAAAGACAAAAAAACTAAACAGGGGATGAAGAGAAGTGTCATCGATTATCTATTCTGGATAGTTGCTTTGCTTGCAAGCTTGTTTTCCTCGTGCCACATAGATCGCGAGACGGAGGCTCGTGCAGAACAAGCCCTGCAAGAAGTGGGCGAACGTTACCATGCCGAAAAGAGTATCTGCGATTCGCTCCTTGATGTGGCCACCAGTTATTATCTGCCCGATTTGGCTAAGGGAGACACCACTCTTTCTTCCTTTAACTCCTCAGCACAACAAGCCGAGTGCATGCTCTATGAGGGGATTCGCCATCACGACAGGGCACAGCAACTGAAGCCCGATATGGAGGCATACGCCGCTGAGATGACCAAGGCTTATCGTTTGTTTTTGGAGGTCGAACGGAATGTGGACCTACTTGCTGAACCTTATTTGAAGGGGGTTATCAATGATCGTATGGCAATAATTAATGTCCAGAACGAGAACTATCGTGAGGCTTTGTCCTATTTTAGGAAAGAGCTATTTTATTCTTTTCAAACTAAAGATACAACTGTGATAGCCTCATCTTATACCCGATTGGCATTTTCCTACTTTACACTTGATGATGGTGATTCTGCACTCTATTATTCTGATAGTGCACTATATTTCGCTCCACATCTTGATAACCGAGCGCTTTCCACATTATATGCCAATACCGCCTATTACCAACAAAAATTCGGAATCAAAAAAGAGCGAAGCGAAAGATTATTGAGCCAAATACCGTTTGAGAGATGTACTCGGAATGACAGTTGCCGTATATTTGTTATTCTTGCAGATTATTATATGGAGCAGGGCAACTACGGCAAAGTAGATAGTTTGCTTCAATGGACAATTGCTCATTCCGATAACACGCCAGAGATTCTTTCGATGTCCTATTTGCGTCGTTCAAACCTTTTTGAGCAAATGGGCATGTATGATTCCGCATTGATTCAGCAAAAACTTTGTCGTGAACAACGGGATCTTTTCAATCAGTCCGGAATGAGAAAGGAAGTGGCTGAAGCGCACGGGAGATATGAACGTATGCGACAGCAACAGGATTTCCATCATATTGTTGCAGCTATTGTTCTCGTTTCGATACTTATAATCGTGGCTCTGCTCGTACTATGGCTGCGTCGTATCCAGCGAATGAAAAAGCTTGAGCTCCGTATCAAGAAGATCAATGCAATAATGGAGCAATACGCAGCGGATATTAAACGTCAACAAGAAAGTTTCAAGCAACGAGAGGCGACCTTTAAGCAGCAAGAGGAGAACCTTGACAAAGAAATCATCAAAAGTCAATTCAAGGAAAAAGAACTAAAGAAAAAAATAATTAAATTGCGCTCCGAAAAACGTGCTTCTCACTCGAAGATTGTGAGCATGCTCCGTCGTTTCTTCCTACTCAATGAAAACGCCCCTTGGCCTACGTCTATCTATGAAGAACTGCTTGATATATATCGTACTTCATCTTCGAAACGTAGCAAACTACTCGATGAGTTGCACAAAATCGATCTTTCACCACGTCACAAAGTAATTTGTCTGCTAATGAGCGAGGATAAGTATGAAACCGACAAGTTGTGGTTTTATGCAGGATGTGTGAACGAGGAGTCATTCCAGTCCACCAAGTCACAGATCAAGCGTAAACTTGTTGAGGCAGCTTCCCCTTCGAAAGAGATACAAGACCTCCTCCGCCGTTTTCCATTGGATCGCGGGCCCGCCGAAAAAAGGATGCCACTTAAAAAAGAGGGCAAGAAATAATCGTTATACGTATTCTAACTTACTAATATTCATTATTTATATGTGATTCAGCCGTGTTAAGGAATTCTTGACACGGTTATTTTTTTTTCGTATCTTTGCACACGAAACAAAAATATTAAAACAAATAAAACTATTACTACTATGAAAAAGTTTCTTGTAATTTTGCCATTTTTCCTCGTCAGTGTGTTGGCATTTGGTGAGAGCAAATACTTCCCGGCAGGAACGACATGGACGGAAGTGACAGGCAAATATGGATGGTATGGACGTGACACTTCCACTTACGTAGTAAAAGACGAGATGCCCGTTGAGGGAGTTATTTACAACGCAGTGTATCGGAATGACGAACAGGAACCGTACTGTCTGCTTCGCGAAGAAGGACCATTGGTTTATATGTGGATTAATGAATACGAAAACGGTCTCTTGTATGACTTTGATTGGTGGGAAGGGAAGGAATATATGATAGACTTTCCTGGTCCTTTCGGAGAAGAGTTTTATCATGATGTAATAAACAAAATTGATGAAATAGTTCTTGAAGATGGTCAAACATACCAGATTTGGACTCCATATAATTTCGATGAAGGCGACTATATCATTTGTGGTATAGGTGCTACAAACGGTATATTCAAATACTTCTGGCCTATTCCAACGGGTGGAGGAGGTGAAACCTGCCTGCTAGAGTTTACAAGAGAAGTCCGGCTGTATAATAAGGACAATGCAACAGATAGACTCAAAGTGATTGGCACTGACAATCAACAAAAAAGTACACGTCCCATACGTCTGAAGAGGAATGAAACTGGAGGATATGACTTGCAAGTGAAGAATTCCGATGGTAACTGGCAGAATGTGAAGTGAATTTCAATCGATATGAGACACATAATATTAGCCTTGTTAGCTGATTTTTCTTGACATTTCCCACATCGAAACATAGAACCTCAGTCCTTTCTCGCTCTATCCTCTATAACCGAAGGCGCGGCATCGTTTGGTGCTGCGCCTTCTGAAATCGTGGAATGACCTTTCTCGGCCGAGAAAGGGTATGCTCCGATTGCGGGATGACCTTTTTCGGCCGAGATTGGTCATGCCGCATTTTGATTCATGACCAATTTCGGCCAGGATTGGGTATCCTCCTATCGCGGCATGACCAATTTTGGCCAAGATTGGGTATCCTCTTCTCGGAGCATGACCAATTTCGGCCAGGATTGGGTATCCTCTTCTCGAAGCATGACCAATTTCGGCCAAGATTGGTTATCCTCTTCTCGAGCCATGACCAATTTCGGCCAAGATTGGTCATCCTACTTTTGGAGAGAGCACTCTGTCGCGCGTGATAATGCTTGCTCCAATCGGAGCATGACCATTTACGGCCGAGATTGGTCATCCTCCGATCGCGGCATGACCTTTCTCGGCCGAGATTGGGTATGCACCGTTTTGAAGCATGTCCTTCCCCATTCTGAACGTGCTATCTGCTGCGCCTTTAGAACCACCATCCAATAAGCGTTTGTCAGCCTTTTCTTCAACTGGTTGGAAATCGATTTCGCGAAGACAATTTGCACTGTTGATGTGAAAAATGTGTAAATTATCAGGCCAAATAGATTGAAGAAACAAAAATATTACATATCTTTGCAGCGTCCATTTCGACAAATCGAAAACAAAAGCGAGATATAAAAGCGCGATATTAAAACAAGGTGAAAATGGCAGACAACCTCGGCCCAATGGCCTGGTTGTTTCTGCAAGAAAATGTGCAGGTCCAATACCTGCAAAAAATTGCACTTCGTGCAGAAAATAAGCCGGGTCCTAGAATGGGCATCACATCGACCAACAATATTTTCTGCGTAAGCAATTTTCTGCTGCCATTGGGGCAGCACATTTTCCGGCCCCGCAGATTGATGCTTTGCAGCAATCAAGGGAAGGGGCCCCATTCATGGGGACGGCCTTAGCCGCATATAGACAATGAATTGATGCCAGTGCCGCTGCCATTTTCACAAAAAAATCAATGAAAACATTTGTTGTTATTTAGAAGCGTAGTTTTATGAACTCGCCTGCTATCGGTCATAGTAAAAAATATCGACAAAGCCAGCCCGTCGTGTCATGGCTTCGCGAAGCTGTGAAAGAGTGGCACGGCACAATGATGCAGCCATTGGCAGATGGCATAGCATCGACAAGAATGCAGAGAAGTACTATAGTATTAGTCCATATGCCTATTGCGGAGGAGATCCGGTGAATTTCGGGGATTATAATGGAGAGAGTTTGTATGGTATTAGTTCTGATGGTTATTTGCATTTAATATATTAGTACCTGGTGGTATTCTTTCATTATTTAAATAGTATGAACAAGTTTTCTTTTATTTTTTTAAAAGTCTTTCTTTTGACTTTCTCATTTGAGATATTATGCAATTCATGTCAAATGATAGAAGGTCAAAAAAAGTGTCAGGATATAATTCCCAAAATTGTTGTTGACTATAGGAGTATTATAGAAAATGATTTCGAATCATATAAGAAAAAGTCAGATCAACAATTAAACATCTTATTGGATATTATTATGTCAGATGGAGAGTTATATGCTTTACTATCCGGCAATTATTATCGAGTACATTTCCCATTAGATTTTGATCAGACAACTTCTGAATTTTCATTTGCGAAAGAGACTTATTATGGATACACAATAATTGACAATAATACTTGTGTTATCAATATAAATAAGAATGTTCCTTCAAATAAAATAAAACTTTTACTTGGGAAATTATCTTTTGCAGATGACAAAGCACTAATTGATGATTATATAAGAAATAATTTTTATATTTCAGATTATGATCCGTATTACTGTTTATACCGTTTGGATTTGGAATTAGGTAATGCGACATTAGTAGAAAAAGGTTATAGTATAAAAAGCTTAAAGGATTATTAAGGTTTAAGAATATGTCTTGACCTGCAATAACTTTATCTTTGTTTATGGCCCAGACCGAAAACGGGTACTTCACCCTCAGCAGTACCGGAGACCCCATCTACCATTTCTACCTGAAGGACCATCAGGGAAACAACCGTGTGGTAGTTTCCCAAAGCGGAAGCGTGGAGCAGATCAATCACTACTATCCATACGGTGCCCTGTTCGCGGAAAGCACGAACGGCGACGTGCAGCGCTTCAAGTACAACGGCAAGGAGCTTGACCGCAAGTTCGGGCTGAACTGGTACGACCATGGCGCGCGGCACAATGATGCAGCCATTGGCAGGTGGATCAGCATGGATCCGATGGCAGAAAAGTACTATGGGATCAGTCCGTATGCTTATTGTGGAGGTGATCCGGTGAATAAAATGGATAATACTGGACTTTTCCCTGATTCAACTAGGGCTGTAGTTGCTCAGCAAATAAATGAGGTAATAAATAATACTTGGTTTGGTTCTGGAAGTACAGGAGTAGTAAGGAAATTAGAGGATGCCGAAAATTATAAAGCGAGAGATGAAAATTCTTATTATGTAATGAATTGTGAATACAACGAAGATACAGGTGAGTATGTAGCCACAGCAGAATTCACAATGGACAAAACTCCAATTACAATTGCTGGTTATGCTTCAACGGCTATTGAAATTGCTGGATATGCAATGTTTCTTTCTCCAGAAACTGCTTGCTATGCCCAAAGTGTTGTAACTCTTGGAGATAAATTAGGTGATTTATGTTGTGTTGCAGATCAATTCACGAATTATGTAAATGGTGATTTATCTGTGCTATCATTTACCGTGGCTACTTCACTAAAAGCAGCAAGTTCTGCCACGAAAAAGATTATTAATAATTATTTTCCTTCGTATGGATTTAGTTCTGTAAATAATGAAATAAATAATATTCTTAAAATTATCGATTCTATGTATTCTGCGGCAGTGGGCAATATTCCTGACGTAATAATAGAAGAGAAAAAGAAATGAATCTATATGAGTGCTGAATTATTTATGCAATGTTTGTTTGCATCATTCCTTTGTTTTCATTGTGGCTATATTTTATATAAACCACATATGTTCTTGAGCAAAACAAAAAAATATATTCTATTTGCTTTATGTACATTAATCATTCTTTTGTTCTTTTTTTCCATCTTTTTCCCGATGACCTACGGGCTTGCGATGATCCTTTATGGTATAACAGTTGAGTATAGATGCTATCTTAATGAAGAAAATTACTATGATGACACAATTTCCAGAGCCAGGTCGGATGCGGTGTTTTTTGTATTCATGGGGATTTTGTATATATTATTTATTTATACCTAAAGTTTTCAATTGTGCTAGATGCCGCGCATACGTATTTTATCAGAAATCAAGATCATATTACCAATATAAAGGTAATATTGAAAATATTCCAGTTCTAAGTGGTATAAACTCGTAAAATAATACCGTAATAACGTCGCATGAAACCAATATTCTTTATCTTTTTTGTTTTGATGATATCTTTCTCTTGCAGTAGTTCCCAGAAGAGAGATATTAAGGAAAATTCTGCTCCATCGGAGGAGTCTATTGTATCGAAAGACACATTACCGAAGACTTTGGTAGAAGAAATACTCGACGATTATCAAAATAAGTATACTCATCGTCGTCCTAACGCGGAAAAAGATAGCTGTTTATATTTCAATTTTTATCTTTCCTATCAAGATAGCTGCTACTATGCTATCATAGCAGGAGATGAAGTTAGTCAACATTTTAGCGTTGAATATGATCGTAAAACGGATAGCTACCATACCACTCCTCGCTTTATTGGATATACTGTCCTTGGCAAGTATCATGTTGCCATAGATTGGTTAAAAGGAAGGGAAGGTCCGCATATTCCAGCATTTCTCAACGAAATACAGTATATTGATGCTGAAGGGTATGTAGATATATTTGTGAACTCTTCTTACTTCGGAAGTAATTATGATCCATTTTGTTGCAAGTATAAGATAATGGATAATACTTTTACTTTTGAAAAAGGAGGATATTGGTGAACAATCTTCAGGGAAAGGTAGGTTTATATCTTTGAGGAAACATTAATTCGGTTTATACTGGTTGTCTTGCCCTGAAATAAAATGACTTTTTTCATTGTTGTTGTTACACAGAACAATCCTCTTTACATCTCCTAATACAACCATTGAATGACCACTATATACCGCCTCATATCAACCGCCATCGCGCTGAGCTTCATCCTGACGCTATCGGCCCAGCAGGTTGGGGGGAGCAGCATATCCGCAAGGACAGGATATGAACAAGGGCACCACGCAGATTCAGTACAACCACCTGAACCTGCCGAGCCGGATAACGATGGTCAAGGGCAGCATCACAAAAAAATGAAATGAATATAGAATATAATATAATTTGATTATGAAACCAAAAATTACTCTATTGCTATTTCTGTTCTTATTCCTATCCTCCAATTGCCGACATAAAGCCTTGACTTTCGTAGAAGAGGACCCGCAAACGATGAATGAAGGCTATCTATTTGATTCGGCAGCATACGAAGCAGAAATGATGGAGATGGAAAGAAAATATGAAAGAACAGTCCATCTTCGCACGTTTCGGCAGCTTGACTTATATGATGTCCCGTATTATAAAATCTGTGAACGATATGGAAAACCAATAGATGAGGAA